>JBDHII010000064.1:0-13448 GCA_039587515.1 Gemmatimonadota bacterium
TACAAGGGTGTGAGGAAGCCGAAAGGCCCCGCGCCGTGAAAAGACGCTGGGGCCTTCCGACGCTTTAGGCGGATCGCCGCAGATGGGAGCGCGCCCGCCAAGCTGTCGTCATCAAAGCGCGCGCTCCGCCCGGGCCCACAGAGGCCCGGACCGGGCTTTCAAAATGTCTCAAAAAGCGTGAGGCCCCGGACGATGCTACCGTTCGGGGCCTCCGGACGGTTTAGCAGGTTGATCACCCAGCTGCAATCGTCACAACTCGCTGGGGTGCCTCCTCAGGCACACTGTAAATATAGCGGGATCGGGGGGTGGTTGGGGGGGGGTGGGGAAGCCTGGCCGGGCCTCGGGGTACAGTTGGTTCGGGTCGTCACCTCGGAGGTCTCATGATCCTGATCGGACTCGCCGTCTTCTTCGTGCTCGTCATGGCCTGGGCCGTCATCGACAGCTGGCGGGCCATGGGCGAGCTGGCGGAGCACCTGGACGAGAAGCTGGAGGGGCGGGAGTAGGGGGGGGCGTATCGGCCGCGACCGTCGATCCTCAGAGGAAATCGGACCGGAGTCTGTCTGCCAGCGCTCGTGCCCCGCCCCCACCACCCCCGTCACACGCGCCGCACGACCCCCGGTCCCAGCATGAGAAGCCGCCCGCTCACGGCATCCATCTCGAGCCCGAACAGCCCGGCCACCGCTCTGCGGTACGCCTCGATCTGCGGCGCGTAGAAGGCCACACGCGCTGCCAGAGCTTCGCTGTCCTCCGCGTCGATCGCGTCGGTCTTGTAGTCCAGCACCTCCGCGCCCGTTACCCGACCCTCGGCATCGTGCAGAAGCACCAGCCGGTCCACGAAGCCTTCGACCAGCACCTCACCGTCGCGCACCAGGAAGGCCAGCTCGTTCTCGATGCTGGCGCCCTCGGGCCAGTGCGCCCGGGAGAGGGTATCTCGAATCTCAGGGACCTCGAGCCGGTCTCGCAGCCAGTCGAGGGCGAGGCGGACCTCGTCCCGGGACATCTCCGGCGCGTGTGCCGCCGCGATCCCGAGCAGCGACTCCTCCTCGGGCAGACCGTCCTCGATCCACTCCACCTGCTCCAACCAGGCGTGCACCACGGTGCCCCGCGTCAACCCTCTACCGCCGCGCAAACCAAGCACCAGGGACAGATCCACGGCCGCGTCCGATCCCTCTTCCGACGACGGGCTGCGACGTCGCAGCACCCGTGAGCGTGGCCCGCCGGCCAGCGTGATGGAGTCATGGTCCCCCTTCGGCGTCCGCCCCTGCCGCCTTCGGGGAGCCTCGACCCTCCGGCTCCAATCGGGGTCCCCGCCCTCATAGAGCACGGTGCCTTCCACGATCCCGCGCTCCTCGGCCCCCGGCGAAAGCGTCTCGCGCAGGATTCGCGCAGCGCTCCGTGACTCGCTGGGCTTCCCGTCCCGGTCCGCGGGCACGTACATGTGCAGCGCGTGCCGGGCCCGTGTCATGGCCACGTAGAGCTGGCCCAGATCGTCCCGTACCCGTCCCGCCTGCAACTGGCGCCGGGCCTCCTGCAGCTCCGGCACATCGTGGAAGAGTGGGAGAAGGTCTTTGTTGATGGGCGGATAGGCGTGCGTGACGGGCGCGTTGGGGTGCGCGCGGTACGCGAGGGGCGGCTGATCGAGGCCCGAGCTGCTGAAGAGAGGGGGGTGGAGCTCGGGGAGCACGACGATGTCGAACTCGAGGCCCTTGGAACGGTGCACGGTCATGACCCGCACGGGCTCCTCACCCGGGGACTCGGCGCGGGTGGCCAGCGCCAGCCGCACGAAGTCGTCGACCCGGGCGCTCCCCGCCCCCGCGTCCCAGCGATAGCCCAGCTCCACGAGCTGACGCAGCCGGGCGCGCTCGCGCACGTCGCACGCTTCGCGGAGCTCGGTGGCCAGCGCGGCGAGCGTGGAACCATAGCCGTCCTCCAGGAGGTCACGGCACACGCGCCGGCCCAGTCGCCCGGCGCCCTCGAGGTGGGCCGGATCGGTGTAGCCGACGGCCGCCCCGACAGGGGTCCGCGCCACGTGATACCGCGCGAGGCCGTTGCCGGGATGGTCCACCAGGCGCAGGAGCGCGAGGACGCCCACGACGGCGGCGGAGTCGGTCAGGCGGGTCCCGCCCTCCTCGCTGGCGGCCACCCCCAGCCGGCCCAGCTCGAAGATCATGCGGGCCACCGTCTCGTTCTTGCGGGTCAGCACCCCGATGCTGTGGCCCGGATGCCGCTCCACGAGCTCCGCGATCCGTGCGGCCGCGAATCGGCACAGCCCGGGCTGGAGCGCTCTTCCCCCCTCCGCGGCCGGCCCGGCCTGAAGGAGCGCGTAGCCGGGCCGATCGTGGTAAACGGCCTCGTGCTCGTCGAAGGACTCGAGCCATTGGGCGGTCACCTCGTCCACCCCGTCGCCTTTGTCGACGACGGCGGCAACCCGGTGGATGTCAGCGAAGACCTTGTTCACGGCCTCGAGCACCACCGGACTCGAGCGCCAGCTTCGCGTCATTCGGTCTTCTCCGAGCGGGTACCGTTCGCTGACGGCCTCTACGACGACCGGTGCGGCGCCCCGCCAGCCGTAGATGGACTGCTTCGGGTCGGCCACCACGACCGCGGCTCCCTCGGCCGCGTCTCCGATCAGCCGGTCCGTCAGCGGCACGAGCGCTCGCCACTGCAGGAGCGAAGTGTCCTGGAACTCGTCCAGGAGGATGTGGCGGGTGGCCCCGTCCAGCCGGTAGAAGAGATCGGCGCGCTCCCCGAGCGGCGTGCGGTCGGTGAGGAAGCGGGTGACATCGTCGAAGGCCAGTTGTCCGGTCTCGACGAGGCGCCGGCCGAAGGACGCCTCGTACTGCTCGGCAAGACGGCCCATGGCCTCCGCGCGCACGGCCAGCTGCCGGGCCACCTCCGCACGGGCGAGGGTACCGGCCTCTTCAAGCAGCTCACGCAGCTCCCCGTCGACGGGGCGGTTGTAGTACTCGGCCGGCTGATCCGCGGTCTCGGCGAGGAGCTTCCCATAGAGCCCGCCCTTCACGTAGCTGTGCCAGTCACCGGACCGGACCCGCTCGGCAGCCCCGGTCCGGGCCTTCGCCCAACGGCTGTCCGGCTGCCCGGTCTTGGTGAGCGGAATCGGCGCGGCCTCGATCCTCTCGGCGAGCACGCGGCACCGGTCCTCCACATCCTTTGGCCCATCGCCGACGGCCTCCCTCAGCGCCCCCCATCCCGGCCCATCGGGATCCAGCGCCCGGTGGACGTCCAGGATGCCGTCCACCTCTCGGGCCACCAGCCGGTGCACCGCCCGGCGCGCGTCACCGGCGTGCAACCCCCTCAGGAGCTCCAGGATCGCGCCCCGGTCCTCGTGGTCGAGCACCTCGTCGAGCGCCTCGGAACGCAGACGATCGGCGGTGGGCTCGTCGGCGATCCCCCACCCGGGCGGCAGACCCAGGTCGAAGGCGAAGCTGTTCACGGCCCGGACGAAGAAGGCGTCCAGTGTGGCGATGTCCAACCGGTGCAGCTCGCGCACGGTATCGTGAAGCACGCCCCGCCAGAAGACGGGGTCGGGCGGCAGCGGCGGATCGGGACCGAGCGCGGCGTGTTGGGACAGCTCGCGGGCCTCGTCGTCGCTGAGCGCGGCCTTCGCCATCCGGATCAGCACCCGGTCCAGGATTTCCCCGGCCGCCTTCCGCGTGAAGGTGGACGCGAACACGCTCCCGGGCTCCTCGCCGGCGGCCAGGAGTCCGATGATGCGCGACGAGATCCGGAAGGTTTTCCCGGACCCGGCCGAGGCCAGGATCATCTCGCGGACGCTCATTCGTCGTCCCCTTCGGTCCCGGCCGCCAAGAGCTGGCCCAGCCCCAGGAGGGACTCCATCTCTTCGTCGGGCCAGCGGGGCTTCCGGTCGGCGGCGAAGGTGAAGACGCCCTCGCGCACCACCCGCACGACGTCGCGGGCGGTCTCGAGCGCATCCTCCATCGCGGCGGCGTCCCACTCGGCCAGGCTCTCCCCCACGTCGTCCAACGAGCGTGGCAGAAGGACGTAGCCCACATCGACTTCGGCGCCGGCGGCCTGTGGGTAGCGTGGCCGGCCGTCGTCGTCCGTCACCCGCGGCAGGAGCCAGCGATAGAGCGGAAGCTGAAGGTCGACCCACTCCTTGTCGTCGCCCCGCCCCTTCCGGTGGGTCCTCTCCGGAGTCTCGCCCCGATCGCTCGTCTTGTAGTCGAGGACGGCCCAGCGGCCGGTCTCGGGGTGGTGATCCACCCGGTCGAGCCGCGCCCTGAGCCCCAGCGGGCGGCCATCGACTTCGAAGCCGACCCCGCCCTTGGGCGTACCGACCTCCACACCCTTCACCTCCCAGCCCGACGCGATCCAGTCGGCGTGCCAGTCGGCGAAGCGATGCAGCCGTGCGCGAAGCTGCTCGACCTGGAGCCGCACCGCGGGGTACGTGTGCGCCATTTCTCGACCGAAGCGGCGCACGACCCGGGCGTCCAGGAGCTTGTCCAAGGCGCCACGCAGCCGTGCGGGGTCGGTCCCGGCGATCAGCTCGGGATCACTTCCGAAGTCCTGCAGAACGTTGTGGGCGAGCGATCCGAAGAGCAGCCCGTCCATCTCGCGGGCGTCGTCGGCCAGCGTGGAGCAGCCTCGCACCCGCTCCAACGCCCAGCGGTACGGATCGGCCAGGATGGCCGAGAAATCGGTGACCCGTAGGCTCTCGATGGGCTCGGTCAGCCGGATCTCGGGCTCGGGCGGAAGGCGGAAGTCGGAGGTCGAAGCCTCCTCGGGCCCGGGGGCGGCCCCGGGATCGCCCGTCCCCTCCTCTTCCCCGTAGAAGCGCACCACGCGCCGGGCCACCGTCTCGGGATCCGTGGCGAAGAGGAGCCGCGAGGGCCGCAGCGGATCCCCGCCCGCCGAGCGCCGCCCCGCGATCAGGTGGAGCGTCTCGGTCGAGTGGAACAGGGCGGTGAGACGGTAGAGGTCGCGAGCGTACCGGGCGCGGTTGTCCACCAGCCCCAGCTCGCTGCGGAGGGTGTCGGGCAGGAAGGCATCCGCGCTCACCGACTCGGGGAGCCGGGGCTCGTTCACCCCGGTCAGGACGGTGACGGGGGCGTCGTCCAGGTGCAGCTCCAGCCACCCCAGGAGCTCGACAGCGGCATGGACCGGGTCGGCCGGTATGGCGCGGCCCCGGGCCTCCTCGAGGATCAGCCGGAGCGCCTGGGTGGCGGTGCAGCGGGTGTCGAGTCCGTCGGGGAGATCGTCCAGGGCGTGCACGGCCCCGGCCAGGATCTCGAGCGCGCGGAGCAGGCGCCGGTCGCGCAGCCGGTTCTGCTGGAGCTCGCGGGCGCCGTAGACGGTTTCCAGCAGCTCGAGCACGGGGAGCGTCCACTCGCTCAGCAGGCGCTCGGCGGGCTCGTCCCACAGGGGCAGGAGCAGCTCGTCGTCGACGGCGGCCAGCAGCGCAGCGACCACCGGGCCCCGCCTCTCCCCCTCTCCGGGAATGGACTGCTCCGCGGGAGGCAATCGGGCCGGCAGATGGTCGCCGTACCACTCGTCGAGCGCCGTCAGCCATCCTCCCGGGCGCGACAGCTCACCCTCGCCTCCGGTGCGGCCGGCGACCCGCTGCGCCACGTCCGGATGCCGCACCAGCGCTGCGAAGGCCTCGAACCGTCGACCCTCCAGGAAGTCGGCCACGGCGGAGAGCAGGCGGTACGGGGCGGTCTTCTGTACCGAGATCCCCGCCGCGTCCCTGACCGGCACCCCCGCGTCGGTCAGCCGCTCCGCGATCCATGGGACCACCTCGGCGTCGGGCACGCCCACGACGATCTCGTCGGCCGCGCGAGTGCCGTCCAATCCGGCCAGGAGCCGCGCAACGGCGTCGGCCTGATCCCCGGGCTCCTCCACGACCTCGATCTGCGCCTCGTCGAGCGGCAGCCGGACCCCGTGCCAGCGCTCGGGAATCACGCAGCCGAGGGCGTCGAAGCGGTCGGCCACATCCTCCGTGGCGTGCACGAGCGCGCGAACGGCTCCGCCCACCCCCTCCAACGCCCGCCGCGTGACGCCCGGCATCTCGGACACGCCGATGAGCCAGATCGGCCCCGGCGACTCCAGCCGGCCCTCCCCGATGGCCTCCAGCCGTGCGAGGTCTCGGTCGGCGAACCCGGCCCGGTCGAGCTCGGCGGCGTACTCGTGCTGGATCTCGGAGAGGACGCCCCAGCGGTCCGCGTCGTTCCAGCTCAGGCGCTTCGCGGCAGCCGCGGCCCGGCAGATCTCGACCACGTCGTTGAAGCGATGACCCGCACTCGCGACCTCCCGGTGCAGACGCCGGAGCTCCCGGGCCAGAAGCGCCCACTCGTGAACGGCCAGACTGTCGGGCCGACGGCGGAAGACCAGGTCCAGCCGGTGACCGGGCGCCCGGCGCAGCACCGCAGCCCACGCCAGACGCGAGACGGCCTCGGAGGCGATCGGGCGCGGCACGGTGTAGAGGAGCTCCGGGACCTGACCGAGCGTGACGACGCGCGGCGGGACGAGTCGCACGCCGGCCTCCGCGGACGCTTCGACCAGAAGCTCTTTCAGTCGCCGCCCGGCGCCCGCGCCGGGGAGGACGACGTGGACGTTCGTCAGGTCCGCGACCCCGTCCGCCGTGTATTCGCGGACCAGCAACCGCGCGGCCTGCGGGAGCGCGGGCTCGGTCCAGCGGAGAAGGCGGATGCGGTCGGCTTCGGTCATCTCAGCCGTTCAGCCCCCGGCCGGTCAGGCGAATGTCCGGCTCGATACCCAGGTGCTCCAACGTGAGCGGGTTCTGGGAGGTCACGATGACCTGCCGCTCCCGCGCGATGTCCGTCAGGAGCTTCCAAACGCCCGCGGCGCGCTCCGGATCGAGGTCGTCGAATGGCTCGTCGATCAGAAGCGGCGGGCGGATGCCGTTGCGCGCCAGGAAGTCGGTGGCGCCCAGGCGCAGCGCGAGGCCGATGGCCACGCGCTCCCCGTAACTGAGGCCCGGGGAGTCGAAGGCCACCCGTCGGCCGAGAACGGTGATCCGGGCAGCGTCGAGCGTCTCACCCGGCTCGACCGGGCCGATCTGGCCGTCGCTCAGTCCGGTAGCCCGCTCCGAGACCCGCTCCAAAAGCCGCCCCTCGTCGCCGTCCCGAAACTCGTCGTACGCCTCCCCCAGGAGCTCCAGGGCGAAGCCGAGCGACCGGACCCGGGCCTCCACCCGCGAGATCTCCTCCGAGACTTGCTCGAGCTCGTCCCTCAGCGCCACGGAGCTCGCGTCGGGGGTCGCGCGCGTGAGGAGCGCTTCCTGCTGCTGACGGCGTTCTTGCTCCTTCGCGCCCCGCTGCCAGCGAGCCTCCTCCAGTTCGGACTTCACCGACTCGGTCGTGGCCTCCACACCAGCCGGTAGCTCCACCGCCGCACCCTCCCCTTCCATCTCCAGGCGAACCTGCTCCTTGCGGAAGTGCTCCTCGCACACGCGGAGCGCCTCGATGACGTCCCCAGACGCGCTCGGCGCGGCATCCTTCATGGCGTCCCGAAGCTTCACGAGCAGGTCCGCAGCCTCCTGCGTTCGCTCCTCCAGCCTTCGCTGAGCCTCGAGGAGCGCGCGGGCGTCCTTCTCGATCGCCTCCAGCGCCGGCTGCATCTGATCGGGCTCCGACTCCGCCAGCCCCAAAACCCGGGCGCGCTCGGTCACGGCCTCCCGGGCGCTTGTGACCTCGGCCTCACGCTTCTTGCGCTCGTCGGCCCGCGCGGCCTCCGCCTTCGCCGCCACCTCCTGGGCGGCCCTCACCGCAGCCGCAACCCGAGAGCGGTGGGCGACGTACTGCCCCCCGGCCACCGCGAGGGCTCCCGCAGCCACCGCCCACAGCACCGGTCGACCCAGGACTACCGCCAGAACCGCCGTGATCGCGCCGACGGCCCCCGCCACCCACACACCGGCGGGCACTCCTGCGCTCCCCGCAGGCAGGGCCGGCGTCGCCGCCTCCGCGGCAGTCTCCGCCGCCTGCTGCTGCCGGTGGGCCTCCCGGAGACTCTCGAGCACCTGGCGGAGCGCCGTCGCCTCCGCCTCGACCTGCTCGGGTCCGCACCCCACGCCTCGCGCCCCGAAGTCCGCGCGGGCCGACTCCTCCGCGGTGCGTGCCTCCGAGATCCGGTCCCGGGCCCGCTTGGCGTCCTCGGTCGAGTCCTTGGCGATCTTCTCCTCGGCCGCCCGGGCCCGTTGGGACTGTACGCCGCCCTGCGCGGTCTCCAGTGCGCCGATGCGCTCGTCGAGTCCGGCGATCTCGGTTTCCAACTCGCCGATCCGTGTGGCGAGCGGCGTGCGCTGGCGCTCCTGGGCCGCGGTCTCCTGCAGGGCCTCGTCCAGCTCGTGCCGACGGTGCCGCAGTTCTTCGAGCCGGCGGTTCTTGTTCTTCCCGCGCGACTGTCCGGGGAGCGCCTCCTTCGTGAGCTCGAAGTAGCGCGTCTCGAGCGTTTTCTGCGCCTCCTCGACGCCGCCGGAGCCGCCGGAGGCGACCCGCAGCAGCTCCTCGCTCAACGCTCCGTTGATCAGCACCCCCTGCTCGACGAAGGTCGTCTTGCTGAAATCCTCGTAGTCGGCGAGCCCCATCAGCGCCCGGACCTCCTCGCGGAAGGCGCGGCTCTGCTCGTTCGTGCCCGCCGGGTTCGCGTCGCCCTTGAAGCGCTCCTCCTGCGTCTCCACCGTGGTGATGACGGCGCGAGCGTCGTGGAAGTCGCGGCGGATGTCCAAGTGCGCGCCCTCGGGCGTCCGGACCCGGAGCTCGCACCATCCGGACTCCAGCGTCTCCAGGCGAGCCTCCAGCAGCCCGGCCTCACTCCGGCGATTGAAGCCGAAGAGCGTCCGCACGATCGCCTCCAGGAGGGTGGTCTTCCCCGAGCCGTTGGGCCCGGAGATGACGACCGGGCGGTCCTCCTGCGGAATCTCGTGCGTGGCATCTCGCAGATTGCCATAGTTGAGCCGGATCCCGGTGACGCGCGCGCCGTCCATCACACCACCTCCAGCGCGGACAGCGCCTGCCGGAGAGCGTCCTCGAGCGCCCGCTTCTCGTTGTCGTCCGTCGCGGACCCGATCCGTCGCCGGGCCACCCGCACCAGATGCCCACTCACCGTGTCGGCCTCCTCCAGCTCCGCGAGCCGGGCCGAATCGATGTAGCGGCTCTCGTCCTTCACCACGGCGAAGCCGTAGCGTTCTTCGAGCGCGATCCCCAGCGCCTCGGGATCGAGCGCGAACTCCGCGGCCCCGGTCAGCGTCACGCGGGGAAGCGCGCCGTCGGGCACCTGCGACGCGATCGCCTGGACGACGGCAGCCTGGTTCTCGAGGCCGGCGACGTCGATGGCGTCCGGCTCGACCACGAAGGGGACGCTCATCGGAAGAAGCCTTGCACCGACCCGTCCCCCCTCGAACTCCACCAGGACCACGCCTCGGAGGCCCGTCTCGGAGCGCTTCACCGCGGCGAACGACCCGGGATAGCAGGCGGTGAGTCCCGCCTGGAACTCCTCCGGCATCCGCGGCCGGTGGTAGTCTCCGAGCGCCACGTAGTCGACGCCCAGCGCCTTCAGCTCCTCCTCCGTGGGCGAAAGCGTGTTCGCGCCTTCCTGCCAGTGGTCCGTCATCCGAAGCGAGGCGTGCAACAGCGCCACGTCGATGCCCGGCTCAGCGACGCTGTCGAAGGTCTCGAGCGGTGTGGCACACCCGGCCGGGTCGAAGGCGAAGCCGTGGATGCGCAGCGTCCCGTCTTCGGTCTCCACATACTCCGTCTCGAACTCCGCCTTCACGAATACGCGGGCCGGCCCCGGCGGCTCCTGGTAGGGGTGCTGCTTCACCGTGACCGGGTCGTGATTGCCGGGGACCACGAAGACCCGGCATCCCCCGTCGTGGAGCTGCCGAAACACCTCGGCGACCATCGCCCGGTCCTCCCTGGAGGGCGTCGGCGAATCGAAGAGATCCCCGGCCACCAGGAGCGCCACGGCGCCATGCTCCTCCGCGATCTGCGGGAGTCCGCGGAACGCCTCGCGAATCTGCTTCTGGCGATCCCCCTGGACGCTCCCGAAGCCAGAGAGGCTGGCGCCGATATGAACGTCTGCGATGTGTAAGAGTCGAATCACGATGCTCACCCAGCCGAGAGTCTCAGATTGGCGAACCATGCCTGAAGTCTAGCGCGGCCCCGTGACACCGACATCGGGGGGCCCCGAGAAGGCGTCAAGAACGCGCTGGAGGGAAGCGTCCTCCAGGTTACGGGCCGCGCCAAAGATGTGCTATGGGGAAATGCCTGATGCGGAGGAGAGCAGCTCGGGGCTGCCCCGCTGCCCGTTGAAGCCTGTGGGAGACCAGATGGGGCATCGCGTCGCGGGATTGGGCCCGGGCAGACTCGAGACGAAGACGACCGAGGACGGCGAAGCCGCCGCAGGTCAACTACCGTCCTCACGCTCATCGGCCGGTGATGTCGGGATTCATCTGCTGGCCGCGTCCACCTCACGTTTCATCTGTTCCACCCAGTTCGGGATCACCCTGAGATAGCTCCCCTCCCGCGGGTGCAGTCCCCTCACGTACACGGCGGTCCCGTCCCCCGAGAGCGTGTAGGACTGTCCCGGAGTGTCCAGGAACTGGCGATCCACGAACCAGGGCCGAGGCCGACCCACTCGAACTTCGCCTTCCGTATCGACAGATACCCGGAAGAACCCTTCCTCGAAGGTCCAAAACAAGAGTTCCTCGGACGAGGTCCATTGAGGCTCGAAGCCGTCGGCCACCGGGATCCGCAGGTCCAGCTCGGGCAAACGCGTCAACATGATCGACCCCTCACCGTCGGGCTGATACGCCAGCCATCGGCCATCGTCGGCGAGGACCGGGAAGTACGCATCCGTCATGAGGGTGTCGACCCGGACCGGATCCACCGATCGATCGATGGAGATGACCCTCGGAGGATCATGCCCGACCACGAGGCTGGATGGATGGTACGACAGCGGCCCCACCTGAACATCGGTAACGATCGTGTCGAGGGCGCCTCCTCCCGTACGAGATCCGGCAACGATCGCGACACGACGACCGGCATCTTCAACCGAGACCACCACGCTGTCACCGTCCGGCGTCCACAAGGGTTCACTGATCGAGAAGGCCTCGAGCATCAGCTGCCCCGGACCGCCCGCCAGATCGAAAACGTGCAGCTCCTCTTGGACCACACCCTCCAATACAACGGCCAGGTAATCTCCGCCGGGAGAGATGTCGAAGCGCAGGAATTCTGCCGGATCCACCGAAAGAGGGCTGGGCTCTTGACTCACCTGTTTCTCGACGAGTTGGCCGACACCCGCATTGACACCAGGGACATAGACCAGGGTGCCGGCGTCGCTCGCGTCGAACTGGCCGACACCCATGTACGGCTCACGGCGCACACCGGTCACAAGCGCTACGCTACGACCGACCTCCATAGTCTCTGGATCAAGACGCGCTCCCCGTATTTCGCCGGCCATCGAAGTGTAGATGACGTACTCGTCGTCCAGGACTCGAAAGCCGGTCCTTCCGTCCCGGTGGTTCGTTCCCTTCCACCTCCTGTCCCTTTCCGCCATGGTATTGATGGCGTTGCGGGTGAAGTCGCTCCTCGCCCGCCTGGCACGAGATCCGTCGTGATCGGATGGGCGATCGAGGCCTCTGAGCCGGCCAAAGATTCGCAGAAGGATCGATGGTCAGAGAGCGGATCACCATAAGGAGAGGTTCCGATGAGGCACACAACGGCGCTCTGCGCGCTCACCCTGCTGGCGGTCCATCCAACCTCAGCACAGGAAGTAGCCGACTTCGCCGGAACGTGGGAGCTGGTCTCGATCGAGAGAGCTTCGGAATCCGGCGAGTGGACCCGTGCGACTTATTCGGGGGCGGAACCCGTTGGGCTACTCATGTACGACACTCGCGGGAACATGTCGGTCCAGATCTCGACTGTCCCTCGGAACACCGTCATCTCCGGGGACGAGTGGGTGAATGGCTACGTAGCCTATTACGCCACCTATGAAGTGGATGCCACCGCAGGGACAGTCACGCACCACCGACGGAACCACGTCAACCCGGACATCGGTGACCTCAGTGTCGTCCGCTACTTCGAGTTCAACGGGGACCGTCTCACGCTGACCGTCGCACCGGAGCGGGCAGTGCGCCTGCATTGGGCTCGCGTGAGGTAGCCAACGTCAGGAAATTCTGCTCCCGTGGCAGCTCGTTCGCTGCGAAGGGACTTCACACGCCCGCGCAAGGCGGTCACGCACTGGAGTGATCCGTCAGGCGGCTCCGAAATGCGAGGGTAGGCCCATGAAGCCGAGCAACTACTTCCTCTTGCTGGTGGTCGCGGTCGCAATGCCCGGGGAATTGGCGGCGCAGGACGGGGCACCGATCATCGACATGCACATGCATGCGGCCAACGTTGAGGTTGGGCCCGATGGGAATCCGGTTCCCCTTCCTTTGCGCTGCTATCCGGGCCCCTGCGAAGGTGGACCCGCTGCGGCTACGACGGAAGAAGAAGTTCTTCGGATGACGCTCGCGGCGATGGACCGGCACAACATCGTACTCGGTTTCCTGAGCGGTTACGACGGCGGCTCTACATCACTCGAACCCAATTTCGAGCGACTCCAAACTTGGATGGATGCAGCTCCGGATCGGTTCATCCCGGCTGCCTTTCTGCCTCGACCGGGCACGCCAACCCTCGAATTCCTTCGAAGCGAATTCGATGCAGGGCGCATTGAGGGGCTTGGGGAGATCACCACCCAGTACCACGGATATCGTCCGGACGACCCGGCCCTTGAACCCTACTTCGCGCTGGCCGCCGAGCTCGATCTCCCGACGCACATCCACACAGCCGGCATCGGAGCGCAGCTCCCCATGTTTCGGACTTCCGCGGGCAACCCGCTGTTACTCGAAGAGGTACTTGCACGCCATCCCGACCTGAGGCTCTTCGTCGAGAACTCCGGCTTCCCGTTCACGCAGGAGTGGATCGCTTTGTCGTACCAGTATCCACAACTCTACGGGGAGGTTTCGACGGCCACCTGGATCGTCAATCGACACGCCTTCGATCAACATCTCCGCACGCTCGTCGAGGCAGGTCTATCGAAGCGAATCATGTTCGGGTCGGACCAGATGCAGTGGCCGGAGACGATCCCACTCGCCATCGAAGCCATCGAGACGGCGGACTACCTCACCGCGGAGCAAAAACGCGACATCCTCTATAACAACGCGGCGCGGTTCCTCGGACTCACTCAAGAGCAGATCGCGGCGCACCACGGAAACTAGGGCGTTCCACCAGCGGGTAGACCCCCAACAAGCCTGTGCTGCAGCCCCTCTGATGCGCCGTTCGGCCTGCCGTCCCTACCGCCGATCCACCCGCACCGAGTAGCCGTAGGTCTGATTGCCGCCGAAGTGCTCGGGGACCGACGCAATGACGAGGAAGAGCTCCGAGTCGGCCCCGGTGACGGCCACC
>JBDHII010000065.1:0-14589 GCA_039587515.1 Gemmatimonadota bacterium
CTTCATGCTCGGCAACGCCGCGATCGATGCGGCCACCAAGCTCCGAAAGCTGGTTCAGGAGGCCGTGGCCGAGTCGTGGGAGTGCAAGGCGAACCAAGTCCTTCTGGCCGGCGGCCAGGCCCTCTTCGCACCGGATACGGGGCGAAGCATGCCGATCGCCGAGGCGTTCAACCTCGGGGAGGCCAAGTTCGGGACGTTGGGTGCGACGGGATGGTACAACACGCCCAAGGACGTCCACGGGGAATACCGGGGTGGTACGATCGGCGCCTCTCCCGCCTACTCCTTCACGGCGCACGTCGCCGAGGTGGAGGTCGACGTCGAGACGGGAGTCGTCACGGTCGACAAGATCTGGGTGGCCCACGATTGTGGTCGGGCCCTGAATCCGGTGCTCGTGGAGGGGCAGATGGAGGGCTCCGCGTACATGGGCTTCCGCGTACATGGGCTTCGCGGAGGCTCTGATGGAGGAGCACATCTTCAAGGACGCCGAGCACGGCCGTGCGGGGCTCCACAACGCGCCTTCCCTCCTCGACTACAAGATCCCCACGAGCGTCGACACGCCCGAGCTCGAGGCGCTCATCGTCGAGTCGATCGATCCCGAGGGACCGTACGGTGCGAAGGAGGCGGGCGAGGGCCCACTACACCCGTCCATCCCCGCGATCGCGAACGCGATCTACGATGCCGTGGGGGTCCGCATGGACGCGCTGCCTTTCAGCGCCCCGAGAGTCTGGCGTGCGCTGGAGCGGTCCCGCCGCGGCGGGGTCGGGGAGGTCGCTGCGGCCGAGCCGGCCGAGGCCTCTCGCACCCCGGTGCCGGGAGACTGACGGTGGCCCGTCTGCACCTGCATCTGGCTGCGTTTCTCCTGCTGGCCGTGGCCTGTGCACCGGTGGACGAGCCGGCGCCCGAGCAGACGAGCAACGCGTCCGACGACGCCCCGGTGTCTTCGTCGAACGACGAGCAGGACTGGGGGATCGTCCTGGAGAAGGCGCGCTGGGCATTCGAGCAGGGCCTGGATACGCTGCCGATCGGCGAAGCGATCGCGCGGATCGGCGAGAGCTTCGTCGGCACGGAGTACCGTGCGCACACACTGGAGGTACCGGGTGAAGAACGGCTCGTCATCGTTCTCGACGGGCTCGACTGCGTCACGTACGTCGAGAACGTGCTCTCGCTGGCCCGCCTCGTTCAATCCGTCCCCGAGACGGTGCTGGACGATCCAAAGGAGGCCTACCGGGCGGCGTATGCCGGCATTCTCTCCGGGATCCGCTACCGTTCCGGCGAGATCGATCGGTACCCGAGCCGCCTCCACTACTTCAGCGAGTGGATCTCCGACAAGGACGCGATGGGGATCGTGAGCCACGTTTCGTCGGATCTGGGTGGCGTCGTCGACCCCGAGCCGGTCGACTTCATGACGACCCATCCCGAAGCCTACCGGCAGCTCGCGGCGGACCCCACGCTGGTCGAGGAGATGCGGGTCATCGAAGCGCGGATCAGCGAAGGTCCAAGAGTCTTCATTCCGCAGGACAGGATTGCGGATGTCGCGGACGGGATTCGGACGGGCGACATCATCGCCGCCACCTCGACGGTCGAGGGGTTGGACGTCGCCCACACCGGGATCGCCCTGTGGGTCGACGGCGAGCTGCACCTCATGCACGCGCCCCTCGCGGGCGGCAACGTCGAGGTGAGCGAGCGTCCACTGGCCCGGCGGATCCAAGAGATCCGCGGCCAGGACGGCATCATGGTGGCCCGACCGCTCGAGGCACGCTGACGATGCTGCGGCTGCCACCCTTCCGTTATCACCGGCCCGACTCGGTGGCCGAGGCGGTCGACATCCTGGTCGAGTGCGGCGCCGAGGCGATGCCGATCGCGGGTGGTACGGACCTGGTTCCGAACAT
This sequence comes from Gemmatimonadota bacterium, assembly GCA_039587515.1. Taxonomy (GTDB): domain Bacteria; phylum Gemmatimonadota; class Gemmatimonadetes; order Longimicrobiales; family Gaopeijiaceae; genus JBDHII01. Next base: position 1,890 of record JBDHII010000065.1, read on the forward strand.
GAAGCACCGTCTCTTCACGCCTGCGCACCTGGTGGCGCTCAAGGGTGTGGAGGAGCTTCGAGGCATCGAGACGAACGGCAGTGAAATGGTGATCGGAGCCGCTGAAACGCTCACGGCTGTGGCGACGCATCCTACAGTCCGACTGCACTTTAGCGCGTTGGCCGAGGCTGCCGGTCACGTCGCGGGACCGCAGCTGCGAAACTCGGCCACGATCGGCGGCAACCTCTGCCTCGACACCCGCTGCACCTACTACAACCAGACCGCCTTCTGGCGGCAGGCGCTCGGCTATTGCCTCAAGAAGGACGGCGACGTCTGCCACGTGACCAAGGTCGGCAAGAAGTGTGTGGCCGCGCACTCGGCCGACACACCGCCCGTCCTGATGACGCTCGACGCCGTGGCGGATCTCTATGGACCCTCGGGAGAGCGCTCGGTGCCCGTGCGCGACTTCTTCGTCGCGGACGGGATCCTGAACACGGTGCGCGAACCCGGTGAGCTGGTCGTCCGGATCCGGATTCCGCTACCGAAGAAGGGCCATCGGGGCGCCTACGCCAAGCTCCGCCAGCGGCAGTCGATCGACTTTCCGCTCCTGACCGTCGCGGTGAGCGCACAGCTCGAGGAAAAGGGGCGGGTGTCGGAGATTCGTGGTGTCGTCACGGCGCTCGGCGCCCGGCCTCGGGAGCTGGCGGGCTGGGCGGACATCGCTGTGGGAGAAGAACTGAGCGACGATGTCATCGATGCGCTGGCCGAGCGGGCCCACAGGCAATGCCACCCGCTCGAGAACATCATCGTCGATCCGGATTGGCGGCGAGCGATGGTGCCGGTGCACGTCCGGCGGGCGCTCCGCCGTCTCAGGGAAGAGAGCTAGGCTCCGACGGCCGTTCCCTCGTCGGCGCTCACGCGCTCCAGCGCGACACCGAGAGCGGCCTCCACCAGTCCACCGGGCCGCGGACCCCGCCGAGCGACAGCCTCACGGACCGCGCCGTCGATCGATTCGGCGACCCTGTCGGAGACGGAGGTGGAGGAAGGCTCACGCGCCTGCCGCATGAAGAAGTTGAAAGCTCTGGCCATACCCTGGCTGGCGATGGCATCGGGGACGATGTCGAACCGCTGGTCGGCCGTCTCGAGGTTGGTCGTGTCGCCGAGGCGTGACTCGGCCACGGGCTGGTTGGCGCCACACACGATCGTGTGCACGCCCGCCGTGGCGAGGTCGTCGAGTCGTCGCGCGTCGATGGAACCCGAGATGGCAGCCGGGACGAAGACGTCGGCGGGGACGCGATAGGCGCCCGCGCGGGCTGTGCCCGTGACCGTCCATGGAGATTCGGGCAAGAGGCCGTTGTCCCGGCGCGTGAAGAGGTCCTCGACCTCCGCCATGGAGAACCCCGCTTCGTTCACGACCGCGCTCCCCGCATCCGTGATGGCGACGACGCGAGCGCCACGACGGGTGAAATAGAGCGCGGCCGACCCTCCTACGTTTCCGAAGCCCTCCAGGATCACCCGCTGGTCCTCCAGAGCACGACCCCGGGCGTCGGCGACGGATGCGGCGGCGGCGGCCACGCCGTATCCCGTAACGACGTCGGAAACCATCAGCTCGGAGCCCATCGGCCCCGGCGGCATGTCCGGTACGGGTGTCGTGAGTCCACGGTCGATCGATGCGATCACCGCGTCGAGCTCCGCCCCCTCGGCTTTGAAGTGCCCGGTGACGATGCCGTGCTGGTGATGCTTCAGCCCCAGGGTCCTGCAGATCGGCACGATGTCCCGCTGCTCGTCGACTCCGACGTCGCCGGCGGTGCCGTAGCAGGTCGAGAGGTGCGGGTGCATGGCGGAGAACCAACGCTCGAGAACTTCCCGCTTTCGCGGATCCCGATGGTCGAACGCGATTCCCGACTTGGCTCCCCCGACGGGCGGCCCGGAGTAGGCGAACTTGAGCTCCATCGTCTTCGCCAGGTACGTGACCTCTTCGAGGGTCACGCCGACCCGCATCCGGGTACCCCCGCCCGCGGCTCCCCCGCGCAGCGAGTTGATGACGAGCCAACCGTAGGCGCCGGTCGGCTCGTCCTGCCACGTCACGACCTCGAGCGGCGGCTTCGTCAGAAATCGCCGGTATTCATCCCACATACGTTCGTCTTGTCGGTATAAAGGGCCCGGTAGGGAGGGCTACCGGATCAAAACGGCGGGCACGAGAAAAGTAGCCGCGGTCGTGATCACAGCAATGGCGATGAAGTTCAGAAAGATGCCCGCTCGGCTCATCTGCGGAATCGTCAGATAGTTGGATCCGAAGACGATGGCGTTGGGCGGCGTCGCCACAGGGAGCATGAAGGCCATCGAGCAAGCGAGTCCCGCGGTCGTCATGAGGGCGATGGGCGGAATGCCGAGCTGAACGGCCACGCCCGCCATGATCGGCATCGCCATGGTCGCCGTGGCGGCGTTCGAGGTGACCTCGGTGAGGAAGACGAACAGGAGCGCCACCGCACCCAGAACCACGACGGTCGGCACGGTCTCGAGTCCGGCCACGCCGCCCCCGATCCAGCTCGCCAGACCCGAACGATCCATCGCACGGGCCAACGAGAGCCCTCCGCCGAAAAGAACGAGGACGCCCCAGGGGATTCGCCGGGCATTCGGCCAGTCGAGCGCAAAGACCCCGCGGCTCCAGTCGACGGGGAGGAGGAACAGCGCCATCGCGGCAGCCATGGCGATGGTCGCGTCACCGACCTGGGGCATCACCGACTGGATGCCGGGCAACGTGAATGCACCGAGCTCCTTCGGTGCCCGGAAGATCCATGCGGCGGCGGTGGCCGCGAAGACGACGCCCACGATCCACTCACCGCGGTTCGCCGTGCCCAGCGCCTCCTTCTCCGTGCGAATCACTTCTGCCGCGTCGCCCCCGAGCTTGCCTGGGCGGTAGAGCACGCGCGTCAGCATGAGCCAAGTGATCGGGAGAAGGACGATGGTCAGGGGCAGGCCGACCAGCATCCACTGTCCGAAGCCCACCTCGACCCCCGCGAGGTCCGCCGCCGCCGCCGCGTAGATGGCGTTCGGTGGTGTCCCGATCAGCGTGGACACGCCCCCGATCGAGGCCGCGTAGGCGATGCCCAGCATGAGGGCGATCCCGAAGTTGAACGGTCCTTCCTGGTCTGCCGGCCGAAGCGTCTCCGCGACCGCCACGCCCACGGGGAGCAGCATCGCGGTGGTGGCCGTGTTCGAGATCCACATCGAGAGGAAGGCCGTGGCGAGCATGAAGCCCAGAATGAGGCGACTCGGGGACGAGCCCGTCGCGGCCATGACGTTGAGCGCGATCCGCTTGTGCAGGCCCCAACGCTCCATGGCTGCGGCGATCATGAAGCCGCCCATGAAGAGAAAGATCAGATCCTGGGCGTAGGGCGCCGCAGCGTCGGCCATGCTCAGAATGCCGAGGGCGGGGAAGAGCACGAGAGGCAGCAGCGCCGTCGCCGGAATCGGGATGGCTTCGGTCAGCCACCAGATCGCCATGAGGCTCGCGACCGCCGCGGTGCGCCAGGCCGTGTCACCCAGAGCCTCGGGTGCGGGCAGGACCAGCACCAGCACGAACACGACCAGACCGCCTACGAGGCCCGCTCGCTGAATCGGCCGGTAGCTCCGCTGCTGGGCTGCTGCGCTCATCGGTCTCCTGGAAGGCTGAGGGCCCGGGATTCTCGCGGACGTAGAAGATCCGTGCAACCAGGGCCGTAGATGTCGAAGACGCACCGCTCTACCTTTTGAAAGCACGCCGAGGAGGTTCTCGAGTGGCACGTTCTGACGAGTTCGGATACAGAGAAGTCACGCGGCCCGCTGCCTGGATATGGCTGATCATCTGGGGAGCTTGCCTGGCGTCCCTGATGGGTGTGGGGGGCAAGCTTCTGCGGATCATCGGCCGGGACGGCATGCTCGGGCTGGTGACGGGCGAAGGCCCGACCTACCTCGCTACGGCGGCGATTCTCGCTGCTCTTCCGTTCGTGTTCCAGTGGCTCTTCGGTCGGCTCACGGTCGGCGTGGCCGAAGACGAGGTCGTGGCCCATTTCGGGAGTGGACCGATTCGGAAACGGATCCCCTTCGGGCACATCAAGGACGTGCGCGCCACCACCTACAACCCGCTGCGTGAGTTCGGCGGTTGGGGCATCCGCGGCTTCGGAAAGAAGCGGGCCTGGACCGTCGGCGGCGATCAGGCGGTCGTGCTGCACCTGCGCGACGGCGTGCAGCTGTATCTTGGGTGCAGCACGCCCCTCCGACTCAAGGAACGCATCGAGACGGCCATGAGACTTCAACCCGCCGAGGAGTCGTGAGCGAAGAAACGCTCGAGCCCTGTCATCCCTCGACTGCCGAGATCACCGAGCTGATGATGCCCCGCCACGTGAACAACTGGGGCAACGTTTTCGGTGGCGTCATCCTCTCCATGGTGGACAAGGCCGGTGGGCTGGCCGCGATGCGACATGCCCGAGGCCCCTCCGTGACCGTCTCCTTCAACCGGGTCGAGTTCAAGGAGCCCATCTACGCGGGGGAGTTGGTCACCTGCAGCGCCAGGGTCACGTACGTGGGCCGTACCTCCATGGAGGTCTGGGTCAGCGTGGAGGCCGAGAACCCGATGACCGGCGCCAAGCGGCACACGAACGACTGCTACGTCACGTTCGTGGCGATCGATCCAGAGGGACACCCCAAGCCCGTGCGTCCGCTGATCCTGGAAACCGACGAGGATCGGCAGTACTTCGAGCAGGGACGGATGCGGAGGGCGAGCAGAGAAGAGCTCGACCGTCAGCTCGAGCGGGGTTGAGCCGAGCCGGCTGCGCACATTCGGGAACCTCGGTCCGTACCCTCGGTACCGGGCCCGCGAAGACGATCCCGGAGACCCACCGGGAAGGTTGGACAAGAAGACAGGAGATCCCGATGGGATTGAGCGTTGGGAGCAAAGCCCCGGATTTTGCCCTCACTCTGAAGCCAGACGAAGCTCCTCTGCGCCTTTCCGACTACCGAGGTGAGCGCAAGGTCGTGCTCCTCTTCTTCCCAGCTGCCTTCTCACCTGTGTGTACCGAGGAGATGTGCGCGGTCGCGGAGAACTACGACGCGTGGCAGGGCCTGGACGCCGAGGTGATCGCGATCAGCAGCGACACCGCTTTGGTGAATCAGCGGTTCGCGGAGGAGACGGATGCTCGCTTCCCGATCCTGTCCGACTACAACAAGGAAGTCTCGCGCGAGTACGACGCCCTCCACGAGGAGCTTCGCGGAATGAAGGGCGTCGTGAAGCGGGCCGTGTTCGTGATCGACCGGGACGGCACGATCACCTATGCCTGGGAGGGCGAGCATCCGGGCTTCATGCCGGACCTCGACGAAGTGATGGAGGCGACGCGAGCCGCGGATTGACCCGGCGGCAGCCGATCAGAAGCGGATCGTCAGGATGGGCGCGGAGGTCGGTGGGCCTTCGCGCCTTCCCTCGTTCAGGAGCGGCAGGAGCAATCCCGAAAGGCTGAACTGGACGTCGAGACCGCCGCTCAGCTCCCGGCGCTCTTTCGCACGGCCCGCATAGGTGCCGTAAAGGATCCCGTATCCGAGGGCGGACCCGGCCGCGATCGTGCCGAGGATGACGGTCCGGTCCGGCTCCTCGTCGGCCAAGACGGTGATGCCCGCGGCGAGCAGTCCTCCCGCGATCTGGCCGGCCGTGATGAGCAGCCCTTCGGATCGACTGAAGTCCCTGCCCGGGGTCAGAAGCCGATCGGCGGCGAGGGTACCGAGGGTAGCTCCGACGAGCCCGCTCCACGCGAGGGCCTTGTCGCTGTTGTCGTCGATGGCGCTGCCGAAGGGGAGCCCGATCTGGGCGCCGAGCAGACCGGAGGCCCGCAAGAGGTGCGCGTCCCCTCCGGAGTAGTCCCCCGCCCGAGCGCGCCACAGCGCCGTCGCGACCGATCCCCCCGTGACCGCGAGGGCGAATGCGTTGCCCTGCCAGGTCTCCTCGAAGTCGTCGTAGACCGGAATCCCGTCGATGAAGGTCTGCTCGGGATCGTACAGGCCTGCGGCATACGCCATGGTGAAGCCGCCGGCGAGGCCGAAGTCCCCGATCACGCCGACGGTCTCGATCTGATCGCGGTCCAGGTCCAGCCGATCGACCGCGTTGTATCCGAGCACCGAGCCCAGCAGGCTCGTGCCGACGGCGGTCCCCAGTTTGATCCTGTTCCGATTGTCGTCACTCGCCCCGTCGCCGAGGACCCCTCCGAGGAGGAGTCCTGCCGGAATACCCCGGCTGCCGCCCCAGAACGCGGCTTCCCGATGTGCGAAGGTGACCTCGCTGGAGCGCGTGAGGAGGTGGGGGACCACGAAGCTCAGACCCGAGGTGAGCATGTACGTGGCGAAGGGACCGCGGAAGCCGGTCATGTCGGTCGCGTTCGGGATCGCCCATCCATAGAAGCCCAGGCCCAGGAGTCCGTGTGACAGGACGAGCCCCGTGCGGCCGGACTGGTCGACGGCTGCGCCCGTGGTGGAGAGCGCACCCTCGATCACCGCCCGCAGATCCCCGACACCCAGGTTGTCGAGCGTCCGCCGCTCACGCGCGAGCGTGCCGTTCTCGGAGAAGGTGATCTCCAGGACGTATCCGCCGTCGGCCCGGGTGAAGAGTCGTGCGAAGCGGAAGCCCCGGATGTTGCCGAAGAGACCGAGCCGCTCCCGAAGCTCGGCGTCGATCTCGACCACGTCCCGCTCCGGATGGATCGGGACCTGGGTCTCCCGGGTGGAGACCTGACCGGCGGCGGGACCGGCAGCCCCGATCGCCACGATCGAGAAGGCGAGCCGAACGAGTCGGCCTGGAAAAGTCTTCACGCGCGCTCCAACACCATTGCGAACCCCAACGCCCCCGCGGCGCACACGGTAATCAGTCCGAACTGGACGTCCCTCCGCCGCATCTCGCGCGCGAGCGTCGTCGTCAGCCGCCCGCCCGTCGCACCGAAGGGGTGGCCGATCGCGATCGATCCACCCATCACGTTGATGACGTCCTCGTCCGGAATACCTACGGCTTCGGCGCGTCCCAATTTCTCCCGGGCGAAGGTCTTCGAGTCCAGCGCCTGCAGATTCGAGAGCACCTGCGCGGCGAAGGCCTCGTGCATCTCCAGGAGGCCGATGTCCTTCATGGAGAGGCCCGCCCGATCCAGCGCGAGCGGGGCGGCGTACGCGGGGCCCTGCAGAAGCTGCCCTCGGGGGTCGAGCCCGCTGAAGGCGTAGCTCTTCACGTAGGCCATCGGCTCGAACCCTTCCGCCTTCGCCTTCTCGTCGGACATCAGCAGCACCGCCGAGGCGCCGTCGGTGAGCGGGGAGGCGTTCCCGGCCGTCACGCTGCCGTGCTTGCGGTCGAAGACCGGGCGGAGCTTGGCCAGGGCCTCCAGCGTCGAGTCTCGACGGATCCCGTTGTCGGTCTCGATGACCCTCTCGTACTTCGGTGGGAGATAGAGCGGCGAGATCTCCTCCTTCAGAGGCCCGTCGTCGGTCCCGGCCGCCGCGAGCTGGTGCGAACGCAGGGTCCAGCGGTCCTGCTCGTCGCGCGGGATCCCGTTCTCCTTGGCCATGCGCTCGGCCGACTGTCCCATCGTCTCGCCCGTGGTCGGCTCGGCGATCTGGGGGAACTGCGGGACAAGGTCCTTGGGCCGCACCCGGGCGAGCGTCTTGACCCGCGTGCCGAGCGTCTTGGCCTTGGAGGCGTCCACCAGCTTTTCGGAGAGCCCCTCGCTGATGAGGATCGGGATGTGGGAGAGGGACTCCGCGCCTCCCGCGATCACGGTGTCCGCGTACCCGCGCTCGATCAGGTTCACCCCGTCGGTGATGGCCTGGTTCGCGGAGGCACATGCACGGGACACCGTGAAGGCCGGGACGCTGCGGGGCAGGGTCGCCAGGCCGACCTCTCGGGCGATGTTCCCGGCGTGGGGGTCGTGCACCACGGTCCCGTAGACGAGGTGATCGACGTCCTCCCCGCGGACCCCGGACCGAGAGACCAGCTCGCGGACGGCGATCGCTCCCAGCTCGATCGCGGACAGGTCCTTCAGGTCCGTGCCCGATCTGGCGAAGGGCGTCCTCGTTCCCTCGATCACCGCCGTGCGTATCATCTCGAGCCCCTCCAGTCGTTATCTTGGCCAGTCAATCATAGCGCAGCACACCAGCGCTTTGGAGCGCCACATGAAGGGCATCACCTTCGACGTCTCGATCCCTCGCTTCCTGATCGCCAAGTCGATCGGTCGCGTCTCGAACGCCGCATTCTACGGGGCGATCAGCGGCCTGAAGCTCAGGGACCTGCCCGAGCCGGAGCTGCCCGGGCCGGAGTGGGTGAAGCTCGAGGTGCTGCTCGGCGGGATCTGCGGGACCGACATCGGCAACCTCACCTACTCGGCCAGCCCCGCCATGGAGCCCTTCGGTTCGTTTCCGGCTGTGCTCGGCCACGAGGTGCTGGGCCGTGTGAAGGAGGTCGGTTCGTCCGTGCGGGGCATCGATCCGGGGCAGCGCGTGACGATCGATCCGATGATCTCCTGCACGACCCGGGGCTACGAGGAGGGCTGCGGGTCGTGCTCCAGCGGCTTCCACTGTACCTGCGAGAGGGCGGGGGACGAGAGCCCCGTGCAGGTGGGCGGCCACGGGCTCCGGCCCGGTCTGACCGTGGGCTACCATGCGGATCTGCCCGGGGGCTGGGGTGAGACCGTCATCGTACATCGGTCGCAGGTCTTCGTCGTGGACGACCGGATCCACGACAACGCCGGTGTGCTCATGGAGCCCTTCGCGATCGCGATGCACGCCGTGCTGCAGACCCCGCCGCATCCGGACGAGCCCGTCTTCGTGATCGGAAGCGGGACGATCGCGCTGGCCACGATCTGGTCGTTGCGCGCCAGTGGCTTCCGGGGTGAGATCATCGCCCAGGCCAAGCGCGATCACGAGCGGGAGCTTGCCATGAAGATGGGTGCGACCGACGTGGTCGAGCCGGGGGACGAGGCGCGCCAGGCGCTGGTGGAGACCGGTGCGTCGGCCTACATGCCGGTCGTCGGGGACGAGGTGTACGCCGGAGGCGGCTTCCCGCTCATCTACGACTGCGTGGGCAACGCGGGCTCCTTGAGCCAGGCGCTTCGGTATGCGGCGCCGCGGGCCCGCATGGTGATGATCGGGTGTGTGGGCGAGCTCAAAAAGCTCGACCTGACGTTCCTGTGGGCGCGGGAGCTGCGCGTGCACGGGTCGGTCGGCTACGCGCTCGAGGACTGGCAGGGAGAGCGCAAGCACACCTTCGAGGTCGTCAACGAGCTGATGGCGGAGACGGATGTGACGGTCGGCGACCTGGTCACCCACGTCTTCCCGCTGAGCCAGTACAAGGACGCGCTCGACGCCGCGGCGCGGCACCGCCGGAGTCAGGCGGTGAAGGTGGCGTTCAAGCCGTAGGGCTCTACGGCTCGTTGCCGCCCAGCCGCTCCTGCAGCTCGCTGAACCAGTTGGCGACGACCATGAGGCGGGGGGGCGTGGTGGTGGCGGTGTTCTCCGCCGAGCCGAACGCGAAGGCCAAGAATCGTTCCCCGTCGGGGTGGATGGCCCGGAGTTGTCCTGAGAGTTCCGGGATCACGATGGTGCGCCGCAGGACTTCGAAATCTCCCTCGGGATCGACCTCGGCCGCGACGAGCCCTCCGGGGGTCCGGTAGTAGATCGTGCGTCCGTCGGGGGACCAGAACGGCTCGAGGGCACGGTCCGTCGAGATGTCGATCCGCGGCCCGGGCTCCGGGAAGGACCGCACGTAGACCCGATCCTGTCCGGTCTCCCGCGAGCCGTACGCAGCCCAACGGCCGTCCGGCGAGACCCGACCGGTGCGCTCGTCCCAGTCGGCCTGCAGGTAGGGACGGGCTTCACCGCTGTTCACGTCGAGGATCCAGATGTCGTAGCGGTTGCCCGTCTCCGAGGGATCGACCTCGAAGGTCAGGAGTCCCGACTGGGTCCACGAGCGGGGATAGAGATCTCCCGGCATGCTCAGTAGGAGCTCGGGCTCTCCGCCCTCGACGGGCACCTGGTAGAGGTCGACTCCGTCAGAGCCCTCCCGGGCCGCGCCGATGACGACTGTCGTGCCATCCGGTGAGAACCGCGGGTCGTGTGCTTCGGTGTTGTCGGTCACGAGCACGGGGTGGTTTCCGACGACCAGGTCATAGAGCCGGATGTCGCTGCCGCGGGTGTAGGCCAGCCAGCGGCCGTCGGGTGAGAAGCCCCCGTCCGGGTGGTTCGTCGGCTCCATCGGCAGGACCTGCGTGTCGCCGTCCAGGCCGACGAGCACCGGTCTTTGGCCCGAGCCTCCGGCCGTGACCAGGACCCCCGAGACGTAGGCGATCGCGCCGGCCGACGACACCGCGAAGGGGGCGCCTCGGCCGCGGGCGTACCGGACCGAGTCGAGGACGGGAGCGGGCGGAGACGAGAACTGGCCGGTCGCCAGGTCGAAGGGTCCGGCGAAAAGCGCGTTGCTGGGACGGCTGAAGACGACGTGTCCCGTCTCGATCCAGACCGCACCGGAGCCCCCTTGCTCCACGACGGTGCTCTCGCCGGTCGCGGGGTCGAGGAGCATGATGACCGGGTCCTCTGGATCCGTAAGGTCCGTGAAGAGGATGCCGGCGCCGTTGGGCAGGGCGTGAGGACTGAACGCGCCACCGTGTGCGAGGAGGAGCTCGGCATCGCCCCCGACGTCGGGAATCCGATAGATGCCCGCTTCCGGCTCGTCGTCCGTGAAGACGATCGTCCCGTCGCGACCCCAGTGAGGATTGGCCGGAGGAAAGCCGTCGTTGGAGGTGTAGAGCGGTACGACCGGTCCTCCGGCGGTCGGGATCTTTCGCAGCTCGGATGCCCCCCGCTCGAAGTGCGTGAACGCGATCCAGCTTCCGTCGGGCGAGAACGTCGGGAAGAGGCTTTGCGTCGTGCCCTCCAGCGCCCTGGACTCCGTCTGCCCGGGGAGGCGGACCCGGATTCCGACCGCACCCTCCGTTCTCGCGACGAACGCCACCGCGCCGTTCGAGCCGACGGCGACCCCGTTGTTCATCTGGAACGGCTCGTCGATCTGGTAGCGGTGCGCGGGAAGCACGCTCGCTGCGTCGGTGGCGCCGACCGGACCGCTCCCGCCGCCGGAGCCGAAGAGGCCCCACGCGGCCAGGAGCACGATCGCGGCGACCGCCAGCTTGGAGCGGGCGTCCGCGAGCCACCCGGCTCGGGCCGCGTCGGCCTCGTGCGGCGCCTCGACCCCGCGGATCGGCGCCGTGTCTCCCGTGCGGACCGACGTATAGCGGAAGGACTCGTCGGCCAGGGCACGGCTCAGCTCCTCGGCGCTCTCGAATCGGTCGGCCGGGAGCTTCTCGAGCGCCTTGGTGAGCACCGCACGCACGTGCGGCGGCACCGAGCGGCGGATGTCCGTGACGGGGCGCGGGTCCTCGGTGAGGATCCGCATCAGAATCGCCTGGGCGGTCGGACCGGTGTGCGGGGGATCGCCGCTGAGCATCTCGTAGAGCACACACGCCAGGCTGTACACGTCCGACCGTGCGGTGAGATCGCGGTCGGCCGTGGCCTGCTCCGGGCTCATGTAGTGGGGCGTGCCGAGGCTGAGCCCCGTCTCCGTCATGCGGCCGCCCCCGGCGGCGCTGATCGCCAGCGCGATCCCGAAGTCCGCCACGACCGGCTGACCGGCGTGGATGAGAATGTTCTCGGGCTTGATGTCGCGGTGCACGATGTCGTGCTCGTGCGCGTAGTGGAGCGCGCTGGCGACAGCCTTGGTGATGTGGAGCGCCTCGTCCACGGCGAGCTGGCGCGTAGTAGAGGAAGCTGTCGGCCTCACCCGAGTCGAAGAGCGGGAGGATGTGCGGGTGCTGCAGATTCGCCGTGGTCTTGATCTCGGCCACGAAGCGCTCGCCTCCGATGACCGCCGCCAGCTCGGGCTTCAGAACCTTGAGCGCCACCTTTCGGTCGTGCTTCAGGTCCTCGGCCACGTAGACCGTGGCCATCCCGCCCTCGCCGATCGGCTCTACGATGCGGTAGCGGTCTTCCAGGGCCTTCTTCAGGCGGTCGAGCGGATCGGTCACGGAAATCCGGCCTGAAGGGTCTCTGGCGCAAGCGACAGGTGGCTTTCGAGGTCTGGCCTGCGCCGGCTCCGGCCCCGACCTCGGCGCCGGCATCGGTGATCCCACCGCGCGCGGTCACCGCCGCTTCCTCGGAAACGTCCATGCGCTGACGGGTCCCAGCCCCAATCACGGCGTCTCGTCCGCTCTCACGGGTCCCGTCCGCTCTCACGGGTCTCGTCCGCTTTCACGGGTCCCGTCCGCTTTCACGGGTCCCGTCCACGCATCACGGCGTCCCATTTCCCCCTTGACGGATTTCGGAGCGCGGAGTGGAGTGGATCCCGGACCGGAGGCGGACGTGCCGCTACGGACTTCCCATGGCGCCGTGTTCCTCGCCGTGCTCCGCACGACCCTTCAGGGTCCTCGGGCCCGCTTCTCGTGGCTCCTGAAGGCTTCGGGGAGGCCGCCTGAGTCCCGCTTATCTTTAGGTATGACAACACTTTGAATCACTTTCTCCCCCTGGAGCCCGCCCATCATGATCCAGCCCGCCGTCACCGACCTCGCCGACGAGATCGCGCGTCTGAGCGCCCACCTGCACGCCGCCACCCACCGGTTGCTCGTGCTGATCCGTGCATTCGACCGCGCCGAGGGCTGGAGCGAGCCCGGAG
>JBDHII010000137.1:0-3925 GCA_039587515.1 Gemmatimonadota bacterium
GAATCCTACCTCCACCTCACGTCATCGGGCTCGGCGCGGACTCGAGGTCGGTCACGATGTCCATCAGCTCTGCGGGCGAGATGCCGAGCTTCTTCCCGAGCCCCTCGAGCACCGACGATTCTCGAGCAGAGAGCACGCCATCGACCAGCGCCATGTACACGAGCAGCTCGAGGTTTTCCCGGCTCGTGGCCTCTGGCGCACCCTCCTGCGCATCGGACAGCAGTTCAGCCATCCGGACCTCTTCAATCCCCTTCCTCCTCCCCCATTTCGTGAGGAACTTCTGCTCCTTCGGGTCCAGCCCCCCCTCGACGAGGGCGAGCGCAGCGAGGGTGGAGAAGGTGTCTTCGATCGCGGCTACGGAATCGATTTCCCCCGGCCCTCCTTCAGAACGCTCTGATGTCCGACGTTCAGCCAGGCGCTCCTCGAGCTTCGCCTCGGCGAGCGCACCGGTGCGTCGCGTGCGCCGGAGGGCGTACGCCACACCCCCGACGGCCAGCGCCATGGGCACCGCCGCAGCCAGCGGGGAGTGGATCACCATGCTCGACGCCATGACGGCCAGTGCCAGCGGTAGACCCACGGCCAGGCCCAGCGCGAACACGCCCACCCGGACCAGGCCCCGTAAGGAGCGGAACCGGTAGAGCAGGCTGGCGAAGCGCCTGAACAGGAGCCCGAAGCCGACGATCATCCCCAAGGTCCCCACGACGCGAACCAGCCACTTCGTGAAGACGAAATCCAGCCTGACCGTGGCCAGAGCCTCGTCCCGGTCGCCATTCACCAGGTGATGCAAGATCCCATCGTTCTGGATCAGCGCCGAGATGAAACTCTCGCGGAGCTCGAACTGCTTCCCGACGCCGACACCCTCTTCGATCACACCGAAGTAGGTCGCCTGCGGCTCCGCCTTCACGCCTGTGTACGACAGCCGCTCGTCGCCGGCCGAGCTGGCGTTCGGACTCTGTCTCAGGTAGAGGTGCCCGGACGAGCGCTCGAGGCCGAGCCTCGTCCCGGAGTCCGACAGCGGGAGTCGGTCCACAGGGATCGATGCGAAGAGGTCCACGAGGTGGATCCGCTCAACCGAGACCTCCATCTCGTCAACCTGGTACGGACGACGAGATAGCCCGTGAACCGACCGACGTACTCACCCATGATTGGAATCGTCGTGTCGAGAGCGCCGGTCAGCGAGACCGGCTCATCGGGAGCCGCGTCCTGCGGCGTGGCGACGACCGTGGTCTCCTGTGCTGCCCTGTAGTAGTCGAATCGGCCCTCGTTCTCCCACAAGGCCAGGGCCGAAGCGAACACGGCTCCCGGCCCCATGAGGACCACGATGAGCAGACCGTCGGCTCGTATTCGATGCATCGCCACGCCGCCTCGGGAAGTGTCGGGGGCGTGATTCTTATTACCGGGGATTCACGGGGCAAGCCGAGACGGATCAGAGCGAGCGCGGGAGCGGGGGCCGCCTGCCTGAGGCGATCCTCGGCGCTCGCGCCTTACGGCAGCCGGTAGAAACCGTACAGGAGGTTGGATCCGGTGGGGGGCACCAACTCGCGCGGCCGGCCGCGCTCCGCGTGGGCGATCATGATCCCGATCTGGCTGCCGATGCTCGGCGCGTCCTCGAACCGGTGGAAGAGCAAGACCCCAGGGACGGGACTCCACCGGCAGGTCTCGAAGCGTTCCACGCTCCGCTCGATAGGCCGCGACTCGAGGGTCGTGAGATCCATGACCACGATGTCCGAGGACCAGTGCCCGTATTCCTCCGACCTCCAGCACGCCCATTGGCCGTCGGCGCTGACCCGCGGGGACACCTCGTTGTAGTCGTTCTCCGTGAGGCGCGTCCGGGTGTCCGCCTCCAGATCGGCGAGCCAGATCTCCAGGCTCCCGTCCTCGTCGTCGAAGAGCGGGCCGACCTGATACATCATCCGTCCCGAATCCACGTATACCCCTTCGCTCGTGCTGACCGAGTCCGGGGGCACCCGCACCGCCGTTCCCGTCTCCAGGTCGAGGTCGAAGAGGGCATGCGTGCTCTGGTCCAGTCGCATCTGGATCGCCGCGCGCCCGTCGCGCTCGTCTTGGAACCACGCGAACGTCCCCGGAAGCTGAAATTGGAGCGGCTCGGCCGCCCAGGTCACCGGGTCGACTACGACCGCCGGGAGCCCCCGGGTCTGGCCGGTAGCGGGCGCGACGAGCACGCGCCCGTCGGACAACGGCACGGCCGCTTCCCAGGACACCTCCGCGCCTTCGGCATCGAACCGCTCGGGCAGTGTCATCCGAGCCAGCTCCGGTCCCTCCGCACGTGGATCCCCCGTCAGGTCGATCTTCACCAGCGTGCGCCGGTCGCTGAGCAAGACCACCACGAAGCCGGACGTATTCCACGCCGGCCGGCTTTGACGGCATGACGCCGGAGCCAGCTCCAGAGGCGACACGCGCTCCACCACCCGCGAGACGGGTTGGAGCCGGTACAGCTGGAAGACGCCGCCGGCACGGTTCGAGCAGATCAGGACCTCCGTGTCGCCGAGGGCCTCGGCCGGGTCGAAGCGGATGACCGACGCCGCCGCAGCGACCGCCACGGCCGTTGCCGCGAGGGCCAGCCCGAGCACCGCGATTCGCGACCGTCGCCTCCAGGAGAAGGACGACCGGGGCAGCGCCCCGTCGGTCCCGGCAACCCGCAGGGCCGGCACCCCGGGCTCGATGTCGTGGAGCACGACCGGGGAGCGTTCCTCGAAGACCGAGAGAAGCGAAGCGACCTGCGGCCGGGCGAACTCCTCGGTCGTCTCGCCGCAAATGAAGACGCTGAGGCCGGCATCCAGGTCACACGCGCTGACGGCCCCCGCCAGCAGCTGAGTGGACGAGGGGCTCCAGAACTCCGGCCGGAGCACGAGGATCAGAGGAGCCTCTTCCAGCACCGCATCGAGCACGTCCCAAAGGGCGTCGCGGAGCCGCCCGGCCAGGCGACCGCGCTCGGCGACGCTGTCGGCCCCGGACTCGAGCCGACTCAGAAGATCGTGGGACGCGGGATAGGCTCCGGCCGCGCCCGGCAAGTCCAGGAGCGCGCGGAACAGAGCGACGGCAGCACCCAGCGGAGCACGCTCGACCTCGGTGTTGGTGCACCACACGACTCGCGGCCGCGTCGCCTCGGGAAGCCCGGCGGCCACCTCGTCGACGATCTGCGCGACCGACGCCGCGTCGCTCGCCAGGCAGGGGACCGCCATGTGCGGCATCCCCTTGCGGGCCCTGTATACGACCGACTTCAGCGCTTCCGCTCCGACTCGGCCGCCGGCCCAATCCCAATGCTCGACGGGCGATCCGCTGATGTGGAGAAGCTTCGACTCCAGGCCCAGAAGCCTCGCGCGACCGCCGATGGCCTCGAGATCGGCCTGGCTGCCGGTGAGCAAAGCGCGCTCGTGCAGCTCCGCGAGGTGGGCGCCGTACCTGACACGAACCCGCTCGGTCATGAGGTCTTGCCAGTCACTCAACGCCGGGGCGCGTTCGATGTAGAGGCCCGACAGGAACGGGCCCCGCATGATCGGCTCCAGGCGTTCGTCGTCGTTCTCTTCGATCCCGCGCTCGAAGTCCCGCCACTCCGAACGGATCCGCCCGGAGAGCCTCACCGGATCCCGACCCTCGAAGAGGTCCTCGCCCACCGCGGCCCGAAGCGAGGACATCAGCTGACGCAGTGACTGCCGCGCGTGCGCGCTGTCGGCATCGGGCCACAGCAGCGCGGCGAGATCGGCTCGATACACCGGCTGCTCCACCCCGAGGTAGGCCAGCAGAGCCAGCCCCATCGGCGTCAGCGGCAGCGGTTCGTCGGACCCGGGCTCCCGAAGCGCCGGGGGACCGAAGTATTCGAGGATCAGTTCCATGTCAGACAGTCGTTTGGACGACTTGAGGCCCGGGAGTCATACGACGGGGCCCGAGGGTTCGCGTCAAGGCT
>JBDHII010000066.1:0-13287 GCA_039587515.1 Gemmatimonadota bacterium
TCGCGGGGGCGGGGCGACCCCGAACGGGCCCGTCCCGCTTGCCGAAGGCCCGCTCAGGCGCAAAGCTGGCGGTCCACACGTACCCGGCTCCGGAGATGTCTCATGCGCCGCCACGCCCTCACGGCGATCCTCGCAGCAATCGCGCTGGTCCCCACGACTCGTCCGGCGACGGCCCAGGAGCAGTCGTACACCGACGTCGTCCCCTCGTCCGCCGTGACCGACGAAGGCCTCTTCGACGTGCACCGCGTGGATGACCGGCTCCTGTTCGAGATCCCGACCGACTTGCTGGGACGGCAGATGATCGTCCAACATCGTGGTGACCTGGGAACGGCGGGACGACCGCGTCTACCTCCGAGCGCTGACGCACGCGGCGACCGCGGATCCCGAGGACAACGTCTCGATCGCGGTCCGGAACCAGAGCTTCGCGCCCATCCTCGATGCCTTCGACATCGAGGCCGAGGGGCAGGGCACGGTCGTCATCGACGTGACCGATCTGTACATGACCGACACGCCGACCTTCTCCCTTCCCGGAAGTCAGCGACGGCGCATGGGCGTGCGACGGTACGACCGAGACCGGAGCTGGCTCGAGTGGTCGAAGAGCTTTCCCATCAACGTCGAGGTGCGCGTGGTGCAGACGTACGACGCGTCGGAGCCACCTTCGGCGGGCCGGGGCGGTGCGCTCTCCTTCGAGGTGAACCACTCGATGGTGCTCCTGCCGGAAGAGCCGATGATGCCGCGCCTCTGGGACGAGCGCGTGGGCTTCATCTCGCAGCAGGTCACGAACTACTCACGGGACTTCGACGGCGTGCGGCCCGAACGGTACGCGCGCCGCTTCCGGCTGGAGCCGTCCGACACGGCGGCGTTCCTGCGCGGCGAGCTGGTGGAGCCGGTGAACAAGTGGGTCTGGTACATCGATCCCGCGACGCCAGAGGAGTGGGTCCCCTACGTGGAGGCGGGAATCCTCGAGTGGAACGAGGGCTTCGAAGAGGCCGGCTTCCGGAATGCGATCGAAGTGCGGCGAGCGCCCACGGAAGAGGAGGACCCGGAGTTCAGCCTGCTCGACGCCCGGAATTCGGTCCTCCGCTTCGTGGCATCACCCGTACGCTCGGCGAACTCGGGTGGAGACGTCGTCGACCCCCGGTCGGGCGAGGTCATCCGGGCGCACACCAACCTGTACCAGGGTGTCGCCGAGCGGATGCGCTGGCAGCTCCTGTCCCAGGTCGCGACCGCGGCGGACGATCCGCGGTACCGGGACGACGATCTCCCCGAGGACCTCATGGGGGAGGCGATCCGGTACGTGACTTCCCACGAGACGGCGCACTCGGTCGGCCTCCCCCACAATCAGAAGGCGAACTTCGTCTTCCCTGTCGATTCGATCCGGAACCCCGACTTCGTGCGACGCATGGGGCACTCGGGCTCATCGGTGGGCCGCACGCGCTTCAACTACGCCGCACAGCCGGGGGACCACGTTCCGCCCGAGCGCCGCATGGGCGTCTGGGACGCGTGGGCGATCCGCTGGGGGTACCGCCCGATCATCGGCGCCGAGACCCCGGAAGACGAGTCCGAGACCCTGAACGAGTGGATCGTCGAGCGCGCGGACAAGCCGTGGTTCCGCTTCGCGTCCGCCCAGTTCGGAATGGACGTCGAATGGGATCCGCACCGCATGACCGAGGGCATCAGCGCAGACCCGGTCGAGGCCGCCGCGCTCGGGATGGCGAATCTGCGCACCATGGTCGAGAACCTCATGGACTGGGTGCTCGACGAGGGGGAGGACTACTACGAGCTGGAGACCAACTACCTCCAGGCGCTGACGCAGTGGAACCGGTACGCCGAGCACGCCGCCGCCGCCGTCGGTGGCTCCTGGACGCACCACAAGCGGTACGGGGAGGAGGGCTGGGTCTACACGCCCATCGAGCCCGAGTACCAACGGAAGGCGATGGCCTTCATCGACGAGCACGTGCTCCAGACACCCGGATGGGCGTTGGACATCGACGTGCTACGCCGACTGGAGCACGCGGGCGCCGTGGAGAGAATCCGGGCCTACCAGGAGCTGGCCGTCCAGCGCCTGCTCAACCACGCGCGCATCGCCCGCATGATCGAGCACGAGGCGTTCCTGGGCGACGAGACGTATACGCCGACCGAGATGCTGGACGACGCGCGCGAGATCGTCTGGCGCGAGCTCGACACAGGTGGAGCGATCGACACCTACCGCCGCAACCAGCAGCGCGCGTACCTCCAGCAGGCGCACTACCTCCTGCACGAGGCCGAGTCGGACCACTGGAGTCCACCGGGCTCGGGGAACCTCCGGGTGGGCAACAACGACGATCCACCACTGAACGCCGACCTGCACATCGCCCAGTCCGACATCCGCCCGCTGATCCGGGAGCAACTCGGGCTTCTGAGGGGAGAGATCGAGGCGGCTCTCTCGAGGGGCGTAAGCGACCGCATGACCCGGATCCATCTGGAGGACGCGCTCGAGCGCCTCGGTCGGACGTTGGGAGGCTGAGCTACCGGACGAGACGAATCGGTCACCGCGGAGCAGTCCTCTCCGTCCCACCTGCGGGCGTACCCCCGTAAAGCGCCCCTCGACGTTGCTCTGCACATGGCACCGCACCCATCTTCGGATACGGCGGCGTCCTCGCCGGCAAGCCACTGCGGGAACAGGGGTGTCGGAGTCGGACGGGGTCTCTTGCTTCCCGAAGGTGACCGCCCATGAGCGATACCATCCTCATCGTAGACGACGACCCCCGTATTCGGGAGTCGCTGTCCGAAGTCCTCGAAAGCGAAGGGTGGGGCGTCCACGTAGCCGACAGCGGAGAGGCGGCACTCGCCATCATCGCCGAAGCACGCCCCGAGATCGTGCTTTCGGACGTGCGCATGCCGGGGATGAGTGGGTTGGATTTGCTGGGAGTGCTTCGCTCCCGCGCACCGGAGCTGGACGTCCTCCTCATGACGGCCTATGAGGACCTTCCCACCATCGTGGAGGCCATGAAGGAGGGTGCGGCGGATTTCCTGGTGAAGCCACTCCGGCTGCAGCAGCTCCGCAGGGTCCTTCAGCGAGTGCTCGAGGATCGACAAGCCCGGGGTCGCGCCTCGGGGGGGCCGGTAGACGTCGAACCCGCCGCGACCCCCGCCGGCGTGACGGTGGTGGGCCGCGATCCCCGGATGATCGAGATCTACAAGATGGTGGGCCGCGTCGCGGGGAGCCGAACCAACGTCGTGATTCGCGGCGAGAGCGGAACGGGCAAGGAGCTCCTCGCCCGTTGGGTCCACGACGCTTCGCCCTGGCACTCCGAGCCCTTCGTGGCCGTGAACTGCACGGCCCTCCCGGCCACCCTGCTGGAATCGGAGCTGTTCGGCCACCGGAAGGGCTCCTTCACCGGGGCCACATCCGACCGAAAGGGTCGGTTCGAGCTGGCGGGCCGCGGCACCATCTTCCTCGACGAGATCGGGGATACGCCGCTGGAATTCCAGGCGAAGCTCCTGCGGGTCCTCCAGGAGCACGAGTTCTACCCCGTGGGGGCGGAACGGCCCCAGACCACCCAGGCCCGGGTCATCGCGGCCACCCACCGGGACCTCGAAGCACTGGTCCGGTCGGGGGAGTTCCGCGAGGACCTGTACTATCGGCTTCGCGTGGTGGAAATCCGGATCCCGCCCTTGAGGGAGCGGATGGAGGACCTACCGTCCCTGGCCGAGCACCTCCTTCAGAAAGCCGCGCAGAGCACCGAGAGGCCGGCACGGGTGCTCTCTGCGGAGGCTCTCCGAGTGCTGATGACGCACGAGTGGCCCGGGAATGTCCGAGAGCTGGAGAACTGCCTGACCCGAGGGGCCATTCTTGCCGGAGGAGAGGTGATCCGCCCGGAGCATCTGGACTTGGGCCGCGAGGAGGCGGCGGCGCCGCTGGATACCCTGGACTCCGCCGAGGGCGTCCACGTAACCCGTGCCCTGGAAACCTCTGGAGGCAACAAGAAGATGGCGGCGGAGCTCCTGGGAATCTCGAGGCCCAGGCTGGATCGACTGGTGGAGAAGCACGATCTGGACGAGCTGGTGGCTCGGCTGCGGGCCCGGAAGGGGACCGATGCCTAGGGACGGAGGTGCGAAGCCCGGGCTCTCACTCTCCTTCCGGTCCAGGATCCTGCTGATCGTCCTCGTCCTTGGAACCGTCCCTCCCCTCCTGGTGGCGCTGGGTCTCAATCGGGCTGCCACCCGCACCAGCGAATCCCTCATTCTTTCGCGGGTCCAATCGGGACTGGAAGAGACGATTCCGATGATCGTCTCCCGATGGGTTTCCACCCGCACCGGTCTCTTGGACCTCGCGGACGGTCAGGCCGTCCAGCAGGCGATGGGTGCCAATCCGGTTCGGGCAGGTTCTGGCGCCACCGATCCCGAGTTCCCTTCCGTGCAGGGGCTGGTGGCGCTGCGTTTCACAGACAGGGACGGTGAAGCGGTGTCCGTCCCGTCGCTCCGGTTGCCGGATCTTCCCCCGATGGAAGCAGGCCCTACGATCCCGGTGGACCTCCGGGTCTACGATCGCCTGGAAGGGACCCTGCTGGGGTCCATGAGAGCCCATATCGAGCCCCGCGCCATACTTCCGGAGGCTCCACTTCTTCCCCCCGGGGGAGTCGTGGGTCTCTTCGATGCGCAATCCGGGCTCTCCCTTCTGCCCAGGGCCTTCGATCGTCCGCTTCTGGCGGAGGACCGCTTCACTTGGGCCGGAGACGAGTGGGTGTCGCGACGCATGGAGCTCCCCGAGCCTCCGATGACCGTGGCGGTGGCCGCACCGCTCTCACCCTTCACCCGGCCCTTCGAGGAGGCCTCGGGACGCGCGGCGGGAGCCCTTCTCACCGTCGCGGCCGCAGGACTGCTCCTGGCGGCGCTGATCACGCGCCGCCTGACTCGATCCATGGCGGAGCTCGCCTCGGCCGCAGAGTCGGTGGCTGCGGGAGACCTGGGCCGCAGCATCGCCGTGGCCCGTGACGACGAGGTGGGGCGGGCAGCCAGGGCCTTCAACACGATGACCGAGAGCCTGCGTCGGACCCTGAAGGAGCTCGCGGATCGGGAATCGCTGGCCGCCATGGGGGACTTTGCCGCCACCTTGGCCCACGAAGTACGGAACCCGCTGACGGCCATTCGCATCGACATGGAGCGGGTGGAGGAGGGACTCCCGCAGGACTCGCCGCTGAGATCGCCCCACGAGCGAGCCCTCCGGGAGGTGGAGCGGCTGGACGACACGGTCTCCAAAGCGCTTTCGGGGATTCGCCGAGCCCGTCCGCCGGGCATCTGCGACCTCAGAAAGCCACTGCTGGCCGCAGCCGATGCCGCCGGGCCCGAGTTCGCGACAGCCGACGCGGTGCTTCAACTCCCGGAGATGGTCGACCCCCTCCCCGTCAGCGCAGACGAGGGAGCCCTGGAGCAGCTCTTCCTCAACCTCCTGAGGAATGCGGCCCAGGCGCTGGACTCGGGCGGGGTGGCGTCCGTCTCCGCACAGGCCCTGGGAGAAGAGATCGCGGTCTTGATCCGCGATTCGGGGCCAGGGATCCCGGAGGGAGAGGAGGACCGAATCTTCGAGCCCCTCGTGACGACCCGGAAGGAGGGAACCGGCCTCGGTCTCACGATCGCCCGGCGCATCGCTTCCTCCCATGGTGGAACGGTGGTGCTGGAGAACCACCCCGATGGCGGTGCCATCGCTCGGATCACCCTGCCTCGGTGGACGGCGGAGGGCGTGTAACGACGGCCCCCGGAAGTGCCACGGTTCGTTGCACGATTCGGTCCGTGCTCGTGGCTCTCGTGATGCGTAAGATCTTATCGGACATGGCTTTGCCGGCTTCGCACCCCGGCTGGCCCGGACTCTGTACCGCAATGGGCAGTGCGTTGCGGGCGATCCCGGAGTTCTTCTTCGGCCGATCGCCCGGGGAATGGCTCACCAAGGAGGACCGATCATGTACCGCCTGCCCATCATCCTGACGCTCGCGGGAATCGGAGTCCTGGCCACCGCAGCCGGCTTCACCTGGGAGACACCGACCAGCTCCCCGGAGCTCGACACGGTCGAGGAGCCGATCCAGGGAGCGTATGAGACCCGCCGCCTCGGCACGGTCACCACCTGGCCCTGGGACATCTCCCCCGAGGGTCGACACGTGACGGTCATCGACTGGAGTACCGGGGATATGGCGCTGCAGGATCTGGCCACCGACGAGATCCACAGAGTTACCGACAAGGGCACCTGGGAAGAGTCGAACGACTTCGGTGGAAACGGAAAGTTCTCGCCGGACGGAGCCCGGATCGCCTACGCATGGAACTCCCCCGCCTGCGTCGAAGCACAGAAGAATCCGGGAGAAGACTCGGGCGTCCTCTACATGGAGATCCGGATCGTGGATCGGTCGGGATCCGACCAGCCACAGACCGTCCTTCCCTGCAGGAGCGGGTACTGGATGAACATGGCTCCCGCAGCTTGGAGCCCCGAGGGCGATCGGCTGGTACTGGGATTCCGCGGTGAGGGCGGTACGGCCCGGCTGGCCGTCCTCGACCTGGCATCCGGAGAGCTGGCGGAGCTTACGACCGTCCCCGACGGCTCGCGCCTTCGATTCGCCCGCTTCAGCCCCAGCGGTAGTCACCTTGTCTATTCGGCGCCCGGCGGGGACGGACATGGCGTAGACGTCTTCGCGATTCCCCTCAGCGGCGGCCCTCCCAGCGTCGTCGTCGGTCGGCCCGGTGACGATCAGGTCCTGGGATGGGAGTCGGGCGGACGCACGCTGCTGTTCCAGAGCCAGGACGGCCTGTCCTCGGGCGTCTTCCGCATGGCCGTGCGGGGGGACGTGACGCCCACAGGTGAGGCCGAGCGGGTTCGTTCCGGGTTGTGGCGAGCCGCCACGCTGGGCCAGACCACCCGAGGGTACGCCTACCTGACCACGATAGAGCAGCCCCAGGTGCATACCGCCGCTGTCGACCTGGAAGCCGGCCGCGTCCTTTCCCCCGGTGCGGCTGTGGAAGATCCGGCCCTAGGAGAGAGTGGCTCGGGCACGTGGTCCCGGGACGGCCAGTGGCTGGCCTATGCCAGAACACCCGCAGGGGGAGGCCCGGAGCTGGTGATCCGAGCTGTCGAGGGAGGGGAGGCCCGGAAGGTCCCTCTCGATCTCCAGGCCATCGAGGGAATCTGGTGGGCACCCGACGGGAGTGGTTTGTTCCTGTTGGGTACCCAGCAGGAGGTGGGGCAGGCGCTCTTCCGGATCTCACTGGAGTCAGGACGTCTCACCACGGCCCTCACCGGCGCGGATGGGCAACTGGGCAGGGCCGCCTCCGATCAGCTGTCGCCGGCCACCATGTCACCCGACGGAACGACCTTCATCATCGCCAGGAGCGGTACCGATCGGGATCGGCTGCTGGCATACGATGTCGGGAATCCATCCGCAGAACCCCGAGAGATCGCCACCGACTTGCAGGACCTCTTCGTCATCACACAAGCGGTCTCTCCCGACGGCCGGCTCCTGGCCTTCACCCGTGGCTCCTACGAGGGAGATGAAGAGGTCTGGGTCGTGCCGCTGGCCGGGGGACCGGCTCGGCAGGTCTTCAAGGGAGGGGCCCCACGGAATATCGCTTGGATGCCCGACTCGAACGCCCTCCTGGTCCTGGTCAGCCATTTCGGCTCCATGGTCGTCCGGTGTGACGAAGAGGATCGCGACTGCACCCGCAGGAGCCTCGTGCGAGTCCCCATGGATGGAGGCGAGGCGGAGGTGCTCATGGATGCTTCCTTCGCCGGGCCGGGCCTGCGGGTCCATCCGGGAGGGGAGTGGGTCAGCTTCAGAAAGGGCAGCTGGCGAGCGGAGGTCTGGCTGATGGGAGCTGGCGCGTAGGCATTGCGCCGGCCAATCCCGCGGCGGTCCCTCTCCCCGAAGCACCCCGGGGGGAGGGATCTGTCGGTTTCGGGAGCCTCGTGCTCGACGGTGGGGACCTGTATCCCCGGAGCTTCAACAGCCCCCTACCGGCTCACACAGCTCACCGAAAAAGTCGGTGATCAAGCACGGGCTGCCAGACGAGGACTCCGTCGTCAATCGACGGTAGCCAGCGACGTCCAAGCTCAAGATGCCTGCCAGCCTCTCCGTTCAGAACAGGTATCCGACGCCCACTCGCCATTCGTTCGAATGCGCCCAGCCACAAAAAGGGGCGTACGTCCGTGGCTTCGTGGTGCATCCCTCCATCTTGAACACTTTTCGGTCCCACCCGCCCGCGATCACGAGAGGCAAAGAACTCAGCGGTTGGAGTCGGACGTCACCACTCAAAACGACCCCGAGCCTGAATCGTTTCTGGTGCTCGTTGAGGGGACCCCTTTCCAGTCCTGGGCGGCAAATGTTCCCCTCGACCCACTCGTTGTAGTAACAGGAAGGGGGCGGCACGTCTCCCCTTCGTTGCGACTCACTCGTCGACTCCCAGTGAAGGTTGCTGTAGAGCGGCCCGGTGGCGGCGGACAGTCTTATTCGATCGCCCAAGGGCAGCACTGCCTGGAGGGTCAGGGCGACGTTGTCACGACGGGTTTCGTCCAGGATTCCCGGCTCCACCTCGCAGGCGCTGAGGTTCTTGGCACACACCCAACCCTCTCTCATGGCGGAGGTGCTCTCGATGTCGAACACCCAGCGGATCCGCAGGAAGCCCGGTATCGAAAAGGCGCTCGAAATCCCGATCCCGCTATAGCTCGTGAACGCCGGAGTGTCCGAGCTTCCGGAGAGGAAGAAGATCTGCAGCTCGCCGGCATCCTGCCCGCAAACGCCCTCGGACGTCATCAAGCCCAACAGGGTCACCGAGAGGAACGCGACCCAATGAGCTCTTACGATTCGATGTCCCGAGAATGTGCCGCCTTCCTCGTAACGGTCCTTCTGGAACTCGATCGAAGGGCGAGGAAGGCAGAACATGTGGGTAAGATACGGGGCAGGCCGTGAGAACGCGAGAATGAAACTGCCCTCCTGCCAGCCGGATGGAGAAGGGTTCCGAGTAGCTACTCCTCGGATGCGCCACGCGGAGGGTGGAGTTATGGTGCCGATTCTGAGGCGCGCACTGCCAGTCTGCATGGAAGCCAATGAACTGGGAAGCCACCGGCGCATTAGCCGAGTTATTCGGAGCCGCAGCGGTGGTCGGTTCGCTGATCTACTTGGCACGTCAACTGAAGATGACGCGGCAGGTGGAGCAGGTTTCGGCCTTCCAGGGCGTGTTCAACGGGTTCACCCACCACTCTGGCCAGTTCTTCTGCGCTCCCGGCGGGCTGGCTTTGAGAGGCCTCTCGGACCGGGACAGCCTTGGTCCCGAAGAACGGCTGCTTTTTGATCAACTGTTGGCCAACATGCTCAATCAGTTGGAGATGACGAGTTGGCTGATTCAGGCGGGTCTCATGAGCGAGGAAGACATGGGCACCATGGACTGGTGGCTCGAACACAAGGTCTTCCTATACCCCGGTGCGAGAGAATGGCTTGATGAGTACGAGCCCACGTATCCGCCTGCTTTCGTGGCCCGGATGAGGAGGGCCGCCGAGGCCGCGACTAACAGCGACGGTTAAGCGAGGGCCAGCAGCGTGTCCTGCCAGCACCGTTTCCTTGTTAGCTCGCGTCCACAGGCAGGCTCACCAGTACCGCTTCGGCCGCAGCGCGAATCTGCCGCCGCACCCGTCAGGTCGTCAAATCAGACGCGTTGCCCGGCGCCGGCGCTACCGAACAGCGTCCGCGGCTGCAGCAAGTCCTTACGATGACCTCTATACGCTCTTCTTCACCTTCCACGCTTCGTATCGCGTGAGGATCTCCTGACGGTTTGACGGGCGTCGAGAGAATGATTGAGGTCACCCACTCCCGATCACGACACCAACCGCCTCATCCTTCTTGCCGTCGGTGCGCCTATGGCCGCTGCTCTTCCAGGTGCCCACGCCCAGGAGTGAGAGCACCGCGAACGCCACGAGGTGCTTCAACTCGGCGATAAGCGCACCAGCCTGGAACGCGCCCAGTTGCTCGGGCTGCATCGTGCCTCGCATCTGAACCACGTCCAGCGCAAACGTCAGTATCACCAGTAGCAGCGCCAGGGCTCCAAGCAACTCAAGGATTGCGATGGCTCGCAGTACCCTGCGGTGCTGCATCACGAAGGCGAAGGCCATGGCAAGGATCAGGGCCAGGATGGGCGTGTTGAGGAAGGCCGCCATCAGCCCCATGAATCCGTAGCGCCATTGCAGCGTGCCCAACTGCGGGGGCCAGACGTTGGTCAGCAGATCGATCAGTGGCCACAGGACGAGCGAGATCAGAAACAGGTAGACGCCTGCCACGATCCACTTCGAGATCCTCTTGCGAGCGTCCATGTGTGCCTAAGCTGAGGTGGGTGGAAGTAAGGAGGCGGGATAAGGCGGCAAGTGTGGCTGTGCTAGACCTCGTCCTCGTCTTTGCGTCGCCTGGCTACGATGCCGATTCCGACTAGGCCGGTGGCCAGGAGTACCCAGGTTGAGGGCTCGGGGACAACGCTCGTTTCGCCGTAGACCTCAAAGGCGAGGCTTCGCCGGTATTGAGTCTCTGCTGCATACCAATCCGTCTCACCCGGTGGCCGGTGAATGGCCTGACCACCCTCGAAGCCATTCACCGCCCAAAAGTGGGGCTCCAGCGACGTCGGGTTTTGCATGACCAGCCAATAAGTAGCGGCACTCAGCGGCACGGACACGGCGAAATCGTGTCGGAAGAGGTTGAACGCCCCCTGGTCTTCCACAGCAGTCGTGGGCGTCGTCCACGGGCCGGAAATCGCGGTTCCAGGCTCTCCAGACAAATCGGAGTAGAGCGCAAGGGACAACGAACCGGGCCAGGTCGTTTCCCGTGGTTGCTCCTCAGGCAGGTGCGTCCATACCCGAAAGAGGAATACGGTCGTGGGATCACTCAGAACGAAACTGTCCGCCCACCAGTTTCCTCCGGTGATATCAATTCCAGCCGAGCCGGCTGGACTCTGGCTCCAGATTTGAGCGTCTACCACCTGAGGCGAAAAGAGAGCGCCGACGGTGAGACTCGTGAGGACCAAACGGAGCATTGGAACAGACCCTCCTGGATGGCTAGATGTCCGATCACGGCGGGAGGGTATCTGAGTGATGCGGCTGCAAGATTTGCACCCCACCAGTACCTAGATTCGGCGCGGCAGACGTCCACGATCATGTTGCCAGCAACCAACAAGAGTGCCGTCAACGCAACGCACCGTTGCGGACCCGGTCGAAGCCATGCGGACTGAATAGGCGCGCCACGATCGCAGGAATCACACGCGAGTTGTCGGAGGCTTCCCCTACTCCGATCTGAGACAGGCCATGGGATCCACCCGTGCCGCACTCCGTGCGGGAATCCAGGAGGCGAGCACGGCCACGATCACCATCGAGATCCCCAAGCCCACGAAGACGCTGGGCTCAGTCGGAGCGACCCCGAAGAGCCATCTGGACAGCAGTCGCGTGCCCGCCATGGCACCAGCGACGCCCAAGAGCGAGCCGAGCAGCGCGACTCGGATCCCATCGCCGACGACCTCACGAACCACTCCCGCGGCCCTCGCCCCGAGTGCCATACGAACGCCGATTTCGTGCACGCGCCGGTTCACGTGGAAGGTCATCACACCGTAGACGCCGATGAGCGCCAGCACGAGAGCGACGGCGGAAAAACCGCCGAGCACCAACAGCTGGAAGCGGCGGTCCCCCGCGCTGCGCGCGACGGAGGCTTCCATGCTCTCGAGCCGCACGATGGGCACGACGGGGTCCAGATCACGGAGGGCCTCGGCCATGACCGCCGCCACGCGTTGTTCCGCACCGCGATGCCGCACCACCAAGTTGATCCGTGTGAGGAAGGGCACATCGAAGGGCCGATAGGCCGATGCGGGCTGGGCATAGGGGAGGTAGAGGAATCCAGGGCGGAGACGGCGACGGAGACCCGATCCTTCCGGCCCCCGAGGCGGACTTTCTCTGTCTATCCCGCTTGGAGAGAAGCCGTCCTGCCACACGGCGCCTACCACACCCACCACTTCGACCGCCCTCCACTCCTGGCCGACACGCGCCTGAATTCGTCTTCCGACAGCGCTCCCTTCAGGCCAATACCAGTCGGCCAGCTCCTCGTCGACGATCGCGACGGCGGGTGCTCCGGCGTCGTCCGACCAGGAGAAGTCCCGGCCGGCGAGCACGGGGATGTCCATGGCCGCGAAGTAGCCGGGCGCAGCCACTCTCAACATCGCGTTGTGCCCGCGCCCCATCGCGTCCTCTGTTCGCGCGACGCCGTCGACGGCCCGAGACTGCGGCACGGCGCCTTCGACGTGTACGTTCCCGGAGTGGCCGCCGGGCCGACTGCGGAAGGGCAGGATGTGGATCACCGAGGCCCCCTCCACCTCCGGCATCTTCTCCAGCCTCCGGACGAGGTCGCGTACCAGCTCCGGGTGCTCCGGGCGTACGGCCCACCGAGCCCGCGGTGTCCCCACCGCCCCGCTCTCGGACATGTAACCGGCCCTTGGCAGCTCCGCGCTCATCGCGACGACGTCACGGGGCTCGAAGCCGAGGGGCAGGTCGTAGAGTCTCGCCAAGCTCGTTCCGAGGAGACCGACTCCCAGCAGCAGCACAAGCGCGAGCGCGACTTCCCCAGCCACCAGTACATCCCGATGAAAGCGCCCATGTCGAGCCCTCGCCGCGAGCGTACCCGACCCCACGAAGCCCAGTGAGCCTCGGCGCGACGCCCTCAAGGCAGGGGCCACGCCGGAGACGATTACCACCAGGATGCAGACCGCCGAGGTGACGGCCAGCGTCCGAGCGTCCACGCTCAGTCGGTCGAGGAGTGGAATGGCGGCGCCGAGCCTTCCCGCCCCCTCGGGATGCGGTCCCCACGCCTGCAGCCATTGCTGCCCCAGATAGACAAGCGCGAGGCTCGCGACGCCCCCGATGGCCGCGAGCACACCACTCTCAGCCAGAAGCTGGCGGGCCACGCGTCCGCGCCCGGCCCCCAAGGCCGCCCGCACGGCGAACTCACGTTCCCGCGCAGTCGTCCTGGCCAGCAGGAGATTGCCGACGTTGACGCAGGCGATCAACAGGACCATCGCTCCGGCGGCGAGCGCAAAGACGAGGAACCGACGAGCCTGAAGGACCGCGTCGTCGTGTACCCCGTGTACCGAAATCCCCGTGGCTTCGCCCGTGCGGCGGTCGGTGTTCGTCTCCGGGAACTCCTCAGCGAGCCCGGCCGCCACGGCGTCCATGTCCGCGCGTGCCTGCTCGATGGTCACGCCGTCGCGGAGGCGGGCGACGGCCAGGAATCCCATGGAGAAGCGGTCGGC
>JBDHII010000067.1:0-13118 GCA_039587515.1 Gemmatimonadota bacterium
TTTCGCGCCAGAACTGAGCCACCAGAAAGAGCAACCACACCACCAGCATCATGTACCAGAGGTTGAAGCCCTTAGACGCAAGGCGGCTGGCCAGCCGGCTACCGGGTGACGCTCTTGGCTCTGGGCCTTCCGACCCCACCTGATCGCCCGAAGAGGCGTTCTGCCCCGTCCCGGGACTTGCGCCGCCGGGATCGGGGGCGGAACTCGACGTCTCCACGGGCGTCAGAAAGCCCTTGTGCCTACGCCGTCTCTTCATGGTAGCTTCTCAGTCACTCTCTGATCCAATCGGTCAGGCCCGCCCGCGCTGGATGACGCGGTGCCACTTCGGAAGGTCCCGCCGAGGGACCCAAATCAAGCTAGTGGAACGCAGCGGCGGGCCCCATGGCTCGAAAGAGGTAGTCGCGCGTGCGCTGCTCGACTGATGTGCCGATGGCTGAGGGTGTCGGCGGATGCACGAGGAACTGAACGACGAGGGCGAGCGAGCGCCCGGCTCACGTTGGAGCTGACGTCCGATCACGCCAGTGCCCGACCCGGGAAGCGGATCAGGCGGCGTCCAAATCGAGTTCCCACGCTAGCTCGGTGAGGCGAGTTCGCGCCGAATGAGCCAGCTTCCTTCACCGAGACGTCAGCGAACCGTGGGCCCCGTAGTATACGAATGTGCGGTACAAGGTGACTGGACGCACACATGTGCCGGCGCCGGCGTATAACAACAAGTTGCCGGCTTCGTTCGCTACGCTCACTTCGACGAACACGGCTTCGCCTGACGGCTCAGCCGCGTCGCAACTTTGAACGTTATCGGACAGCACAGCGGCCCGTGGTGGCTGCGTGAGATCCGAGGGCTGTATCTTCTTTAGGTGCTGGTTTTGACCCCCAGGTGGCGGTGATCGAGTGCTGCGTCTACCCCGTGGGAGGCTTTCGCCCGGGCGTGCCGATGGTGACAACGGAAGCGCCGTCGACCGTGGCCGTGCTCCTGAAGAGGCCGCCGCACCTCTCGGTGTTCCAGTCGTGGGGTCTCGCTGGGTCCCGACGATGGTGACTGCGGTTGCTTTCATGCTCGGAGTTCCCGCCGAAAGTGCCGCGGGGTCCGTCCAAGTGACTGTCCAGCCTCAGGCAGCCGAGGCGGACTTCGCTGACCTGGTAGAAGGACTCGAGCGGCACGGGGGGTTTCTTCCCTACTACATCGACTCCGCGTCCGACCGGATCTACTTGGAGATCGAGCGGTTCGACGAGGAGTTCCTATACATCACCGCGCTGAGCGCGGGTGGTTTGAATACCGGAATGTGGTGGTCGCACTGGCCTTGGGCGCGTCCTACTGCTGCGCTCGTCCA
Source organism: Gemmatimonadota bacterium (assembly GCA_039587515.1). Lineage (GTDB taxonomy): Bacteria > Gemmatimonadota > Gemmatimonadetes > Longimicrobiales > Gaopeijiaceae > JBDHII01. Next base: position 1,329 of record JBDHII010000067.1, read on the forward strand.
CTTTGAGCATCGGGGTTCGCAGGTCGTTCTCATTGAGCGCGACGGCACCTTTCTGCCGGCCGGAGCCGATGATCCGCTTGGGCGGTCGGTGCAGTGGGCGTTCTCTCCCTCGGTCGTTGCGGCCCTGCCTGTGATCGCGGAAGAAGCAGATCGGGTGTTGGTCGACGCGAAGGACTTCTTTCTTCGGGACGCGGTCGATGTGGGAACGAACCTGGGATCCGCTGTGGGTGGGAGTGCACGCCTGGACTGGCAGCGTAGCCGAATCCACCCGGAGAGCTCGCGGGCCATCGTGGACAACACCGAAATCGAGGCGCTGCTCACGTTCGAACTGGCTGGCGCTCCGAACGGCCGTGAAGCGTGGTCAGCAATCGGTTCCAGTGTGTCCGTTCGTCAACGCCACTCCCTTGTGAGGTTGCCTACCGCCGGATTCCTCCCTCGAAAGCACGACACGAGGCTCGGGTTCTTGTTTCCGGTTCGACGGCTCGACTTCAGCCGATCACCCACGGAAGGGTATGAGAATCGATGGATTAACAAGTGGCGGCTCGAGAAGAGGGATCCGCTTGCCTCGGCGAGCGAGCCGGTCGACCCGATCGTGTTCTGGGTCGATCCCGCCGTTCCGGCTCGCTATCGCGATGCTCTGACCTATGGCGTCGCCTATTGGCGAGAGGCTCTTAGGGAGGCCGGCTTCGAGAATGCCATTCGATTGGAAGATCTGCCGGAGCATGCGGATCCGATGGATCTGCGCTACCCGGTGGTCGTTCGCTGGAGCCCAGCACCAGGCGCCGAATCTTCTTACACACCCTGGGTGTCTGACCCACGTACCGGCGAGATCATCAAGAGCGTCGTCTATCTAGATGCCTATCACGACCAGGTGAACCTCAATCGATTCGCCGCGCTGATCCCCGCGTTGGGCGAGGCGCATCCAACAGCCGAGGAGTACCTGGCCGCGCGTCGGCGCCATGTCGTGGCACACGAGATGGGTCACGCCTTGGCGGGTCTGGAGCACAACGACATCAGCCCCAGTGCCATCGGTTTCCCAGCGCCACAGGTCTATCCTGCCCGAGATGGCACGGTGCGGCTCGAGTTGTCCGAGGCCTTCCACGCCGAAGCAACAGCCTATGATCGGTGGGTGATGCGCTACGCCTACGCGCCGACTGAGGAACTCAGCCAGATCGTTGATGAGGGCCTTCGGGCAGGGTTGCTCTCCATCACGGACTACGAAGTGGGCTCGAACCCGCTGACGACGGGTCGTCTGGTCGAGCAAGACAGGGTTGCCGAACTCGGGCGGGCGATGGAAGTGCGTCGGGCCCTGCTCGCGCACTTCGATGAGAGGGCGATCAACGTCGGCGAGCCGATGCAACTGCTGCTCGCGCGGCTCATGCCTGTGTATTTCCATCACCGGCACGCCATCAGCTCAGTCGTGAAGGCGGTTGGTGGCATGGAGTACGGGTACGCGACCAGGGGCGACGGCCAGACGCCCACACGGGTGATCGATCCGGCTGTCCAGCGCCACGCCCTTGATCGCCTACTGAGCGGTCTAGCACCCTCGGAGTTGGCGATTCCTGAGCGTGTGATCGCGATGATCCCGCCTATCCGACCGGGCTTGCAGGTCGGCCCGCCCGGTTTGTTGACGGTAGGCCGTGGAAACATCCGGTACATGGACGGCAACAGTGGGCCGATCGTCGTGACCTCGTCCCCGGGAGGGCTCCTTGATCCGGCGGGGTGGGCGACCGCGCTCTCGGAGATGATCATCGAGCCTCTCCTCGAGTCTGCTCGATTGGCGCGCATAGCCGCGTTCCACTCCCGCGATCCAGAGAACCCGTCCCTGGCTGAGGTATTGGAGCGCGTTGTCGACGAGACGTGGCGAGCGTCCGACCGCGTCGGCTCAGCGGAGCCAGGGCTTCGGCGAGTTGTTCAGAGAGTCGTACTTGAGCAGCTCATCGATCTCGGGTACGGCGAAGAAGCCACTCCTGAGGTACGCAGTGTAGTGTTGCTTCAGCTTGAGGAACTCGCTCGAGAGTTGCAGTCGCGTGAGACCGAAGACGCAGAGGGCCGAGCGCATGTCGCCGCCGCTCTGCGGGATATCGCACGGGGTGCATCGCGCTAGGTTAGCTGCTCGCGCACAGCGACGTACAAGTTCAGGAGCATCAGCGACGGGGTACGATCAGGGGGTGGCGCCGTCCAATAACAAACAGTTGCCGGCTTCGTTCGCTACGCTCACTTCGACGAACACGGCTTCGCCTGACGGCTCAGCCGCGCCGGCAACTTTGAACGTTATCTGAAACCGCACCGCGGCGAGAAACAGCCTCCCTCATGGACCTCGGTGGCAGGCAATTACGCGAGGCGTTATAATATAGGTCATGATACGCTCATTTGCCGACAAGGCCACCGAGGAACTGTTCCTAGGCGTCGACAGTCGCCGCGCCCGACGGGCCTGTCCTCAGGTGCTTTGGCCGGTGGTCCGGCGCAAGTTGGATCAATTGAACCGCGTGAAGGACTTGCCGGAGTTGAGTGTCCCACCTGGGAACCGACTGGAGGGGCTCCGAGGTGATCGCCAGGGGCAGCATAGCATTCGGATCAATGAGCAATACCGCGTCTGCTTCCGTTGGGAGGAAAGCCATGCGTACGAAGTCGAAGTCACAGACTATCACTAGAGGCTCGGGAAAGGAGCCGCTTGTGGAGCGACGGCTTCCCACCCACCGCCCGCCTACCCATCCCGGTGAGATGCTCTTGGAGGAGTTCCTCAAGCCGCTGGGAATCACTCAATCCGCGTTTGCCATTCAGCTTGGGGTCTCGTTTCCCCGGCTGAACGAGGTGATCAACGGGAAGCGGAGCGTAACGCCGGATACAGCCCTTCGCTTGGCGCGAGTCACTGGAATGAGTGCTGACTTCTGGCTGGGGCTCCAGCAGGATTGGGACCTGTGGCATGCACTTAGGTCCGAGAATGCAAAGGAGATCGCTGCTCTCAAGCCGCTGAAGCACGGGAGCTGAACGGCACGGCTTGGCGTGTACGCGGCCTCGCGAATACCCTGTTTGGCGGGTGACCGTGTGGGTCGCGGTGCGGCATCAGATAATTTGAACCTTAGGCGCCACCACTGAAGCTGGCCGAAGATGCTTGCTGTAGCACGATAGCCGGGGTATCATGCTATATGATTCGGAGCTTCAAGGATTCCGGAACCGAGGATCTGTTCTACGGCCGTGATTCGAAGGCGGCCCGGAGGAGCCTTCCGACCGCACTGAGGCGCCAGGCGTCGAAGAAGTTGGATGCGCTGGATTCTGCCGGGCTTCTCGATGATTTACGGATCCCGCCCGGGAATCGCCTTGAATTGCTCAAGGGTGACCGTAAGGGCCAACACAGCATCCGGATCAACGAGCAATACAGGATCTGCTTTCGGTGGACTGACTCGGGTCCAGAGGACGTGGAAGTAGTCGACTATCACTGAGGTGACCTGAGATGGTTCTTGTGCCCACACATCGGACTCCGACGCACCCAGGTGAGATGCTGCTGGAGGAGTTTCTGGAGCCCATGGGGGTTACCCAGCGCGATCTCGCGAATGCGATTGCCGTGCCCTACCAGAGGGTTAACGAGATCGTGAATGGGCGGCGGGGGATCACGCCCAGCACGGCTCTACGCTTGGCGCAGTTCTTTGGCACGTCGAGCGATTTCTGGATGAACCTCCAGCTTCGCTGGGACCTGTACCATGCGCAGAGGGCAGAGGCGGACATCCTGAAACAGATACCTCGGTACGGGGCCAAGCGAGGGAAGAAGACGCCAGCGTAGGTTGGGGGGCGGGCAGGAGCGTGGCAGCGGCTAACACTGTGCCTCCGGCTCGGGCCGCTATAGGCGGCCCTCGGCCCAACCGGCCCGACCAAAAGGACTTCGGTCGAAGGTGAGGGATATTGAGCACCGGTGTCAGGTGTTATCACGGATCGGATGACGCCGGTTCGGAGGCACTTGAACGTTAGACGGAAGCGCGATAAGCGTGATTGGCCGTAGAGACTGGGATGGGTGGGAACACTGACTACTCCAAAAAGGGTGGCGAACACCCTTCTTGCGTCGATTCCAGAAGTCCCGAAGCTGCGGCGCAGCTGTTCATTGATCATCTGCGCGTAGCTGGTTCTCGCCGACCTCACGGCCTTTCTCGTGGCGGACGATTGCCGGCAAGCTCGATTGAGGGGTCGTGCCGCTGGGTGCGATCAGCCGGTAGGAAGGAGGGCCCTCACTCCACCTGCAGCGCCTTGTTCGGATCGACGCGGGTTGCCCTGAACGCCGGCACTACGCCGGTAACGACGCTCACAAAAAGGAGCGTGATCGTGACGATCGCATACGTCGCGGGATCCGCTGCCGAGATCCGGAAGAGCAACGGCTCGACGAGGCCCGCCGCGGCGAGGGAGGCCGCCAGCCCAGCCACCACCCCTCCCGCGGTCAGCACGAGTGCTCGCCTGAGCACCAAGCCGACGAGGCTTCCAGTGGAGGCGCCGAGCGCCGAGCGGACGCCGAGCTCGCGATGGCGTAGCGCCATGTCGAAGGCCAGCACGCTGTAGAGCCCCCAGCCGGCCACCACCAGGGCGAGGAGGCCGAGCCCGGTGAGTAGCGCAGCTCCGAGCATCCAGGATCGGAATTGCCGTTCCAGGCGGTCGCTCAGCACCTGGACGTTAATGAAGCCGACGCCGGGGGATGCCGAAGCCGTTTCCGCGCGGATCAGATCGAGGACGTCACGCGGATCCCCGGTGGTGCCGACCACGAACCGGGTGGAAGGATCTCCCAGGAACGAGTAAGCGTCCCTCGCGGGGTGCGTGTGGTTCAGGTAGTACATGAGGTGCGGCCCGTCCTCGACGAGATACCTGAGGTGGTGGTCCTCGACCACGCCGACGACCTCGGTGCACTGGACGCCTTCCTCGGAGCTCCCGACGAGGAGGCAGGAGCCCACCGCCTCGGCGTTCGGCCAGATCGCACGTGCCATGCTCTGACTGAGCACCGTTACCGGGCGGGCGCCCTCGGCGTCGTCGCTCCGCTCGAAGCCGCGGCCCCGAAGGATCGCCAGCCCCATCGCCTCGAAGAACTCCGATCCGACACGGAATACCCAGGGTCCACCCCCGGGGTAGGGAGGAAGCGAGTCGGACCCGGGGATGGCCAGCGGGCGGATCCTGGCCCCTGATAAAAGCGGGATGAACGACGCCGGCGCGGTGCTGTGTACGCCGGGCAGGCGTCGGACACCCTCCAGCGCCCGATCGAGCGCTTCCTGTCGCTCTGACGCGGAAACCTCTCTCTTCCATTCCGGCTGAACCACGGCTACCCGGCGAGCGTCGAAGCCGAGGTCGAGCTGTTCAGCCGCGCGAAGGCTTCGCACGAAGAGTCCCGCGCCCACGAGGAGGACCACGGAGAGCGCTGCCTGGCCTACGAGCAAGGCTGTACGCGTCTTCGACCCAGGCCGCGTGGAGGCGCCATCCCCGCGCCTCAGGCCGTCTGCGATGTTCCCCCTGACGCTCATCGCCGTCGGCAAGATTCCTGTCACGAGCCCTGCGGCCAGTGTGAGAAGCAGGGTGAAGGCCAGGAGGCGGCCACCGACGTCGAGGCCACTGAACGCCACGTCTGGCAGGAGGAACCGATGCACGCTCTCGCCGACTGTCCACGCGACGAGAAGTGCGGCGCCCGCTCCCATCGCAGTGAAGAGCGTGCTCTCAATCAATCGTTCGCACACGAGACGATGCCGACCGACTCCGAGCGCGAGGCGCACCGTGGTCTCGCGCTGCCTGGCGATCGAACGGGTGAGGAGGAGGTTGATCACGTTGAAGCAGGCGATGAGAAGAACGGCGAACGAGACCCCTGCCGCCCACCGCAACACCTGCGCCTCGGCGGTCGGGTTGGGTCCCCGTGCGGCGACGAGCGGGACGAGAACCACCTCGGAGTCCTCGTCGTATCGGTTCTGGGCGATCTCTTCGGCGTACCCGGCGAGGTGCCTCGCCGTTGCCTCGGCGCTGGCCGCTTCATCCGTCACACCGGGCGCGAGCCGTGCCACCGCGCGACTCGTGCGGCTACGGCGGCTCGCGAGGGGTCCTTCGGCCGCGGTTCTGGGCGAGATCGACGTAAACCAGATGTCGACCGGGGCAAGCTCCACCCCGGTGAAGCCCGGTGGCGCGACTCCAATGATCGTGTGTGTTGAGAGGTCACCTCCCATACTTGCCAATGTCAGGGAACGACCCAGCACCTCGGGGTCACCCCCGTATCGGCGCTGCCAATACTCGTAGGAGAGTACCGGCATTGAGACACCGCGACCTGTCCACTCTGCGTCCGATGAGAACCGACCGATCGCCGGCTGGACACCGAGGACCTCGAAGAAGTTCGTGGAGTGCCAGGCCATCGTGGCTTTGTGGGCGGCGTCTCCCTCTCCAACCGTGACCTCCAATCCCAGTCGGCTGTAGGCTGCGACATCGTCGAAGCCACCCACGGCCAACAAGTCATGATAGCCAGGCCAGCTGATTCCAGGGCTGACCCTCATCTCACCGGTTGACTCTCTGCTTCGGATGTGGACGAGACGGAGGTCGTCGGCGTCGCGGACATGTTGGGGCGGGCTGATCAGGAGTCGGTCGACGGCTCCGAAGATCGTGGTATTCGCGCCAATGCCGAGCCCGAGGACCGCGACCACGGACAGCGTGAAGCCGAGATTGCGCTTGAAGCCTCTCATCGCATGCCGGAGGCTCTGCGTGAAGACCTCGATTGGGTTGGAGCGGCTTCTCGACGCCACGGCGGACGGAGATGTGCGGTGGGGCACCTCGGCACGCGGCAGGAAGAGGAAGCGCGCCGACAGGCCGAGAATCGCGAGCCAGAGCCAAAGGCGTGCCCGGGTGCCTGTCCCGCTTCCTTCTCGGTTGGCCTCATGCTCCTCCATGAGATCGCCCAAGATTCCGTCGCTCGCCGCCGTGTCTCGGACCGTAACGCGCAGGAGCCATTCCGCGAGGCGCGGAGGGCCGTCGCCGTGGAGCTCCGTCATCCTTCCTCCAGCAACTGCTCGTAGCCGTCCCAGAGTCGCATCAGAGCTTGTCCAGACGTGCGCAGCGCCGCCCGGCCGGCCTCGGTCACGGCGAAGTAGCGCCTCGGCTTGCCACTGCGCGTCTCGCTCCTGTCAGCCATGCGGGGGGTTAGGTACCCCTTACGGGCGAGACGTTCGAGCGTGATGTAGGCCGTGCTGCGGCTGACCTTGCGCCCGACGCGGGCCTCGAGCTCCTTGCGAATGGAGACGCCGTACGCGTCGTCGCCGAGACGTAGGACGGCCAGCGTGACCATGTGCTCGAACTCACCCAGATAGGCCGGCTTCTTCATGGCCTCGATCTCTCCACTCGAGGTTCCCTGGGGCCTCGGTCATCGCGACCTTCACCGGATGATAGCACCGGAACGTTTACTTTGTAAACTCTTGTTCGTCATCTAGAGTATGAGCAGGACTGTGAGGACCTCTCCCTAGAGATGAACCGGGCCCCGAGCGAATGGTGGTGCACCCATCTGGGGAAGCGCCTTCTTCTAGCACTGGACCTCAGGCTCGGAGCGCCCGGGGGGTGCCCCTCGACGCAAACCGGCCCCGACCGTGTAGGCTGCGGGATGGCGCTCTAGGCGTTAGATCTGGAGCGGACGTCAGGGCCGGAGGAGGAAGGCCGACTTCTGAGGTCCTGGAACGTTAGAAGAAAGCGCGATGAGCGTCCTTGGCTCTAACGACCGGGTGTCTTGGGGGCGCTGCCGTTTCTAGACGGATGTGTCGCGAAACACCTTGGTTGCGCCGAATATCCGAAGTCCCGAATCTGCGGCACAGCACAGTCGCTAGTTAGACCGAGTCGCTGACCTGGTGGTTGCCGATGGCAGGCCCTCCCACATCCGCCCTCACGAATACACTCCGGGAAGCGGGTGTCGTGATCTTCAGTATCCTTCTCGCGCTGGCGGTGGATGCGTGGTGGGACGGAAGGCAGGAGGCGAAGCAAGCGAACGTCGTCGCGGCCGCCGTAGAGGAGGAAATGTTGGTCAACGCGACAAGCCTGACGGAGTCCGTCGAACGTCACCGCGCAATCGCCGAGGCCATCCGCGAGGCTTGGGCTGCCGGCACGTCAGAGCGCGTGCACGGACCCGCCGTTCTCGCGCGTGAGATATGGGAGCCTCGGACGCCGGCGTTGGAAGCGTTCTTGTCGCTTCAGTCACGGAGCACCTTGGCCGACCCCGACCTTCGAATCCAGCTCGGGACGGTGGTCGAACTCCTGCGGAAGTATAGAGAGCGGGAGCTGCGCGCCGCGGAGTTTCAGGACCGTGCCCGCGAGCGGATCGCCGACATCGGGCTCCCGATCCAAGACTCAATCGCGCGGCGTCCTATCTACTCGGATCAGGTGATGTTGAACTACCTCGCGCTTCGACAAATTGAAGAGGTCGCAGCGATTCAGGCTGCGGGACCCCTGGCTGCAGGTATTCAGGAAGCGCTGGAGGCACTGGCTGCGCTATCCGGGCGGTGACGCGGTCCAACAAGGAATTGCTGCTGTCAGCATTTGTGCTGGCTGGCCCGACTCGCTACGCTCGCGGTCGCAGCGCATACGGTGCTGCAGCAGAATTCCGAGTCGTTGGTCCGCGACTAATGAGGCCGCTTGGCTAGAAGTCAAATACCGTGGGTTCCTGTATGCGCTGGCGGATGGCCCACTGAACTTGTCGGAGATCGCGGAGGCTGCCGAACTCTCGCCGCCCAACACCTCGAACCACCTTGCATGACTTCTTAGCTGCTGGTACGAAGCGAGCGGCGGGGCCGATTCGTGTTCTGCCGCCACGCTGACGAGCACGTGTCGCTCCTTCTCCACGTTACCGATCGGGTTGCCCTCGATCCTTCGCGTGCAGACGTCTGTTGCCCAAGACGCGGAACCCGCTTGTGATGGAATCCTCCCGAGCGGCGCTCTGTGCGCTCATCCTGGCCCTTGCCGTCGCCCCCGCGGCCGCGGATGGGCAGACCACGACCTCTGTAGCGGCGGTGACCGTCAGGGTCGAGAGCGCCCGTGAGCCCGTTGAAGGGGTCCGGGTGACGGCTCCCGGCGTTGTCCGCGTAACCGACCGGGAGGGCCGGGCAACGCTGAGCTTGAATGTCGGGGTGCATGAGATCGCGGCCGAGCGGATCGGTTTCGCGAGCGCCACCGTTCGGTTCGTTCTGGCGGAGGTGCGCGACACCACCGTGGTGATCACCCTCGAGGTCCAGGCGCTGGAGACGGAAGGGATCTTCGTCACCTCCGGCAGGACAGAGCGTCGGATTGAAGAAGAGCCGACGAGGATCGAAGCGGTCTCGCGAGAGGAGGTGGAAGAGAAGCTCCTCATGACCCCGGGCGACATCGCGATGCTCCTCAACGAGACCGCAGGGCTCCGGGTCCAGCCGACGGCCCCCTCCTTGGGCGGCGCGAGCGTCCGTATCCAGGGACTTCGGGGCCGATACACGCAGATCCTCACGGACGGGATGCCGCTCTATGGGGGACAGGCCGGCGCACTGGGTCCACTCCAGGTGCCGCCCATGGACCTGGCGCGTGTGGAGGTCATCAAGGGTGCTGCTTCGGCGTTGTATGGGCCCACGGCACTGGGAGGTGTCGTGAATCTCATTTCACGACGTCCGGATCCAGCCCGGGAGCTCATCCTCAATCAGAGCACACTGGACGGAACGGACGCGGTGGGGTGGTTGGCGGACGGGATCTCAGAGCATTGGGGATATACGCTGCTTGCTGGTCTGCATCGCCAGGACTATGCGGACGTGAATGCCGACGGCTGGGCCGACGTCCCGCGATTCCGTCGTGCGTCGGTTCGGCCGCGCCTCTTCTGGGACGATGGGGAGGGCGGTTCGGCCGTCGTGACCGTCGGTGGAATGCTCGAGACCCGTTCGGGCGGAACCATCCCGGGTTCGGTCACGCCGGCGGCCACACCCTACGCTGAATCCCTCGATACGCGTCGGGTCGATGCAGGCTTCAGTGGCCGGAAGGTGTTTTCGGGACGGCGGGTACTCTCAGCGCGTGCCTCTGCGTCGCTCCAGCGCCACAACCATCGCTTCGGACCCAGTCGAGAGGAGGACGAGCACCGGACGGGGTTCGCGGAGGTGGCTCTGTCGGGCCAGGACGGAAGGCACCTGTGGGTCGTGGGATTGGCGATCCAGCACGACGCATACGAGCACGCAGACGTCCCCCTCTTCTCGTTCGACTACACGGTGCCGGCGGTGTTTGTCCAGGACGAGATGGAGATGGCCGAGGGACTCGCCCTGGCCGGCAGCCTTCGATACGACCAGCACAGCCGGTTTGGGGGCTCTCTCAGTCCTAGGCTCTCCATTCTCGGTGAGGCCGGTGAGTGGATCGCGCGTGTGTCGGCGGGGCTAGGCTTCTTCGCGCCGACCCCATTCACGGAGGAGGTGGAGGCGGTGGGGCTGCGTAGGCTTACTGCCCCCGGAGACTGGGTGGAGGAGCGAGCACGCAGTGCGATGGTGGACGTCGGCCGCAGCTTCGGCCCTGTGGAGGTGAACCTCAGCGGCTTTGCCTCGACGATCGATGACCCGCTTCAGACGATCCGTAGCGACGACGGCACACTGACCATCCGAAATGCGCGTGAGGGTTCAGTGAAGACGTGGGGCACCGAGGTCTTCGCCGCGTTCCGGCAGGGGCCGTGGAGGTTGATCGGTTCTCACGCCTTTCTCCGATCGACGGAGCCACGTCCTGGAGGCTTCGGCCGCCGCGAAGTCCCACTCACGCCCGAGCACTCGCTTGGACTGGTGGGGGCGTACGAGGAGGAGGGATGGGGCAGGGTGGGTGTCGAGGCATACTTCACGGGCCGCCAGGAGCTGGACGACGACCCGTTCAGGACGACGTCCCGTCCCCACTTCGTTCTGGGGCTGCTCATTGATCGGCGGGTGGGACCGGTGCGCCTGTTTCTGAACGCCGAGAACATCTTGGACACCCGACAGACTCGGTACGACCCTCTCCTGCGTCCCAACCGCACGGCCGATGGTCGTTGGATCACGGATGTGTGGGCGCCGCTGGACGGGAGAGCCTTCAACGGCGGAGTCTGGATCAGCTTCTAGTTGGTCTCCGACCGGGGCTGAGCCCTAACAGGGAATTGCTGTCGGCGCGGGTGAGCTGAGTGGCTCGAGCTACTCGGCTTGCACGTCCGCAGCTCGCGACGAGCATCGTAGTCGCGCAACAGAATTCCAAATTCGCTGGAGCAGCCTTGACTTCATGAGATCAGGGTCGCGGTGGGGTTGGTCCTACGTTCGTCTGTGAAACGCCTTCTTCTAACACACAGTTGCAGGCTCCGTTCGCTGCGCTCACTACGACGATCACGGCTCGCGTTCGCGACCCACGTCTGCAACTTTGAACGTCAGGCGTCATTGTCGAAGGCAAGGTCGTCGGTATCAAAAGGCGGTGACTTTTCTTGCGCGATGGGGCAAGCGAGGTGCAGGTTCGCCAAAGCTGCATGGGTATGCACGATATGCGTCACCATGTCGGGGCATGCCAGTGCTGAGCAGGGTTCCCGACCGGGGCCGTGCAGCACAATCGTCAGTTAGGACGCAGCCTGTGGAGATCGAATGAACTGGACGGCGATTGGTGCGGTCGGAGAGGTGTTTGGGGCGGTCGCGGTCGTGTTGTCCCTCATCTACGTCGCGGCGCAGGTCCGGCACAATACGACTGCGCTAGGCCGGGCTGCGTCCGCCGACGCGATCGCCGGCATAAGGCACTGGAATGAGACCCTCATCGGCGATCCGGTCATGGCCCAGATCTTCAGCCGAGGTGTGGAGGATATGAACTCTC
>JBDHII010000138.1:0-3474 GCA_039587515.1 Gemmatimonadota bacterium
GAGCTCCAGTACTCGTCCACGAAGTTCTCGGTCACGACCGCGACCGGGCTCCGGTCTTCTACGTCGGCCCACGTGATGCTCCGACCAGCGAGCACCGGGTTCCCCATGGTCTCGTGATAGTCGCCACCGATGTACTTGAACCTGCGGATCGGCGGAATCTGGTCTCCCTCGACAGGGAACTCCTCCACGTTCACCGCATCGTTGGAGTCGTACCCGTCCATCGTCACCGACGACGAGAAGGCGGCCGTAGCGACACCGGGGATCGTACGGACACGATCGAGGATCTCCCTGTGCATCAGCGCGACCCGACCCACATCCTGAGCCGGAAGCTCAGCACGCTCGCCGGGTCATCGAAGCCGGGGTCGACGGACCGCAGCGCCTGCATGCTGCGGATCATCAGCCCCGATCCCGCGAGCAGAACCAGCGCCAGTGCCATCTGCGCCATGACGAGCACGTTGCGCGCGGTATGCCGCTCCTTGCCTTCGCTGCCGCCGCGCCCTCCTTCGCGCAGCGACTGGGCCAGGTTCGTTCTTCCGTATTGGAAAGCCGGCAGGAGCCCGAAGAGGATGCTGGCCAACATCGACACGCCCGCGGTGAAGGCCAGGACGATGGGATCGAGCCCGATCTCCTGAATCCGCGGAAGGCTCTCCGGGCCCAGCGCGGCGAGCAGCTTCAATCCGCCGAACGCCAGGGCCAGCCCCGCGATCCCACCCACCACGCCGAGCACGAGGCTCTCCATGAGCAGCTGCCCCGTGATCTTGCTCCGCCCGGCTCCCATGGCCGTGCGCACCGCGATCTCCCGGTGGCGACCCTCGGCGCGAACGATGAACAGGTTCGCCACGTTGGCACAGGCGATGAGGAGCACGATCGCCACCGTCCCGAGCAGGACCCAGAGCACCGAACCCACGTCACCGACGACGTCCGCCTTCAACGGTCTGACCCGGGCACCGAACTGCGCCTCCTTGAGCATGCCGAGGTTGATGCCACCCGGATATCTCTCGACCGCGATCGGGGCCATGCGCTCGACGTCTGCGTTGGCCTGCTCGACCGTCGCATCCGGAAGCAGTCGGCCGATCGCCTGGTAGCTGAAGTTGCCCATGAACACTTCCGATTCGTCGAACCGGAAGGGTAGGTAGAGGGCCGGATCGTATCGCAGGAAGCGGAAACCGTCGGGCATGACGCCGATGATCTCACGACTGACCCCGTTGACGAGGACCGTCTTCCCGATCACCCCCGGGTCACCCCCGAAGGCCTCGCGCCAGTAACCGTGACCGAGCAGCGCGGTCTGTGGCCCGTCCGGAGAATCCTCTTCCGGGCTGAACGCCCGCCCGATCACCGGGTGGACGCCCAGCATCGGAATCGTCTGATGGGTGACGTACATCGACTCGACCTGCTCCGGTTCTTCGAGCCCGGTGACCGTCACCGATCCGTTGTCCCACATCCCGACGGACTCGAACGTCCGACTGTCCGCGACGTAGGTGAAGTGGAGCGCCGGCGACTGGTTCACCTCGTCGAAGCCGAGTCCGGGTGCCGTGTGCCAGATGCCCACCAGCCGCTCGGGGTTCTCGAACGGGAGCGGTTTGAGCAGGACGCCGTTGACGACGCTGAAGATCGCCGAGTTGCTGCCGATGCCGACCGCCAGCGTGAGCACGGCGACCGTGCTGAACAATGGCGCCCGAAGGAGCTTACGAACCGTGTACTTGAGGTCGTGCACAAAGGAATCCACAGCCACCCATCCCCATCCCGAAGAAGCGATACCCGATCGGCGGTTTACACCGAACTGGGCCTCCCTACGCAAGCGGGCTGCGCTCGGTTTCTTGTCGTCCCGGCTACGTGGTCTTGCTCCGTGCAGGCTCGCCGTACTACCGTGTCAGCCCCGTCGAACATGTTAGGCGCAATTTGCCGGGCCACTTCCGGCCCGTCTGGGCCAATAAGGAGGGCGCCATGGGATCCCGACGCCTACGTAACGCCGCCGTGCGGCTTGCCCCGTTCTTTCTCTTGGCTTGTGGAGACGGACCAGGTCCCACCGCCGTTCTCGAACCGAGTGTCGAGAGGGCTGTGGTGGTGGTGGTCCAGCCACCGACGCCGTCGAACCTGCCGTTCGGACCTGAGAGGTATGAGAAGCCCAAGGGCTCGCCGGCCGTCTTCGAAACCCCGGTACAACTCGCCACCGGGTCGGTGCCGCCATTCCGGATGGTCTTGGAGAACGGCAACGTTGACGGGTCGTGGCGCGCTTCCTCGGCTTGGGTGGAGTTGGACGGAGTTTCGATCTTCCTCCCTGAAGACTTCTCGCAGAACGTCCAGCGGATCGAGCGTGAGATCGAGGTCTCCGGTCAGGAGGCAACGTTACGCGTCCGTTTGGCGGACGAGCCCGGTTCCTTCGTACGCATCTGGATCCAGGACTCCAGTACCGGGAGTGTCGGCGAGGGAGGCGGTGACGTGGTGTTGGAGGGAGGAGACGTCACGGTGTCGGTGCCCCCGGGCGCCGTCGAAGGTGATCAGGAGATCACTGTAGAGGAGGTCCCACCGCCCGCCGGCGAGGAGCCGGTCGCGTTGGTCTATGATTTCGGACCGGACGGCACGACGTTCACCGAACCGGTGGAGCTCGTGATCCAGTACGACCCGGTGCTTCTTCCACCCCTCCCCAGTGGAGACCCCGTGGACGAGGCCCTGCTTCGGCTCTTCCGGAAGCGGGACGACGGAACGTGGGAACTCCTGCCGGGGACGGTCGATCCGTCCACGGGAACGGTAACGGGTGAGACCACACACTTCAGCCAGTTCGGGGTGCTGACGCTCACCGAGGCTTGCCCAGGGGGCACGTACCCCACGGTGCAGGCCGCCTATGACGAAACCATCCCCGGTGGCACCGTCGAGCTGTGTGACGGCGCCCATTCGGTGGAAGGCGTGGTCCTCGATGCGCCGGTAACGATCCGACCCGTCTCGGGTGCAAGTCCGATCATCCAGACGGTGACGAGCCGCGAGGCGTTCTTGATCAGCCAGGCGTCGGGCAGCGTACTGATCGACGGGGTGACGTTCGACTTCGACACACCGACCGGACCCGCAGCTATGCGATCCGGACGGGCGCGGCTTGGGACCAGCTGTACGTGCAGAACACGGTCTTCGAGATCGATCCTGGCGCCCGGGGCTCGATCTTCACGGAGGCGAGCACGTCGCCGAGTCCGGCGGCGTACGTCGACAACGTCGACTTCAACGGGGGCGTCTTCGGGTTCACCGCCTTCGACAGCCAGGCCGAGGTCACGGGCAGCCGGATCAACGGCACCACGGGCTACGGTCTGTTCCTTCGCAGGGCGACCGGCAAGGTCGAGAGCTCCAGCTTCGACGGCTGCGGCACGGTGCGGTGCGTGAGCATGGACCAGAATTCGAGCGTCGACGTGCTCTCTAATGGTTTCGAGGCCCCGGTGCTCACGGGCGACAGTGGACCGGATCTCAACCAGCTGGTGTCCGTCTCGCTTA
>JBDHII010000068.1:0-12960 GCA_039587515.1 Gemmatimonadota bacterium
CTCGACCTCGCGATCGCACAGAATGCGGCCGAGACCATCCTCCTGCACAACCGTGGCGGCGATGTGGGCTTGCGGGTGCGACTTCGCGGCACGCGCGCCAATCCGTGGGGGATCGGAGCGACCGTGCGCGTCGTCTACGACGGGAGGCGGGGACCCGCGAGGGAGATCCGGCTGGGAACCGGCTACTGGTCCACGGACGACCCCGTCACCGTGCTGGGACTCGCCGGAACGCCACGCGCCGTTTGGGTCCGCTGGCCGGACGGGCGGGAGACGGAGACGCCTCTGACGGAAGGACAGCTCGAGGTGACGGTCGAGCGGGCGGGCGCGAGGCCATGAGGCGTCTCGTGGGCATTGCCGGTGCGCTCCTGTTGGCTGCGCTCGGCTGCGAAAGTGCGGTCCCTCCCCCCGACATGGATGGAACCGCCGCCATGATCGCCCGCCTGGCACCCCTCTCGGCAGAGACCGATCCGGCCGTGAACCGCTTCGCCAACGAGGCGATCGTCGCCGCGATGCGCAGCAGGGTGCCGTCCCCTGCCCCGGATCAGCAGCTCCTCTATCAGCGGCAGCTCGCGGAGCAGCTGCTCTACGCCGGAGAGCACGCGGAGGCCATCGCGCGTTTCGAGGGGCTGCTGGAAGACCTCGACGCCTACCAGGCGCGCGTCCGACCGGATCAGCGCGCACCGGAGTCGTTCCGTAGGGGTGCAATCGATCTGCTGGCCATCTCGCATTTCCGTCTTGCCGAGCAGGAGGGCTGCATCCTCGAGGGCGACGCGACCGACTGCGCGATCCCCTCACCCACGAGTCCGTGGCCCGACTCCGAGGCGATGCGCGAGGCGCTCCGCCTTTACGGGCAGCTGCTCGCCGAGGCTCCCGACGATCTCGGACCGCGCTGGCTCCTCAACCTCGCCCACATGATGCTCGGCCAATACCCCGAAGGGGTACCCGAGCGCTGGCGCATCCCCCCGGACGCCTTCGAGGTCGAGCACGAGATCGGAGCGTTCCGGAACGTGGCGGGTGCGCTGGGCGTCGACGTGATCGGCAACGTGGGCGGTGCCGTGATGGACGACTTCGACGGGGACGGGCTCCTCGACCTCATGGCCTCCTCGTGGGGACCGGCCGACACGCTCCGGATCTTCCTGAACGACGGTGCCGGCGGGTTCGTCGATCACACGGCCGCGTCGGGGACGCTCGGCCTGTTCGGCGGCGGCAACCTGCAGCAGGCGGACTACGACAACGACGGGGACATCGATGTCTTCGTCCCGCGTGGCGGGTGGCTCGTCGTGGGGCAGCCCAACTCGCTCCTGCGCAACGAGGGCGGCGGCGTCTTCATCGACGTCACCGAGGCCGCCGGGCTCCTGAGCGACCAGCCCCATCCGTCACAGACGGCCGTCTGGGCCGACCTGAACGGGGACGGCTGGCTCGATCTCTACGTCGGGAACGAGACCTACACGGAGAGCGCGCATCCCGCCGAGCTCTACCTGAGCAGCCGTGACGGGACCTTTCGGGAGGTTGCGGTCGAGGCGGGCGCGGCGGTGGTGGGCACGACCAAGGGCGTCACGGCGGGTGACTACGACAACGACGGAGACATGGACCTCTATGTCGCCAACAAGGGGCAGCCAAACGTCCTGTTGCGGAACGACGGCCCGAGCGGAGGCGTGCCCCGATTCACGGACGTGACCCCCGAAGCGGGCGTCGTCGAGCCGTTGGACGCCTTCCCGACGTGGTTCTTCGACTACGACAACGACGGGAAGGAAGACCTCTTCGTGGCCGGCTACCGCACCGACTACGGGGACGCCGCGGCCGAGTACCTGGGGCGAAGCCATACCTCCGAGCTGCCACGGCTCTACCGGAATCTCGGGGACGGCACCTTCGAGGACGTGTCGGTCGCAGTGGGGCTCGACAGGATCCTCTTCGCCATGGGCTCCAACTTCGGAGACCTCGACAACGACGGCTGGCTCGACATGTACGTCGGCACCGGGGACGCGTTCTTCCAGGCGCTGCTCCCCAATCGCATGCTCCGCAACGACCGAGGTTCTGTGTTTCAGGAGGTCACGGCCGCGGGCTTCGGCCTGTTCCAGAAGGGTCACGGCGTGTCGTTCGGGGATCTCGATCACGACGGCGACCAGGACTTCTACGTGACCATGGGCGGGGCCTTCGCCGGAGACCTCGCGCGCAACGTGCTCTTCCTGAATCCCGGGCACGGCAACCGGTGGATCACCCTCGAGCTCGACGGCACCGAGTCGAACCGCTCGGCGATCGGGGCCCGGGTGCGCGTAGTCGCTACGGACGAGGACGGCGGGGCTCGCACGATTCACCGGACCGTCGGCTCCGGGAGCAGCTTCGGGGCGAACAGCCTTCGGATGCACATCGGGCTCGGGCGAGGCAGCGGTGGCGTAACGATCGAGGTCGACTGGCCGCGCGGGGAGCGTCAGCGCTTCGAGGACGTGCTCCCCGAGCGGGCCTATCGCGTGGTGGAGGGTGCGCTGGCCCTCGAGGAGCTCGAGCTGCCGAGCGTCGATCTCCCCGCGACCCGGTGAGGTGGCCTAACCCGCGATCGGCCGCTTCGCCAACCCGAAGAAGTAGCTGATCCCTACCGTCGCACCCTCGACCGAGTGCACGAAATCGATGTCGATGACCTCCCAGCCCTGCTGACCGAGATCGTTCAGGAAGTCCTCGACGTCCTCGCGATCGACACCCTTCAGGAAACCGCGCGATCCGGCGTCCTTCGAGTCGATCAGGAGGTATTCCCACTTGGTCATGTGCCGCTCCTGGCGTGAGCGTCCAGCCTAGACCTCAGCCGGTCGGCTCCGCAAGGACGCCCGGATCAGATCCCGGTTCAGCCGCGCGATATACTCGACGCTGATGCCCTTTGGGCAGGCGTTCTGACAGGCCCCGTGGTTGGTGCAATTCCCGAAACCCTCGGCGTCGTGGGTCGCGACCATCTCCAGCACACGCTTGTCCCGCTCGACCCGGCCCTGTGGGAGCAGCCCGAGGTGCCCGACCTTGGCGGAGGTGAAAAGCATCGCCGACGCATTCGGACAGGCCGCGACACAGGCGCCGCAACCGATGCACACGGCGGCGTCCATCGCCTCCTCCGCCGCCGTCTTCTCGATCGGCATCGCGTTCGCATCCGGGGCGCTGCCCGTGCGTACCGAGATGTACCCGCCAGCCTCGATGATCCGGTCGAAGCCCGACCGATCGACGATCAGATCCTGCAGCACCGGAAATGCCGTCGCACGCCAAGGCTCGATCCAGATCTCGTCCCCGTGGCGGAAATGACGCATGTGGAGCTGGCATGCGGTCGTGGTGCTCCTCGGCCCGTGGGGCACCCCGTTGATCATCATCCCGCACGAGCCGCAGATCCCCTCGCGGCAGTCGTGATCGAAGGCGATCGGACGCTCGCCCTTCTCGATGAGGCGCTCGTTCACGAGATCGAGCATCTCGAGAAAGGACATGTGCTCCGAGATGCCGGGGGCATCGTAGGTGTGGAAGGCACCGCCCTCCCCCGCGCTCTCCTGGCGCCACACGCGAAGCCTCAGGTCCACTACTTGTAGCTCCTGGTCGAGAGCGGAACGTTCTGGAAGACGAGCTCCTCCCGGTGCTCCGCAGGCTCCTCCCCGACGCCCTTGAACTCCCAGACCGAGGCGTGCGCGAAGTTCATGTCGTCGCGCTTCGCTTCCCCGTCCTCCGTCGTGTGCTCCACGCGGTAGTGCGCCCCGCAGGACTCGTCCCGCGCCAGCGCGTCGTGGCACATCAGCTCGGCGAACTCGAGGAAATCCGCGACGCGCCCGGCCTTTTCGAGCGACTGGTTGATGCCGTCACCGCTGCCGAGGACACGGACATCGCGCCAAAACTCCTCACGGATGCGCGGAATCTCCTCGAGCGCGACCCGGAGGCTGTCCGCGCTGCGCTCCATTCCACAGTGGTTCCACATGAGCTTGCCGAGCTCCATGTGGAAGGAGTCGACCGTACGTGAACCGTTGATCTCGAGAAGCTGCTTGCCACGCTCCGCGGTATCCCGCTCGGCATCCCTGAAGGCGGCGTGATCGGTGTCCATTCCGCCGGGTGCGACCCCCGCCAGATAGTCGCCGATCGTGAGTGGGATCACGAAGTAGCCGTCTGCGAGCCCCTGCATGAGGGCACTCGCGCCCAGCCGATTGGCTCCGTGATCGCTGAAGTTCGCCTCGCCGATCACGAAGAGCCCGGGCACGTTGCTCATCAGATCGTAGTCCACCCAGAGCCCACCCATCGTGTAGTGCGGGGCCGGGTAGATGCGCATCGGCATCCGGTACGGGTCCTCTCCGGTGATCTTCTCGTACATCTCGAAGAGGTTGCCGTAGCGCTCCCGGATCACGTGCTCCCCGAGCCGGTCGATCGCGTCCGCGAAGTCCAGGTAGACCCCGTTCCTCAGAGGCCCGACCCCGTGCCCGGTATCGACCTGCTCTTTGGCTCGCCGGGAGGAAATGTCCCTCGGGGACAGGTTGCCGAAGCTCGGGTAGATGCGCTCCAGGTAGTAGTCGCGCTCGTCTTCCAGAATGTCCTTCGGCGCACGCGCGTCGCCTTCGGCGGCCGGCACCCAGATGCGGCCGTCGTTGCGAAGCGACTCGCTCATGAGCGTGAGCTTCGACTGGTACTCACCCGACGGGGGGATACAGGTCGGGTGGATCTGCGTGAAGCAGGGGTTCGCAAAGCCCGCGCCCTTCTTGTGGGCGCGCCACGTCGCCGTGACGTTGCAGCCCTTCGCGTTGGTCGAGAGGAAGAAGACGTTCGAATAACCACCGGTTGCCAGGACCACCGCATCGGCTGCGTGCGACTCGATCTTCCCGCTCACCAGGTCCCGCGTCACGATGCCGCGCGCCACGCCGTCCACGACCACGACGTCGAGCATCTCGCTTCG
The DNA here is from genome assembly GCA_039587515.1 of Gemmatimonadota bacterium. Classification (GTDB taxonomy): domain Bacteria; phylum Gemmatimonadota; class Gemmatimonadetes; order Longimicrobiales; family Gaopeijiaceae; genus JBDHII01. The sequence continues at coordinate 4,898 of JBDHII010000068.1, forward strand.
GGTGTGCAGCTTGACCTTGCCCGCCGCCACCTGACGCTGCAGCGCCGAGTAGGCGCCGAGCAGGAGCTGCTGACCCGTCTGACCCCGTGCGTAGAACGTCCGCGAAACCTGGGCGCCCCCGAAAGAGCGGTTGGCGAGAAGCCCGCCGTACTCCCGTGCGAAGGGCACGCCCTGAGCCACCGCCTGGTCGATGATGTTCAGGCTGACCTCGGCCAGCCGATAGACGTTCGCCTCCCGCGAGCGGAAGTCCCCACCCTTCACCGTGTCGTAGAAGAGACGGTAGACGCTGTCGCCGTCGTTCTGGTAGTTCTTGGCGGCGTTGATGCCGCCCTGGGCCGCGATCGAGTGCGCGCGGCGGGGCGAGTCGTGGAAGGTGAAGGTGTGCACCTCGTAGCCGAGCTCCGCCATCGTCGCCGAGGCGGAAGCGCCGGCCAACCCGGTTCCCACGACGATGACGTCGTATTTCCGCTTGTTCGCCGGGTTGACCAGCTTCATGTCGAACCGGTGGCGCGTCCACTTCTGCGCGATCGGTCCGGCCGGAACCTTGGCGAGAAGTCTCATGAGACGAACCCCGTCAGAATGGCGACCGGTACCGACAGGAACCCGACGACGAGGACCACGGAGATCCCCCCGGCGACGGGACGTCGCAGGTGGTCGTAACGCGGATGGCTCAGGCCCAGCGTCTGCGTGAGGCTCCAGATGCCATGGTACAGGTGAAGGCCCAGCGCGACGTTGGCGATCGCGTAGGCCGCGACCACGAGCGGGCTCTGGAAGGCGATCACCAGGTTGTCGTAGACCGCGCCCGGCACGAAGTCGGGATGCGCGCTACCCACGGTGAGGTGCAGGAGGTGATAGACCACGTAGAGCACGATGATCACGCCCCCCCAACGCATCGTCCGCGACGCATAGGAAAACGAGATCGGCTCCTCCTTGGCATAGCGCCCCGGCCGGGCCGCCTTGCTCTGCCGGTAGAGCGAGAAGGCCGAGGCCATGTGCAGGACGATCGCGCCGATGAGCAGAATCCGAACGATCCACAGACCCACGCCGTGGGGCAGCACGGGGCTGCCCATCTCCTTCAGCCACTCGGCGTAGTGGTCGATCTCGTGGACGCCCTGGGCGTCGCTGCCCAGGAAGACCTTGAGATTGCCGGTCATGTGTCCGACGAGCCAACCGACCGCGAAAAGGCCGGTGACCGCCATGACCACCTTCTTGCCGACGGAGGACTGGTAGAGGTGGACGATGCGATGCATGGGCCAGGCTAGAGGCCGGCCAGCACGTCCATCGTCTCACGCACGTGTCCGGCGCTCGTCGAAAGAGCGTCCCGCTCGGCGTCCGTGAGCTCGACCTCGACGATCTCCTTCATCCCGCCCGCACCCAGCTTGATCGGGACCCCGAGGAAGAGCCCCTCGTGTCCGTACTCACCCTCCAGCCAGGCGGCACAGGGCAGAATGCGGTTCTTGTCCTTGACGATCGCCTCGCACATCTGGACGGCGCCGGAGGACGGGGCATAGTAGGCGCTCCCCGTCTTCAGGTGCGCGACGATCTCGCCGCCGCCCTTCCGGGTGCGCTCGATCAGGGCCTCGATCCTGTCGTCGTCCAGGAACTGCGTGAGGGGCACGCCGCTGATCGTCGTGTAGCTCACGAGCGGGACCATCGTGTCGCCGTGTCCACCGAGGACCAGCGCCTGGATGTCCTCCACGCTGACGTCGAGCTCCAGGGCGATGAAGGAGCGGTAGCGAGCCGTGTCGAGCACCCCGGCCATCCCCACGACCCGCTCGCGCGGGAACCCGGTCGTCTTCATCGCGACGTACGCCATGATGTCGAGCGGGTTCGAGACCATGACGATGATCGAGTCCGGGGCGACGCGCGCGATCTCCTTCGAGACGGACTCCACGATTCCGGCGTTCGTCCGAAGCAGGTCGTCACGGCTCATCCCGGGTTTCCGGGCGATCCCCGCGGTCACCACGAAGATGTCGGAGCCCGCCGCGGGCTCGTAGTCGTTGGCGCCGACGATGCGCGTGTCGAAACCCTCGATCGGGGCGCTCTCCCACTGGTCCAGCCCCTTGCCCTGCGGGATCCCCTCGACGATGTCGATCAGGACGACCTCGCGGGCCAACTCCTTCTCCGCCAGGCGCTGAGCGCACGTCTCTCCGACGTGTCCCGCCCCTACGACGGTGATCTTATTGGCAGACATGGTCCGTCTCTTTGGATGGATTGAGGAGCGGGCGCTGACAGAGTCCGAGCTCGGGCGAGCCGCGCATATACCGCTCTTACCGTTGGAAGCTACCCGAGCCCGAAAGGGCGATCAACCCACCCCGAGAGGGGCGCTCACCCCCCCGTCTGAGAGAGGGCGACGAGGCCCCCCGAGCCCTCTGCGCTGCCCTGGACGAGAAGGTGTTTTTCGGGCTTGATGCGTAGCGTTTCTTCGATCAGGGGCACCAAGTCGGATCCGGCCCTGAGCGGGTCGCGGAGGTTGGTCTGGATCTCTCCGAAGAGGCACGGACGGAGCTGTCCATCCGCCGTCAGCCGCATCCGGTTGCAGCGATCGCAGAAGTTGTGGCTCATGGGCGTGATGACGCCGACCGTGCCCACTGCACCGGCGAAGCGGAAATAGGTGGCGGGCCCGTTACCCGTGGGGCCCTCGACCGGCTCCAGCTCGCCCATCCGACGGATCCGGCGCAGGGCCTCCTGGCAGGAGACGAAATTGTCCACGCTGAGATCGAGATTCGCACCGGTCGGCATGATCTCGATGAAGCGCACGTGCCAGGGCCGTTCGCGCGTCATCTCGGCGAACGCCTCGATCTCGTCGTCGTTCTGCCCCCCGAGCAGCACGACATTCATCTTGAGGGGCGCGAAGCCGAGGCGCTCGGCCGCCTCCAGGCCCGCCATGATCTTGTCGTACGAACCAGGCCGCCGGGCGATTGCGTCGACGCGGTCGGGCTGCAGCGAGTCGAGCGATACGTTGAGACGATTCACGCCGGCCTCGCGTAGCTCTTCGCCCAGCTCCGAGAGCAGAACCGCGTTCGTCGAGAGCGAGATGTCCTCGATCTCGGGGACCGCGGCGATCATCCGTACCAGGTCGGCGAGATCCTTCCGCACGAGCGGTTCGCCACCGGTGAGCCGAACACGACGGAGTCCCATGCCGGCCATGGTCGTCACGATCCGCGCGATCTCCTCGTAGCTCAGAAGCTCCTCGCGCTTGAGCCAGGGCAGCCCCTCGACCGGCATACAATAGACACAGCGGAGATTGCATTTGTCGGTGACCGAGACGCGCAGGTATTCGATGCGGCGTCCGAACTGATCGCGCATGGTCAGGCCCTCGTTCCCTCGGGCGACGCCGGCTCGGGGCGGCGCCCCTCGACCCAATCCGTCGTGCCGTCGGAGTAGCGCTCGTGCTTCCAGACGGGAAGCCGCTTCTTGATCTCTTCGATGACGTAGCGTGACGCCTCGTAGGCCTCCGCCCGATGCGGGCTCGAGACCGCGATCGCGACGCTGGCCTCGCCGATTCCCAGCTCTCCAACCCGGTGGATCACCGCGATACGATCGGTCGTGAGTCGTTCGGCGGCCTCCGCGGCCAGCTCCGCCAGTACGCCCTCGGCCATTTCCGCGTATGCCTCGTAGCCCACGCCGCTCACCGGCCGCCCGTCGTTGTGGTCGCGCACGACGCCCAGGAAGAGGAGGACGGCTCCGTCCTCGGCGTGACCCACCTTCGCGAGCACGCCTGCGGTGTCGATCGGATCGGAAGTGATGGCGGTGAAGATCAACCGTCAGCCCCCGGCCACCGGCGGGATGAATGCGAGCTCGTCACCCTCGGCGAGCGGGTGAGCGGCAGCGGCATAGGTCCTGTTGACCGCGACCGCGGGTTCGTCGGGCAGGATGTCGAAGCCCCTGCCCTTGCCGCGGATCTCGCGCACGGCGTCCGAAACCGTCGAGCCGGCGGGCAGATCGAGCCACAGCTCGCCCGTGCCGACGAGCTCCTTGTAGGAGGCGAAGAACAGCGTTCGGATGCGCATGCCGGGAAACGTACGTTCCAACGGCCCGAGGCGGTACCGGGGGGGGGCTTACCCCCAGCCCAACGGGAAGACTTCCAGGCCTCCACCGGGCGGCCCCGGCCCACCCCGCACGCCCCGCATGCGTTCGGCCACCTGTTCTCGAAGCTGTTGAAGCCGGAGCACCTGAACCGGCGTAAGGATCTCGAGGAGCGCGGCCTGCTCTTCCGCGAACAGCTGCGACTCCGCCTCGGTCACACGAAGGAGGTTGTCGAGGGCGGCCTGCGCCGACTCCTCGGTGAGCTCGGCCCCACCGATCTCCTCACGGCCGAGGACCCGAACCCGAGTGCGCGCATTCTGGCGTTCACGCGCCACCTCACGCCGACGCCGCTGGAAGCGGTCCAAAACCTCTCCGACGGCTCTCATACCTTCGTCGTCGAGATCGAGCTGCTCCCGCATGGCCGTCGTGAAACGCTGCTGGATCTGGCGCTGGAGCTCGGCTCGACGGGCCTGCCCCTGCGGTCCCTGCTGTCCCTGCGCCCCGGGCGGCCGTTGTCCGCGTCCCCGCTGCGCCGACAGGTCCGCGGGCCAGAGCCCGAAGGTCGCCGTCAGGCACAGCACGAAGATCCGGACCATCGACTTACGATGCGCCATCGTCCCATTCCTCCAAGAAGGCCGCCAGCTGTTCATCCGTGAGCTCGTCGAAGATCGGAGCGCCGGCGATCAACACCTCGTCACCCGGCCAGAAGCTTCCCTCTTCTTCGACCCCCGTCGCGATCAGCTCCGGCTCGGCGCGGAACCGATCCCAAACCACACCCGTGCCCAGCGCGACCACCACGGAGGCCGCCGCCGCCCACGCCCAGATTCGACGCGAGGCGCCACGGGGAGCCCCTCGCACGGCAGCCTGCACCCCGGCCAAGCTCGCCGCGTTCGGCTCGGGTCGCGTGATTCGCAGCGCCCGTATCAGCTCGAGCTCGGCGCGGCAGTCCGGACAGGCCTCGAGGTGCGACTCGATCGTCGCCACCCGCTCCGCCTCGAGCACGCCGGCGGCGTATTCGGGCAGACGGTCCTTCGCGTAGGCACACGGATCGTTGCTCATTCTTCCACCATTTCCCGGAGTCGACGGATCCCGTGATGATAGTTCACCCGGGCCGACCCCTCCGATGAGCCGATGATCTCTCCGATCTCACGGAAGCTCAAGCCTTCGTCGATCCGGAGCGTCACCGCCATTCTCTGTTTCTCAGGCAGCTCCGCCACGAGGGCGCGGACCCGCACAGCCTCGTCTTGCAGCGCCGTCTTCTCGGCCGCGTCGCGCTCTTCCGAGGCGATCGGCCCGGCGTCGTCCAGCGCTCTCTCCCGACGCCGTTTCGCCCTGCGCAGCGCACCCCTTGCCTCGTTGCCCGCGATCGACAGGAGCCAGGTGCGAAAGCTCGCGTCGCCTCGGAAGCGCGGCAGCGCACGGTACGCCTTGATGAAGGACTCCTGAACGGCGTCGTCGACCTGGTCCGGATCTCCGAGGATGGACCGACACACGCGGTACACGCTGCCGTGATGCCGCTCCACCAGTGCGTCCATCGCTCTCGAGTCTCCTTCCCGTGCACGAGCCACGAGCTCGACATCCGGGGTCACGCCCCCCTCCCTTTCTGCGCTCATCGATTAGACGCACGACGAGGGGCGCACGTTAAATCCGCTGGGAGGGCCGGAGATGCGGAAGCGAATCGCCCGGATCCTGTCTCGGAGGAAGGATCCGGGCGATGAATGGCAAGCATGGGGGGCCGCGGGGCCGACCCGGGTCAGAAGTCGAAGCCTCCACCGAGCCGGGTCTGACCGTCCGTCTGTGCCGTCGATTCCTCGGCTTCGATCGGAGCGTAGCTCGGACTCGCCGGAGCGTCGAGCTGGCTCACCCGCGTACGCAAATGCTTCGACGGCTTGAAGACCGGTACCGAGCGCGACGGGACCTCTACCCCTTCACCCGTGCGTGGGTTACGGGCCATGCGGCTCTTCCGCTTGCGCACCTTGAAGGTCCCGAAACCGCGGATCTCGATATTCTCACCGTTGGCCATCGCCCGCTTCACGGCGTTCAAGAATCCATCGACGACCAGAGCGCAGTCCTTCTTCGTGATGCCGGGTCCGATCGCCTCGGCCACCTGCTCCACGAGGTCTGCCTTGGTCATCCATGCCTCCAGTGAGAGTTTCGCGTGACGTTCCGACGAGGGCCGCCACGGTAACGTGCGCGAGCCCGGAACGTCAAGGGAGGGTTGGACCTACGTCCCGGAGCGCGCTTCGAGAAGCTCGAGGAAGTCGTCGAAGAGGTAGCGGGAGTCGTGCGGGCCCGGCGCGGCCTCCGGATGGTACTGCACCGAGAAGACCGGGCGGCCTGTATGGGCCACGCCCTCGACCGTGCCGTCGTAGAGGTTGACGTGCGTGACGCGAAGGTCGGGGGCGCCCGGCACCTCCGTTCCCTTCCCCGCCTCCACCGCGAAGCCGTGGTTCTGGGAGGTGATCTCGACCGTGTCCTTGTCCAGGTTACGCACCGGGTGGTTTCCGCCGTGGTGGCCGAACGGCAGCTTGTAGGTGCTCGCCCCGAATGCGCGCGAAATCAGCTGGTGGCCCAGGCAGATCCCGAAGACCGGCACGTCGTCCTCCGAGAGCCGAAGGATCGCGGACGTCGCCTTCTCCACGGCAGCCGGGTCACCCGGTCCGTTCGAGACGAAGAGCCCGTCCGGCTCCATCGCCAAAATCTCGTCCAGCGTCGTCTCGGCCGGAATCACCGTGACCTTGCAACCCCGCTCGGCGAGAAGCTTCGGCGAGTGCGCTTTCACGCCGAAGTCGTAGGCCAGGACGTGGAAGCGCTCCTCCCCTTCGGCCGGGACCACGTAGCGCTTGTCCGTGGAGACGCCGCAGGCGAGGTCGAGCCCTTCCATCTTCGGGTGCGCAAGCACGGACTGAAGGACCTCGTCCGGGTCCGCTCCCGCGTCCGCAATCGCGCCACGCATCGCCCCCTGGGCGCGGATGTGCCGCGTCAGGGCTCGCGTGTCGATCTCCGTGATCGCCACGATTCCGTTCCGGCTCAGGTAGTCTTCGAGAGAGTCGCGCGCCCGCCACGAGCTGTAGAACTCGGCCGACTCACGCATGACGAAGCCCGAGACCTTGGGGCCGTCCGACTCCGTGTCCTCGTCGTTGACCCCGTAGTTGCCCATCATCGGGTACGTCATCACGACGAGCTGACCGGTGTACGACGGGTCCGTGAGGATCTCCTGATAGCCCGTCATCGAGGTGTTGAAGACCACCTCACCGACCGTCCGACCGATCGCGCCGGCCGCGTACCCGTCGAAACGCCGACCGTCTTCGAGAATCAGGAAGGCTGGTGAGCGCTGGATCGTCACGGGCTCAGGGGTCGAGGGTTCACGCGTCGCGTCGGGCGGAATGTACCGCGGGGGGAAGTCGGGTCAAGCCGGCGAACCTGCGCTTTCTGGCGTGAGCGTCCACCGCCCCGTAGAATGGCTCATGACGCGCGCAGAACGTTCCCCCGTGGTGCTCTTCGTCGACGACGAAGTCGGGCTCCGGACCGTGTACTCCACCACGCTGCGGCACGAGGGGTACACCGTGCTCGAGGCCGGATCCGTCGAGGAAGCCGAGCAGATCGTGGAGGTGCGCGACGACCCGCTGGACGTCCTCATCGTCGACGTCAACCTGCCCGACGGCTGGGGAGCCTCCGTCGCCCAGACCGTCACCGGATTCTTCCCGGAGGTGAAGGTCGTCTACACGACCGGTTTTGCGGAGGACGACCCCATTCTGGAGGGTGCGCTGCAGGATGCCCCGCTGGTGCTCAAAAAGCCCTTCGACAAGGCAGCGCTTCTGAGCGTGGTGGGGGCGGCGGCGGAGCGGGTGGCTTAGGGCGAGTTAGAAGCCGCCGACGGCCCGAAAACCGAAGACCGTGAACGTGGCGAGTGCCAACCCCCAACGTAGGAACCCGCTCCAAAAGGTGTTTGTCGGAGGAGCCGGTAGGTAGATCTGGTCCCCAGCCTGCAGGTTGAGCTGATCCAGTGTGCGACCCTGGATGAGCGCCTCCTG
>JBDHII010000004.1:0-131862 GCA_039587515.1 Gemmatimonadota bacterium
GAGCTCAGCGGCCCATATCAGGGCCTCTCTGAACCGAGCGGTCAGTCTGGGTTGGTCCGTGCTCAACGGTCTCAGCTCCTCTCTCGCGATCCGCGTCGGCAAGTTCGTGGACAGCCTCGCTCGTGGAAAGAGCCGGCATCCACGGGACCGGCGAGCGACCATTCGACCTGAAAAATCATTTGCGGACAAGCTGAGTGGGGCGTATCTACCGAAGACGCTTCGTTCCGGCCTACCCATCCGGGCAGCCCGTAGCCGCCCCCTCCGTGGAGACTCGTATGAGCGAACGCATGAAGCCGATCTTGGGTGCGATCATCACCGTGATCATCGTCAACTACATCGGCTCGCGTCGGTCGTCTTTGTCCTCTATTTCGACTGGGTCAATCAGCAGGTCGGAAACCCGGTCAGGTCTGCGATGATCATCGCCCTGTCGCAGATCCTGCTGGTCGATGTCTACTACGTGCTCAACGGACAGCGGACGATGATGGTGGCGGGAGCGAGCGCGGTCGTTCTGCTCGTCGGTTGGGTAGCGGGGGGGATGGTTTACGGAAAGCTCCTCGGTGGAGGTTCCGAAGCCGCGGCCTGAGCGGACGACGTCTGTCCCGACGCGGTGCTCCGAAGCCCAGGCCGGAAACCGAAGCGTTCCGGACCCGCGTCACCAGAGCGAAAAGAACGAGACGGGGGAGGCCGTTCGGGCCTCCCCCGTCTGTCTTTATCCGCAAGCCGCACGGCCCACGGGGTCTATGCCGGTGAACGCGTCGGGCGGCCTCAGGCTGCTTCCGCCCCGCCCCGTGCCTGCTGGACCTGGGTGGCCGCGAGCACCTCGCCGAACACCCCGACCGCTCGGCGCATGTCCTCGATCGTGCTGATCGAGATTCGTGCCCACTCCGCCTCGTAGGGCGGGAAGTCCCGACCGACGCGGATGTTGTGTGCCTCGCAGGCGTCGCGGAAATCGGCCGCGGCCATCCCGGTCCTGGCGAAGATGAAGTTGCACTGCGAGTCGGTGGCATCGAGTCCCTGAGACTTGAACCAGTCGATCGTGAACTTGCGAGCCTCGGTGTTGCGCTCGCGCTCGCGCTCGATCCGATCCGGATCCTCGATCGAGGCCGTCGCACCGAGCAGCGACGGGATGTTGAGGCTGAGTCCGTAGTGCCACTCGCGCATCCTCTCGATCACGTCGGGGTGCGCCACGATCCAACCGATCCGCATGCCCGCCATGCCGTGTGCCTTCGAGAAGGTGCGTGCCACGATGACACGTTCTTCCTGAACGGCGCGCGGGATCTGCGTTCGATGGCTCGGGTCGGTCACGTAGTCGTGATACGCCTCGTCCACCATGATCATGGCGTCGGTCTCGGTGAGAAGCCGGTCGATCACGGCGCCCATCGCATCCGCGCCGTGCAACGTTCCGGTCGGATTGTTCGGGTTGTTCAGGAAGACCATCCCGGCGCCCTGGGCCGCATCGGCCATGGCGTCGAGCTCGATCATCATCTGGCTGTCGAGCGGCAGCGCCACCACCGGGTGACCGACGAGCTCGGCGTATCCGGGCGCTTCCTCGTAGGACGGTGCAGCCGTCACGAGGGGGCGCGTCGGTGAGGTGAACACCTGCGTGGCCGTCCTGAGCAGCTGCGTCGAGCCGTTGCCCACCATCACGTTCTCGACCGGAATGCCGTTCATCCGGGCGATGGCCTCGCCGAGCCCGCGAATGGCGGCGCCAGGGTACCGCCCGGCGCGCGGGCCACCGGCCAGCGCGTCGTTCATGGCGCTCAGGACCTTGTCGCCCGGCCCGAGCGGATTCTCGTTGTTGTGGAGCAGGAGCGGCCGCTCCTGCTCGGGCAGGGCGAGCGAGGCGGCCCGCGCCCAGGAGCGCGATCCGTCCCATCCCATGATCGCCGCGGCGGTCGTGCCGATCCCGACGGTCTTCACGAAAGACCGACGCGAGACGTGCAGACCGCTCTCGCGGATCTCTTTCGGCGCCTTCATGACAGCACCTCCTTGAACACCTCGCATGCGGTCCTCATCTCGTCTATCGTGCCGATGCTGATCCGAGCGTGCGTCGTTTCCATCGGCGGGAAGTCACGGCCGACGGCTACGCCGTGCTCTCGACAGGCGTCCCGGAAATCGGCTGCCGTCCGACCGAGCTCGACGAAGATGAAGTTCGTGTCGGACTCGTACACCGGATATCCCAGTCCGGCGAGGACGTCGACCGTGTACTTCTTGGCTTCGGTGTTTCGGGCCCGCTCCTGCGGGACGAAGTCCTGCTCCTGGAGCGCGGCGTACGCCGCGCCGACCCCGGGTGTGTTCGTGTTGAAGGTCAGCGAGTAGCGGCGCAGCGTGGCGATGGTGTCGACGTGGCCCACGCCATACCCCACCCGCATTCCGGCCATGCCGAAGGCTTTGGAGAAGGTGCGCGTGACGAAGATGTTCGGCGTCTCGAGTGCCATCACCATCGCCGACTCGTAGTCGGGATGGGTGACGTACTCGTGGTACGCCTCGTCGAAGTGGATCACGGTGCTCGGAGAGATCCGGCGCACGAGCGCCACGAACGACCGGATGTCGGAGCCCGTGTGCACGGTGCTGGTCGGATTGTTGGGGTTGCAGCAGAAGACCAGCCCCGCACCGCGCGCTGCGTCGGCCATGCGCAGGAGGTTGAGCCGGCCGTCCTCCCTCTGGATCGGGACGGCCTCGACTGCCGCACCGAGATAGCTCGCCACCCGCGTCGGCTGGAGGTAGGAGGGCGTGCCCGTGACGAGATGCCGACGCTCGTTGGTGAACGCGTGCGCCGCGTTCTTCAGGATCTCACCCGATCCCGCGCCGAGTACGATGTTCTCGGGCGCGCAGTCGTGCTTGCGGGCCAGGGCGGCGACGAGGTCGCGCATGTTGGGCTGCGCGTTGGTCGGGTAACGCCCCGCCTCCTCGAAGGACTCGCGAATCGCGGCGACCGCCCCCGCGGGCGGCCCGAGCGGGTTCTCGTTGCTGGATATCCGAATCTGGCCCTGCGAGGGGGGCTCGATGACCCCGAATTCTCCCGCCAGTGGTCCGAACTCCTCGACCAGGGCTTCACGGCCTCGAGCGGTGATCATGGGCGGCACGTGCGCCCGCGTCCCCGACCCGAGACCGAAGAGCGCTCTGCGTGAGAGCGACATGGGTCCTCCTCCGACAGATTGGGTTCCCGCCCACCCACGGACATCGCGCACCGCCGGAGGGCCGGTCTCCGCCATTGTGCATCCCGCTTCGATGAGCGGCAAGTGAAGGCGTGGTTTCTGACGAGGTCAACGGGATCCCGAGAGCCGACCTCCGGCTCCAAGATGTTTGCCCATCCCGAGGCGTCGAGCCAACTTTCAGCCACCTTTTCTGCCAGGTCACGAGCAATTCGCCGCAACTCGGAGGTCTCATGAGGACTCGTTGGTTCACCTACAAGGTCGTACTTCTCTCGCTCGCGATGTCGGCTTCGAGTCTCGATGGGCAGATCCGAGGCAGCGAGTTCTCGACGGTCAGCCAGGTCGTGGACGGCACGACGATCACGGTGGAGTACTCGAGACCTCAGATCCGAGGTCGGGGAGCCGCATTCGGCAATTTGGTGGACTACGGGCACATCTGGACGCCGGGCGCCAACTGGGCGACGACCTTGGAGGTCGACAAGGACGTCGAGATCGACGGCGTGCCCGTCCCCCAGGGCACGTACTCGGTTTGGATGGTCGCGACTCCAGAAGAGATGGAGGTGGTGCTCGACCCGAACGAGCGGATCTTCCACACGATGCGACCCGAGCGGACGGACAGTCAGATCAGCGTGACGGCTCCGCTCATGCCGGGGCCCCCCACCGAGGTCTTGACCTTCTCTTTCCCCGTCGTGAAGGCGAACGGTGCCGATCTCCTTTTCCAGTGGGGCGAGTCGCAGGTCTCCGTGTTCGTGGAGGTGCAGCCGACGGCCGTGCTCTCCATCGCGGAGGAGCTGGCGCAGATGTACGTGGGGAGCTGGGAGATGAGCTGGGCGGCCCCGATCCCGCCTGAGGCCATCCCCGAGGCCGAGCGGCCGAAGGCCGTCGCTGCCCTCGAGCTCGAGTACGCCGATGGCCAGCTCAAGGGTGGGTGGGATTGGAGCGAGAAATGGGACGGCTGGGGACTCATGCTGGTTCCCCTGGCCGATCACGTATTCTCGCCCGGCTTCATGCTGAACGGCGAGCTCTTCGAGCTGGATCAGGGTCTCATCGTGGAGGGGGTGGTCGAGGACGGCAGGGCGGTGCTGCTGGAGATCTACGATCGCACGGGTCCCGAGGAGGTGTTGATCTTCAGAGCCGAGCGGGCCGACTGAGCCGAGGTGGATGTGTCGGCGTTGCCGACACTCTCCACACACCCATCAGGCTTTTCCCGACAGACCTGCGTACTCCTACGGATGTAGCGTCCCTGTAGAGAAGTACGAAGGATCCCTTTCGGTCCGCTTGATGTGGAGGCTCAGATGGACTTCACGAGAGGCCTTCCCGCCGCGCTGATACTCCTCTCCATAGCCTGTACCGCGGATGAGCCGGCTCCACCGCCGCTGACGGAGACGGTTGCAGCGCTGCAGGCACCCGGTCCCGTGATCGAGTTGACGCGGTCGCAGCTCAACGGCAAGCAACTCTTTGAAACGGTCTGCTGGACCTGCCACGGACATGCCGGGCGTGGGGACGGTCCGGTCGTTTTGTCCGGATCGGTCGATGCGCCGCCGAGCCTGCTGGGGGAACCGTATGCGTCGATGAACGCCGATGCTTTGATCCGGAGGTTCGCGCCGGAATTGGCGCAGGTCGAAGGTGAGCATCCACACATGCAGTACGTGGCTTCCGTGATCAGATCGGATGCTCTCCACGACGCGCTGGCCTATCTGGAGGTGTTGTCGTTACCGACCGAGATCGACGGCAGCGCGGTCGTCGGGCGTGAGATCTACCAGGTGCGCTGCGCGGGCTGCCACGGGGAAGGCGGCCGCGGAGACGGAGCATGGGCGACCATGCTCAAGGGTGCGGCACCGGCGGATTTCACCTCCGATACGCTGCTACTCTCGCGAGACTACGGGGCGGTGTTCGCGAGGATCCGGGAGGGTGGACAATCCCTGCACGGATCTTCGATGCCGCCGTGGGGAATCCTCTTCAACGAGGGTGAGATTTGGGACCTCGTGGCCTACCTCTCGCTCTTCACTGAAGGGACCTCTCAGTAGCGTACGAGGGCGGGGCCCGTACGGGCCCCACGGGATCAGCGCCCTTCCTGGACGGTCAGGTCCAGCGTGGCGGGGTCGACTGCGACGTGGCCCACGCAGTTGACCCACGCGTCGTGTCCCGCGCTCCGTAGAATTTCGGCGGCTCGCTCGGCGTACCCCTCTTCTTCGAGAGCTCTGCCGACGATCTCCGACGCCGAGTCGATCAGCTCAGACGTCATCTTCGATTCTTCGATCGTGCCCAGATAACCGTCCTCGCCCCGGGCACAGTAGCCGAGCTCTCCCATCAGCTCGTCCATCCGACCGTCGAAATCTCGGGTGAATGCTTCTTCGGCGCGGATCACGGCCACGGTAGCGGCGAGGGCTGCGAGGTCGTAGTCGTCGTCGTGAAGAGCGAACCAGGTGACGAGCTCGATGGGCCGGATGTTCTCCAGGCCGAAGGCGAATTCTCGTGGCACCATTCGACCGTCTTCCTTCTGATAGACCGCCATGCGCGCATGCCGGGTTCGAGTCCAGTCCATTCCGGCAAGGAAGAGGCCTCCCTCCTCGAGAACGCTCGGGATCCATTCGAGCGTATGGTCGCGGAATGTGCGGTCGAAATAGCAGAGCACGTTGAAGCAGCGTGCCATCTCGAACGTGCCCAGGCCGTCCGAACCGATCCCTCTCTGCGTGAAGGACAGATTGTCGGTCGCGAACTCCAAGACCGGGTTTCGAGACAGAGTCACGCCGTCCCGTTCCACCGACGCGAACCCGCGCATGTCTCCACCCAACCGCGGGAGCATCGACGTCAGACGGTCACCGAAGCGACGCCGCGTCGCTTCCGGGTCGGCGTACAGCGCCTCCCATCGCTCCGCATCCGCCATGTCCCCTTGAAAGTAGAGCAGCTCTCCAGACGCATCGAAGCAGGCGTAGTCCCCGGACTCTTCCCGGACGAGATAGTGTCCGAAGGACGGGTCCGCCCCAGTGATCTGGACATCAGGGAAACGATGTCCGGAGTCGATCGTGGTCGTGGGCGGGAAGCCACACCCGAGGTCCAGGAAACGGTCACCCGCGCCGAGGCGGCGCCACTGATTCTTCTCTTGGTAATCGTCGATCAGCGCGTGACGTCCCTCCGCCGTGATCGGTGGCACGGCTCCACCCCAGGCGCCGGGGAGGATCTTGGAGAGGAGAGCTCCGATCACCCAAGCCTTGAACTGATTGAAGTCGCGAGCGCCGAACCGTTGCCTTCGCATCTGTCGACACATCCGATCCACCCAGGCCTGGACTTCGGGACGCTCGGCGTTGATCGAATCCATCAGCCCCAAGACCTCGGGTGACAGGCCCCCGTCGAAGTAGGTCTCGTTCATCTCGTTGAGGAAGGTCATCGAAGCGCCCTATCGAGTCGGTGTCTCGTGCGTGCGGAACGCCCCAGAATACGCGTTCGCTTCGGTCCGCGCACCACGGACCAGTCTCGGCTCGTGGGAGCGAGGAAGGGCATGACCTAGATCGAATCGACATTAAATGACGATTCACAAAGCAATGGGGCCAAGTCACTTGGGTGACCTGGCCCCATGGCTCCGGTCGAAACTCTTGTCAGGCCACCGGGAACCTGAGACGGGCCGCGACGCCCTCCCCGACCTCGTCCAACCGCGTGCCGACATGCCCTCCGAGCTCCAGCACACGGCCTCCCTGATCGATCGCGGCTGCCACGAGGCGCTCCGACTCCTGGAGCCGTCCATCGGCAAAGGCCCGAGAGATCACGAGCGTATCGACCGCTCCTCGCTTGAGCGCTCGCCACACGGCCCTTACGCCCAGGAGGCCTTTGCCACCGGGCCGGGCGGCCTCGATGAGCGAGTCCAAAGAGGGACGGTAACGGAGATCGTTGATCGGCTCGACCAGCTCGTCCAGGCGAACGGTCAGTGCCTTGGGCGAGATGTCGATGTGGAGTCCGGACGCGACGTACGTGCGGCCCCGTGCCGCGGCGGGCAGTGCTTCCTCGAGAGAAGACAGCACGTCGTTGGGTCCACCGAGCACCAACCAATCCTCCTCCGCGAATTCCTCGGCGATCGCGGCTGCGGTCTCCCGAACCAATCGCTGTGTCTCCTCCGCGAGTGAGCGCCGCGCCGCGTCCCGCCCGGTCGCACCTCGCACGCCGGTCGCCCCCTGCGCGGACTTCATCACGCCGATGTCCGAGAAGTCGTCCAGCGCTCGGTCGACCTCCAGCGTGCGCGTCTGGGTCAAGGTGCCGTCTCGTCGTCGGAACAGCCTCGCTCGCCAGTGATCCAGGAGGACGACCCGTAGGGGTCGAGCAGCCTCGAGAACGCGCAGGTAGGGAGTCAGCACCGGGCCACGCTGCCATGCCGCGATCGTCCGCACGGGACTCGGGAGCAGGTCGCTCTGCTCGATCCCCTCCGGAGTCGCGAACAATGCCCAGCCGTCCGCCGGCAGAAAGCCCGTATAGGTGTCGGCGGTCGACTCGAGCTCACGCGCGGCAAGGCTCAAGGATTCGGACTCCTCCGGCTGTGCCGAGCGCACCGAGCGCTCGAGCGCGTGCAGCTCGGTCGAAAGACGACGCCGCCAAGCGGTACGTTCGCTGACGTCGCTTTCGCTCCCGTCGACGTAGACGCTGAGCATGGGGGTTTGGGCGTGTTCTTTGTGAAGCTGAGCCAGCTCCTGGAGATGCATCATGACTTCCTCCGGGAAGGAGTTGGAGGAACGGATCTGCTCGCTTCTCTTACCCCCGTCGGCCTCTCGAGTGCGTGCGTCGCCGACCTCCACTCCGGACCCGCTTCAGGGGATCGGGCAGGCCACCCGCTGCATGTGCCATTCCATGGCGTCGGGGCTTCCCTCGCCACCGTCGATCCGCGCGGTTCGGGATCCGTCTGCGTTGCGCCGGTAGATGATGCGTTTGGGAAAGTCGTGCTCGGGGGCCTCGAAGATCGCCCTGCCGGGTTCGAGCGTCGTGAGCTCGAAGGACGCGGGTGACGCGACTCCCCCGGGGTAGGGCGTGAGGACGATCTCCTCACCGGACGATTCGATGCGGGTGAATTCGAACTGGACCGCGCGCCCGCTCCTCAGGTAGCGGGTCGTGCCGACGATCAGGTTCTCCGAGGGCGTGCTGTACATCTCCTCGATCGTGCCGGTGCCGGAGATGGGTCCCTCCCAGCATCCGGCCATGAAGGCGAGTTCGTCGAGGGACTGGGCTCGGGACTCACCGGACACCAGGAGCACGAGCACGGCAGCGATCGGCGTGAGCCGTCCTCGCATCAGGCCTCCCGTGCCGCCTCGAAGCCCTCTTGCTCGTCGACGGTCAGGAGAACGAGCCCACCCAGGACGAAGAGCACGAGGACCGCGCTGACCCCCCACCGCTGGTTGCCGGTGAGCTGGGTCACGACGCCCATCGCCCACGGGCCGATGAACGAGACAGCCTTACCGGAGAATGCGAAGAACCCGAAGAACTCCGTTTCTTTGGAGCGTGGGACGAAGCGTGCCAGGAGTGAGCGGCTCGCCGACTGGTTGGGCCCCACGAATATCCCCAGGAAGATCGCCGCCACCCAGAGCCCCGCCTTGGAGCTCGTCAGGACCGACCCGGTGGCCCCGAGGCAAAGGCCGACAATCGACAGGAGAATCGTCCGCTTGCCCCCGATACGGTCGTCGAGGTAACCCATGGCGAAGGCGCCGATCCCCGCCGAGACGTTCAACGCCAGCCCCCACAGGACCATCTCCGTGAGGGTGAATTCGAACGTTCCGATGGCGTAGATCGAACCGAAGGCGAAGACCGTCACGATCCCGTCGTTGTAGAGCATCCGAGCGACGAGAAGCCGGACGATCTGTCGGAAGCGACCGATTTCCCGGGCCGTATCCCGAAGCTGGCGAGTCGCCGCTCGCAGGAGCTTCCCGGCCGGCTTCGACTCGGTGGGCGGATCCTTGACCCAGAGGAACATCGGGATGGAGAAGAGCCCGAACCAGATGGCCACCAGCACGGGCGTGGCGCGGAAATTCTGGAAGTCGTCCGTCGAGAGCCCGAACCAGTTACCCTGAATGAATCCGAAGAACGCCAAGAGCATCGCCACAAAGCCGCCGGCGTAGCCCAGCGCCCAACCGTACCCCGAGACCTTTCCGAGGGAGTCGCGGTCGGCCAGGTCCGGCAGGTAGGCGTTGTAGAAGACCATGCAGACTTCGAAGGCGATGTTGCTGATCGTGAACACCGTCAGGGAGAACAGGACCTGACCGGGCATCGGGTAGTAGAGGCCCGCCGTCGCGATCACGGTCACGATGGTGCTCAGGATCAGGAACGTCTTGCGGTGCCCGCCCTGGTCGGCGATCGCTCCCAGGAACGGCGAGAGAATGGCGACGGTCAGCCCCGTCACGATCACCGCGTTGCTCCACTGCTTCGTGCCCGAGATCGCATCGAGTGCGATCGCCTCCAGGAAGAACCCCGAGTAGATGAAGGTGACGATCAGGGTCGTGTACGCGGAGTTGGCCCAGTCGTACGAGGCCCAGGCCCAGATCACCCGCTTGTCGGCCTGCTGCCCAGGGGAGTCGGTGGTCCCGATCACCATCTCTACCCCGGGCTACTCGCCTTCCCGGTGGAGCCGACCCCACTCCGGACCGTTCGGGTTGTCCTCGCCCGCCAGACTGCTGAGGAGGTGCAGCAGCTCCGAACGCTCTGATTCGGTAACCACCTGATCGGCGAAGATCCGTCGAAGCGGTGCGACGAGCACGTTGACCGGTGGCACACCGGTCATGTCGGGATTCGCCTCGAGCCAGCGGTGGAACGAGACCGCTTCATCGGAGGTGACGACGCCGTCGTCGATTACGGCACGCACCAGGGCGAGAAGCTCCTTGAGTGCTCGGTTCCTCCGGATCACGCTCTCCGACAGGAAACTCTTCACGCGGCCCCCCCACGGATGCCGGGCGTGCTGGTTCGCGATCAGGATCATATACACAAAGTGCGGTGTGGATGGGCCGCAGAACAGGGTCGCGATTTGAAGGATGGCACGGCGTGGCTCGTACGCGGTTGGACAAGGGGGCAACGCCCGATTTGCGTACGATCACCGGATCCAGGGGCCGCAGAACATGTTTCTCGCATCGTTGATGGCGACACTGATCCTCTCCGCGTCCGCCGATCGCCCGATCGCCGACTCCCAGGAAGGGATCGTCGGAACCTGGACCGGCACCCTGCAGGGGGCGCCGCTGCGGATCGTCTTCCGCATCAGCGTGGCCAAAGACGGTACGCTGAGCAGCCTCATGGACAGTCCGGATCAGGGGGCCACCGGCATTCCCACGGGAAGCACGACCTTCGAGGATGGCGTGCTCGTCATCTCGGCTCCAGCCATCGGCGGTCGCTACGAGGGAACGCTCGGGGAAGGCGGCACCATCGAAGGCACCTGGTCTCAGGGAGGGGCCAGCTTGGGGCTCGATCTCGAGAAGGCCCCGTCCGAGCATGGGCCGCCCCGTCCGCAGCACCCGGAGCGGCCCTTCCCCTACCAGTCCCTGGATGTTCGCTACCCGAACGCCGAGAGCGGTAACGAGCTGGCGGGGACGCTTACGATTCCGGAGGGTCCGGGACCCTTTCCGGCGGTCGTGCTGATCTCGGGCTCCGGTCCGGAGGACCGGGACGAGACCGTCTACGGCCACAAACCTTTCGCGGTCATCGCCGATCATTTCACCCGGGCCGGGATCGCGGTGCTGAGGTTCGATGACCGCGGAGTCGGCGAGTCCTCCGGGGATCATGGCACCGCGACGTCGGAGGACTTCGCCACCGACGTGCTGGCCGGAGTCGAGTTCCTCTTGGGCCGCCCGGACATCGATCCAGGCCGGATCGGGCTGGTGGGTCACAGCGAAGGAGGACTCATCGGGCCCCTGGCGGCGCTCCGGACCGAGCACGTCGCGTTCCTGGTCCTCATGGCTGGACCGGGCACGACCGGCGAGCGGATTCTCCTCGACCAGGGGGAGCTCATCGTCCGCGCATCGGGTCTCGGGCAGGTCGCGGTGGATCAGCAGCGCTCCACCCAGGAGCGCCTTTTCGAGGCGACGCGAAGCCTCGATGGCCCGGCGCTCGAGACCCGCGTCCGGGAGATCCTCTCGCCCGCCATGGCGGGCGCGAGCCAGGAGCAGCAAGATGTCTTCGTCCAGCAGCAGCTCGGCATGTTGGAGAGCGCTTGGTTCCGCTTCTTCCTGGATCACGATCCTTTGCCCACGCTGCGCCGGATCGAGATGCCGGTCCTCGCCATCAACGGAGAGCTCGACCTCCAGGTTCCCCACGAGGCGAACTTGCAGGGAATCGAGCAGGCGCTCCGCGACGGCGGCAACGGCGACGTGACCGTCCGATCCTTCCCGGGGCTCAACCACCTATTTCAGACCGCGACGACCGGGCTGCCCACCGAGTACGCTGCGATCGAGGAGACGGTCTCGCCCGAGGTGCTCGAGTCGATGACGGCCTGGATCCTGGAGCGGTTCGGTAGCTGAGCCTCGGCTTCGCCACCCGGGCGTCTAGAGCCCGATCTCCAGCTCGAAGCCCCAGGAGCGCTCGTGGGTCAGGAAGAACTGTCCCATGGGCGACGGACCGTCGTAGAAGGCTCCCCTCAGTCGGACGGTCCTGGCTCCGTCTCGGACGACGAGCCCTGCGAGGAGCGAGACCTGCGCATCCCACTCGGTGCGGTCGGCGAGCTGGACGTCGAGTCCCCCCTCGAGCCCCAGTTGCCCGTCTCGCCAGGGCATCCACGCTCCGTCGGCTCCGAGCTGCAGCGCGGCGTCGTCGCTGAACCCCGCTGGGAGCTGCTCCTCGTTTTCGAGGCTGGACCGCGACAGGAGCGCCCCGCCGCCGTACACCCTCAACGCGCCGAGTCGGCGTGCGACGAGGAGGTCGATGCCGTTGTGCGTGAAGTCGATGCGCTCTGCGCCGGCCTTCTCGATCATCTCGTCGCCGATGTGAGCGCTCCAGTGAAAGATCCGGGCGCGCCAGGACCATGCGCCCGAGCGACCTTCGAGGGGAAACGCCACGATCCAGTCCGACGCCACCAGGTCGCTCGAGCTCACCTCCAGACGGAAGCGGCCGAATACGGCGGCCGAGATGCCCAGCGTGATGCCTCCGTCGTCGAGCTCCGTGACGTGCCAGAGCGTTGCGTCGCCTCCCAGCACCGCCTCGCCTTGGGCGTCGGTCTCGAGGTCGGAGGGCGTCTCGTCGAAGTCGTAGGGCGAGCGCTCCTCGGGGTTTGCCCGTCCGGTGAAGAGGTCGCTCCAAACGCCCCGCAGCGCGAAGGTCGGCTCGCGGAGCGCGGCGGCCGGACGACTGAAGTAGTCGACCTCGGGGAACCAGCGATCCTCGACCTGGGCCGCGACAGACGAAGGTAGAAGGAGCAGACCCAGAGCCGCCCCGAGAAGCAAACGGCGCATCGACCTCGTATGGTTCGTTGTGGAGACGGTGTGGCCGAGAATTGTAGCCACGGGGCTCTGCCCGCCCAAGCCGGGGATCTCCCGCCGACGCGAACGGTAGCACAGCCATCAGCCCCTACAGGAGCCGGCAGCCGAATGGACGAAGTACGGATTCCCAACCAGGCGACCTACTCGCCCGTGGCGTTGACCGACCTGTTCATCATGGCACCGCTCGCCTCGCGGGTCCTGCTCGGCGCGACCGTGCCCGGTCGAATCCTTCAGGCGGTCGCGCTGGGCGCCTACGCGGGCAGCGCGCTGAGCGATTGGCTCTCTCGCCAGAGCGCGCGTCGGATCGACTTCGCGGAGGTGTTCGGGGAGGATCTGAGCGACCTCGAGCCGATGACCGACGAGGCTCGGCACGAGGAGGTGCAGGAGCTGGTCGCCGAGCTCAACGCCATCTACACGCCCATCGACATGAGCCGCGAGGAGATCGCGGTGGAGGTCAACGAGCATCTGACGGACTATATCGCGTCGGTCACCGGCCAGCGGGTCGAGACCAGCTCCGAGGTTCGCAGCTTCTCGATCGCCAAGATGATCTTCCCGTTCGCGCTGGGAGCCTGCGACATCCTTTCGGGCGACGTCACGATCTTCCGGGACGCCGGGATCTTCGAGCCGCACATCATCTGTCACGAGTTCTGCCACCGGAAGGGCTACATCAAGGAGCTCGAGGCGCAGGCGTTGGCGTTCCTCTCGCTTTCGAAGTCCGAGAATCCGATGCTCCGGCAGTCCGCTCTGGCCGAGCAGATGCACCGCAACCTGCGCGTGCTCGCGTCCGATGACCTCACGAGATACCACCAGATGATCGACGAGCTCGATTTGCGTGAAGAGCTCGCGGAGGAATTCCACCGCATCCGTCCCGAGCCTTCCGCGTACGAGAAGAGCGTTTGGACGATCATGAAGCCGATCTACGAAGAACGCATGCGCATGACGGGCCAGAACGGCTTGAGCGACTACGACGCGGGCTTCACCGACTTCATCTACAGCCAGAGGGGCGCGTAGAGAACGGGTCGGGCGCTCTCCGTCTCGGGCGCGGTAGCGACGCGTCCGGCTCGCCGCCAGATTGAGCGCCCGTGAATTCCCTGAGAAGGCTCTCCCAGCTCATCGACCGGCTCAACGAGCGGATCGGCGCCACCATCCAATGGCTGGCGCTCGTCCTGGTCGTGGTGGGCGCCGCCAACGCGCTGCTTCGATATGGGACGCGGTACACGGGCTGGTCGCTGAGCTCGAACGCCTACCTCGACCTTCAGTGGTACATCTTCAGCCTGATCTTCCTGCTCGGCGCCGCGTATGGGCTGAATCACGACGTGCACGTCCGGGTGGACGTGCTCTATTCCCGGCTCGGAGAGAAGGCCCGTGCCTGGATCGACCTGGCCGGGACGGTGCTGTTCCTCATCCCGTTCTGCCTCGTGATGCTGTGGGTGTCCGTGGAGCCCGTCCGCTCGTCCTGGGCGATTCGCGAAGCCTCCCCCGATCCCGGGGGGCTTCCCCGGTATCCGATCAAGGCGGTCATCCTGGTCTCGTTCCTCCTACTGGCCCTGCAGGGGCTGAGCCAGGTCGTCAAGCAGATCGACGTGCTGAGAGGGAGGCCGTTGCCGGACGGACCCGCGGGGGACGACGGGGCCGGCGGGGAGCCGCAGGGGGGTGAGCCGTGAGCGGGCTGTGGGGCCCGATCATGTTCGGGGGCGCGCTCGCCCTCATCTTCACGGGCTATCCTGTCGCATTCGCCCTGGCCGGGACGGCACTCCTCTTCGCGCTGCTCGGAAGCCTTACCGGCGACTTCGACCTGATCCTGCTCACGGCGTTGCCGCAGCGGACCTTCGGGACGATGTCGAACTACACGCTCCTGGCGGTCCCGTTCTTCATCTTCATGGGCACCGTGCTGGAGAAGTCGCGGCTGGCCGAGGACCTCCTCGAGACGATCGCGCTCGTCTTCGGACGATTCAGAGGCGGATTGGCGGTCGGCGTCATCTTCGTCGGTGCGCTCCTCGCCGCGGCCACGGGGGTCGTGGGCGCATCCGTGACGGCGATGGGACTGATCTCCATGCCGGTCATGCTTCGCCACGGATATCGCCGCGAGCTCACGCTGGGCGTGGTCTCGGCAGCCGGCACGCTCGGTCAGATCATCCCGCCCTCGATCGTCCTCATTGTCCTGGGTGATCAGCTCGGTGTCTCGGTCGGGGGGCTCTTCCGCGCGGCGCTGGTGCCCGGACTCGTCCTGACCGGAGGCTACGCCGCCTACGTGGCCGTGCTGGCGCTGCTGCGTCCGGCCGACGTGCCTTCGATGGCGGAGGAGGTCGGTGAGATGGGGGTGGGTGAGCTGCTCGGCCGCGTCATGCGCTCCCTGGTCCCGCCGTTGGCGCTGATCGTGATCGTACTCGGCAGCATCTTCGCCGGGGTGGCGACACCGACCGAGGCGGGTGCCCTCGGTGCGGTCGGGGCGATGATCCTCGCAAGGCTCAATCGTCAGCTTTCGATGGACGCGCTGCGAGCGGCAATGGGCGAGACGACGAAGCTCACGATCATGGTGATCTTCCTTCTCATCGGCTCCACGGCCTTCGCGCTCGTCTTCCGCGGGCTCGGCGGTGACCTGTGGATCGAGCAGACGCTGGCCAACCTGCCGGGCGGGACGATCGGCTTCCTCGTCCTCGTAAACGTTCTCGTCTTCCTGCTCGGGTTCTTCATCGACTTCTTCGAGATCGCCTTCATCATCGTCCCGCTCATCGTGGGACCGGCGCAGCTCCTGGGCTTGGATCTCACCTGGCTGGGGATCGTGCTGGCGATCAACCTGCAGACCTCGTTCCTAACGCCGCCCTTCGGCTTTTCGCTCTTCTACCTGCGCGGCGTGACGCCGAAAGAGATCCCGACGACCGCGATCTACCGAGGAGTCGTGCCGTTCATCGCGATCCAGCTGGTCGTGCTCGGCGGGGTGATCTGGATCGCCGCCCGGAGCGTCGCCGGCTGATCAGACCCTGCCGAAGGCGAAGCGAGCGAAGGCCTGCTCATTGCCAGCGAAATACGGGTAGACCTCTGCGCGGAAGGCCTTCCACGAGTCGTGGACCCGTCTGAAGGCGACATCGGCGGCGGCCTGCTCCTCGAGGTACTCGTTGCTCGCGGTCCAAGCCGCCTCGAGGATGTCGTCCGAGAACGTGCGGAGCGTGACCCCGTGCTCTCCGGTCAGCCGGGTCAGCGCCTGAGGGTTGAGCACGTCGTAGCGGGCCAGGCTCCAGACGGTGGCCTCGTTGCAGGCGGTCTCCAGCATCGCCTGGTAGTGGAGAGGCAGTGCGTTCCACGCATCCAGACCGACCTGCAGCGTCGCGGTCAGCCCGGGCTCCCACCACCCCGGGATGTAGTAGTTCGGGGCGATCTCGTGGAACCCGAGCTTCTCGTCGTCGAACGGTCCGACGAACTCGGTGGCGTCGATCGCACCGCGCTCCAGGGCGGGGTAGACGTCCGCTCCGGCGAGAACCTGCACGCTGACCCCCAACCGGCTCATGATCTCGCCCCCCATCCCCGGGATCCGCATGCGGAGGCCTCGCATGTCGGAAAGCGATCCGATCGGCTCACGGAACCAGC
This sequence comes from Gemmatimonadota bacterium, assembly GCA_039587515.1. Lineage (GTDB taxonomy): Bacteria > Gemmatimonadota > Gemmatimonadetes > Longimicrobiales > Gaopeijiaceae > JBDHII01. The sequence goes on from JBDHII010000004.1 coordinate 16,169, forward strand.
CCCCGAACTGTGCGCCCGTCGTGCCACAAAGGAAGCGCCGGATCCCGAAATCCGCGTAGATCTCGTTGAGGAGGTCCTCGCCCTCCGACTGGAGCCACGCCACCTGCTGCCTGGAAGTGAGGCCGAAGGGGACGGAGCTTCCGAATGCGAGCGCCGGATGCTTGCCGATGTAGTAGTAGTCGCCCGTGAAGCCGGCTTGGAGCGTGCCCGACATGACCCCGTCCATGACCTGCAGCGCAGGGACGATCTCGCCGGCCGGGAAGACCCGAATCGTGAACCGACCTCCGCTCATCGCGCTCAGGCGCTCGGCCACCCGCTCGGCCGTGCCGTGCAGCACGTCCAGGCTCTGGGGGAAGCTGGTGGCCATGCGCCAAGAGACTCTGGGTCCCTGTGCACCGCCTCCGGTCCCCTCCGCGTCGGAGTCGCCGCCGCACCCGCCGACCAGGCCTGCTCCGGCGGTGCCGAGGGCGGCCTTCTTGACGAAGTTTCGACGGTCTAGATCGCTCATTGGGATCGCACGGACGTTGGAGGTCTTCGAGCGCGGAGAACCTGATGTATACCGACGGTCACGCAGGCGGGGCAACCGCGGGGAAACGACCTCGAGCGGCTGGGATCAGGGCGTATCGACCACGATCGGGCCGAGCACGTCGAAACCGAGCTCCTCGTCGGCGGTGTTCTTCGAGTAGTCGATGAAGAAGGACGTCGGGTAGCCCATCTGTGGATCGTATTCGACACGGACGTTGAAAGCGCCACGAGCGTACGCATCCTCCAGGATGTCGAAGAGACCGTCCACAGTCGGGTACCAGGTGGCTTCCTCGCCGATCAGCTCGAGCTCCCGCTCGAGATCGTAGGCACGAACGCGCTGACCGTCGCGAACGGTCACGCGCACGGGATTCACGTGCCCGCAGAAGCAGTTGCGACGGATGTCGTAGGTGTAGTTGGAAATGCCCTGCGCTTCCCACCGCTCACGCTGGTCCTCGAGACCGTCGAGGCCGGTTCCGTCGTCCCCGCAGGCACCCGCAGCGAGCCCTGCCGTGGCGATCGCGATCACCGCACGAATCCGATATTGGCAACCCATTCCTCTTCCTCTCCCGCTGTCCGAGACCTCGGCTACTCGGCCGGCGTCGGTGCGGCTGGCCGGTCGAGCCGGTCATCCAGGAGCTGTACGGCATGCACGGCCTCCCGCCCGGTCATCCGCCGGATCTGCGCCCGGCAGCTTGTCCCGTCTGCGACGAGCGAGGCGTTCTCGGGCATCCCCCGCACATGGGGAGCCAGCGCCAGCTCACCCATCGCGAGTGAGGCCTCGAGATGCTCGACCTGGTAGCCGAACGAGCCCGCCATGCCGCAGCAGCTCGACTCGACCGTCTGCACCTCGGCGCCGGGAATCCACTCCAGGACTTCCTTCACGGAAGAAACGAGTGAGAACGCCTTTTGGTGACAGTGGCCGTGCAGATGGACGGGGGCGATCGCTTCCGACAGGTCCAGTCGCCCGGGGTCGACCTGCTCGACCAGAAATTGCTCGAGGAGGAATGCACGACCGGCGATCGACTCGGTCTCGGGACCGGGTAGAAGCGCGAGGCACTCGTCGCGCAGCGTCAGCAGGCAGGACGGCTCGAGACCGACGATCGGTGCCTCCGGGTGCCTGGCCAGCGCCTCCAGGAGCCGACGCTGCTCCGCGCGCGCCTCGTCGATCATGCCCGCGTTGAGATACGTGCGGCCGCAGCACAGCGGTCGGCCCCGCCACGCCGGCAATCGGATCTGGCGGCCTGCGCGCTCCAGGACCCGGAGTGTCGCGCGCGCGATTTCGGGCTCGAAGTAGCGCGTGAAGGTGTCGACCAGGAGCACGACCTCTCCGCCGCTCGACTTGGCCTGCCTGAGCTCCGAATCGCGAAAGGGCTCGGAGCTCCACTCCGGAAGCCCGTCGGTGAGGCCGAGCACCCTTCGCCAGCCGGGCAGCCGAGGCCCCAGGTTGGACAGCCCGGGGAGCCGAGAGGCGAGGCCCGCGAGCCTCGGAAGTCGCGCCACCGCAAGCTCGCGGGCCGAGCGTCGCCGTCGCTGATGGTAGTGGTGGAGGTGCTCGATCTTCATGCGTGCCATGTCGACACCCACCGGACACTCGCGCTTGCAGGCCTTGCACCCCACGCAGAGCTCCAGGGCCTCGTGCACCTCGTCCGAGCCGATTCCGTCCGACCCGAGCTGGCCGGTCATGGCCAGCCGGAGCGCGTTGGCGCGCCCCCGCGTGCTGTCCTTCTCGTCGAGGGTCGCGCGGTACGAGGGACACATCACCTCCGGCTCCATCTTCCGACACGTGCCGTTGTTGTTGCACATCTCGACGGCGCGGTCGAAGCCGCCCCACTCGGACCAGTCGAGTCCCGAGACCACCGGGAGGGCATGGTAACCGGGTCCGTAGCGCATGAGCGAGCGATCGTCCATCCTCGGCGGATCGACGATCTTGCCGGGGTTGAGCAGTCCTCCGGGATCGAAGGCCACCTTGATCTCCCGAAAAGCGGAGACGAGCCGCGAGCCCAGCATCGGCTCCAGGAACTCGGACCGGACGAAGCCGTCTCCGTGCTCCCCGGAATGCGTGCCGCCGAAGCGGCGCACGAGCTCGTGGGCCTCGTCGGCCACCGCGCGCATGGTCGACAGATCGGCGTCCTGCTTGAGGTTGAGCGTCGGCCGCACGTGCAGGCAGCCCACCGAGGCATGCGCGTACCAGGTGCCGTAGGTGCCGTATCTCTCGAAGACCCCGTCGAGGAGCGTGGCGTACTCAGCCAGGTGCTCGAGCGGGACCACACAGTCTTCGATGAACGAGACCGGCTTGCCGTCCCCCTTCATCGACATCACGACGTTCATGCCGGCCTTCCGCACGCTCCATATCCGAGCCTGGAAGGCGGGATCCTCTGCTCGGACGACCGCATCGGGGTGGCCGTGATCCGCGATCATCTCGTCGAGGCGATCGAGACGGTCCAAGACCTCCGCCCCGTCCTCGCCGCTGAACTCCACCAGGAGCAAAGCCCGGGCACCCTCGGGGGCGAACTCCTCGATCGCCGGCCGCAGCGCGTCGATTCCCCGAGCCAGGTCGATCACGGCGGCGTCCATCAGCTCGACGGCAGTGGGCGCCAACGTGACGATGTGCTGAACGATGTCGAGCGCTGTCGCGAGGTCCCCGAACGCGCATACGCCCAGGGCCTTCCTTTTCGGCAGCTCGGAGAGCTGCAGCTCGATGGCCGTGAAGAACGCGAGTGTGCCTTCCGAACCCACGAGAATCTTCACGAGGTCGCTGCCGTCGGAACCGACGCGATCGAGATTGTACCCGGCTACCCGGCGCATGACCTTCGGAATGCGGGTGGCCAACTCGTCCGCTTCGCGTGCCCGCAGCGCACCGACCAGCTCGGCGAGCTCCCGGGCTCGGGTATCGCCCGCTGAGCGCGTGTCGAATCGGACGGGGGTTCCGTCGGCCAGGAGACCCTCGATCGCCACCACGTTGTCGACCATCATGCCGTAGCGGATCGAGCGGGAGCCCGCACTGTTGTTGCCTGCCATTCCCCCGATCGTCGCGCGACTCGCCGTGGCCACGTCCACGGGGAAGAACAGGCCCGAGTCGTGGAGTCGAGCGTTGAGGTGGTCCAGCACGACACCGGGGGCCACCCGTACGGTCTTTCGCTCTCGGTCGGGGGGCTCGATCTCCCGGAGGAACCTGCTCGTGTCCACCACCACAGCCTCACCGATCGACTGGCCGCTCTGGGATGTGCCGGCTCCCCGAGGCACCACGGCCACGCCCTCTTCCCGTGCAATGCGGATCGTCTCTGCAACGTCGTCGACGGTGCGCGGCAAGACGACACCCAGAGGGTGGACCTGGTAGATCGATGCGTCGGTGGCGTAGAGCCCGCGCGACAGAGCGTCGAAACGGACCTCGCCGCGGGTGGCTCGTCGGAGCCGTGCGGCCAGGCCGTCACGCGATGTCGAGGCTGAGGCGGTCATCGGTGCGAAGCTAGGGGCAGGGGCAGAGGGATGCAGCCCCTGCTTGGTATATTCCGGGAGAATCCCTCAGCGGAGACGGCGATGACTCGAGCGGCCCCTCCGGCCCCTGCGCCGGCGGAGGGTACGGCGTCCGTGCCATGGCACGCGAGCCCTGTCGAACGTGCGCTCTCCGCCCTCCGGAGCTCCGTCGACGGCTTGACGGCCGCCGAAGCCGCGCTGCGGCTCCGCCGGGACGGCCCCAACGCGCTTCGCCCCGTGGAGGGGACGCCGTGGTGGCTCGTGCTCTGGCACCAGGTCGCGAGTGTGGTCGTGGGCCTCCTGTTCGTGGCGGCGCTCGTCGCATGGTTCATCGGTGACCCGTTGGATTCCGCTGCCATCCTCGCGGTGTTGCTCGTCAACATCGTGATCGGCTTCTGGACCGAGTGGAGGGCGCGCACGGCGATGCATGCGCTCAGTCGTTTGGAGGTGCCGACCGCCGTCGTGGTCCGGGACGGACGGCAGCTGGCGATCGAGGCTCGCGAGATCGTCCCGGGCGATCTGCTCGTGCTGGACAGTGGCGCCTCTGTCGGGGCGGATGCGCGAATCATCGAGGCCAACGACCTCTCCACGAACGAGGCGCCGCTTACGGGTGAATCCCTTCCGGTGAGGAAGGACACCCGTCCGGTCGGGGAGGGGGAGCCGGAGGCCGTCGCGCTGGCGGATCGGACCTCCATGGTCTACAAGGGGACGCTGATCGCGGCGGGGAGCGGGCGGGCGGTGGTTACCGCGACCGGGCTGAGTACCGAGATCGGGCGTGTGAGCGAGCTCGTGCGGGGGATCGAGGACGAGCCCACTCCGCTCGAGAAGCGCCTCGATCGGCTTGGAAGGCGGCTGATCTGGATCACCTTCGGCGTGGCGGGGACGATCGCGCTCATCGGCATCGCACGGGGTCGTGAGCTCTGGTTGATGATCGAGACCGGGATCGCCCTCGCGATCGCGGCCGTGCCGGAGGGCTTGCCGGTCGTGTTCACGATCACGCAGGCCGTGGGCCTGCGCCGTATGGCCCGCCGCCGGGCTCTCGTTCGCAATCCGCCGGCGGTCGAGGGACTGGGATCCGCCACGGTCGTGTGCTCGGACAAGACCGGCACGCTGACGGCCGGCGAGATGACGCTGACGCACATCGTCCTGCGCGAGGGCGAAGTCCGCGTCGGTGGTGTGGGTTTGTCGCCGGACGGCAGCTTCGAGCTGGACGGCCGTGAGGCCGATCCCGCCGATGTCCCCGGACTACTCGACGCGCTCACGATCGGTGTTCTGACCAACGATGCGGGTCTTGCCGAGGAGGCCGGTACTCATCGGGCGACGGGTGATCCCACGGAAGTCGCGTTGCTCGTGGCGGGCCGCAAGGCAGGCCTGGACGACCGGCGAATCTCGGAGCTCGGGGAGCGGGTCGCCACGATTCCCTTCGCGAGTCGTCTTCAGCTTTCCGCGTCCAGCCACGCCGGCGAGGAAGGAGTCCGGACCTCGGTGAAAGGCGCGCCGAGCCGCATTCTCGAGCTTTCCACCCACGAACTCGTCGACGGCGTCGCGACCCCGCTGGACGATGCGGCCCGGGAACACTGGACGGAGGAGAATCGCCGGCTGGCCGGACTCGGGCTGCGCGTCCTGGCCGTGGCCTACCGAGACGAGCCCGGCCAGGTGGGTCCAACGCCGGACGAGCTCGGCGCGCTCGTGCTGGTCGGGCTGGTGGGCATCTCCGATCCCCCGGCCGAGGGTGTGGGCCGGACCATCGAGCGGCTTACGACGGCCGGTATCCGTACGATCATGGTCACTGGGGATCAGCCCACCACGGCCAAGGCGGTGGCGGAAGAGATCGGGATCCCCGGCGGCGAGGTGTTGACCGGGCCCGAGCTCGTCGGCGCTACGGTGGAACAGCTCGGAGAGCGGCTCGGCCGAGTGGCGGCGTTCGCCCGTGTGAGCCCGGAGGACAAGGTCCGGATCGTGGAAGCGCTCCAGGAGCAGGGTGAGATCGTCGCGATGCTCGGCGACGGCGTGAACGACGCACCGGCGCTGAAGCGTGCGGACGTGGGCGTCGCCATGGGCGTGCGGGGCACGGACGTCGCGAAGGAAACGGCCGACCTGGTCCTGGGAGACGACCGGTTCGAGACGATCGGTGCGGCGGTGGAGGAAGGGCGGGTCATCTACGACAACGTCCGGAAGTTCATCTTCTATCTCTTCTCGTGTAACGCTTCCGAGCTCGGCGTGCTCGGCATGGCCGCGTTCACCACGCTGCCCCAGCCGCTCATTCCCCTGCAGATCCTCTGGCTCAACCTCGTCACCGACGTGTTCCCGGCGCTTGCGCTCGCAGTGGAGCCCGCCGAGCCCGAAGTCATGCGTCGTCCACCCGAAGACCCCCGCTCGGCCATCCTGTCGCGAGCCTTCGCGGGGACCGTCCTGGGACACGCGTCGGTTCTGACGCTCGTGACGACGGGTGTCTTCCTCGGCACGGTCACCGGCACCTTCGGGGCTCCGGAGATGGCGACGACGCTCACGTTTCAGACGCTGGCGTTCTCCCAGCTCTTCCACGTCTTCAACGCACGCGGCGTCGGTGCGTTACGGGGTCGAAGGTGGCTCACGAACCGGTGGATCTGGGCAGCGCTCGCTCTCACCACGGCGCTTCAGTTCGCCGCGGTCTACGTGCCGGCGCTCTCCGCCATCTTGAGGACGCAGGCGATGACCCCCGCCCATTGGGTGCTGGTTCTCGGCGCCTCACTCGTCCCGCTCGTTCTCGGCCAGGCTCGTCGCAGGATCATCGAGGCGTCGGCCTGAACGGCGAAGGCCGGATCCCGCGTCCGTCGCGGAATCCGGCCGGCACGGCGAAGTGGCTCGGAGGCTACACCGTCAACGGCTCGTGAAGGTGCTCTCCTGGCCGTGAGACCGTCTCGAGAAGCTCTTCGATCTTCTCGGGGTGGCCCGGTCCGTAGTGCGTGGCGATGTCCGCTTGGGCGATCATGCCCAGGAGGAAGCCGCCGTCGTTCACGACCGGGACTCGCCGAAGCTGTGCGTGCTCGAGAAGGTCGATGACGTCCTCGATGTCGTCGTTGACCCGGACGACGTCGAGGGGTGCCTTCGTCATGTGATCCCGAGTCGTGCACCCTGCGCATCGCTTCGCCACGTGGCGGATCGCGATGTCGCGGTCGGTGAGGATCCCCACGAGCTTCAACTCGTCGAGGTCGCCGACGACGGGAACCGCCCCGATGTCACGGTGCTTCATGATCGTGGCGGCTTCGAAGAGAGGCGTTGCGGGGGTCACACACGCAGGGCTCTTCGTCATGATCTCGTATGCCTTCATGGAGCGCCTCCTTTCTCGGAGGAGGTTGAGCGAGACCAGGCGGATGGCTGGGCTCGGCTACGCTCCCAGGGTGGCGGGGTGCCTTGGAAGCAGGCCTCAGACCGTGGCCTACCGCCGCTCTAAAATACCCAAAGCGCTGTCGACATTGCAGGATTGACAGGAATGCCCCTCACCTGAATCGCGGCCACGGCTTGCGGAATGGACGGTGGGCCTGCCGATTGCGAGCCGCCGACAGCAGGGCCACCTGATTCTACGCGAGCAGCCGATGTTCCGTTCGGGACGCCACTTCCTCCAACTGCCGGGACCCACCAACGTGCCCGACCGGATCCTTCGGGCCATGGATCGGGCGACGATCGACCACCGAGGACCGGAGTTCGGGGAGATGGGGCTTCGGATCCTCGAGGGGCTCAGGGAGCTCTTCCGGGCAGCGACGCACGTCTTCCTCTACCCGGCCTCGGGGAGCGGATCGTGGGAAGCCGCGCTGGTCAACACGCTCTCGCCCGGGGACCTGGTCGTCGGCTACGACTCGGGCTTCTTCGCACAGAAATGGACGCAGATCGCGCGGGACGTCGGGCTGGAGGTCGAGACGCTGCCCTCGGACTGGCGTCGGGCGGTGGATCCAGCCGTTTTGGAGGAGCGCCTTCGCGCAGACGCCGGAGGCCGGATCAAGGCGGTCCTCGTCGTTCACAACGAGACCTCGACGGGGGTCACGAACGACCTCCCCGCGATCCGGGAGGTGCTCGATCGGGTGGGCCACCCGGCCCTCTTCATGGTCGATGCGGTCTCCTCTCTGTGCGCGACGGAGCTGCGGCATGACGACTGGGGAGTCGACGTCACGATCTCGGGTTCGCAAAAGGGGCTCATGCTGCCGCCCGGGCTGTCCTTCGCGGCCGTAAGCCCCAAGGCCCTGGAGGCGCACGCGACGGCCGGGCTCGGCCGCTCCTATTGGGATTGGAGCGCGATGCTGCGCTTCAACGAGACCGGGTACTTTCCGTACACGCCGGCCACGGGCCTGATGTACGGACTCGAAGAGGCGTTGCGGATGTTCGAGGAGGAAGGGCTGGAGAACACCTTCGCCCGCCATGCCCGATTCGGGGAGGCGACTCGACGAGCGGTCGCGGGTTGGAGGCTCGAGAACTACTGCATCGATCCGTCCGCGTTCTCGAACGCGATCACGGCCGTGCTGATGCCGGAGGGAGTCGACGCCGACGAGGTCAGACGTGTGATCCTCGACCGGTTCGACATGTCCCTCGGCACCGGCCTCGGGCAGGTGAAGGGGCGCGTCTTCCGAATCGGGCATCTCGGCGACCTGAACGACCTGACGCTTGCCGGGACCCTCAGCGGCGTCGAGATGGGGCTCGCGCTCGCCGGGGTGCCCCACGAGCCGGGTGGGGTCCGTTCGGCGCTCGACTACCTGGCGGAGGTCGAATGAGGAGAGGGCCCGCGGGGTTCGTGCGCCGTTGTCGGCTCGTGGTGGGTGCGCTCGTGCTCTCCGCGTGCGGGGGAGGAGGAGCCGAGGGGCCCGTCGAGCTGAAGCTCGGGCACGTCGGGCCGCCGGGGTCGCTCTTCGCCGCCTCAGCCGAGGAATTCGCCCGCCGGGCCAACGAGGCGCTCGCGGGACGCGTGACCGTTTCCGTGTTCGGGTCGAGCCAACTCGGCGGCGACGAGGTCCTCCTGCAGAAGCTCAAGCTCGGCACGGTCGATCTCGCGCTCCCGTCGACGATTCTCTCCTCCACGGTCCCGGAGTTCGGCCTCTTCGAGATGCCCTACCTGGTGCAGGACCGAGCGCACATGAAGCGCATCGAGGAGGCGATCGTCTGGCCGAAGCTCGTGCCCGCTGCCGAGGAGAGCGGCTACACGATTCTCGCTGTCTGGGAGAACGGCTTCAGGCACGTGACCAACAACGTGCGCCCGATCGTGCGTCCGGCGGACCTGGCGGGTGTGAAGCTGCGCACCCCGAGAGGGATCTGGCGAGTGCGGCTTTTCCAGAGCTACGGGGCGAACCCGACGCCCATGCCGCTTTCGGAGGTTTTCGTCGCCCTGCAGACCGGTGTCATGGATGGACAGGAGAATCCCCTGGCCCAGATCCACTCCTCCAAGTTCCAGGAAGTTCAAGACTACCTGTCCCTGACCGGCCACGTCTACACGCCGGCGTATCTCACGGTTGGTCGGAGTTGGGACCGCCTGCCCGAGGACGTTCGGGCGGAGTTGGGCCGGATCGCCCGTGAGACCCAGGACTTCGTCTACGAGACCGCCGCGCGGATGGACGCCGAGTTCCTCGAGTCGATCCGGGCGGAGGGGGTCGCCGTCAACGAGCCCGACCGAGAAGCTTTCCTCGGGGCGGGCCAGGCCATCTACGAGCAGTTCGGCGAGTCGGTCGAGGGGGGCCGGGAGATGACGCGCGAGGCCCTGGCCCTGGCGGGCCGCTGAGGGTCACCGCCCATGCGTGAGACCGTGCGGACCCGTCTCGAGACGGTTCTCGAGGCCGTGACGGTGGCGCTCATGGGTGGGCTCGCCCTCGTCGTGATCGTCGGTGTCGGGTTCCGGAAGGCGGGGGCGGCCCTGGTCTGGTACGACGAAGTGGCCTCCATCCTGCTCGCGTGGCTGACCTTCTACGGGGCGGCGCTGGCAGCGCTCAAGCGTGCGCACATCGGCTTCCCCAAGCTCGTCGACGGACTCGGCCCGACTGCGCGCCGACGGGCGATCCTGGTCTCCGAGGTCTTCGTGATCGGGTTCTTCCTGGTCGTCGTATGGGCCGGATGGCAGGTGTTCGTCGTGCTTCAGGGGGAGACGCTCGTCAGCCTTCCGTGGATGCCGCAGCGCGTCGTGCAGTCCGTCGTCCCGATCGGGGCGCTCCTCTTCATCGTGGCGGAGCTGTTGACGCTCCCGGACGTCCTGAGGGGACCGGTCCGCTACCACGGCGAGGACGAGCCACCCGAAAGGGGGGAAGAGCGGACGTGACCTTCCTCCTCATGTTCCTGGGGCTCTTCGCTCTGGTGCTGCTCAACGTGCCCATCGCGGTGGCGCTCGGCGTGCTCGCCGTGATCGCGCTGCTCCTGTCCGCCGGCGTCGGCGGCCTTCCCAACGCCGCGCTCGTCCTTTTCAGCGGGACGACCAAGTTCCCGCTGATCGCGATCCCGCTCTTCATCCTGGCGGGGGCGATCATGAACTCGTCCGGGATCTCGAAGCGTCTGATCGACCTGGCCTCGGCCGTCGTAGGCTTCATCAGGGGTGGGCTCGCGATGGTGAGCGTTTCTGCTTCGCTCTTCTTCGCGGAGATCTCCGGCTCCGCCGTGGCGGACGTGGCGGCGCTGGGTTCGATCCTGATCCCGGCCATGAAGAAGCGCGGCTATCCGACGCCCTTCGCCGCCGCCGTGACGTCCTCGGCCGCGACCCTCGCGGTGATCATCCCGCCCTCGATCCCGATGATCCTGTACGGCGTGATGGCGAACGCCTCGATCGTCGAGCTCTTCGTGGCGGGGATCGTTCCGGGGGTCCTCGGCGGACTCGGGATGATGGGCGTCGTGTACGTCCTGGCCCTGAGGAACGGTTTCCCCGTCGAAGCCACCTTCCGGCTTCAACGGGTGTGGGAGACGACGAAGCGCGCGGGCTGGGCCCTGCTGCTGCCGGTCATCATCCTCGGGGGGATCTTCACGGGGTGGGTCACCGCCACGGAAGGTGCCGGGCTCGCCGTCGTCGCCGCGATCGTCATCGGCGGCTTGGTTTATCGAGAGCTCGACCTCACACACCTGCGCGCCTCGATGATCGAGGGCGGGGTCCAGACCGCGGTCGTGATGCTTCTGGTCGCCACCTCGGCGCTGCTCGGGGACTATCTGACGTCGGTTCAGGCTCCCCAGCAGATCGCGGAGGGGATCATGGGCATGACCGACAACCGCATCGCGATTCTCGCGCTGCTCAACGTGTTCTTCCTCGCCGTCGGGCTCTTCCTGCACTCCGCGGCGGCGATCATCCTGATCGTGCCCATCGTGATGCCCCTCGTCACGGCCGCGGGAATCGATCCCGTGCACTTCGGGTTGATCGTCACGTTGAACCTCGGCATCGGGCAGCAGACGCCGCCGGTCGCGAGCGTCCTCGTCACGGCGTGCTCGGTCGCCAAGGCCGACATCTGGGAGGTCAGCAAGGTCAACGTCTGGTTCGTGTCCGTGCTCGTGGCCCTGCTTCTGGTCGTGACCTACGTTCCGGCTGTACCCCTGTGGCCCGTGAACCTCTTCTACCGGTGACGATGTCGGACCGCATCAGGCTCGAGCGAGATGGCGCGATCGCCTCGATCGTGTTGGATCGCCCGGACAAGCTCAACGTGCTCGACCTCCGCGGCTGGCAGTCGCTCGGTGAGATCGTCGAGCGTCTGGGCTCGGACGACTCGGTGCGGTGCGTGGTGCTGCGCGGAATGGGGAGTCGGGCCTTCTCGGCCGGCTCCGACATCTCCTCCTTTCCGGTGCAGCGGCAGACACCCGAGGAGGTGGCGGAGTATGGACAGGCCATCGATCGGGCGCTGACCGCGCTCTGGGATTGCCCGGTTCCCACGATCGCGGTGATCCGCGGCGTGTGTGTGGGTGGTGGGCTCGAGATCGCGGCGTGCTGCGACCTGCGGATCTGCTCCGAGGAGAGCCGCTTCGGTGCTCCGATCGCCCGGCTGGGTCTGACGATGTCGCACGCCGAGCTGCGTCCCCTGGTGAGCGCGCTCGGCGCCGGCACCGTGTTGGAGGTGCTTCTGGAGGGCGCCGTCTTCGACGCGCGCCGCGCGCACCGCATGGGCATCGTCCAGCGCGTCGTGCCCGACACCGAAATCGAGCGAGAGGGACGCCTGACGGCAGAGCGGGTCGCCGGGGGTGCTCCGCTCGTCCACCGATGGCACAAGAAGTTCGTGCGCCAGCTGCAGCGTGACGAGGAGCTCGGCGAGACCGAGCTCGCCGAGGGCTACGGGGCTTTCGAGACCCAGGATTATGTCGAGGGCGTGCGTGCCTTCCTCGAGAAGCGGGAACCCCGGTTCAAGGGACGCTGATGCCCGATCGTGAAGCGGCCAGGGGTCCCCTCACCGGATTGAGGGTCGTCGAGCTCGCCCACATCATGGCCGGCCCGGTGTGCGGTCGCATGCTCGCCGACATGGGCGCCGAGGTGGTGAAGGTCGAGCCGCCCGGCTCGGGAGACGCGACGCGTCACTTCCTCCCGCCGGACCTGGACGGGGAGTCGGCCGCCTTCATGATGCTCAACCGCAACAAGCGGGGCGTAGCCATCGATCTGAAACAGCCGGAAGGCCGGGAAGCGGTCCTCCGCCTCATCGACCGGGCGGATGTCCTGATCGAGAACTACCGCACCGGCACGATGGATCGGCTCGGCCTCGGCTACGAGACGCTCCGTGAGCGCAACCCCGGGCTCCTTTACTGCGAGGTGAGCGGCTTCGGTCGTACGGGGCCGTTCGCCGATTACGGCGGCTTCGACCTCATCGCTCAGGGCTACACCGGGCTGATGAGCGTGACCGGTGAGGGACCGGGGCGGCCGCCCGTGAAGTGCGGGCCACCCCTCACCGACATCACCGCCGGCATTCTCGCGGCGATGGGCGTGCTCGCCGCGCTTCGCGAGCGGGACCGAAGCGGGCGCGGCCAGCGTGTCGACACTTCACTTTTCGAAGCCGGCATCACGCAGACGTTCTGGCAGTCCGCGATCGCGCTCGCCACGGGCGAGTCCCCCGGGCCGCTCGGGTCCGCTCACCCGCTGGCGGCCCCGTACCAGGCCTTTCAGACGAGCGATGGCTGGATCACGATCGGCGGCTCCAGTCAGAGCACCTGGACCCGCATCTGCTCGGTCCTGGGTGCCGAGCAGCTGGCCCAGGATCCGAGGTTCGCCACGAACGAGGCGCGGATGTCCAATCTCGAGGGGCTCGTCGAGGAGCTCGCCCCGCATTTCCGGGAGCGCAGCTCGCAGGAGTGCCTGGAGATGCTCAGGGAGGCGGGTGTGCCCTCGGGTCCCGTGGCCACGATCGGCGAGATGCTCGTGCATCCCCAGACTCGGGCCCGGGAGATGGTGGTCGAGGTCGAGCATACACGGCTCGGCCCCGTGAAGACGCTCGGCTTTCCCGTGCGCTTTTCGGAATCACCGGCGCAGTTCGGATCCGGCGCCCCGCTCCTCGGCGAGCACACGGTCGAGGTGCTCCGGGAGCTGGGCTACGAGGAAGCGGAGATCGAGCGACTCCGGGGGAGCGGGGTCGTTCAGACTCCCGAGCCCTGAGGGCTCCGCTCGACGGTGCATTGTGCAGCGACGCCGTGCGCGGCATAATCGCCGTTCGCTCCGCTCGGGATCGCCTCGAGCCGGAGGCACAGTAGTCGGCTCAAGGTGAGCCCGGGAGAAGGGAGTAGTACGATGGCGGTGTACGTGATTGCAATGGTGGAGGTGACGGACGACGGGTGGGTCCCCGACTACGCCACGAACGTGCACGACATCGTTCACAAACACGGTGGCAAGTACCTCTCGCGCAGCGCGAACATCACGACGGTCGAAGGCGAGCCGACGAGCGCGAACCTGATCGGGCTTCTCGAGTTCCCGTCCATGGAGGCGGTGCAGGCCTTCGCGAGTGACCCGGATTACGCGCCGTACGGTCAGGCTCGCCAGGCCGGGAGCGTCAGCACCTTCCACGTGATCGACGACACGGACGCTGCGGGGACGATTCCGTACCTGCCGGCGGCGGGCTAGGGGTCGTTCGGGGACTGCCTGGCTCAGCTCGACAGCGCCCGCACGGGATCGACGCCACTCGCCCACCGGGCGGGCGCGTAGCAGGCGAGCATCGACGTCAGGCCGAGGATCAGCGCCGTAAGTCCGAGAATGACGGGATCCGTGGGAGCGACCTGATAGGCGACGCTTCCGAGGACCCGTGAGACTGCCCAGGTGCCCGCAAGTCCCAGGGTGACACCCGTGAGTGTCAAGATCGCACCCTGCCGGAGCACCATCCCCCGGATGACACTCCCCTCGGCTCCGAGGGCGATTCTCAGGCCGAACTCACCGGTGCGTGTTCTCACGCCGTAGGAGATCACGCCGAAGAGGCCGCCGACGGCGACCAGGAAGGCGACGATTGCGAATGCCCCCATCGAGAATAGGACGAAGCGTGTGGGTGCTCTGGAGACGGCAAGGCGAGCCGACAGATCGAGGATGTTGTAGGGCGTGAGGCCGGGGTCGACTTCCCGGACCGTTTCGCGCAGAAGCCTTACGATCGACGCAGGGTCGACGGAGGACCGAACGACGAAGGTCCATGCGGTGCCGAAGCGAACCTCGGGTCGGTGGATCGCTCCCCGGACGATCTCCTCCGTTCCGAAATCTCTCATCATCATCGACTCGACGACCCCGACCACCGTTCCCTCGCCCGTGTAGTAGATCGTCTTTCCGATCGGGTCTTCGCCGGGCCAGGCCCTCTCGGCGATCCATTCGTCGACGATGATCGAACGGGTCCCCTCTTCGAGATCCCTCTCGTCGAAGCCTCGTCCGGCGAGCAGCCTCGTGCCCATCGCCCGGAAGTAGTCCGCGCTCACGGTGGTGACGTCGGCACGATCGGATTGGCGCTCCAGCACCTCGGGTGTCCACCCGAAATTCCGATTGAAGACTCGGCCGGAGAGCGGCGGCATGCTCGTTCTGGCGACCGCCTGGACTCCGGGCACGGCCCGCAGGCGATCCTCGAGCTGACGGTACACCGTTCCCCAATCGTCGCGTTCGCGTTGCTCGGAATCGGTCGGGATCAGGTCGAAGGCGAGCACGCCCTGTGGATCGAACCCGACATCGGCCCTTGTGAGCTCCACCATCGAACGGACCATGATGATCGCGCCGGAGAGGAGGACGGTGGATGTCGCCAGCTCGGCGATCACCAGCCCCCGCATCAGACCGCGCCGACCCCTCGCACCGCCCCGTCCGGCGTCGGCCCTGAGAATCGCAGCCAGATCGATTCGCCATGCCTGAATGGTCGGAACGACGCCAAAGACGAGTACGACAACGAGGGTCGCGACGATGGCGAAGGAAACGGTCGGCAGATTCAGCTCGACCAGGTCGAGCAGAGGGACGTGGCGGGGTCCGAAGACCTGGACCCCACGGATCGCCATCCAGCCGAGCGTCACGCCGAGACCGCCGCCCAGAATCCCGATCCAGAGGCTCTCCCATGCCCGGTTCGAGACGAGCCTCAGCCTGCCGCATCCCAACACCGAGCGGACGGCGTCCTCGCCGGAGCGGAGCTGCCCCCGGACGAGCATGAGGTTCGCGACATTGGCGCACACGAGCAGCATGAGGAACATGAGCCCCGTCACGAGCACCAGGACGATGGGGCCCGTTCCCTCGGTCAAGTCGTCCCGAATCGGCGTCACGGGAAGACGGAGCTCGCCTTCGGCGTAATACGGGATCTCGGCTCGGTATCGCGCCGCCAGAGCGTCCATCGCCGCTTGGGCCCGTTCTTCGGTCACGCCCTCCCGCAGCCTGCCGATGAAAAGCGCGTTGCGCCCCTGGCGCCCCTCCGGGCGACCCTGTGCGATGAACCCTTCGGGCATGGCGAAGAAGACTTCGACGTCACCTCCGACGCGCCTGTGCCGGCGCTCGTGCAACAGCTGGAAGTCCGGGGGGAGCACCCCGACGATCTTGACGGCTCTGCCGGTCAGCCGAATCGTCCGACCTGCCAGGTTCGGATCGGCACCCAGCATGCGCTGCCAGAGCCCGTGGCTTACGAGAGCCGTCTGGACGGGAGGAGGCGCATCCGGGTCCTGGGTGAACTCCGCTGCCACGGCGTCCTCGACAGTGAGCGCCCGACCGAGTTCGGGTGCGACACCCAGGACGGGCAGATAGTCGTGGGTCGCCCACAGCGCGCTCGTGTGATACGTCTCGTCCCCTTCACCGGTGAGAACGATCTCCCCGGGCGTGCCGGCCCGCGCTGCCACGCCCTCGAAGATCTCGGTCTCGAGTCGCACGTCGGCCAGATCGTACCAGGGGACCAGGAGGCGCCGACCCTCCTTGGTCAGGTGCGAGATGTCGACGAGGCGATCTGCGTCCGGGTAGGGAAGGGGGCGGAGGAGGATGGACTCGACCACGCTGAACGTCGCGGTCGTGGCCCCGATGCCCACCGCAAGCGTGAGCGCGGCGATCAACGTGAAGGCGGGATGACGTCGCAGCGAGCGAAGCGCGGCCTTCCAGTCGTCCAACATGGCCCGTGTCCCCAAAGCCGAAGATTGCGGACCGGTCCCGAAGAGGGCGGTCCGGCAAGTCGGCGGGGGCGACACGCTTGTGTCATCTTGCCACAGCTAAGACTAGGGTGTCGCTCGATTTTCCCGCAAGGCGCGCTCCAGGCTCCCGCACGGCGCCCTCGCATGAAACTCGACGACGCCGTACTTGTATACGGCCCATGCTCCGAAGCCTACTCCTGATTCCGTTCATGCTGCCGGCCGCTTTGGCCGGGCAGGCTTCCGCCGTGCTCGAAGCCGAGCGCGCGGACTATTCCGACTGGCTGAACACGTCACCGGCCTCCCCCTACGCCGCGGTCTTCCATCAGCCGTTGTCCGGTGAGCTGGTCTTCGGCCCCGGAGGTCACCCGGCACTCACGGGGGCCCCGCCGGCGACGTTGTCGATGGGCCGACGCGGGATCACGCTCGATACCGACGGGCGGACCCGTGCCGTACCGAGGCATCGTGACGTCTCCCTCGGCGACTGGCGGATCCGGGTCAGCGGCTCGGGCGGCGTCACCACGGTGACCGCCTTCGCACCTCGGGGAGGGCCGGTCGGTCACCCCGGCTGGTTCCCGTTCCAGCGCCAGCTCATCGTGGAGGGCTCACTCAGGCGGGCCGAGCGCGCGTCGGAGCGCCGTATGCTGGGGCTCGATGGCGTGGAGACGGTCGGTACGCTCGCAGGCGAGATCGAGGGCACGGTGGCGGGTGAGGACTTCTCACTGACGGTGTACCGGATTCCCGTCGGCGGATCCGAGGAAGTCGAGCTGAGCGTCTTCTTCCGGGACGGCACGAGCGGAGTCGACACCTATCCGCCCGGTCGGTTCGTCATCCTCCAACCGCTGGGGAGCGGAAGGTACCGGATGGACCTGAATCGGGCCCGGAACCCGTTCTGCGCCTACAACCCACTCTTTCCTTGCCCGCTGCCCTGGTCCGGGAACACGCTCGGTGTTCGAATCGAGGCCGGGGAGCTCTATGACGTGAAGAATGACTGACGCGCGCCTTCGCCTTCTGATCCTCTCGGTGCTGACACTTCCGCTCGCCGCGTGCGGCCCTCCGCCGCCGGAGGGGCTGAGCGGCGACTGGCGGGCCCAGTTGGACCTGGCCGGAGGTCCGTTGCAGTTCCAGATGCACCTGACCGACGGTGAGGAGCTCTCGGGACGACTCTGCAACGGCGACCGATGCGATCCCTATTCCCGGGTCGAGCGACTGCCTGGTGACTCGCTCGTTCTGGAGATCGGGGACTATGCCGCGGCGATCCGGGTGAGCGTGCGTGGAGATTCACTGGTGGGCTTCTACCGCAACGTGGGCAATCGGGGGCCGCGCACCATCCCGCTCACGGCCATCCGAGGGACCTGGCCGGCCTCGACCCCGTCCGAGGGTCTGATCGGGCGGTGGGATGCCACGTTCAATCCGGACGACCGGCCCAGTCCACGCGTCCTGGACTTCCGCCGCACGGAGCGCGGCCTGGAGGGCACGATCGTCTCCAACACCGGTGATTACGGGCTCTTCTGGGGCGGGGTCGAGGGCGACGCGTTCCGGATGTCGCACTTCGACGGGTCCTTCGTCTACATGCTCGATGGCGAACTCTCAGGGGACACGCTCAGGGGGATCTTCCACGCGGGCCTCACCTCACAACGGCCCTTCGTAGCGGTGCGCTCCACAGGAGAGCCGCATCTCACGCCGCCCACCGAGATGGTGCAGGCCGACACGACCTCGGCTTTCGAGTTCGCCTTTCCCGACCTCAACGGCGACCTGGTCACGAACGAGGATCCGCGATTCCAGGACAAAGTCGTCATCGTGGAGATCTTCGGGACCTGGTGCCCGACCTGTCATGATTCCGGTCCGATCATGGTGAAGCTCTACGACATGTTCCGGGACCGTGGCCTGGAGATCGTCGGGCTGGCCTACGAGGTGACCGGAGATCCGGAGATCGACGGAGAGCTCGTCGCCCGCTACCGGGACAAGTTCGGAATCGAGTTTCCACTCCTGCTCGCGGGCGTGAACGACAGCGATTCGCCCAGAGCCACGCAGCCGCAGCTCGATGGCCCGATCGCGTACCCCACGATGATCTTCCTGGATCGCTCGGGCCGGGTGCGGCGCGTCCACAGCGGCTTCTACGGGCCGGCGCTCGGTGCCGTCAGCGAGGAGCTCGAAGCCGAGCTGATCGCCTTCACGGAGGGGCTGCTGACGGAGGACTAGCTCGGACGGCGCACCCCGGTCGCAGAACCGATCTCAGCGGTGGTCGGAAGCGGCCGAGCAAGAGCCTCGGGTCAAGAGCCCTTGTCGAACACGACGAGCCACTGGCCGTCCCTCTCCTTGCGCCAGATGGTGTTGAACCGACCCACCACCTCGCCGGCGGCGTTGAGCACCGGTCCAGAGGAAAGGGCCAGCCCGCCCGTCTCGAGCGCCTGGACCAGGTCGGGTCTCCACGAAAAGGGTGCCCTGTCTCCTTCGAAGTACCCCTCCCAGGCCTCTCCGATTGCCTGCCTGCCCCGCAAAGGCGCGTCGCCGCTGAAGAACACGGCCTCGGGTGCGATGAAGGTCAGGAAGGCCTCGAAGTCACGATCGGCCATCGTCTTCGCGAACGCTTCCTCACGCGCGCGGACCTCCTGGGCCTCGGGACCGGCGAACTGAGCGGCCGACGGCTCCGGGGTGCTTGCGAAGACGAGGACGGCTCCGAGCGCGAGCCCGACGGAAGCGGGGTATTTGCCCGAGGTGCTCATCTCTTTCTCCTTTGACGTCGCGCGCCGGACGCGGGAAGCGCGGCGCCCATTCGCTTATACGTCTTCGGCCGGGGAGCTTTCCACCCCCCTGATCAACGCCGCGACCGTCTCACTCGCACCGTCCTTCGTCACCATGGACACGCCCACGAAGGCCAGTGTCGACATGAGCAGGGCGGGGAAGACCTCGTGCAGGATCTCCGACCCGGGCACGTATTTCCAGGTCAGCAGCACCACGATTCCGGCCGTGAACGAGGTTACGACGGCCGCGCTGCTGCCCCTTCTCCAGTGCAGCCCGAGCACGATGGCGGGGAAGAAGCAGGCCCCGTAGAGGCTGCCGCTGAAGGCCGTGAGCGTCACGATCCCGCCGGGTGGTTCCAAGGCGATCAACGCGGTCAGGGCGGCGAAGAGCGCGACCCACCCTTTCGTCCATTTCATCGAGACTTCCTCGGGCCGATCCGGCTTCCAGACGCTCATCAGATCGCGCTCGACCGTCGACGCCGTGACCAACAACACCGAGTCGAGGGACGACATCGCGGCCGCGACCATGGCCACGAGCAGGAATGCTCCGGTGCCCTCGTTGAAGGTGTTGGTGAGCAACGTGGGAATGACGAGGTCGGTGTCGTCGATCCCGGTGGGGAAGATCGCTCGGGCGTAGATCCCGATGGGGATGAGCAGGGTGTAGACCCCGGCGAAGGTCAGGGTCGAGACCCACATCCCGCGGCGGATCGCCCGCGCGTCCCGAAGCGCGAAGAATCGCGAGAGCTGACGGGGCTCGACCGCGAACTTCACCAGCCCGGCGAAGAGCGTTCCGAGCAGCAGGGGAACCGCCACCCCCCCACCGAGCTCGAAGAGCTCCGCTCCGCCCGGCTGCGCCCGAATCTCCGAGAGCGCGCCGAGGCCACCCGCCGCGCTCACGGTGCCGGTGAACATCAGGACGGCCGCGACCATCATCACCCCGCCCTGGACCGCGTCCGTCTTCACGACCGAGATGAACCCCCCGATCATCGTGTAGAGCATCACGACCAGAAAGACGATTCCGATCGAGAGCCGGTACGGCAGGTCCATGAAGATCTCGAGCAGATTGCCGATCCCCTTGAAGACGGCGGTCATGTAGAGGAGCGATGCCACGACGACGATGAGGGCGGCGAAGACCCGGCCGGGTGTGGATGCGAATCGGAAGCCGATGAAATCCGGGATGGTGAGCGATCCCATCGCCTCGGTGAACGTACGCAGACGAGGCGCGACCACGGTCCAGGCGAAGAGACAGAAGGCCACGGCCGTGGGGATGAAGAGCATCCACGGGATGCCCCAGTCGTACGCCTGACCGCTGAAGCCGACGAAGCTGTTCGTGCTCGAGTAGGTCGCGAAGAAGGAGAGCCCCAGAACGAGCCCGCCCATGCCGCGACCGCCGACGTAATAGTCGGCGAGCCCCTTCGTGCTCTTGTTTCCCGTCCAGGCGTGGTGGGCCAGCATGACCGTGTAGCCGAGCAGGAGGGTGTGGACGAGCCAGAACTCGCGAAGGTTCTCCAGTATGGCGCTCAAGCGTCACTCGTTTCGTGATCGGTGAATAGTGCGGCCACCTCGGGCTTCACGACCTTCCCCATCGCGTTGCGCGGGAGATCGCCGACGACCTTCCAGGAGCGGGGCACCTTGTAGGGCGCGAGGCATTCGCGCGCGTACGCGTCCAGGACGACGGGGTCCGCCCGCTCTCCCGGAGTCGCGACCACCGCCGCCGCGATGCGCTGACCCCACTCCTCGTCCTCGACCCCGACCACGGCGCAGTCGCGCACCGTGGAATGTTCTCGCAGAACTTCCTCGATCTCCAACGCGGACACTTTGTAGCCACCCGTCTTCAGAATGTCCACCGAGCTTCGACCGAGCAGCCGGTACGCACCGTTGTCGACGACTGCGATGTCACCGGTGCGGAACCAGGAGCCGTCGAAGGCTTCGGCCGTCGCCTCCGGGCGCCGCCAGTATTCCCGGAAGACGCCGGGTCCGCGGATCTGGAGCTCGCCCGGCACGTCGGGATCGGTGAGCTCGTGCCCGCTTTCGTCCACCCGCCGGATCTCGACACCCGGCAGAGGCTGGCCCACGTGGCCCGGGATGCGCTCGCCGGAAAGGGGATTGGAGAGGCCCATGCCGATCTCGGTCATCCCGTATCGCTCGAGGAGTGTGTGACCGGTCAGCCCGCGCCAACGCTCCAGGGTTCGTACCGGCAGGGCCGCCGACCCCGATACCATCAGCCGGAGCGCGGCCGCCCCTTCGGACCAGGTGGCGCGGGTCGCCTCCGGGGCCTCCTCCCAGGCCCGGACGAGTTGGGCGTAGACCGTCGGGACGGCCATGAAGAGGGTGAGGTCTCCGGCCGCGAGCCGAGTCCAGCAGTCCACCGGGTCGAAGCGCGGGGCCATCTGACACCGTGCCCCCGACCAGAGCGCACAGGTGAGCACGTTGACCACCCCGTGCACGTGATGGAGAGGCAGCACGAGGAGGATGTGGTCCTCCGCCGTCCATCCCCACGCCTCGACCAGCGAGAGGATCTGGGCTCGAATGTTCGCGTGCGTGGTCACGACCCCCTTGGGCCGGCCGGTGGTGCCGGACGTGTAGATCATGAGGGCCCGGCGACCTTCGTCGACGCGAGGGAGCGAGGCTGCGGCAGTGGTTTTGGCCGATCGAACCGCCGCGTCTGCATCGATCAGCCGAATGCCCCGTTCCTCCACCAGAGGCGCGACGCGCTCCCGGTGTGCGGCATCCACGACGACGGCGACGGGGTCGGCGTCGTCGAGCACGAACCCCAGCTCCCGGGCCGGGTGGGAATCGGCCATCGGTACGGCCAGTCCTCCGGCCCTCCAGATGCCCCACTGCACGGCGGGGTAGGTGAAGGAGCGAGAGACGAGATAGGCGACCCGAGCTTCCCGGAGATCTGCTTCGCCCCCGAGCAGCTCGGCCGAAACTCCGGCCGATCGGTCGAGCAGCTCTCGGTAGGAGAAGACGTGCCTGCCGGCCTGGACCGCAGGACGTTCCCCGAAACGCATCGCTCTGGCGACCAGTTCCAGCGGTTCGTCCGGGAAGCTCCGGGTGTCTCGCATCCGCTCGGGGTTTCGGTGGAAAGGTGGAGGCGAGGCTAGAGCCCCTCGATCCCTGAGGCAACCACCCGCTGAAACGCCGGCATCCGAGAGGACGTAGAGAGCGACGTCCAGGCTCGACTCAGATTCCGGTAACCGCATGCGCCGTTTCACCTCCAGGTCCGTTCTGTTCCCCGCCGGCTTGATCCTGCTCTGCACCGCCTGCGAGGCGGCCCCGTCCTCCGCGGTCGGCTGGGGCGGCACGATCGACACCTTGCCGAACGGCTCGATCATGGTCGTCAATCCGGTGAGCTCGGGGCTGTGGGGTGAAGGGGAGGGCTGGACGGTCACCGAGGAGCTGAGGATCGGATCGCTCGACGGGGAGGGCGCCGAAGTCTTCGGGGAGATCGCAGATCTGGAGGTGGACGCCCTGGATCGCATCTGGGTGCTCGAGCGACAGGCTCGAGAGCTTCGGCTGTACGGCCCCGAAGGCGAGCACATCCGAACTGTCGGAAGGGAAGGATCGGGCCCGGGGGAGTTCAACGCACCCAACGGGCTGGTCTGGTCGGAAGACGGCACGCTCTGGGTCGTGGATCCGCGCAACGCGCGCTTCAGCTTCTTCGACACGACCGGCGCCTACCTCGGAAGTCAGCCCCGAGGCTCGCGCTCGTTCGGCTTGGCCTGGGACGGCCTCCTCCTACCCGGTCGAGACGTGATGGAGACGGACTTCGTCTTCGAGGACGACCGGAATTTTCCCGTCTGGGTGAGCTACGATTCGACCGGGACGGCCTACGACAGCATCCGAGCCCCGGCCTTCGAGGTGGAGACGTTCGTGTTTCGGGGTGATCGGTTCACCGCGATCATGCCGGTACCGTTCGCACCCGGCCTCTCCTTGCAGCTGCTTCCGAATCGTACCGTTTGGCGCGGAATGACGGACAGCTACCGCTTCGTGCAGACGACGCTCGCTGGCGACACGATCCTCATCTTCGAGCAGGCTCGGCGTCCGCAGCCCGTTACTTCCGAGGATCGGAAACGGGTGCTCCGGGATCTGTCGGAGCGCATGGGATCGACGGACTTCGACGTGTCGAGAATCCCGGACGACAAGCCCCTGTTCGAGTATTTCTTCTTCGACGAGCTGGACCACATGTGGGTCCGGGTCGTGCCGGAAGATCCGGCCGAAGACGCTCACCTTTTCGACGTCTTCGACCCGCTGGGGCGTTATCTCGGTCAGGTACGCACACCGACCCGCATCTCGTTGCGCGATCCGGTGTTCCGTGAGGGGAAGCTCTACACGGTGACGACGGACGACCTCGAGGTCCAATATGTCGTCCGGCTGCGTATCGAGAGAGAGACGGGAAGGTGAGTCCCGCTCAGACCATCGGCCCCTCGAAGTAGGGGTTCTCGCCCATCGAGTGGTCCGTGACGTCGTGAATGACCGTCACTTCGGGCACGGCCTGGCGAACCATGCGCTCGACACCCTGGCGTAGCGTCATCCGCGACATCGCACAGCCCTGGCAGCCGCCGCTCATCTCGAGGAAGATCTCGCTGTCCTGGACGTCGACCAGCGTGATCGCACCCCCGTGCGAGGCGATCGCCGGGTTGATCTGAGAATCCAGGACGTCCCGCACCCGGTCCGCCAGCGGCCCGGACGGGGCGCCCGGGCGGGCGGACTTCGCGCCGTCGGCCAGCGTCACCTCGAACCCGCTCTCGTTCAGCCGCTCGACGAAGTCCACGTTCGCACCCTGGAGCGCGGATGCGGAGGCTTCCTCCACCAGCACGTTGAAGCCCTCGACCTCGATCGTGCGCTCGGAATCTCTGATCTCCGAGGGCCCGACCAGCGTGAGCTCGAAGCGGGGAGCCACAGGGCTTCCCGCCATGGTGATCCTGAGGGCGGAGAGTTCTCCGCCGCTCTGATCCAAATAGGACTGAACGATCTCTCTCGCTCTGTCGCTGAACGTGAGCATCGCCCACCTCCGTCTGAGTATCGTCGGTTCATTGGGTCGTCACCTGACGAGCCGCGCCCCTATACCCGTTCTTCGCGTCAGGGTTCTACGGGGTCCCGAATACCACGGAGGTCGCTGGTTGATCACCTGCCTGGGGGGACTACCTTATGCGATCCCCGGCGGGGCGACCGCGTCCCGCGGGTAATCCACTCGAGACCGACACTTCGGGGCTCAGCGCATACTCATGGCCGACGCTTCTTTGATGGACAAGCTGACCTCCCTGGCCAAGCGGCGGGGGTACATCTTCCAGTCTTCCGAGATCTACGGTGGGACGGGGTCGGTCTGGGACTACGGCCCACTCGGCGTCGAGCTCAAGCGCAACGTCAAGGAGGCCTGGTGGAAGGCGATGGTCCACTCCCGCGACGACGTCGAGGGGTTGGATGCGGCCATCCTCATGCACCCCCGAACGTGGGAGGCGTCGGGCCACGTCGAGGGCTTCACCGATCCCCTCGTCGAGTGTACGAACTGCCACAGACGCTTCCGGGCGGACCTGCCCGAGGTGGAGGGTGGTCAGTGCCCGACCTGCGGCACGCGGGACGCCTTCACGGATCCCCGCCAGTTCAACCTCATGTTCAAGACCTTCATGGGGCCGGTCGAGGAAGACGCCGCGGTCGTCTACCTGCGTCCCGAGACCGCCCAGGGATCCTACGTGAACTTCCTGAACGTGCAGACTGCCGCCAGGCAGAAGCTGCCCTTTGGAATCGCACAGATCGGAAAGGCGTTCCGAAACGAGATCACCCCCGGGAATTTCATCTTCCGGACGCGGGAGTTCGAGCAGATGGAGCTGCAGTTCTTCGTCGAGCCGGGGACCGACGACGAGTGGTTCGACTACTGGAAGGAGCAGCGCTGGAACTGGCACCTCTCGTTGGGAATCCGTGAAGACAAGCTCCGCTTCCATCCGCATGGGCCGGACGAGCTGGCGCATTACGCGAAGACGGCGGAGGACATCGAGTACGAGTTCCCGTTCGGCTGGAAGGAGTTCGAGGGCGTCCACAACCGGACCGACTTCGATCTCTCACGGCACCAGGAGTTCTCCGGGAAGCGCATGGAGTACATCGATCCACAGGAGAACAAGCGGTTCATTCCGTACGTAGTCGAGACGGCGGTCGGAGTCGACCGCACCGTGCTGGTCAGCCTCGTCGACGCCTATCGGGAGGAAGAGGTGGAAGGCGAGGAGCGTGTCGTCCTGGGACTCAAGCCGACGCTCGCCCCGATCAAGGCGGCGATCTTTCCGCTCGTGAAGAAGGACGGGCTTCCGGAGATTGCCGAGAAGATCCACGGGGCGCTCAAGGAGGCGGCGGTCCCTTCGTTCTTCGACGCGGCGGGATCGATCGGGCGACGCTATCGCCGGCAGGACGAGGCGGGCACGCCCTGGTGCATCACGGTCGACGGCCAGACCAACGAGGACGACACCGTCACGATCCGCGATCGGGACACGCTCGATCAGGTGCGCGTATCCACCGACCAGGTCGTGGCCTGGATCGGGGAGCGACTCCGATGAAGGGTCCGCTCCACCGCGGGGGAGAGAAGGCCTAGATGTCGAGCCGCTCCGAAGTCTTCAGCTCTCGCTGGGGAATGCTTCTGGCCATGCTCGGCATGGCCGTCGGAACGGGCAACATCTGGCGGTTTCCCAGGATCGCGGCGAACAACGGCGGCGGTTCCTTTCTGGTGGCCTGGGCCATCTTCCTGCTGCTCTGGTCGATTCCCCTCCTGATTCTCGAGTTCGGGATGGGCAAGGCGACGCGGAGCGGACCCGTCGGCGCCTTCGCGAAGACGATCGGCCCCAAGTTCGCCTGGATGGGTGCCTGGGTGGCCTTCGTCGCGACCGCGATCATGTTCTACTACTCGGTCGTGATGGGCTGGACGATCCGCTTCTTCGTCGCGGCGGTGACGGGGGACATCCCCGCCGACGTGCCGGGAGCGTTCTGGGAGGGCTTCGCCGGCTCGCCCCATGCCCTCGTCACGCATGTGGTGGCGATGAGCATGGGCGTTTTCGTCGTCTCCAAGGGCGTGAAGGGGATCGAGACGGCGGCGCGGTTCCTGATTCCGAGCCTGATCGTCCTCGTGCTCGTCCTGGCGGTCCGTGCAATCACCCTCCCGGGTGCGAGCGAGGGTCTCGCCTTTCTCTTCACGCCCAACCTCGCGGATCTGAAGGACGCTTCGATCTGGCTCGAGGCGTTGACGCAGAACGCGTGGGACACGGGTGCGGGCTGGGGACTCGTGCTCACCTATGCCGTCTACATGCGCAGGCGTGAAGACACGGCGCTGAACGCGTTCGTGATCGGCTTCGGGAACAACTCGATGTCGCTGCTCGCCGGGATCATGGTGCTGTGTACCGTCTTCTCGGTGATGCCGGACGCCGCCGACCAGATCGTGGGGGCGGGGAACGAGGGCCTCACCTTCATCTGGGTGCCGCAGCTCTTCGCGCTGGTGCCGGGTGGGCGCTTCTTCATGGCGCTCTTCTTCCTGGCCCTGGTGTTCGCGGCCTGGACGTCGCTGGTCGCCATGATCGAGCTGGCGAGCCGCGTCCTCATGGACCTGGGGATGACGCGCAGTCATGCGATCACCGTGGTCGGCCTGGCCGGGCTCGGGTTCGGTATCCCCTCGGCCCTCAACATGGACATCTTCGCCAACCAGGACTGGGTCTGGGGGGTCGGACTGATGCTTTCCGGGTTCTTCTACGCCTTCGCCGTGCTCAAGTACGGCGTGACCAAGTGGCGCGAGAAGTTCATCAACACCGGCGACTCCGACATCCGCATCGGCGCGTGGTGGGACTGGGCCATGCGGCTCGTCATCGTGGAGGCCGTGGTCCTCATGGTCTGGTTCCTGTGGCAGGCGCGGGGGGCGAGCTTCCGAGAGACCTGGACCCTCTTCAGCCCGTACAACGTCGGCTCGGTGGTGATTCAATCCGCCATCGTCCTCGCGGTGCTCGTCCTGGCCAATCGGTGGCTCGCGGGGCTGACGACCTCGAAGGCGGCGGAAGCGGCATCGGGCGATGCCGATTCATGACGCGTACGCTCGAAGGACACCCTTCGAGATCACCCTCCCCACTCCCGACTTCGCCGGCGAGCGCTTTCCGGCCGTCCTCGAGGAGGCCGATACGCAGGGCTTTCCGGGCCATCTCACGGACCCCTCCGCCTTCGCACTTCTGGGGGAGGTCGGAGCGATCCTTCGGGAGATCCGAGACGCCGACGATCCTCCGGGGCTGATCGACCAGTACGGACTTCTGCTCTTCCAGGCCTTCGGCTTCTGGAGAGCGGGGCACCCCCTCTACCTCGTCAGCGAGGCGGCGGCCCGAGACGCCGTCACAAAGGTGGAGCCGGGCCTCGACCGGCTGCCGGCTTCAGGAACGGTGTACCTGCAGCTGCCTCAACACCTCTTCTGGGTCGGCGCGGAGCCCGAGACGCCGCCGGAGTCGCTCGACGGTTTCTTCATCACCTGGAACGGCGGCCTCCTGACGGTGCTCGCCGTCGCGGGAGTCCGACCCGATCGGGCCGGACTCTCCACCCTCCCGATTCCGTCGGTGCCGGTGGAGGACCTGACCTCGATGGCGACCGAGACGATGCGGGAGGAAGGTTCGGACTTCTCGTCTACCATGCCCGGTGGAGACCTGGACGGTCTCTACGGTGTCGAGTCGGCCGGGGAGCTCCTGAAGCTGGTCGCGCGGCTCCTGCCGCGACTGCTCGACGCATCCGACGCAGAGGTCGAAACGGCCCCCCGAGGCTCGGCGCCCGAGGGATCCAACCTGCCCTTCAGGCGTATTTCGGGCTCTTAACCGGATCGGACGTCCCAGAGGAGATCCCTTGCCGAGAGAGTCGAAGGCCAATCGCACGAAGCGCGCGGACGAGATCTACGGGCTGCTCACCGAAGAGTACCCCGACGCACACTGCGCTCTCGATCACGTCGACGCCTACCAGCTCGGCGTGGCCACGATCCTCTCTGCCCAGACGACCGACGAGCGGGTCAACATGGTCACGCCCGAGCTGTTCCGGCGCTTTCCGACGCCCGAG
This sequence comes from Gemmatimonadota bacterium, assembly GCA_039587515.1. Taxonomy (GTDB): domain Bacteria; phylum Gemmatimonadota; class Gemmatimonadetes; order Longimicrobiales; family Gaopeijiaceae; genus JBDHII01. The sequence goes on from JBDHII010000004.1 coordinate 44,479, forward strand.
AGCCTGGCCGGCGCACGTCAGGAGGACGTGGAGGAGATCGTCCGCTCCACGGGGTTCTTCCGGAACAAGGCGAAGAACATCATCGGATTCGCCCAGGGGGTGATGGCGGAGCACGGGGGCGAAGTGCCAGCCTCGATGGCAGCGCTGAGCCGCCTGCCCGGGGTCGGAAGGAAGACCGCCAACGTGATCCTCGGCAACGCGTTCGGCATCGACGAGGGGGTCGTCGTCGACACGCACGTCAAAAGGCTTTCGACGCTGATGGCCTTTACGCGAGAGAAGACGCCCGAGAAGATCGAGCGGGACCTGATGGCGCTCTTCCCCCGCGAGCGATGGACCATGCTCTCGCATCTCCTGATCTGGCACGGACGAGCGGTATGTGACGCGCGGAAGCCGCGTTGCGAGGCTTGCGCGGTCTCGCACCTTTGTCCTTCATCCCGCGTTTGACCGCACGCAACCAACGGCCTCGGCCGGCGTACGAAGACTCTGAACAACCAAAGCCGTGAGGAACACCCGATGAGCGACCGACTCCCCGACAGAGAACAGGCCCTCGAGCTGCTCCACGAGTGGGTCGAGAACGACGGGCTGCGGAAGCACATGCTCGGGGTGGAGGCCGCCCTGCGGCATTATGCCCGCATGTTCGGGGAAGACGAGGAGCTTTGGGGTCTTGCCGGGCTTCTTCACGACCTCGATTGGGAGAAGCACCCCGAAGCGCATCCTCGGAAGGCGGTGGCATACATGCGCGAGAACGGCTTCAGCGAGGAGCTCGTCCGCGCGGTATTGGCCCACGCGCCCGACCGTACGGGCGTGGAGCCCGAGTCGCAGCTCGAGAAGACGCTCTTCGCATGCGACGAGCTCAGCGGACTCGTCTACGCCTGCTGTCTGGTGCGGCCCAACGGCATCGACGATCTGGCACCGAAGTCGGTGACCAAGAAGCTGAAAGACAGGGCTTTCGCGGCGGGGGTGAACCGAGAGGACGTGGCCCGTGGTGTCGATCTCATGGAAATGGAGCGGGCCGAGCACATCCAGAACGTGATCGACGGAATGCGCGCGGCGGCCGAGGCTCTGGGCGTTCGCGCCGTGGATTTGGCGAGGGGCTGAGGCGGAACAGCGCATGTCCATGAAGCTTCGCCTGACGACGGTCGGCTGCGCCCTCTCGTTCTTGGGGGTGGGCCCGACCGACGGATCCGCCCAGGACGTCGAGATGCTCGCCGAGCAGCACGGGACCCGTCCGCCGCCCGGCTATTACGATCAGATGCGACGGGATCCCGCATCCTACCGATGGCGGGGCCGGGCCTGGCGACCCGCCTTGCGCTTCGATGATCCGAACGAGCCGGGCGCGGGCCGGGCTCCCGGTCCCGCTCGGGCCTCGGGCGGGACGTCCCCGAGCGGTCCGTCGCTGATCCTCGGACCGCGGGAGGGGCCGGTCGCGGGCGACGTCGTCTTTCCCCTGCTGCTGGGTCTCTATTCGGACTCACCCGATCCCTCGGCCCCCTTCAGGGCGCAGGACGTCGAGGAGCAGTACTTCACGGGCCCCAACCCTAACGGTGCGACGTTGACCGAGTACTACGCGGAGCTGTCCTTCGGGCGTCTGAACCTGCAGGCCGAGGTCTTCGACTGGACGCGGTCCCGATTCACCAATGCGGAGGTCACGGGCAACAGCAACGGGCTCACGTCGACCGACGACGTCGGCGAGTTCATCATCGATCTGCTCACGCAGCTCGACGACGGTACCGTCGACTGGGGCCGTTTCGACGACGACGGCCCGGACGGCATTCCGAACTCGGGCGACGACGACGGCTTCATCGACGTCCTCGCGGTCATGCACCCGTCCTCCGGTGCGGAGTGCACCAGCGACTCGGACGACGTCTGGTCTCACAAGTGGCAGCTCGCGGCCACTGCCGGGCAGATCTACGCCACGCGGTCGCAGCGCCCCAACGGCTCGCCGATCTTCGCGGACAACTACGTGATCGTGCCGAGCCGCGCCTGTCCGGCGTCTGTCGATCCCGACGGCCTCATGGAGATCGGTACGCTCGCGCACGAGGTGGGTCACGGATTCGGTCTCCCCGATCTCTACGCGACGGGCTCGGATCGCCATGCCGGAATCGGTCGCTGGGGGCTCATGGGCTCGGGGTCCTGGGGGTGTCGGGGGAACAACTACGCCAAGCCCTGCGGCATGACCGCGTGGACGAAGGAGGCGCTCGGATGGGCGGAGGTGGTGACCCTGGATCGCGACCTGGATCACGGGACCGTCGTTCTCGACCCGGTCGCGACCTCCAACCGGATCCTCCGCATCGAGGCGGGAGACGGGTCGGGGGTGTACTACCTGCTCGAGAACCGACAGGCGATCGGCGCGGACTCCGACGTGTTCGCACCGGGGCTCCTGGTCTGGCAGATCAGTCCCTTCGTCGTTCTGGGCAACTGGACGCTCAACGCCGTCAACGCCGAATCGGACGACATGGGGGTCTGGCTGCGGCAGGCCGACGGGGACAACGACCTGGGGCGCCGGAGCGGGGGCAACAAGGGGGACAGCGGCGATCCGTTCCCCGGGATCATGCAGAACCGGGAGTTTCACGCAGGCTCCACCCCCTCGGCGACGACCAATTTCGGCACTTCCGCTTCGGGGGTCACGCTCCTGGACGTCGAGCAGGTCGGGGACCAGATGCACTTCCGGGTCCTCACACGGTTCCAGACCGTCACCGTCGAAGCCGAGGGCAACTCGGGCCAGGGTCTGTTCCGCCTCGACGGCGTACCGCAGGCTCGGGTCCCCCTGACCTTCGACTCGGCACCCTTCGAGCGTCACACCGTCGAGGCCGTCGGGGGCGAGGAAACCGGCGACGGCTTCCGAAACGGCTTCATCGGGTGGGAGACGCCCGCTGCCCGCGTCCGAGAGTGGCAGACGGGGCTGGAGGACGCGGTTCTCACGGCCACGTACGGGAACCCGGAGGTCCGCTTCGACGTCGAGCTGCTGAGTCCCTTACCCGGTGTCGTTCCGGGATCCATCTCCACGACTCCTCCGTCGGACCAGGGCTGGATTCGGCAGGGTACCGAAGTCACCGTCCTCGCCGAGCCGGCCACGGGGTTCGGCTTCGTGGAGTGGACCGGCAACCTGTCGGGACGGCCGAACCCATTCTCAATCATGCTGAACGAGCCGACGACGGGTGGGGCCACCTTCGAGGTCGCTTTCCAGGTGGCCGAAACGCCATCGGTGATTCCGATGGAGGCGGCGGTCGGGCAGACGATCGCCTTCATCGCGGAGAACGCGAATCAGCCCGTCACCTGGACGCGCCTCGGCAACCTTCCGCCGGGAGTGAGCTTCGTTTCGAGCGTCGGCGAGCTGCGTGGCGCTCCGCTCCGGGAGGGCGCATTCCCGATTCGGATCAGGGCGACCGATGCGGTCGGGCTGCAGGACGAGGTGTTCCTCACGCTCGAGGTCGGTCCGCCGTCCGTGGGTCTTGTGGAGATGGCGGCTCCGTTCCTGCAGGGAACGGGCCTCTCGCCCGCCCTGTCTTCGTTCCTGGACCTTCAGGGCAACCGCTCGGGCGACTATGATCTGGCCGATTTTCGGATCTATGTGATCGGCCACCCGAACGCTCCTGCGTCGGCGCCGGTCGTGACGCTTGCCGAGCCTCTGCACGTGCCCCTGTTCGTGCGAAGGGAGCAAGGGCGATGAAACGAGTCTGGGCGGTCGCGGCTGTGGCGCTGTTGGTGTCGGCATGTGGAGACGAGCCTTCCGGGCCGGCCAACCTGAACGGAACGGTCACCACGGGCGGGGTGCCGCTCGGTGCGCTGGTCGTGGAGATCTCGGGAAGGGACATCGGACGGGTCGAGGGGGTCGGGGAGACCCGTGCCGTGGCCGAGCACCAGACGGCCGACACCAAGCGAGCCATCCTGGTATCGGCGACGGGCGAGGCAATGCGTTTCACCGTGCACGTGGAGGACCAGAGCCTGGGTTCGCCCACCGTTGCGATCATCGGGGCGATCGGGCTGGAGAACCAGCCGATCACAAACCTGACCGGCATTCGGGTCGGGATCGAAAGATGAGACGCCCCGCACTGGCCCGCTGGGGCGGAGTCCAGTAGGATCGGCGCGGCACTCAGGACCGGAGAAGAGGAGGCACCATGACGGCAGCAACCTGGGTCACGATGATCGTGGTCATGACATTCGTGTGGGGTGGATGCGCCTTCTTTCTTCGCACCGCCATGCGCAAGGAATCGGAGAAGGAGTAGCCGACCCTCCCGGCACGGCCAACGGGCGAACAAAGAGGCCCGGGGCGGCAGCCCCGGGCCTCTTTCGATTCTTCGCCCGGATGGCGATCTAGCGGATCATGACCTTGGCACCGAGCTGGACCCGCCAGCGCGAGGTTACCGAAGGATCGTCGAGATAGGTCTCGTCGGGTCCCGTAAAGTCGAAGACCGGCTCTCCGGATTGATCGAACTCCACCAGCGTGAGGGGTGACGTCGCCGCCGGGTTCGCGAACTTCCTCACACCCCAATTGGAGTTGACGAGGTTGGCGACGTTCAGCACGTCCAGGCTGAGCTGAACGGTCTGCGCGCGGTCACCCGCATCGAAGCGGATGTCCTGCAGGATACGCAGGTCGATGTTGCTGTACCACGGATTCACGGCACCGAACCGCTCGGCGATCTCACCGCGGTGTGAGCTCAGGTAGGCGTCCTGCTCAATGAAGGCGTCGAGGCGAGTCCAGTCGCTCGGATCGGCCAGGTTGATGTCGCTCTGGCTCTCGGGAATGAAGATCAGGTCGTTCCCGCCCTGACCGTCGCCGTTGACGTCTCCCGCGTAGATGAAGCTGTAGCGGTTGCCGCCGCTGGCCAGGAAGCGATTGCCCTCCGCGACCTCCAGGAACACACCGAAGCTCGTGCTCGTCCGATCCGACCACTCCTTGCCCCAGAAGGCGGAGCCGACGATGCGGTGCCTCTGGTTGAACTCGCTGAAGCTCAGCTGCGGGTTGTTCGGGTCGCCCTGAACGGGTTGATTCTGCCAGAGCACGCTGGCGATCTCGGTCGACTTCAGGCGGTTGCGCGCCTCGGTGAAGCTGTAGGACAGCGACGTGTTGAGGCCGTTCTCGAACTGCTTCCGGATCTGGGCCGTCACATTGAAGTTCCAGCCATCCGACGTGTTGTCGAGCACGTAGACGCCGGCGCCCCCGCCGTTGAAGGTGTTGAGCTCGTTCGCGCCGAAACCGCCGTAGTACGGGCGGCCGTCACGAAGCGTGCGGACCGGAGCCACGAGGTTGGCGTTTCGCATGTAGATCGCGTTGATGTCCTTGCCGTAGAGCAGCTCCAGCGTGCCTTCCCAGCCTCCCCCGAAGCGTCTGTCGACGGCGACATCCGTGACCCACACCTGCGGGAACTTGAAGTCGTCCACGACCGCGTTGAGGTCGAAGGACTGCTGCAGAATGGAGTCGTCGGACGTCGATACCTGGGCGGGACTCGTGTTGAACGGTCCCCATACATCGGGGTTGGCTCCCGGATTCGAGATGACGTTGCCGAGCCAAACGTAGGGTACGCGGCCCGTGAAGATGCCCGAGCCACCGCGCAGCTGCATCGTCTGGTCGCCGTTCACGTCCCAGTTGAATCCGACGCGGGGTGAGAAGTGCGGCGTGGTGCCGGGAAGCTTGCTCTGATCGACGGTCTCGGGCTGCCTGTCGCCGTCCAGCAGAGAGAGGCCGCGGGAGAACGGATTGTCGACGGGATCCGTGAAGTACATCGGGAGGTCGATGCGCAGCCCGAAGCTCAACGTGAAGTCCCGATTCACCAGCAACTCGTCCTGGATGTACGCGGAGGCCGTACCCATGTGGATCTTCTCGCCCTTGAACGGCGCACCCGGCGGGGTGACGAGGCCTCGCAGATTGACCTGGTCCGGATTGGTGGGATCCGTCGCCTCGAAGAACTCGTCGAGCGAAGCGAAGGTCGACCCGATGCCGGTCTGGTAAGGCAGGAAGAAGACTCCGTGCCGGAAGATGTTGAACGAGTTGAAGAAGGAGAACGACTCGAAATTCGCCCCGACGGTGATGCTGTGGTCACCGCGGAAGAACGTGAGGTTGTTCGTGATCTGCAGAATGTCCGTGTCGAGGATGTTGTGGACGCTGAAGGGCTCCGAGCCGAGCGTCGTGTATCCCACGCCGGCCTCCCCGATCTCGACCGTCGGGAAGTCTTCGCTGAACGGGCTTCGGAAGTCCCGGAACCGGTTGTAGCTCGCGAAGAGTCGGTTCGCCCAGGTGTCTCCGCGGCTGTTCAGCTCGGCGGCGAGGGAGTGGATCTCGTTGTTGATCTGATACCCGGCGTTTTGGAAGGGTAGCGAAGTCGAGTTCGGGCCCCTGCCGGCATTGTTGAAGCTGAGCACGAACGGATGCGGCGGCAGATCGCGCTCGGCATCCAGGAAGTTGTAGCGGAACGAGAGATCGTCGTTTTCGCTGAGGTTGAAGTCGAGCTTGGCGAGAATCTTGTTGTTGTTCGTCTCGTGCACGTAGCCCTGATACGGGCCGGTATCGTAGCCATAGGCCGACTGCAGGCGCTGGCTGATCGCGTCCATCGTCGTGGCATCGACACGTGACAGACCCAGGCCGGAGGCGCCGCCAGTACTCGCCACGAAGTTCGAGCCGGGGTCGTCGCGACGCTCGATCTCACCGTTGATGAAGAAGAAGATCTTGTCGCGCTTGATCGGCCCGCCGAGCGTAAAGCCCGACTGGTTGAAGGACAGGTTCGGATCGGCGACGACCTGGTTGCCGCTCACCTTGTTGCCCAACAGGCTCTCGTTTCGCCAGTACGTGTACGCCGACGCCTCGAAGCTGTTGGTCCCGCTCTTGGTGACGGTGTTGACGTTCGCCCCGGTGAACCCGCTTTCACGGACGTCGAAGGGAGCGATCGAGACCTGCACCTCCGCGATCGCGTCGAACGGCACCGGCTCGGCGTTCGTCTGGCCGCCCGGGGCCGGATCGTCCAGCCCGAACGAGTTGTTAAAGTACGAGCCGTCCAACGTGATGTTGTTGTAGAGCCAGTTGCGGCCCGCGAAGGCGTAGTTGCCGTCGTTTCTGGGATCGAGCCGGATGAGGTCGCGCTGGCTTCGCTTCACGGAAGGCATCTGCAGGACCATGTCGTCGTCGATGAACGTCGCAGCGCCCGTCCGGTCCGCGTTGAAGATCTCGTCGCGGGTCATCACGACCTCGACGCCCTGGAGCTCGACTGCCTGGGCTTCGAGGGTGAAGTCGAGTCGGAAGGTCTGGCCGAGCCGCAGCGTAACGTTCTCCTGCGACGCGGAGCGGAATCCGATCATGGTGACGGTCACCGTGTAGGGACCACCGACCCGCATGTTGGGGATGTTGAACGCACCGCTGGCCCGGGACAGGGACCCGAACTGCATGCCCGATGGGGTGTGGAGGGCCACGATCGACGCCCCTTCCAAAGGCTGTCCACTCGTGTCCGTGATGACGCCGCTCATCGCCGAACGCGTCACACCCTGTCCGAGCGCGGCATGGGCCATGAGCATCAGGCCCGCCAGGGCCAGGCCGAGCCCACGGGCGGTAGTCATGAACACACGGTCATTTCGCTGCATGGGCGAACTCCTTTGGGTTGGGTCGTGACTTCCGACGCATGAGCTTCGGAACGACACCCGGGAAGGCGCGGCGTGGCCTCGTGCTCCCGGAAGGGTGGGGCGGCGGGCGTGGTGCCCGCGGGGGCCGTCGAATGTCCAGATCGTCGCAAGTGTCCCTGCGTCGGGCGGGAGGATCGCTGCTGCCAGGCTGAGTGTCGAGAAAATAGCGAGCCCGGCTCGATCTCGCGATTCCCCCTCCGCCGGGATCCCTCCACCCCCGCCACGGGCGCGATCCGAAGACCGTCTTGTGTGGTCGGGGTCGATCCGACACCTTCCGGGCGATGACGAATCCGCGGCTCGCAATTTCCCGGTCGAGAGCGTGCTCTCGACGGTCACCCAGGCTCCTCCAGACTCCAATTGCCCAGGCGTAACGACCTAGAATCCATCCTCATCCTGGGCTCTGGACCCATCGTCATCGGGCAGGCCTGCGAGTTCGACTATTCCGGGACGCAAGCGGTCCGAGCGCTGAAGGAGGAGGGTTACCGGGTCATCCTGGTCAACTCCAATCCCGCGACGATCATGACCGATCCCGACCTGGCGGATCGGACCTACATCGAGCCGCTCACACCCGACTGGGTGGCGCGGGTGATCGAGCGCGAAAAGCCCGACGCGCTGTTGCCCACGATGGGCGGTCAGACTGCACTGAACATCGCGATGGAGCTCAGCCAGCGAGGGGTTCTCGAGGAGTACGGCGTCGAGCTGATCGGAGCGAACGCGCGCTCGATCCAGATGGCCGAGGATCGCGAGGAATTCGCCAAGGCGATGGACCGGATCGGGTTGAAGCTCCCGCACGGCGGGTTCGCCCGGACGTTGGACGAAGCCATCGAGATCGTCGCCGACACCGGATATCCCGCCATCATCCGCCCCTCCTTCACGCTCGGGGGTACGGGTGGCGGGATCGCTTACAACCGCGATGAATTCGAAGTGCAGGTCCGGAAGGGACTGGATGCGTCGCCCATCACCGAGGTCCTCATCGATCGCAGTGTGATGGGATGGAAGGAGTACGAGCTGGAGGTCGTCCGCGATGGATCGGACAACGTCATCATCATCTGCTCGATCGAGAACGTCGATCCGATGGGGGTCCATACCGGCGATTCGATCACGGTGGCGCCCGCTCAGACGTTGACCGATGTGGAGTACCAGAAGCTGCGGGACGCCTCCATCGAGATCATCCGTGAGATCGGTGTCGAGGCGGGCGGGTGCAACATCCAGTTCGCGGTCAATCCCGAGGACGGAGAGATTCTCGTCGTCGAGATGAATCCGCGGGTCTCGCGCTCCTCGGCCCTCGCCTCCAAGGCGACCGGCTTCCCGATCGCGCGGGTCGGCGCCAAGCTCGCTGTGGGTTACCTCCTGCACGAGCTGCCCAACGACATCACCAAGACCACGCCGGCATCGTTCGAGCCCGTGCTGGACTACGTCGTGGTCAAGTTCCCGCGCTTCGCCTTCGAGAAGTTCCCCGAGATCAATCCGGTGCTCGGCGTGCAGATGAAGGCGGTGGGCGAGACGATGGCGATCGGAAGGACTTTCCGAGCCGCGTGGCAGAAGGGGCTTCGAGGCCTGGAGATCGGGCGACTCGGATGGGAGGTCGGGGAGACCCTTTCGGACGACGGGCTGACGGCCGACGATGCCGAGGCGCTCCTCGCCGCTCTCCGACGGCCGACTGCGGATCGTCCCGCACAGCTCAAGCGTGCGATCGAGCTCTCGGTGGACGGGGACGCACTGAGCCTGGACGACATCTACGAGGCTACACGGATCGACAAGTGGTTTCTGCACCAGCTGCTGGAGTTGGTGCGGCTCGAGCGCTGGTACGCCGAACTCGAGGACCCGACCGCGGCCGACCTGCGGCAGATGAAGCGCAACGGCTTCAGCGATTCTCAGCTCGCAGGGCTGAGGGGCGAGGCGGAGGCAGACGTGCGGGGGCGCCGTTGGGATCTCGGCATCCGGCCGACCTTCAACGTCGTCGATACGTGCGCCGGAGAGTTCCCGGCCGAAACGCCCTACTTCTACTCCTCCTACGAGGATGAAGACGAGTCTCGCCCGTCGGACCGGGACAAGATCGTGATCCTCGGCAGCGGGCCCAACCGGATCGGTCAAGGCATCGAGTTCGACTACTGCTGCGTCCAGGCGGTTCTCGAGCTCAAGGCAGCGGGCTTCGAGACGGTCATGATCAACTCCAACCCCGAGACCGTCTCTACCGATTTCGACGTGAGCGACAAGCTCTACTTCGAGCCGCTCACCCTCGAAGACGTGCTGGAGATCATCGAGCGCGAGAAACCGATCGGGGTGATCGTGCAGCTCGGAGGGCAAACGCCGCTCAAGCTGGCCGGCCCGCTGGCCGAGCTCGGTGTCCCGATCCTGGGCACGTCCGTGGACGCGATCGATCGCGCGGAGGACCGCGAACGCTTCGAGCGCGTCTGCCGCGAGATCGGAGCCCGCGTGCCGGAGAATGGGCTGGCAACCTCGATCGACCAAGCCGTGAAGATCGTCGGGGAGATCGGATACCCCGTTTTGGTGAGGCCGAGCTACGTCCTCGGTGGCCGGGCGATGGAGATCGTCTACGACGAGCCGTCGCTCCGGGACTACTTCGACCGCGCCGTCCGGGCGTCTCCCGATCACCCCGTTCTCATCGACCGATTCATCGAGGATGCCTTCGAAGCGGACGTCGATGCCCTCTCGGATGGCACCGACGTCGTGATCGGCGGCATCATGCAGCACATCGAGGATGCGGGCGTGCATTCCGGCGACTCGGCCTGCGTGCTTCCGCCCTACCTCCTCGGCGCCGCCGAGATCGCCGAGATTCGCAAGCTCACACGGGAGTTCGCGCTGGAGCTCGGCGTCATCGGCCTTCTCAACGTCCAGTACGCGATCCGTGACGGGCTCGTCTACGTCCTCGAGGTCAATCCGAGGGCTTCACGCACGATTCCTTTCGTCAGCAAAGCCACCGGGGTGCCGCTGGCGCGATTGGCCTCTCGCGTGATGGCAGGTGAGAAGATCCGCGCACTCGGGATCCCCGAGGAGCCCCAGGTCGGTGGTGTGGCGGTGAAGGAAGCGGTCTTCCCCTTCAACCGTTTCGAAGTCGACGTGCTCTTGGGGCCCGAGATGCGCTCGACGGGCGAGGTCATGGGTTTCGACGACTCCTTCGGCATGGCCATCGCCAAGGCCCAGGCGTCGGCGGGTCCGCTCCTTCCGGTGCACGACGGTACGCTCTGCGTCACGGTCAACGACCGTGACAAGGCCACGGTGACCCCGATCCTCAGGCGGTTCCACGACCTCGGCTACCACATTCGGGCCACGAAGGGAACGCATCAGTATCTCGTCCGCCTGGGGATTCCTTCCGAGAGAATCCACAAGGTGGGTGAGGGGCGTCCGGACATCGTCGACGCCATCGTGAGTGGGGAGATCGATCTCCTCATCAACACGCCGATGGGCAAGAAGTCGCAATTCGACGATTACAAGATGCGCCGAGCGGCGATCGTTCACGGGATCCCGTATCTCACGACGATGTCGGCAACGAGCGCCGCGTGTGACGCGTTGATCGCGCTCCGTTCCCGGAAGTATCAGGTCCGCACGATTCAGGAGCGCATCGAGGACGCCCGCAGTCGCAGCGCCCTCGCGGGCGACTGATGAGCGTTCCCACCGGGTTCTTCCTCCACCCGGCATCACCCCTTCACGACACTGGCTGGCGGCACCCCGAGCACCAGGGGCGTCTGCGTGCGCTCGCCTCGACGGTCGGACGGGATCTGCTGGCCCTGCACGGACATGTCATCCAGGTCGAGCCCGGAGAGGCGACGCACGAGGACCTCGCGCGGGTACATACGGCCGAGCAGATCGAGCAGGTGCGTGCCGCTGTCGCGAAGGCGCAGGCCGAGGACACCCTCGTTCGCCTGGATCCCGATACCGTCGTCTCCGGCGCCAGCTGGGAGGCTGCGCTGGGGTCGGTCGGTGCGGTCATCGAGGCCTGCCGACAGATCGACGACGGTACCCTCGAGAACGCCTTCATCGCCACCCGACCTCCGGGCCACCACGCGACTCCGACGCGTCCGATGGGCTTCTGCCTCTTCAACTCGGTCGCGATCGCCGCCAGATGGCTCCAGTCCGAAGGCCGAACCGAGCGTGTCCTCGTAATCGATTGGGACGTCCACCACGGGAACGGCACGCAGGACGCGTTCTATGCCGATCCCTCGGTGACGTATCTATCACTGCACCAGTGGCCGCACTTTCCGGGCACGGGTGCAGCGGAGGAGCGGGGCTCCGGCGAGGGCGTCGGCTTCACCTTCAATCATCCGCTGCCCGCCGGAATGCCTCGCGAGACCTATCTGGAGCGTTTCGAAAGGGCGCTCGATGAAGCATGGGAGGTCTCACGTCCCGGTTTCGTGCTGGTCTCTGCCGGTTTCGACGCCCTGCGCGGTGACCCGCTCGGGGGCATGCTCCTCGAGCCGGAGGACTTTCATGCGATGACGCGCTCGGTTGTCGAACGCGCTGATGGCGCCGCCGGCGTCGCGGCCCTGCTGGAGGGTGGGTACGATCCGTCTCGCACCGGCCAGGCCGCCGTCGCCGTGATCCGAGCCCTTGCCGGGCTGGAGGCGCCCTAGCCGGCGCGGTTCCACCCACTTCTCATCGCACGGGGCGTCCGCCTGAAGCCTGGCTCTCCGCGGGGTCGTTCGGGTAGAATACTCACCATGAACAGAATCATGAATCATACGACAGTGCTTCGGGGCGTGTGCGGGTCGCTCGCGCTCGTCCTGGGGCTTTGCGGGCAGGCGCTCGCCCAAGAACCATCCGAAGCTCTCCTGGAGCCGACACGCCAGCACCCGGAGGCCGAGGACGCGATCGACAAGCTCAAGTCGCCGTACTGTCCCGGTCTGATGCTGGAGGTGTGCACGTCTCTCGGCGGTGCTCTTCTGCGAGACAGCCTTCAGGTGATGGCCGCCGAAGGTTGGACCTCGGACGAGCTCGTCGATTGGGTGCTCGAGAATCACGGGGACACGCTGCTGGCCCTGCCTCGGGCAGAGGGACGAAGCCTGGTCGCCTGGGTCATGCCTCCGGCCGTCTTCCTGCTGGGCCTGACGGGTGTGGTCGTCGCGCTCCGCGCGATGCGACGGAAGGCCGGTCCGGACGAACTGGAGGGGGTCGCGCTCTCGGCGGACGAAGAGGCGAGGCTCGGTGAGGCGCTGCGCGAACTCGACGAGGAAGAGGAGCCCGTCTTCTGACCTCGAGCGAGCGGAGGGACGGCAAGACTCCGCCGGTTCCGTCCATGCTGGATTTGATCCGGCTCAGCCGTCGACCGCTGTTCCCTCCGGGAGGTCTCGAGCTGTGTCGTCAGATCGCCTTGCTGACCGACATGAGGGCTGGCCTCGAAGTCCTGGTCGTGCCCTCCGGACTCGCCGTCACGCTGGAGTACTTCGTGCGAGAGCACGATGTGCAGGGGTCGGGAGTGGAGCCCGATGCGGCCCTCCTCGAGCAGGGTGAGGACCGTCTCCGCGAGCAGGGGATCCTGGATCGGGTACACCTGCAGGAGGGTCAGCTCGACCATCTTCCGTTTCGCGACGAGATCTTCGACGTGACGATCGGTGAGCTCGGTCTGACGGCATCGGTCGAGCCGGGACTCGCCGTGGCCGAACTGGCCCGCGTGACGAGGCCAGGGGGGATGGTGGTCCTCGTGCAGCCGTCGTGGAAGGCGCCGGTGGAGCCGGCCCGTCAGGCGGTCCTCTCCGACCATCTCGGCGCACGTCCGCTCATGCTCGTCGAGTGGAAAGCGCTGCTGGCCGAGGCGGGTCTCGAGCAATTCCACACAGAAGACTGGTCGGACGAAGAGACGGCGTTTCGACCGCAGGTCAGCAAGCCCTTCCCCGACTTCGCCGAGCTCTTCACGGTGGCGGAAAAGCTCGGCATCCTCAGGCGGGCTTGGAAACGCTGGGGGTGGCGAGGGGTCACGGGCGCCCTCGCCCGTGAGCGCGAGGTCCACAACCTGCTGACGCGTGAGCGGATCATGGGCCTGGACCTGGTCCGTGCCGTGAAGACGGGCGCGCGAGCGGAGTCTTCCGAAGCGGAGTCGTCGGTCGAAGAGCTGCCCGAGGAGATCCCTGAGGTTCCCGAAGAGGAGGTCGGGGATCTACCGCTCTTCAGCGAGACGGAAGGAACCTAGCGTGGCCAGGACAGTCGGATTCGTTCCAGTTCGTGATGAACAGGGGGAGTAACGCGTGAGCGAGGCGGGAAGAATCATCGAAAGCGGTGATGTCTCTCGGGTACAGGAGGCACTTCGAGCCGCGGGCCTGGACGGTTGGCTCTTCTACGAGTTCCACGGTCAGAACCCGGTGTCGAAGGCGATGCTGGGGCTCGACTGGACCACGCGAAGGTCCTTCACCCTGGTTCCTGCCGAAGGCGAGCCCACGGCTCTGATCCACGCCATCGAGCACTCGTCTTGGCGCCACTGGCCCTGGGCGAAGACGAGCTATGCGGGCTGGCGGGAGATGGAGGCGGGGCTGGCCGAGCTCCTGAAGGGAAAGCGACGCATCGCGACGGAGATGTCGGAGAGGAACAGCGTGCCGACGCTGGACCTCGTGCCTGCGGGGATCGTCGAGCTGATCCGTGAGCTCGGCGTCGAGCTCGTCAGCTCGGGCGACCTCGTCAGTGCCTTCTATTCGGTTTGGACGCCCCAGGGCCTGGACGAGCATCTTCGCTCGGCGGAGATCGTCAAGCAGGTCGCGGCGGCGGCCTTCGAGACGGCTGCGGCCGCGGTGCGGGATGGAAGCCCCCTGCGGGAGGGCGAGCTGGCCTCCTGGATCCGGGCGGAGCTCGGGCGGAACGATCTGACCCTCGAGGTGGACTGTATCGTGGCTATCGGCCCCCGCGCGGCGGATCCGCACTACAACCCGGGCGAGACGGGAGAGGTGATCGCGGAGGGCGAGGTCCTGCTGATCGACCTCTGGGGCAAGGCGACGGAAGCGGGCGTTCCCGCCGACCAGACCTGGATGGGAATCCTCGCCCCCGAAGTGCCCGAGCGGGTCCAACAGGTTTGGGAGGCCGTGCGGGATGCTCGCGATGCGGCGCTGGAGTTTCTTCACGCGCGCTACGAGGCAGGGGACACGGTACGTGCCTTCGAGGTGGACGACGTCTGTCGGGGCGTGATTGCCGAGCGGGGTTTCGGGGAATATTTCATCCATCGCACCGGACATTCGATCGACCGAGATCTGCACGGGTCCGGGCCGAACCTCGACAACCTCGAGACCCGGGACGATCGCACCCTCGTCAGCGGAGTGGGGTTCTCCGTCGAGCCGGGAGTCTATCTGCCGGACGATCTCGGCGTTCGGAGCGAGGTCAACGTCTACTGGGGCCCCGAGGGACCGCTGGTCACGCCTTCGGAGTCTCAGCGGGAGATCTTTCGGCTCCTCGCGTGAATCGCGGAGACGAGACGCTCGTAGAGGTCGCGCTTCCCGTCCCGATCGACGGCACGCTGACCTACGCGCTGCCGGCCGGAGTCACGGTCGAGCCGGGGACCCGGGTCCTGGTTCCGTTTCGCAAGACCAGGAAAGTGGGTTGGGTGGTCTCGCGGACGTCCGGGGAGCCGCCCGAGGGTGTTCGCCGGGTGGAAGAGATCCTGGACGAGTCCCCCAGCGTGCCCCCCGAGCTCCTCAGGCTTTGCTCCTGGATGTCGGAGTATTACGTGGCGCCTCTCGGCGTGGCTCTCCGAGCCGCGCTGCCCGCGTTTCTGAGCAGCGCGTCGCGGCCGCGCGTCCGGCCTCTGACGCTCCGTACACTCCGGATCGAGCGTTGGCTCGAGGACCTCGTGGAGGAAGAAGAGGTTTTCGGTCGCTCGAAGAGACAGCGCGAGGCCTACGGCGTGCTCAGGGCTTCCGGGGGACGCTTGGCGCTGAAGGACATGCTCGGGCATGGCTTCAGCCGCGGGGTCCTGACCGGGCTCGAGGGGAAGGGTCTCGTGAGTATCACGGACGAGGAGATCATCCGTGATCCCTTCGCTTCGATCGATGCGACGACCGAGCCCGTCCATACCCCGACGCCCAGGCAGGCGGAGGCGGTCGACCACCTCGCAGGGGCCCTCTCGGGAGGGAGCGGCGGCACGTTCCTGTTGCATGGGGTCACGGGCTCGGGCAAGACGCTCGTCTATCTCGAGCTGATCCGACAAGCGCTCGAGCAGGGTCGAACCGCGATCGTGCTCGTTCCCGAGATCGCGCTCACCCCACAGACGGTGCGGCGATTCAGGAGCCGCTTCGGGGACGAGATCGCGGTCCTTCATTCGGGCTTGTCGGATGGCGAGCGCTACGACGCGTGGCGAGAGCTCCGTGCGGGGCGGCGAAGTGTGGCCGTCGGCGCTCGCTCCGCGCTGTTCGCCCCCCTCCGAGACGTGGGTGTGATCATCGTGGACGAGGAGCACGACGGGAGCTACAAGCAGAGCGAGTCTCCCCGCTATCAGGCCCGGGACCTCGCCGTCGTTCGGGCTCGGATGGAGGGGGCCGTATGCGTGCTGGGCAGCGCCACGCCGGCTCTGGAATCCTGGATGAATGTGCGGAAGGGCAAGTTCGGCCTGATCGAGCTTCCGGAGCGGGTTGGTGGTGGGGCGCTGCCCCCGATCCGACTGGTGGACCTGCGCGATGCCCGAAAGCGGGCCAGAGAGGGTCGGAAAGGCTCCTTCAGCGAAGGGGGTCTCGTGCTCTCTCCCGAGCTCGTGGAGGCCGTCTCCCGACGACTCGGAAAGGGCGAGCAGACGATTCTGCTGCTCAACCGACGGGGTTACTCGGCGTTCCTTCAGTGCAGGGAATGCGGCCACGTGGAAAGCTGCCCGAACTGTGCGGTGTCGTTGACCTTCCACCGATCGTCCGGTCGCCTCGTCTGTCACCACTGCCGTCACGAGGCCACGGCACCCCACACCTGTCCCCGCTGCGGAGCGGTCGACTGGTCATACCGCGGGCTCGGCACCGAGCAGGTGGAGCGCGTCGTAGGTGAGACGTTCCCGGGTGCTCGACTCGCGCGCATGGACGTCGATACGACCTCCGGCAAGTGGGCGCATCACGAGATCTTGGGACGGGTGGGTCGTGGCGAGGTGGACATCCTCCTCGGTACGCAGATGATCGCGAAAGGTCTGGACTTCGCCAACGTCACCCTGGTCGGGGTCGTGAACGCCGATGTCGGGATCCACCTGCCGGACTTCCGGGCCACCGAGCGAACCTTCCAGCTCCTGAGTCAGGTGGCGGGGCGAGCAGGTCGCGGCCCCAAAGGAGGCGAGGTCCTCATCCAGACCTCTCTTCCGGACCACTACGCGGTGACGGCCGCGGTCGAGCACGACTATCCGGGTTTCGCCCGCCGGGAGCTTCGCGAGCGGGAATCTCCCGGGTATCCGCCACATGTGAGGTTGGTCAACGTCGTGATCAGCAGTCCTGACCGGCAGTTGGCTGCAGATGCCGCGGAGAAGGCTTTCGGGTGGCTGACGAAGAAGGATCTCGGCGTCGATCTCGTCGGGCCTGCGCCCTCGCCGATCGAACGCCTGCACAAGCGCTGGCGGTGGCATTTCCTGTTGCGAAGTCCGTCTGCCTCGAAGCTGGGCGAAGCCGCATGGGCCCTTCAGCGGGGTGTTCGACTCCCGGGTGGTGACGTGCGCTTGGCCATCGATCGGGACCCTTCGGCGCTGCTCTGAGCCCGATTGCACCCGAATCCGTGGTGGAGAGGGCCGAAGCGCATTCGGTCGGAATGCAGCGCGCCGGCCGGGCTGGCGTTGCATTCTGGCCGGGCCCGATATACGGTAGGCCCGTCGGCCTCGAGCACGACCCGTGGTGGGCCTCGATCCGGCCTACTTCGAGGGGGGAACAAGCGAGCCACGAGGGACCTAAGAATCTCTGAGGTGGTCTTCGGCATCCGAGAGGAGGTTTTCCAAGAATGGGTTGTCTGGCGCTCAACGCATCCTTCGAGCCGCTGACGATCATTCCCGCCCGACGGGCGATTCGTTTGGTTCTCGATCGCAAGGCCGAGATCCTCGAAACCGACCCGACCCGAGCCTTTCGCTCGGCGCGCGAGGCCTTGCCTTTCCCGACGGTCGTGCGGCTCGTCCGGTTCGTTCATGTGCCGCGGAGATTCCGAAGGCAGGTGACGAACACGTTCCTCTTTGCCCGGGACGAATACTCGTGTCAGTACTGCGGGCGGCACCGCTCGGAGCTCAAGGGTCGTCAGTTCCTCACCAGGGATCACATTCTGCCGCTGTCGCGTGGGGGAGGGAATTCCTGGGAGAACGTCGTCACCTCCTGTTCTCCCTGTAACAACCGCAAGGGAGATCGGCTCCCTCACGAGGCCGGGTTGAAGCTGCGGACCGATCCCGGCGAGCCGAACTACGTCCGGCTGGTTTGGGCGGTGCGCCGCGTGACACCGACGCAGGCGAAGTACATCAGCATGTTCTACGGGAAGGATGCGCTGAACACCTTCGGCGGAAACGCGAGGGCTCAGTCCTCCAGCCAGGCGTAGGGCCGCTCGTAGAACTGTCCGGATCCTCGGACCTTTCCGCTCCAGTACTCCTTCCAGTAGATGATCCATCCACGATTCTCGTCCTGGATGACCTCGTACTGAAACCCGGGGTTCTCCGTACGCTCGGCGAGGAACCGAGCCAGCGCCGGCGGAAGGTTGTCGATTCCCTCGACCTCGGCCTCGTCTTGATCTTCGAGCAGGGCGTTGCGGAGCTTTGATTCCGATAGCTTCAGAGCCCGAATGGCCTCTTCGACCGAGGTCATGATCGGGCCGAGGCCACCGACCGATCCCCCGCTTTTCGCGTGCAAGGCCTGAACGACTTTCTTGGTCGTGGGCGCAATGAGCTCATCCCGCACCTGCTGCAGCTCCCCCAGCAGACGCTCGTGGAGGCGCAGCAGCTGCGCGAGCTCTCTTGCCGCCTTCTCTTCACTGGCCGTTCGGGCCATGTCCACGATCCGGTCTGCTCGTACGCCCCCCTGGGTCCGGGGAGGCCTGAAACGCATGGGTGAACAACAGTTTACGGCGCCTCAACCGAGATACAAGCGTTTTCTGACGATGGCGAAGCCGCCGACGACCCCTAAACTTCAGGTATGAAACAAGTGCATGAAGAGGACCGAGAACAGCAGAGAGACGCACGAAGCGTTTCTGACGGGTCCAAGGACGGCTCCGAACAGGAGTCATCCGGAAGGGGGGAGATGCCGCCCGAGCCGGCGCGTCCAGAACTCTCTCCCGGCCTTCGGGGACAGCGTGAGCGACCGAGAGGGCCCTCGGGCAAGCGGGGACACCCTGGTCGGCGGGCGAAGAACAAGCGGGGGGGCGGCCGGCCGCTTTCGGCGCGGGAATCGATGGACAGGCCGCCGGCCCATCCGACGGCGGCCGAGGACCTGCCTTCGAAAGAGTTCGAGCTGGACGGTGTGCGCTGGATCCTCCGGGTCACGGGCTGGAGCTCGGTGCGCTCGGCTCTCCATCGAGATGGGAAGGTCGTCCACCTGACCTTCTTCCGAGCCGAAGCGCCGAGTGAGCCCCGCTTCGAGATACTCGAACCCGGTGTCGTTTTGGAGGCGCTGTCCGAGATTCAGGCGATGGATCTCCTTCGACGTGCGCGCGAGGCCCGGCCGACCGAGGGTTCCGGGCTCGACGCCGCATCGGGCAGGAGGAAGGGGAGTCGAACCTCGCGCGACACCTCTTAACACCCGGCCTGCGGGTGGCATCTTTCTCGTTACGGAAACAGGCCTCTTCGCTGAAGTCTGAACCGGGATCAGGACCGAGCCGGAGCTCGCTGGGAACGGAGAGGGCTTTACGGCTCGGGAGGCACGGGGCGAGCTTGCGACTCGTTGGTGCGGCTCAACAGCAAACGAGAGTTCGGTGTCTAACGAATTGTGACGCGACACATGGATGACGGCGCTCTGGTGAGACGGGCGCGCGCAGGCGATGGAGCGGCTTTCGGGCAGCTCGTGGAGCGGTACATGCGTGCCGCCTATTCGGTCGCCTATTCGGTTACGGGCCGACATGAAGATGCCGAAGACGCGGCGCAGGAGGCGTTCGTCGTGGCGCTGGAGCGCCTCGACGACTGCCGCAGTCCCGATCGGTTCGCGGGATGGCTGATGACGATCGTGCGAAATCGGTCCAGGAACCTGGTGCGGAGAGAGTCGCTCCGGGACACGGACCCGGTGCCGGTGAGCGCGCGGTCGGCTGGACCGACGCCGGACAAGGTGACCGAGCAAGCCGAGCTCGGGGCCAAGTTGGCGGCGGCCCTGGAGCGACTGCCGCAGGTGCAGCGAGAGATCGTTCTCCTGCATGACTTAGAGGGATGGAAGCACAGAGAGATCGCGGAGCGGCTCGAGATTCCGAGTGGCACGGTCCGTTCACACCTCCACTTCGCGAGAAAGGCTCTGAGGGCTTCCCTGCACGGGGAAGGACCTGAAGCCCGGGAGAGAGCATGAGGAACGACGAAAAGAACATAGACCTGATCGAGGAGCCGCCGATGGATCTCGGATCCCTCGATCCAGCCGCGGCCGACGACACCTATTGGGCTCGATTCCGATTCCGTGTCATGACGGCTGCCGCCGACGAGCTCTTCCGGCGGCGGCTGATCGCGGAGACCACGGTCGTCGGGGTGATGCAGGGCTGGTCGAGAGCGTTGGCTCCGATCGCCGCCCTGGCCGCCGCTTTGGCGGGCTTCCTGCTCTTTCAGGATGCCACCCGCAGTGCCGGGCCCCTGGCGCTCGAAGAGGCGTTGGTCGCCGAGCTCGACGACCAGACGCTGCCGACGTTCTTGGACGATGGGGAGGCGGATGACGGTGCCTTCCAGTTCGCTTCGGAGACCTTCTGATGAACATGGACAGTGGTTTCAGGGCCAAGGCCCTCGCGTTTTTGACGCTTGCCCTCGTCTTCGGTTCCGGGATCGGGATGGGTCTGCTCTGGGACCGGAATCTGGATGCGAGCACGCCTGACGACGAATCGGTTTCGGAGCCTGCGGAAGGTCGGGAAAGGGGCCGCAGACCTTTGCTCGTCGAGCAGGTCGGGCTCACGCTTGAGCAGAAGGCCGAGATCGACCTGATGGTGAGCGAGAGCCGTCGTCAGATGAAGGTCTTGAACGAAGAGTTCCAGCCCCGGTATCGGGAGATCATCTCCGAGACGCGAGAGGACATCAAGACGCTTCTCACCGAAGAGCAGCGTACGCAGTACGAGTCACTACTGG
This sequence comes from Gemmatimonadota bacterium, assembly GCA_039587515.1. Classification (GTDB taxonomy): domain Bacteria; phylum Gemmatimonadota; class Gemmatimonadetes; order Longimicrobiales; family Gaopeijiaceae; genus JBDHII01. Next base: position 65,255 of record JBDHII010000004.1, read on the forward strand.
CGGACTTCGACGCACGCAGGGAGCGGCGGAGAGACCGCGACTCGGATGACTCCCAGCCGTAAGAAACCAAGAGAAATGAGAACGAAGGTCTTCTTGAACCTCGGCGCATGCTTCGCGCTGGGGATGCAGGCGAGCGCTCAAGACAGCGGCCTGCTCGATCCGGGTGCGACTCGAGTGACCCTCGATGAAGCCCTGGAGATGGCGGTACGAAGGAGTCCGGCTCTGGCGCAGTCGGCCCAACAGGTCGAGAACGCGTTCCAATCTCGCAGACAGACCTTCGGCTCCTTCATCCCCAACCTGTCGTCGTCGTCCTCGATGTCGATCCGCAGCTCGGAGCGATTCGACCCCACGATCAGCGAGGTCGTGTCCGGTAGCTCGAACTCGTATTCGGCAGGCTTGTCGGCTTCTTATGAGCTCTTCCGCGGGGGGGCGCGCTTCGCGGACCACTCGCGGACGGCACGGGACCTGGAGGCGGCCGAGGCCCGGGAGGAGGATCAGAGATTCGGGGTGGTGCTGCAGACGAAGCAGCTCTTCTTCTCGGCGCTGGAGCAGGCCGAGCTGTTGGAGGTCGCTCGGGCGAGGATCGATCAGTCCCAGCAGAGCCTCGAGCTGGCGAAAGAGCGATTTCGGCTTCGGGAGGCGACACGGTCAGACACGCTCCGCGCCCGGCTCGATCTCGTGAATGCCCGCCAGGCCGTCCTTACCGCTGAGGCCAACACACGAGGGGCACGCTTCGCGCTCGGCCGGCAGATCGGCCTGCCCGAGCCGGTCATCCCGGTGGCGCCGACGGCTCTGGCCCCGATCGCCCTGGAGCTCACCGAGGCGGAGATGATCCAGATCGCCGAAGAGGCGTCCCCTTCGGTGATGGCCTCGGAGGCGGCGTTGGCCGCGGCGGATGCCGAGGTGAGCTCGGCTCGCAGCGCTTGGCTACCGACGGTTCGAGCGAACAGCTCGTACAACTGGTCCAACCAACAGGCTTCCTTCGACGGAGGCCGAACCAGTTGGAACGTGGGGTTCAGCATGAGCTACCCGCTCTTCAACGGTTTCGACCGGGGGAGTTCCATCGTACGCGCCGAGCAGTCGGCGAGGGTGGCGCGGTTGCAGGACGAGGATGCCCGACTCGTGGCCCGGCAGCAAGTCGATTCGGCGCTTCGGGCTCTCGAAACCGCTCAGCGGGCGATCGAGATCGCCGAGGAGGCCGTCATCGTGGCTGAGGAGGATCTGCGCATCAACCGTGAGCGGTACCGGCTGAGCGTAGCGATCATCCTCGACGTGGTGACGAGTCAGATCGCGCTGGATCAGGCACGCACGGATCTGGTGACCACCCGATACGATTACATCATCGCTCGGGCGCAGCTCGAGGCAGTCCTCGGGAGAAGCTTATGACCCTCGTCATCGAGTCCAAGGGTCTCGCGAAGTACTACGAGCTCGGAGCCGAAACCGTGCGCGCGCTGCGCGGCGTAGACCTCGAAATCGACCGCGGCGAATTCGTCGCGCTTCTCGGGCCCTCCGGGAGTGGCAAGTCGACGCTGATGAACCTTCTGGGCTGTCTCGACACGCCGACGGCTGGAGAATACTGGCTCAATGGGACGTCGGTCGCAGATCTGAGTGACGACGATCTCGCCCGGATTCGGAATCGAGAGATCGGATTCGTCTTTCAGACCTTCAACCTGCTCCCCAGGGCGACCTCGCTGCACAATGTCGAGCTGCCGCTCATCTACGCGGGCGTCAACGCCAAAGAGCGAAAGAGACGAGCCGTAGAGAAACTCGAGCTCGTGGGTCTGGGAGATCGCATGGATCACAAACCACCGGAGCTCTCCGGTGGCCAGAGACAGCGTGTCGCGGTCGCGCGGGCGCTCGTCAACGAGCCGGCCCTGCTTCTGGCCGACGAGCCCACCGGGAACCTGGACTCCGTGACTTCGAAGGAGATCATGGAGGTGTTCGAGGGGCTCAACAACGAGGGTCAGACGATCGTCCTCGTTACACACGAGCGCGACATCGCGGAGTACGCCGAGCGGCAGATCCATCTGCTCGACGGCCTGATCGAGAAAGATTTCCTGACCGAGCGAGTGGGAGCCCAGACATGAGGAACAGATCGTTGCTATTGCTCGGGGCGCTTCTGCCCCTCGCCGCGGGCTGCAACGGAGCCGGTGAGGCCGAGGCGGCTCGGTCGGTGGTGACGGCGGAGGTGGAGGTCGGCGATCTGCTGATCGCGGTGGAGGCTACGGGCAACGTCGAGCCGATCCGGGACGTCGAGGTGAAGTCCAAGGCTTCAGGGGAGATCCTACAGCTCCACGTGGACGTCGGAGACGTGGTCGAGCCCGGCGCACTACTCGCGGAGATCGATCCGAGGGACGTACGCAACGGGTACGAGCAGGCCGAGGCGGACCTGCAGGTCGCGAGGGCACGGCTGGAGATCTCCAAGGCCCAGCTGGACCGCTCCTCGGAGCTTCTCGACGCGGGTGTCATCACTCAGCAGGACTTCGAGGCACGCAATCTGGACTATGCGAATGCACAGGCCCAGCTCGTCCGATCCGAAACCAACTTCGAGCTCGCGGAGCTACGACTCGAGGACGTGCGCATCCGTGCCCCGATGGCTGGCACGATCATCCAGCGGAACGTGGAAGAGGGCACGGTCATCCAGTCCGCTTCGCAAAATGTCTCGGGCGGCACCACGCTGATGGTGATGGCCAACCTGGACCAGATGCAGGTCCGCACATTGGTCGACGAAACCGACATGGGCGAGATCCGAGCGGATATGGAGACGTCGGTGCAGGTCGAGGCTTACCCGGATCGTACGTTCCAGGGATACGTGGAGAAGGTCGAGCCCCAGGCCGTCGTTCAGCAGAACGTGACGATGTTCCCGGTCATCGTTCGCCTGGACAATCGACAGGGCTTCCTCAGACCGGGTATGAACGCCGAGGTGCAGATCGAAATCGCCATGGCCAACGAAGTCCTTCTCCTCGCGAACGGTGCGGTCGTGCGGATGCAGGATGCCGGCCCGGCCGCCCTCGTGCTCGGCCTCGACCCCGAGCAGATGGACTTCGGGAGCATGATGGGAAGACGCAGGGGTGGTGGTGGGGGTGCCGAGCGGCCGACGCCGGAAGCCTCGGGTGAGGAGCCGGCTGAGCCGGCCTCGACGGAGGCAGCGGCCGACACGGCAACCGACCCGAGGGCTGCGATCGCCGAGCTTCGCCAGCGCGTGCAGCGCGGGGAGCTCTCACAAGACTCGATGCGCGTGATCATGCGTGAACGCTTCGGGGGCGCGGCGGGTGGCTTCGGTGACGGAGGGCGACCGGGCAGCTCGCAGTTCGGCGGACAGTCCAGAGGTGAAGGCAGACCGCAGGGCGAGCGTCGGACGCAGCGGGCGTTCGCATTCGTGGTCGCCCCAGACGGGTCGATCGAGCCGCGCATGATCACGACCGGTCTCAGTGACTGGGACTATACGCAGGTGATCAGCGGCCTCGAGGCGGGAGAGCAGGTTGCGATCGTCGGTGCCGCACAGCTTCAGGCACGGCAGCAGGAGTTCATCAACATGATGCGCGGTGGCAGCAGCCTCTTCGGGGGAAGCAGCCGCGGCGGCCCACCGAGGCGCTGACCTCATGCTCGCACTCGAGATCGTGCTCGTCGCGCTCGCGGCAATCCGGGCCAACGTCCTTCGCTCCGTGCTTACGACCCTCGGGATCATCATCGGAGTCGGTGCCGTCATCGCGATGGTCGCGCTCGGTGAGGGTGCACAGCGTCAGGTCGACGCTCAGATCGCCCGCATGGGCACGAATGTGCTCACCATCAATGCGGGACAGCGGTTTTTCGGCGGTGTCTCCACCGGAGACACCGAGGACCTGACGGTCGATGATGCGGAGGCGCTCCGGGACGAGTCCAACGGGCTGCTCAAGATCTCCCCGGAAGTCGGTTCCCGCGTGCAGATCTCGTACCTGCGTTGGAATTCGAACAACCAGGTGCAGGGCGTCTGGCCCGAATACTTCGAGATGTACGACCACATCGTCGACCACGGTCGCTTCTTCTCGCAGGGTGAGGTCCAGGGACGTCGGCGTGTTGCCGTGCTCGGCTTCAACGTGCCCGAGTCGCTCGGGACGCCCGCGTCTCTACTCGTCGGGAAGACGATCCAGATCCGGGGCCAACCCTTCGAGGTCATCGGTGTTCTGGCGGAGAAGGGCTCCGTCTGGTTCATGCGACCCGACGATCAGGTGTTCATTCCGACCTCGACCGCTCAGTACCGCGTATTCGGTGGTCGCCGCCGTCTTTCGAACATCTACGCGCAGTTTCCCGCCATGGAGCAGATGGATCAGTCGTATGCCGAGATCGACCGGATCATGCGGCGACAACACAGGATCCGACCGGGCGAGGACACCGACTTCAGCATCCGCAATTCGGCCGACCTCGTGGAGACCAGAAGCCAGACCACGCAGACGTTCACGCTCCTTCTGGCGGGCATCGCGGGGATCAGCCTGATCGTCGGCGGTATCGGGATCATGAACATCATGCTCGTCAGCGTCACCGAGCGCACCCGAGAGATTGGCGTTCGCAAGGCGTTGGGTGCGACCCGTAGGGCCATTCTCCTGCAGTTCCTGATCGAGGCGCTCGTCCTCTGCGCGATGGGTGGCCTGCTGGGTGTCGGGGCAGGTATGGGAAGCTCCTGGGCCCTCAACACCTATGCCGGGTGGAACACGATCGTCGCCCCGAGCTCGATCGCATTGGCGCTCGGTTTCAGCGTGGCGATCGGACTCTTCTTCGGCATCTGGCCGGCCCAGCGTGCTTCGCGCCTGGATCCGATCGACGCCCTGCGCTACGAATAGGGACCCGGCCTCGGAAGAGAATGCGAAGCCCCGGGGCGCGTTGGCGCCCCGGGGCTTCTTCATTGCCGGACCCTCCGATGGCTATTCTCCGGGCAGTCTCACCGTCCGCTCCTGCCCCTTCCGCACGACGCGCAGCCGGATGCCTTGGCGGCCTTCGACGACCGCACGCCGCAGCTCGGAGACCTCTCGAATCTCCGTCCGTCCGGCGCGGGTAATCACGTCCCCTGGCCGCAGGCCGGCCTCCGATGCGGGCGTGCCCTCGAGCACCTCCATGACCAGCACCCCCCGCTCGACCCCGAAGTAATTGGACATGCTCGGGTTCAGCGTCGTGACCTGCGCCCCACTCACGAAGTTGGCACCGACCAGTCGTGCGCTCACGGTGAACGAGGGGCGGTCGGGAACGGTCGTCACGGTAGCGGAAGCCCCGGATCGGGGATCCGCGTCCACACGAATCGCACGGCCTCTCGAGCGAGTCTCCTCTCGGGCGTCGGCGCGCTCCCGTATCTCGGCCTCATGCATGGTCGCCAGCCGCTCCTGGAGCGTGTGGAGCTGGGCGAAGAAGCGCTCATACTCCCCATCGAGGTCGGCCAGCACGCCGTCCGACTCCTCGACTTCCCGGGCTCGGCGGAACATCTCTCCCGCGAGCTCTCGGGCTCGGTTCTCCCTCGCGGCCTGGAGTTCCGCGATTGCCGAGCGGATCTGGACGTACTGGCCTCTGAGCGAGTCGGCCTCGGAGTTGCTGAGCTCCAAGTACTCCCGCGGCAGCGGCGTTACGGGACTGAGCCGGTAACGGCTGTCGAGCGTGTAGACCTGTGAGGCCGTCACGAACAGGTCCAGGTCTGCAGAGACCTCGCCGACACCCCGCAGCGTATCCAGGCGAATCCGTGCCAGCGCTTCCGCCGCAGCGATCATCGGCTCGTCGACCGGGGCTTCGGACATCGGATGCGGGGGCTTTCCGACGTGCATTCGTACGGTGCCCGGGGCTCCCGAGCCGTCTCCCTCGCCAGCGGTCCTGAACGAATACGCGAATCCGCGCCGGGCGTCCTGAACGATCTTGATCGTCGCGTCGGACGCCGAATCTCCGGCAAGCAGTACCGCGATGTAGCCCGGCTCCCGTTCCAGCCGTGCGCGAGTCTCGATGAAGCGCCGGGTAACCGTCTTGCGGAGTGAGTCCGCCTGGCGGGCCAGCCGGCTCGAGCTTCCGACGATGCTCCACGACTCACCGCGGAACAGCCCGCGCCCGTCGTCGTGGGCAGCCTCCAACAGGACTTCCCTCTGCCGTCCCTCGCGGAGAAGCGTAAGACGGACCTCGTCTCCGGCCTTCAGGTTCTCGGTCAGCTCCGCCCAACTCTCGAGGGTCAGTCGACGTCCGTCGACCCCCCATACGGTGTCGCCGGCCACGATGCCAGCCATGACGGCCGGGCTGTTCGCGGCCGTTCCAGTCACGATGACGATCGTGTTCTGGGCGCGACCTTCCTGCACGAAGTCGACGTCGTAGTTCAGACCGAGCCATCCGCGGTCACCAGAAACCCGGGCAAGGTCCTGGGAGACCAGAGAGGACGGAGACACGCCGAGGACCAGCGCCAGCAGCGCGCTCCACCCGACGATACGAAGAGGCGAACCCATCATCAGAACCAGTTGTCGTCTCCGGCGGATATCTGGCGCAGTGTGGCCTGCCGCTCCGCGAGTACGTTGGCGAGGAAGCCATTGAATACGGGATCGGCCGGTGCCACGCGCACGGCTTCCTGACTCGCCGCCAGGAGCGCCTCGAGAGCCGCCACACGGCTCACGGGATCCTGGGCCTGAGGCTGGCCGTCTCGCGTGAGCTGGCTCAACCGCACGAGCGCGTCCATGTACTGCCGCTCGGTCAGCTGCACCATGTCCAAGGCGTCGTCGACCGACTCCGCGGCATTGACCAGGGGACTTCCGGTCACGGGGGACGTGGACGGACTCGAGAACGCAGCTCCGGCCCCGGCTCCGACGACGAAGAGGATCAGCGCAGCGGCGGCCTGCATCCAGCCCGGCATCGAGGCGACTCCGAACCTGGTCACTCGAGCCGACGATCGAATCAGGCCCTCTCCGAGCAACCGTGCCTCGAGCGCGTGCCAGTCACCGTGAGGTGGGCGCAGCGCCGGCAGGCCACTCAGGCTTTCCGTCTGCATCTTGAGCGCCCGCAACTCACTCGCACACGGCGTGCACGACGCGAGGTGCTCACGCTCCTTCGGGTTGGGCCGGTCGTCGACCAGCCGAGCCAGGGTTTCGAGACTCAGATGTTCCATGCTTCTACTTCCTGCTGGTGCTCGGTTACGTCCAATGCACTCAACATCTCTCTCATCTTCGCACGGGCCTTGAAGAGCTGAGACTTCGAGGTGCCCGCAGCCACGCCGAGAAGCTCACCGATCTCGTCGTGCGTGTAGCCTTCCACATCGTGGAGAATGAGCACCTTCTTCATCCTTTCCGGAAGCCGATCGAGCGCCCACTCGAGCCGCTGGCCGAGAAGCGCGTCGCTGCGAGGAGGAGCCACGGAGACACTCTCGGGCATCGGAGCCTCACGCTTCCGCCTCGTTTCCGACTTGCGGAGAGCCTGGAGCGCGGAATTCACCGCGATCCGATGCAGCCACGTCGAGAACCGCGAATCCCCCCGGAACGTCGGGAGGGCTCGGATCGCCCGTATCCAGGCCTCCTGTGAATAGTCCTGGGCGAGATCGTCATCACCGGCGATCCGTCTCACGACCGCGTACACACGGGGTGAGTATCGCTCGTACAGAGCGCGCACCGCCGGCCCGTCTCCCTCGCAGGCCCGTCTGATCAGCTGAGCTTCGTTCATTCGTCTTGAGAGAAATGCTGTTCTGTCTCTTGAGATGCGAAATACCCTGCCGGGGTTGCCTCGTTCGTTCCCCGGGTTGGGCAGCTTCGGGCGACTCGGTATCTTGGGTCTCCGAAGAGTGGCACGCCCTGCTTCGGGCTACTGAGACAACCCCCGACCTCCCCTCAGTCATGACCGAGACCAAGAGCTATCCGGGCGCCTCCCACCTGGAATGCGCGCTGACCGGCGAGCGAGCCGAGAGTGAGGCGCTCCAGACGCTTTCCCCGGCAGGGAAGCCCTACTTCGCCAGATACGATCTCGAGGCTGTCCGAGATTCGTTTCAGCCGGACGACCTGACGGCTCGAAGGGCGGACCTCTGGCGCTATGCCGAGGTGCTGCCGGTTCGTGACCCCGCGGCCCGTGTCTGTCTGGGGGAAGGGTGGACCCCGCTCCTGGACGCACCGAAGCTCGCGGAGCGTATGGACGTGGGGCGGGTCTGGGTCAAGGACGAGGGTCAGAATCCCACCGGTAGCTTCAAGGCCAGGGGGCTTTGTATGGCGGTTTCTCGCGCCAAAGAGCTGGGCGCCAGCGCGGTCGCCCTGCCTTCAGCCGGGAACGCGGGCGGGGCCGCGGCAGCCTACGGTGCTGCCGCCGGGCTTCCGGTCCACGTAGTCGTCCCGAGTGACACGCCCGCCCCGATCCTCGAAGAGATCCGCAATCTCGGTGCCCATCTGCAACTGCTCGACGGGCTCATCACCGACTGTGGCCGGATCGTGCGACAGGGTGTCGAAGAGGAAGGATGGTTCGACCTCTCGACGCTCAAGGAGCCGTATCGTGTCGAAGGCAAAAAGACGATGGGCTACGAGATCTTCGAGCAGCTCGGCGGGCGACTTCCCGACGTCATCGTCTACCCGACGGGTGGAGGCACTGGCCTGATCGGGATGTGGAAGGCCTTCGACGAGATGGAAGAGCTGGGGTGGATCGGCACCGAGCGGCCGAAGATGATCTCCGTCCAGGCTGCCGGATGTGCCCCGATGGTGCGTGCCTGGGAGGAGGGCGAGGAGTTCGCCACGATGTGGGCCGACGCCGAGACCTATGCCTCGGGACTTCGCGTCCCCGGGGCCGTGGGCGACTTCCTGATTCTCCGGGCCGTAAGGGAGTCCCGAGGCGCGGCCGTCGCGATCTCGGACATGGAGATGGATCGCTGGGTGCGGATCGTGGGAGCGAGCACCGGTGTCTTCGCTGCGCCCGAGGGCGGAGCGGTCGCCGCCGCGGTGCCGGTGCTGCGGGACAGGGGAATCGTCGATGGCGACGACGAGGTCGTGCTCTTCAATACGGGGAGTGGCCTCAAGTACGTCGGCATGACGCCGGTCGTGTGATCGACGTGAAGATCGTTTGGCCCGTCTGGTGGATCCTCGCCGGGCTCGTGCTCGTGGCGTGGCTGTCGCTGCGTGCCCGGTTCAGGGAGTCGATCCGCCGTGCGCCACCGACACTCGACGACGACGCCATTCGGAGAATCGAAGAGTACGGCTCGATCACGACCGACGAGGACGAACCGCTCGACCTCGACGAGATTCGGAAGGAAGAGTTCCTGTTCTGGGAAGAGGAGCGCTGGGACGAGGCGGAAGAGCCCTAGACGCGAACGCCTAGCGGCGATATCGGTAGTATAGCGCGGGGAGTGGGATGGGTCGCCGGCTAATCGCCGTTTCGTCGGCCGGGTCCGATCTTCGGATCCACAGCCCTTCGTTCACGTTCAGGGAAGTGCCGACGTGGTGGTCCGCGGCCGGTTCCCAATCCAGGCCGATCGGCGCGATGGCGAGGAGTGCGAGACCGCGCTGCGGATCCTCCTCCGGTTGTCCGGCGACGCCCCACAGGCCCAGTCCCAGGAAGGGCCGCAGGTCGCCTCCGCCGAAATACCGCTTGGCCGCAACCGAGACGCTGACTTCCCGGAAGCTGAAGGTCCCGACGTTGAGGTCCACTCCCGTGTCCCCGATGCGGTACTCGAGGGCGACGCCCCACAGGCCGATGCCGCCGACGGTGACCCCGAAACGAAACTCCGAATCGTTGCTCTGGGCGGCGGTCTCGGCGGTCATCGCGTGCGCCAGGACGAGTGCCGCGATCAGGCAACGGACAAGGCCCTTCGGGACGGTCTTGGGGGAAGGGAAGATCATGGCGCCAGAGTATAGAGGAATGGCCAATTCGGGGCTATCCTTCCGGCCCGTCGGACTTGCCCCAGGGAGCGGCCTCATCTACGCGATCGAACGGAGAAATGCCTGGTGGACCGGACGTGTCCTCGCGGTCGCGTGCCTGGTCGGCTCCTGCGTGCCTCCCGACCGACCCTCCGGCCTTGCCGGGCCCCTGCCGGATACGTTTATCGAGCGTATGGCGCCGGACACGCTCCGCACGGTTCGTCTGGCGGAAGGCGTGTGGTACCGGTACGCGTGGTCACCCGTCGGGCCGTGGGCCATCCATCTCGTCGAGGCGGATCTGAGGCGTTGCTCCCTCGACTTCGACGTTCTTCTCGCGGAATCCGTGACGGGGAGCCGGCGCTCCTTCGCGACCGTGAGCGCAATGGCGAAGGCCGGCGGGGCCGTCGCGAGCGTGAACGGGGACTTCTACCTGAGAGAGGGTATCCCCGCCGGTTCGGAGGTCGTCGCCGGTGAACTGCGACGGATCCGGGAATTCCCCGCCTTCGTATGGCAGGCGGATCGCACACCCCGAATCGGTTTCACGACCGCCGAAGGCATGAGCGGACTTTCGTTGGATGACGAGCCGCTCCAGATCTCGCAGGGGCTGGAGGTCGTCGGTGGACGTCCCGAGCTGCTGCGCGCCGGAGCGCGCGTTCCCTACCGTGAGACGAACCCCGGGTTCGCGACGGGTCGCCACCCCCGGACGGCCGTGGGGTTCGCACCCGGGCGGGACCGGCTGTGGCTCCTCGTCGTCGATGGCCGTCAATCTCCCTATTCGGCCGGAATGACGCTCTCGGAGCTGACCGGCCTGTTCGAGCAGCTCGGAGCGACCGAAGCCCTGAACCTCGACGGGGGCGGCTCCTCCAGCATGGTATTGGGGGGGCGCACCGTAAACCGGCCCTCGGACGGCGAGGACCGCCCGGTCGTGAACGCACTCGGTTTGCGCGTCGACCCGACCGGATGTGAGCGGTAGCCGCTCGGTCGTCAGAAACCGACGCCGATGCCGGCGAAGAGCACCCTGCCCGGGCCGGGCTCGAAGTAGCGCCCGCCGAAAGCGTTGATCGCCACGGACGACACATACGACTGGTCGAAGAGGTTCGAGATACCCAAGAACGGCGAAATCTCCGATCGACCCAGCACGAACCCGTCCAATCCCGTGCGCACTTCTACGAGACCGTAGTCATCGGCGAACTGGGAGTTGGCGTCGTCGACCGGGATTCGACCCACGTAATCCGCGCGGACCTCGCCGAACCAAGCTCCTCGCTCGAGGGTGAGTCCCGCATCCAGGCGGTGGCGCGCCAGACCCGGGATCAGGTTTCCGTCGAAGACGTCTCCGTCGATTTCGAAGGCATCGAAGACCGCGTCGACGAAGGTGTAGGACAGATAACCGCTCAGGCCGACAGGCAGAGCCGCCCGAAGCACGGCCTCCACCCCCTTGTAGGTCGATTGCCCGGCGTTGCGGAAGAAGGTGCGTCCCTCTTGCGATTCGTCCTCGAAGGGGACCAGCTCGTCGTCGATCTCCGTCAGCCAGCCGTTGACCTCCAGGAAGAGACGTCCTTCGAGCTGTGCTCGAAGCCCGATCTCTCCCGTCACGCCTCGCGAGGGCTCGAGCTCCGAGTTGAAACCGCCCCGGCCGCTCGGCTGATTGGCGAGCTCCGTCGTCGTCGGTGTCTCGAGAGACGTGGCGACATTCGCGTAGACGGCAAGTCGCGGCGAAGCTTCGAAGTGCAGGCCTACCGTGGGCGAGAGCGCGTCCATCGTCCGTTCACCCGAGTCGTCCGGATCGCCGGTGAGGAAGCGGTCCTGAGCCTCGAAGCTGAAGCGGTCGTATCGGAGCGCGCCGAACCCCGAGAGCCGCTCGGTGAAGGGTGCCCGTGCCTGCAGGAACAGTCCGACGCCGTCCACCAGCTCTCGCTGGTCGAGCGTGAGCTCACCCCGAGTGCCCTGCTCGTTCACGTAGTTGAGGCGGTCATCACGCTGGATTTCGGCGTCGATCCCCCCCAGGAACTGGACTTCGCCGGGGCGGGTAGCGGGATCGGTCGAGAGCGAGGCCCGTGCGCCGAAGGCCTTCCGCTCGAGGTCGATGTACCGGGGCGGGATCGGATTGTCGAGCTCGCGAAACAAACCCCATCCGCTGAACTCGCCATCCAGCCCGGCCACCGGACCGGTCCACTGAACACCGAACTGGCCCTGCTTGCTGTCCTTCCTGCTACCCTGCCGGACGTTGAAGCCCCAGGCCTGCAGACTGCCTTCCTCGATGAGCTCGCGAGGCAAAGAGCCGGCATTTTCCGCTCCCTGATCGAAGAAGTTCGCCGTGATCCGAAGTACGCCGGCTCCGAGCTCGGAGGACACCTGAGCGTTGATGTTCAGGCGATCGGCGGATCCGTAGAGCGCGGAAGGGTCGTCGGACAAGGTCCGGAAGCCGTCCCACGAGAGGTGTGCGACGTTGAGCAGATAGCCGAAGCCGGCCTTGGAGCCGGCCGTCGTGCTCTGGAGCCGAACGAGGCCGTTCCCGCCGAAGACGGCCTTCACTTCTTCCCGTACCGGCCGATCCGGGGGCGCTGCCGTCGAGAAGCTCAGCACACCACCCCCCGCGTTGCCATAGAGCGCCGCCGCAGGGCCGCGAAGGACCTGGACCTCTCCCAAAGAGCCGAGGTCGAGGTGGTCCAGTGTCGACTGTCCGTCCGGCAGCGTGGCGGGGATGCCGTCGACGAGCACCTTCAGGCCTCGGATGCCGAACTGCGCTCGGGCACCGAATCCGCGAAGGGAAATGCGCTCGCCTTGGGAGAAGTTGTAGCGATTCTGGATCTGAAGGCCCGGCACACCCTGGAGTGCCTCGTCGATGGAGAAGCCCGAGTTGCCGAGCTGGAGCGCCTCCCGCTCGACGATCGTCACGGGGTAGGGAACCTTCGCGAGCCCCGTAATGCCGCGGAGGACCGTCACGCGCAGCGAGTCCACGGCGATCACCGTATCGGGGACCTGCTGAGACAAGGCGGACGACGGTACGAAGGCCAATGCGACGACGAGGGTGCATCGGGCGAATCGGACGATTCTCATCGTGACATTTCCCGTCTCGCCCGTGAGCGGGCGAAGTGAGCTACGTCCATCCTCGGAAGGGCTGAAAGAAACCGGTGCGTGATACTAAACGATACCCGTTCCGAGTCCTAGCCTGGTTCGGGCCGGTCCAGGCTCGCTCCTGATCACGGGCCCCGCCGAGCCTCGACCGCGGGCTCATGGGTGCGCTCAGCCGCCTTCTCGGGTCGTGGACGTCTCGATCGACTCGATGATCTTCGCGAGGAAGGGATCGATCGCCTGGCCGTCGATCCAGCGAGCCACCACCACCAGATCGTTGTCCGGATCGACATAGACGAGGTTGGTCCCGTTGCCGAGGTGGGCGAATGCGTTGTCCGGGGCACTCGGATATCGTTTGCGGCCCTCTTCGTTCGGCCGATTCAGGAAGTAGTTCATGAACCCGTACGTCGGATTCACCGCTCCCGGCGTCAGGGCCAACGTGAACCAATCGTCGCTCAGGAGCTGCTCCCCGTTCCAGTTACCCCGCCTCAGGGTGAGGAGCCCGAAGCGAGCCTGGTCTCGGGCAGAGATGTACATGCCCCCTCCCCAGTGCCCTCCACCGCTCACGGATTGCACCATCCGTCCGTCGACGTTCACCCACGAGTTCCGGTATCCGTGCCACCGCCAGAGATTCGAGGCACCGATCGGATCCATGACCCGCCGTTTCAAAAGCTCGGGAAGGGGCTCCCGCACGACCTGCATCGTGGCGAGCGCCAGCAGGTTGACCCGTACGTCGTTGTACTTATAGGCCGTCCCGGGTGCGCTGCGGACGCGCTCCTTGTTCTCGCGGGGATCCGGTCCCGGACGGTCGGCCCAATCCGGCTTGCCCCAGAGCGTGCCCTCCCAATCGCTCACCTGGCGAAGCAGGTGATCCCAGGTGATCTGACGGTTGTGCGAAGAGTCGAAGAGCGTCTGGGGGCGGGGCGCTCCGGTCCCGTCCTCCTCCTCGCCGGGCTCGCCGTCTCCCGGGGGGAGCTCGATCGGTGCGAAATAGCTTCGTACGGGGTCGTGCAGGTCGTGGATCAGCCCGTCGTCCCAGGCCAGCCCGACCGTCGTGCTGAGGAACGATTTCGTGACGCTGAACGTCATGTCGACGCGTTCGGTGTCTCCCCACTCGGCGACGAGATACCCGCGTCGGACGATCAGACCCGATTGCGGTCCCCGCGTCTTGAACGGCCCGATCGCGTCGCCGTGGGGCTCCCGGCCGAACGAGAGGTAATGGGCAGCCTCCAGGTCGGTCGGTGCCTGGCTCTCTCCAGCGATGGCGATCTCGATCGCCTGCGTGACGAGGGCGCCGTCCATGCCGAGCGCTTCCGGGGTGAGGGTCTGCCAGCTCCCGCGATCGGGGTAGTAGGGCCGTTGCGCGGTGAGCGGTGCGGCGAGAGCCGCTGCCATCGCGATCAGCGGGAAGGATCGAGAGAATATGCCGAGTCGCATCGGAGGCTCCGGAGTCGAGGCAAGGAAGGCCGGAGTATACTGTGAGGAACCTTCGACTGACATCCTCGTTCGGCCAGGACGTTGGCGTGGGCCTTGGCCCATAGTTGCGAGTCGGCACATTTCTTGAGACAAATACCGTGGCCACATAACTTTAATGGCTGTCCGCAAAGGCTCCTTCGACCGTGACCCCATGCTGAGAATCCGTCCGAGCGTTCTGCTGATCCCAACCTTGGTCGGGGTTTGCCTCGGAGCTCCGGAACCGGCGACGGCCCAGACGCGCGGGCTCTTGCCGACCGACTATTACGACATGGTCACGGTCGGCGAAGTCGCGATGGCGCCTCTGGGCGACATGGTCGCCTTCACCGTCACGCGGGTGGTCGAGGACCAGAACCTTCGCCGTCGGGAGGTGTGGGTCCAGACCCTTCAAAACGGTCGTCCGGCGGGAGCACCCTACCGTTTCAGCGACCCGACGGAGGAGACGCACTCCCCAAAGTGGTCGCCGGACGGATCCGTCCTGTCCTTTCAGTCGAACCGGGGTGAAGACCGCAATGCGACGTGGTTCGTGCGGGTGACCGGGCTCGGCGGCGAAGCCTTTCACATTCGAGGGGTGGAAGGAGAGCCGGTCTGGTCCACCGACGGTCAGTTCATCGCGTTCATCGGAACCTCCGGACAGTCGGACGCCGAGGAAGTCGGGTCCTCTCGGGAGGGATGGGTCGCTCCCGACGCGATCTCCGCTACGCTCGACGCCGGTCGTTTCGACGGCCGCGTGATCACGTCCATGCGCTACAAGGACGACGGTGAGCTCGGGCTTCAGCCCCACTGGTCCATCCGGGAGCCGGGCCAGCTGCACGTGGTTTCGGCGGGCGGCGGCACCGCACGACGCCTCACCGAGCTGCCCTTCGACAAGAGCCGTCCGCAGTGGTCGCCGGACGGACGGCTCATCTTCTTCGAGGGCAACGAGGGCCAGAACGACGAGTCGGTCACCGATCGCGCGGACATCTGGGTGGTTCGCGTCACGGACGGATCGGTGACGCGGCTGACGTCGGCCTCGGCGATCGACTCGGGGATCGCGCTATCCCCGGACGGGACCCGCATGGCGTACCTGCACTCTCGCGGGCGGGGCAGCCAAAACGATCTCATGGTGGCGGAGATCGGTGTGGACGGGCGCTTCGTAGGGCTTCCGATGAACCTGACGGAGACCTGGGACCTCGATCCGGGTGTGCCGCAATGGTCCTCCGACGGCACGGGCGTGCTCTTCACCGCGAAGACCGGGGGTGACGAGCATCTGTTCCGGGTCGCCGCCACCGGGGGGCCCGTGGTCCAGCTTACGCGGGGGGAGCGACGCTTGCGCGACGTCTCTTTCTCCGACCGCGGGCACGTGATGGCCTATACGATGACCGATGCCGTCTCTCCGAGCGAGCTCTACGTGGCCCGGGGTGACGGCAGTGGAGAGCAGCGGGCCACGGGCTTCAACGACGACTGGATGAGCGGGATCGATCTGGTTTCCCCCGAGCGCCTGACGTGGACGGTCGGTGACAGCACCACGATCGAGGGCTGGGTGATACCGCCCGTCGATTATCAGCCGGGGCGCAGCTACCCGATGGTTCTGAAGATCCACGGAGGCCCGCACAGCCAGTACGGGAACTACTTCTTCCCGACCTTTCACGTGCTCAGCAACGCGGGGTTCTTCGTGGTCTACACGAATCCGCGGGGCTCGGAGGGCTACGGGCACGACTTCAAATACGCCACCCGGGGCCGTTGGGGTCAGATGGATTCCGAGGATTATCTCGGTGGCGTAGATGCGGCGCTGGCCCTCTATCCCGATATCGATCCCGAGCGGGTGGGCGTGTCCGGGGGGAGCTACGGCGGCTTCATGACCAATTGGCTGACGGCGACGACGGATCGTTTCAGCGCTGCCGTCACCTCACGCTCGATCGCCAACTGGGAGAGCTGGTGGGGTTCGTCCGACGTCCAGGACCTCACGGAGTACGAGTTCTTCGGTCCGCCGTGGGAGCGCCGTGACCTATACCGAAGGCTTTCGCCGATCTCCTATGTGGAGAACGTTCAGGCTCCGACCCTCATCATCCACAGCGAGCAGGATTACCGGACGCCGATCGGGGACGGCGAGCAGTGGTTCATGGCGCTCAAGAAGCTGGGTGTCCCGACCGAGATGGTCCGCTACCCGAGATCCTCGCACGGACTCTCACGAACCGGCGAGCCCTGGCTGCTCGTCGACCGACTCGAGCGGATCCGAAGCTGGTTCGTGCATTGGCTGATCGACCAGCCCACGACCGTCGCGGCGGGAGGCTAGGCGCGGGGTTGGGCGCCCGCGCGAGCTACCGATGAACCAGCCTTCGGACGCGATCCTCGGCACGCCGGTCCAGCGCTTCGCGGACCGGAGAGCCCGGGTGCTCGCCGCGTTGGAGGAGGGAATCATGGTATTGCCCTCCGCCTCCCTTCAATTCCAGTCGGGGGACACGGGGCGACCGTACCGTCCGGACTCGGATCTCTTCTACCTGTCCGGGTGCACCGAGCCCGAATCCGTGGCGGTCCTGGCGCCCGAGGCAGAGGACGGCCCCTTCATTCTCTTCGTCCGACCGAGGGACTTCGCAACCGAGCGGTGGACGGGGGTACGGTTGGGTCCGGAGGAGGCGCGGGAACGCTTCGGAGCCGACGCGGTCTACCCGATCGGTGAGCTCGAGGGTCGCTTGGAGAGTCTGCTCGAGGCCGGACGTCATGCCCATTATCGGCTGGGAGCGTCCGAGCGGACGGATGCGGTCATCCGATCCGCGATGGCGTTCGCCCGGGGGAGGGGAGCGCGAAAGGGCACAGGTCTGCGTATCCTCGAAGACCCCGGCTCGATCCTGGACGAGATGCGACTGCGGAAGGACCCCGACGAGATCGATCGGATTCGAGATGCTGCCGCCGATACGGTGGAGGGCTTCAGGGCAGGCATGCGGTCGGCGCGCCCCGGCGCCGGTGAGTGGGAGGTGCAAGCCGCGATCGATGCCGCGTTCCGATCCGGCGGTGCAGACGGATCGGCCTTCGAGACGATCGTGGGCTCGGGAGCCAACGCTTGTGTTCTCCACTACGTGGCCAACGATCGTCGCATCCAGGCCGGGGATCTCGTCCTGATCGACGCCGGGGCTCGGCGAGACATGTACTGTGCGGACATCACACGGACCGTGCCCGCAGGCGGGAGCTTCACGAGTGCGCAGCAGGCGGTGTACGAGGTCGTGGAGCGCGCGCGCCGTGCCGCGGTGGCGATGGCCCGTGTCGGATCCGGGGCGTCGGCACCGCATGCTGCGGCGGTTCGGGAGATCACGACCGGCCTGATCGGGCTGGGGGTTCTCGACGGCGAGGTGGAGGCGCTGATCCAGGACGAGGCCTATCGACCGTTCTTCCCGCATCAGACCTCGCACTGGCTCGGCCTGGACGTCCACGACGTGGGGGACTACGCCATCACCGACCGCCCGATCGCGCTCGAGCCCGGAATGGTTCTCACGATCGAGCCCGGCCTCTATTTCCACCCGGAGCTCCCCGGCGAAGACATCCCTGCCGAGTTGGTGGGCATCGGTGTCCGGCTGGAAGACGACGTCCTGGTGACTGCGGAAGGTCCGCACGTCCTCACCGGCGACCTGCCCACCGCACCGGACGAGGTGCTGGGCCTCATGGGGTGAGCGGCTCTTCCGACTGGTACCGGGGGTCGATGGAGCAGGTCGGCTCCGATCCGCTCGCGGCGCAGCTGTCGCAGCCCGGTGCGCTGCTCGCGGCCGAGCTCCGGCCTCCCAGGAGCGGACTGTCGTACACCGAAGGGGTCGACGTGTGGATCGACCTTCACCACTCGATCGGCCGGATGGTTCGGGCCGGGGTGCCGGTGTTCCTCACCGACAACGCGGTCGGCATGCGCGAGGAGGAGAACCTGAGACACCTGGCCTCCAACCTCACGAGCGCAGCCGAGCGCGCCCGTGTCGTTCCGTTCCTGACGACCAAGCACGAGCTCCAGTACTGCCTCCTGTACGCCGATCGAGCGCGGTCCCTGGGCTTTCGCGGAGTCACGGTCGTCGGTGGCGACAAGGACGTGGGTCCCCCGAGGTGTGTGCCTCACGCCTACGAGCTTCGGAACGAGATCCGCAGGCGAAGTTCCGGACTCCTGTTGGGAGGCTGGGCGAACCCGCATCGGGATGTCGAAGAGCAGGCCGGCTTCGTCGCTGCCGCCGACTTCGGTGCCGACTTCGTCCTCACGCAGATCGTCTCACATCACTCGCTCGACCGGGTGCGCGACTTTCTGGAGGCGCTGTCGCGAAGGGGCCTCGAGATCTCACCCGTCTTCGGTGTCTTCTTCTATCGCAGCGCCGAGCCACGGACGCTGGAGCGACTGGCATCCTACTTCCCCGTACCGGTCACGGAGATATCCGAGGAGTTCGCAGGTGGCGACAGCCCCGAGGCCGTGTGCGCCCGGAGCATTCGAGCCCTTCGGGCGGTGGGCGCGGAGAAGATCTACGTGAGCAACCTTCCGCCGCGTGGAGCAGCCGAGAAGCTGGCCGAGATTCGGGAGTTGGCCGGATGGCCCGCACGGGGCTGAGCCTCGGAATCGCAGCGCTGGTGTGCCTTGGGGCGCCCGGCCTGCTGAGGTGCCAGACCGTCGACGGCGTCTTGATCGATGCGCAGAGTGGGAGGCCCGTTCCTGCGGCGAGGATGCTGCTGATCGACACCGCGGACGTCGTTCACGACAGCACCACGAGTGATCGAGGCGGGCGTTTCGTGCTGACCGCGCGGGGTGCGGGCACGTACGTGATCAGTGTCGAGCGGGAGGCGTACGCGACGGTCATGTCCGGCGGGCTCCCGCTCGAGCTCGACCGCACCGTCAGCTATACGATGGAGGCTCCACCGCTCTCGATCGCGAACATGACGCAGATCCGGGAGACGATGGACCGCAGCGAACGCCTCCGCGCGGGCGTGGTTCCACTCTGTCGAAGTCGGATGAATCCGGTCGAGGGTGGGATTCTCATGGGTGTGGTACGAGCGCGCCGATCCCGGGAGCCCGTGGAGGGTGCCCGCGCCAGCATCTCGCATCCCGATTCGAGTGAGCCGGTTCCGGTCGCCATCACCGACCCTCACGGCGTCTATCTCTTTTGCTTCGTCGCTCAGGGTGACGCCGTGCGGGTGACAGTCGAGGCCGAGGGTTTCCAGCCTGCCGCGCAGGATGTCGAGGTGCGCCCCGGGACGATCAGCTGGTACGACTTCGCAATGCGTCCCTCCGGCGGACCACGCTGATGCTCGGCTGGTCCCGTCCGGGTCACGTTCAGGCGGTCACCCGAGCCAGGACCTCGAGGGCACGGGCGGGCTCTCCGCCCGGCATCGCGATGTGCACGCCCTGGACGCGGTCCCGAACCTCCTCGAAGACCTCGAGCGCGATCTCCAGTCCGACGGCCTCGGCGATCTCCGCCCCCTCATCCTGGGCCCGCGCCATCCGCTGCAACGTCGATCGGGGGACCCGGACGCCCGGTACCTCGTTCTCCAGAAATTCCGCATTCGTGAGCGAAACGAGCGGCCAGAGTCCGGCGATCACCGGGATTCGCCAGGCAGCCGTTCGATCCAGGAAGCGGTCGAGCTCCTCTGTGTCGAAAACGGGCTGCGTCATCACGAACTCCGCCCCGGCGTCCACCTTCCACATGAATCGCTCGACTTCCTTGTCGAGATCCACGGCCCCTTGATTGGCTACCACGCCGATGGTGAAACGCGTGGGTGTGCCGATGCTGTTGCCCCCCGGGTCGATGCCCTGGTTGAGCCCGTGTACGAGGTTGGTCAGCCCGATCGAGTCGATGTCGAAGACGGCGGTCGCGTCGGGGTAGGGGCCTGTCGCGGGTGGATCTCCCGTCACCAGAAGCAGGTTGCGGATGCCCCCGGCCGCCGCCCCGAGAAGATCGGACATCATGCTGGGCATGTTGCGGTCACGGCAGGTGTAGTGTGTAATCGTCTCGATACCGACGTCGTCCTCGATCACGAGGGCGGCCGGAAGCGGTGACATCCGCGCTTGACCTCGGGGGCTGTCGACGACGTTGACTGCATCGGCGCCGCCGGCTGCGACGGCTCTGCAGACGGCCAGCATCTCACCCGTGTCCCACCCTTTCGGAGGCGTGATCTCCACCGTGGTCACGAATTCACCTGTGGCCAGCTTTCGACCCCAGCTCGAACGCTCCTCAAGAGGCACCGGCTCCACGGCTTCGGAGTCGTCGGGCTGTGACTCGACGAGCACGTGGGGGTGCTTCGGCTGCACGGAGGTGACAGCGTCTCGCAGCGCCCGGATGTGATCGGGCGTCGTCCCGCAGCACCCGCCGACGAAGCGGGCGCCCGCCTCGATCATGCGCCTGGCGTACTGGGCCATGTACTCGGGGCTCGCGAGGTAGATCTTGCGGTCTCCGACCACACGCGGCAGTCCCGCATTCGGAAGGGCGGAGAGTGGCCGATCCGTGACGCGCGCCATCCGTTCGATGGCGTCCAGCATCACTGCCGGACCCACCGAGCAGTTCAATCCGATGACGTCCGCTCCCCAGGACGTCGCCTCGCGCGCCATCGCTTCGGGGGAGGTACCGAAGGAGGTGCGACCGTCCTCTCCCACCGTGATTTGGCAGAAGATCGGCAGGTCGGACCGGTCCCGGACCGCGTAGAAGGCCTGTTCGAGCTCGTTCAGATCGCTGAAGGTCTCGAGGATGAAGCCGTCGACGCCTCCCTCCATCAGGCCCGTGACCTGGCGTGCGTAGAATGCCTTGGCCTCGTCTCTCGAGGTGGGCCCGAACGGTTCGATCCGGATGCCCAGGGGACCGATCGCTCCGATCACGTAGGCCGTGTCGCCGGCGGCACGATGCGCGAGCTCGACGGCTGCCCGATTGATCTCCTCGGTTCGGTCCTCCAAACCGTATGACGAGAGCTTGATCGGGTTCGCCCCGAAAGTGTTGGTCTCGAGGATCTCGGCTCCCGCCTGCACGTAATCGCGGTGCACATGCTCGACGACGTCGGGGTCCTCGAGGTTGAGACCGTCGTAGCATACGCTCACGAAGACGCCCCGGCCGTACAGGGCGGTACCCATCGCGCCGTCCAGAACGTGGACCCTGCGGTTCTCGATCAGCTCCCTCAGGGTGGGTCGGGTGTCGGTGTCCATCATCTCCTGACTTTCGTCGGTTCGTATCCCAGGCTGGGGGCAAGCCATCGCTCGGCTTCTTCGGTCGAGAGGCCTTTGCGGTGGGCGTAGTCCGCGACCTGGTCGCGGTCGATCCTGCCGATGCCGAAGTAGTGGGACTCCGGATGCGAGAAGTACCACCCGGCGACTGTTGCGGTCGGGTACATGGCGAAGCTCTCCGTGAGCTCCGCGCCAACGCGTGCCTCCGCTCCGAGGAGACGGAAGAGGGTCGCCTTCTCCGTATGGTCCGGGCAGGCGGGGTAGCCCGGCGCGGGGCGGATGCCGACATAGCGCTCCGCGATCAGCTCCTTGTTAATCCATCGCTCGTCTTGGGCGTAACCCCAGAGCTCGACCCGCACCCGCTCGTGCATCCGCTCGGCGAAGGCTTCGGCGAACCTGTCGGCCAGCGCCTTGGCCAGAATGCTCTGGTAGTCGTCCCCTGCGGCTTCCAGCTCGGCGCAGAGCGCCTCGAGTCCGTGCCCGGCCGTGACCACGAACGCTCCCAGGTAGTCGTCGCCCAGCGGCGAGACGAAGTCCGCCAGGCAGGCATTCACCCGATCCGATCCCTTGTCGAATTGCTGCCGGAGGAAGTGCAGCGTAACCGTCGGCTCTGCTCCGGGCCGTTCCGAGACGACGATGTCGTCGCCGACGCGCTTCGCCGGGAAGATGCCGGTGACCCCGTGCGCGGAGAGCAGCCCCTCGCTCACGATTCGGTCGAGGAGCGTCTCGGCGTCCTCGAAAAGACGTGTTGCCGCCTCGCCCATCTCCGGGTCGGCGAGGAGGGCCGGATAGCGGCCCCGGAGCTCCCAGGCGTGGAAGAAGGGCGTCCAGTCGATGTAGTCGATGAGCTCGGCGAGCGGATAGTCACGGAACTCGCGGATGCCGATCGCGTGCGGCTCCGGCGGCGTGTACCCGGCCCAGTCGATCGCGTGCTGACGCGAACGCGCCTCTCCGATCGTGAGAAGCCGGCTCGCTTCGGTCTTGGCCCGATAGGCTTGCCGTTCTCTCTCGGCCTCCGCTCGCGTCTCCTCGGCGAAGCTGGTCCCTCGCTCCGGATCGAGTATCGTGGACACCACACCCACGGCCTTCGAGGCATCCAGCACGTGCACCGTCATGCCGGAGTACTCCGGCTCGATACGCACTGCGGTGTGCTTGCGCGAGGTCGTGGCACCACCGATGAGGAGCGGCGTGGCGTACCCGAGACGCTCCATCTCGGCTGCGACGTGGACCATCTGGTCGAGTGAGGGAGTGATCAGACCGCTGAGGCCGATGATGTCGACCTCTTCCGCCAGGGCGACCTCGAGGATTCGCTCGGCCGGGACCATGACGCCCAGATCGACGATCTCGTAGCCGTTACACTGCAGAACGACGCCGACGATGTTCTTCCCGATGTCGTGGACATCGCCTTTCACCGTCGCCAGGAGCACTTTGCCCGCCGAGCCCCGCTCTCCCGTGTCTTCGTCCTCGAGGAAGGGAACGAGGTACGAGACGGCCTTCTTCATCACGCGGGCGCTCTTCACCACCTGCGGGAGGAACATGCGTCCCGAGCCGAAGAGCTCGCCGACCTCGTTCATTCCGTCCATCAGCGGCCCCTCGATCACGTCGAGCGCCCGGGGCAGGGAGGCGCGCGCCTCCTCGGTGTCTGCCTCGATGAACTCGGTCAGGCCGTGCACGAGACTGTGCTTCAGGCGCTCGGCGACAGGACCCTCCCGCCAGCTCTGGTCGATCTGGTCGGCAGGTGTGGAGCCCTTGAAACGATCGGCGAGCGCCAGGAGTCTGTCCGTCGCATCCGGGCGCCGATCGAAGAGCACGTCCTCGACCGCCTCGAGAAGCTCGGCAGGGATGTCGTCGTAGACGGGAAGCGCGCCCGCGTTGACGATGGCCATGTCGAGACCGGCCTGGATCGCGTGGTAGAGGAAGACCGAATGCATCGCTTCCCGCACCCGCGGGCTGCCGCGGAAGGAGAAGGAGACGTTCGACACCCCTCCACTGGTCTTCACCCCGGGCAGGCGAGCCTTGATCTCGCGGACGGCTTCGATGAACGCGACGCCGTAGCGGTTGTGCTCCTCGATGCCCGTCGCGACCGCGAAGACGTTGGGGTCGAAGACGATGTCCTCCGGCGCGAAGCCCACTTCGTCGACGAGCAGGCGATAGGCCCGCTCGCAGATCGAGACCTTTCGCGCGACAGTCTCGGCCTGGCCCTCCTCGTCGAAGGCCATGACGATCACGGCTGCGCCGTAGCGTCGGACGAGACGTGCCTGCTCGAGGAATGTGGCTTCGCCGTCCTTCAGGCTGAGCGAGTTGACGATTCCTCTACCCTGGACGCACCGCAGGCCCGCCTCCAGGACGTCCCAGCGGGACGAGTCGATCACGATCGGTATCCGGGCGATGTCGGGCTCGACGGCGATGAGGTTGAGGAGGCGCTTCATGGCCGCGACCGAGTCGAGGAGTCCCTCGTCCATGTTCACGTCGAGGAGCTGCGCGCCGCTCTGGACCTGTTGCCTCGCCACGCCGAGCGCTTCCTCGTATGCATCCTCCGCGATCAGTTTCCGGAACCGGGCCGACCCGGTCACATTCGTGCGTTCACCGATGTTGGCGAAGAGTGACTCCGGCCCGATGGTGAGCGGCTCGAGACCGGAGAGGCTCATGCCGGCGCGCGGGGTGGAGGGAGTTCTCGGGGGGACCGTTCGTACGGCGTCGGCAATGGCTGCGACGTGCTCGGGTGTCGTTCCGCAGCAGCCTCCGACGATGTTGACGAAGCCCGCCTCGGCGAACTCACGGAGGATCCCCGAGGTCATTTCCGCGGTCTCGTCGTAGCCGCCGAACTCGTTCGGAAGCCCTGCGTTGGGATGGCAGGAGACGGGGAACGCAGAGACGCCGGAGAGCTCCTCCAGGAAGGGTCGGAGCTGCTCGGCACCGAGCGCGCAGTTCAGTCCGATGCTGAAGAGTGGGGCGTGCCGCATCGAGTGGTAGAATGCCTCGGGCGTCTGTCCGCTCAGGGTGCGCCCGCTCTGGTCCGTGATCGTGCCCGAGACCATCAGCGGCACCTCCCGGCCGCGTTCCGAGAGCAGGCCGGTCAGCGCGAAGAGCGCTGCCTTCGCGTTCAGTGTGTCGAAGACCGTCTCGATCATCAGCACGTCGGCGCCGCCGTCCAGAAGTCCACGAGCCTGCTCAGCGTAGGCCTCGACCAGCTCTTCGAACGTCACGTTCCGGAAGGCGGGATCGCCGACATCGGGAGACAGTGAAGCGGTCCGGTTCGTCGGGCCGAGGCTGCCGCAGACGAAACGGGGACGCTCGGGCGTCTTGGTGGTGGCCGCGTCCGCCGCCCGGCGCGCTACCTCCGCTGCCGCACGGTTGAGTTCATAGACCCGATCCTCCAGGCCGTAGTCCAGCATCGAGATCCGCTGCGCGTTGAACGTGTTGGTCTCGACGAGATCGGCTCCGGCCTCGAGGTAGGCCGTGTGGATCGCCTCGATGAGCTCCGGCTGAGTGATCGAAAGGACGTCATGGGCCCCGACCAGCGGATGCTCGTGGTCGCGGAAGGCTTCCCCACGGAAGTCTTCCTCCGAGAGGTCATGGCGCTGGATCATCGTGCCCATGGCACCGTCGAGCACGAGGATCCGCTCACGCAGGGCCGCGTGCAGGGCCTGGATGCGACGACTCTCGAGTTCGGCTCTGGAGCTCATGCTGCGTGACTCGTGCACCTCTCACGGACCGTTGGTCCGATATCGCGGGGCGGGTGCGGCAGCCGGAAACGAGTGAGCCTCGGCGCCGGACGCGTCGAGGCGTGGCGTTTTAGCGGTTTTTCGTCGGGCCGCAAGCTGCCGCAAATCGCCCCAAATGATTTTGCTATAACAAAATACGGAACCAGCTGGAGAAGGCCAAGGATTTACTGCGAAGCCCCCTGCCGGCCGGAAGCCGGAAGGGGGCTTGAAACGTGGGGTCTGCCGCTCAGGGATTCAGCCAATAGCTCATCTTGACCATGAAAACATTGTCTGTTGGAGCGTCGAAGAGCGTTCCCAGATCGCTCGCGAATTGGAAATCGCCTTCGGGGGCGTAGTGGTTGCGACCCTGCGACCAGACCAGGAAGAGCGTCGAGCCCGGTCGGTACTCCCAGCGAAGCACGGCATTGGACCGGAACTGCTTGAAGTTGAAGTCGGGGTCGCGAACGAACTCCGCCGTCCCGTCGCCGTCCAGGTCCGCTTCGTAGCCGCCCTCGATCGGTGTCGTGTCGAGGAGGTCGTACCGGTCCGCATAGCGGGGGGCCATGGGATCGGCGACCTGCTTGAAACGCTCATAGCCGGCTGCGGAGACGAAAGGCTGTGCGTACAACTGGAGTGACAGGGTGGGCGTGAAGGCGACGTCGACGCGGCTGGTGATCCCCAAGGTCTGTTGATCGATGCGCCCGAAGAGGTAGTGCTCCTCCTCGAGCGAGACCTGCCCGACCCACTGACGGTCGTCCACGCGTCGGTTGTAGAAGCCCCCGACGCTGACTCGTGCCCTGCCGGACGGTCGCCAGGTCACGTTGGGCGATGCGCTGAAGCTCCACGAGTCGCTTGCCGGCGTTCGGTTGCCGAAGAAGTTGACGTTGACGCGGACCGGCTTGCGTCCATCGCTGCCGAAGCCACCCCAGAAGTTGGTGCGGGGCTCGGTCTTGATCGACGGCCCTCCCCGGAGGAGTGTCCTCGCCGTGACGCTGGCCTCCTGATTCACGCCCACCATCCCGGTCCAATAGTTCGACAGCTGGAATTGGCCGTTCAGGTTGCCGCCCAGGCCGTTGACCTCGCCGCCGTACGACTGGGATCGCCACGCATTCGCGTTGATGTTCCAGCGCCTGAAATGCTTGCTCGGCAGATAGTGGTTGTACCCGACCCAGGCCCAATTGACGAGGTAGTCCACGTTCATCAGGAAGCCCATGTCGTTCACTTCGAACTCGGGGGTCCGGGTCTGGAAACCCGTGCTGAAGCGCCAGAAGCCCCCTCCGATCTTCCCGATGCTGCCGAAGGCCGTCATGCCGGAGAGGCTGGTTCGTGTCGGATCGAAGGCCAGGTGGTCCGCGTCGGGTCGTTGCAGGTATCGGCCGGGCGCCTGCTGCGTGCGCGCGATCGCCTCGGGGCTGCCTTCCACGCGAGAGCCAAGGGCATATCCGCTGACCTGGTAGTTGCCGCCCGCGAAGCGGTGGCGGAAGTCCATGCCTCCGGCGAAAGCGCTCGAGTGGAGGTTCAGGGCTCGGGCATCCTCATCGTCTCGGAGCGTCCCGGTCCCGATGACCCCGACGGCGCTACGTCCCTCGCGGAAGTCTTTCTGGAGGCGGACCACCCCATACTGGGTACTCGGCTCGATCGCGGGTTGCAGCGCCTCTCCCGAGCCCGTGATCACGTTGGCCCGCTCCCGCGCGGTCGAGGCGTGCAACAGGCCGATGGACCATCCCGACTCGGTCTTGCCCGACAGCTTGCTCGCGACCTGGATCGTCGTGTTCTCCTCTTTGTCCACGTAGCCGCCCCGAGGATCCGCCCATCCCTGGGGGGGCCTGCCGATGCGCCGCGAGTAGAAGAGGGACTCGTTCGCCCCGTCGCCGTCTCCGAGCGCGACCGGGAAGCTGAAGATGCTCGCACCTTCGATGAAGAACGGCCGGCGCTCCGGCAGAAAGGTCTCGAAGGCCGAGAGGTTCACCTGGGCCGGGTCGGCCTCGACCTGGCCGAAGTCCGGATTGACCGAGACGTCGAGCGTGAGATTGCTGGTGAGTCCGTATTTGAGATCGAGTCCTGCCGTACCGAACTGCTCGTTCCGCTGGTAGAACGGGTCGGCATCGTCGCCGGGGGCACGCCGAAGCCGGCCGAGCGTGTAGGGCATCACCTCGACGCGGGTGGGGCGCTCGATGCCTCGCAGCCCACGTAGCTCTCCGAATCTCGAGACGAGCGCGTTGTCCTCACCGGAGATCGGTGCCCAAAACGAGGACTCGTTTCTTCGGGCGATGTCACGCAGGAAGTTGATCCCCCAGGTCTGGTCTTCTCCACCCGCGAACCTGAGCTGCGAGTACGGGATCTTGAATTCTGCCGTCCAGCCTTCTTCATCGATCGCCGTCGCGACGTCCCATACCGCGTCCCAGCCCACGTCCTCCTGGGTATCGTTGAACCGGTAGTAGTCCTGCTTGACCCCCCTGGGGTTCACCGCGAAGTGGAATGCGGTGCGGTGGTCGTAGTAGGAGTCGATCAGAACGTGGACCCGATCGGAGAAGGACTCCTGGTCCCGCCGTGTCAGTTGGCCTTCGATGCGATGGGGCTCGGAGTCGAACGCCCGGAATGCGACGAAGAGCGCCTCCGCCCCGTAGAGGACTCTGACCTCCGTCGCCTCCGACGCGGGATCACCCTCGCGCGGCTCGAGCTGAACGAAGTCGCTTGCGACGGCCGCGCGCTCCCAGGCCGCCTCGTCGATGCGACCATCGATCTCGGGTTCCGATCCGAGGAGCGAGACCGCGTCGAGCACAGGTGGACCCGTTCGCGCGATCTCGGTCGGTACCGCGAATGCCGCGATTCGCGCGGGCGACGTCGCTTCCTGCTGCGCCTCTGCCCCTGAGGAGGTTGCCGCGGCGGTCAAGAAGATTGCTGCAGGCAACCAGGTGTTCGATCGATTCTCCACTCGCACCCCTACCCCTCCACACGTCCCGGTCCGCTCATCAGCTTAGACGGCGAGAGCCCCCGGAAGGTTGCGCTCTGTCATGCGAGCATCCCGCGCTCCCCTACGAGGGTCCGGGAGGCCATGTTTCGGATGGCAGCCGATACTGGAGACGGCGATCTCAGACCGCCCGGACCGAGAGGAAGACATGCGCAGAGAAGGAGGATCGGAGCGGCCCGTGCTCGCGCGTGACTACTTCAAGGCGCATGGGCTGGGGAACGACTATCTGGTATTTCGGGAGGGATCGGTGTGGCGCCCCGCCCCGGATGCCGTCCGCTCGGTTTGTGACCGGTGGACCGGACTGGGCAGTGACGGCATCGTCGTGCTCTTGGGGCAAGCGGAGCGCCCAACCGCACCGTTCACTTTGAGGATGTTCAACCCGGACGGCTCGGAGTTCGAGCGCAGCGGCAACGGTCTGCGAATACTCGCGGCCTTCCTTTCGGAACGCGGGTGGGTGGAAGCGGAGCGGTTCGTGGTGCGCGTAGGGGGCGACGAGGTGGTCATGCAGGTGGAATCCCACGACGATCGGGGCCGAGTCGACGTCTCGGTCGAGATGGGCCCGACGCTGCACGGCCCCGAGGCGATCGCCCTCGAGCCGTCGGCACTCGATGATCGAGGGCGACTCGACGTCGGTCCTGCGGGCTTTATCGAGGTCCATCCCGTTTCGGTCGGGAATCCGCATGCGGTGGTCTTCGAGCCGGAGGTGAGCGAAGCCCGGCTGTTGGAGGTCGGGCCCGCTCTCGAGAAGCACGTCGCGATCGCCAGGGGGACCAATGTCCAGTTGGCTGCAGTCCTGGACGAACGGACGCTCGAGGCCCGGATCTGGGAGCGCGGTGTCGGCGTGACGGCCGCTTCGGGAACGAGCGCTTGTGCCGTCGCCGCGGCGGCCGTCCAGTCGGGAAGAGTCCCCGCGGGCGATCTCGAGATCCGTATGCCGGGTGGGAGCCTTCGGGTCGCCGTCGACTCGGACCTGAACGCCACGCTCCGAGGGCCCGTGCAGATCGTGGCAGAGGGCCGGCTGCACCCCGGCCTCCTGGGCTAGGTCCGCACCCGCCTGAGCAGCAGTAGGCCTCCGAGGCCGAAGATCGCGTTCGGGAGCCAGGCGGCCAGACCGGGATCCAAGGCTCCCGTTTCACCGAGGGCGCCCGAGACCCGCAGGATCAGCATGTAGACCATCGTGGTCCCGAGGGCGATCCCGATCCCGAACGTCGAGCCTCCCCGCCGCGAGCTCGTCGCCAGCGGCCCTCCGAACAGAATGATGACGAAGGTCACGACCGCGATGGCCACCCGCTGTTCTCTCTCGAGAGTCAGCTTGCTCGAGTCTCCGCCCGACCGCTCGATGTTCGCCGCAAGGCGATCGATCTCTGCCCGCGTCATCTCGTCCTCGTCCGTGGGCTGCTCGAGCAGGTCCACAGGGCGTTCCGAGAATCCGCGTGTCCGTAGCGAGTCGAAGTGGTAGGTCCGCTCGGGTGCGCCGGGCTCCTCCGGCGTCAGCAGTCGCTGGTACCCGTCGAGAAAGACCCAGCCAGCTTCTTCGGAGAAAACGGCCTCGGACGCTTGAATACGCCGCGCCGGCGTATCGGGCCCCGTCGCGGGAAGCTCGAGGACGATTCCGCTCATCCGACCGTCCGCGACCGTGAGACGCCTGACGGTGAGGGTCCCCCCCCCGTCGAGCCCGTAGACGAAGCTGGCACGCCACTGTCGGTTGATCTGCACCTGACCCAGGATCTGGTTGGCACGTCGGTTCGCGAGGGGGACCCCCTGCCAAAGCGCACCCGCCGCGCCAGTCAGCAGCGTACCCATCAAGAGCAGCGGCACCATCAGCCGGTGGAAGCTGATGCCCCCGGCCTTTGCGGCGAGGACCTCACGGTGGATGGTCATGTTGTGGATCGTGAAGACCGCGGCGAGGAGTGCCGCGATCGGGAACGACCACGCGACGAACTGTGGAAGCTTGTAGAGCAGCCCCATGGCCACTTCCGAAGTCGTGAGACCCCGATCGAAATACAAGTCCACACGCTCCACGATGTCGCCCACGAGGAAGAGCATCGGGGCCCCGACGATGAAGCCCATGAAGATCCGCAGGAAGGACCGGATGATCAGACGGTCGAGCATCCGGATCATGCGGTCGCGGGCTTTCGTCGGAAGAGGGATCCCACGGCCTTGCGGAACGTCCAGATCAGGTCGTCCCACCCGCCGCCTCGCTGCGAAGCGGACTCTCGGCCCATACGGCTCACCAGATAGAGGCCCAGGGCGGTGAAGAGCAGGTCGGGGGTCCACATGGCGACGAAGGGTGAGACCTTGCCTTCGTCCGCCAGGTTTTCGCCGCCGATGAGCCCGGCCCAATAGATCGCGAAGATGCAGGCCGAAACCGCGATCACCATACCCACGCCTCCGCGGGGAAAACGGACTGCGATGGGCGCTCCGATCAGCACGAAGACCATGCACGCGTAAGCGATCGCGAACTTCTTGTGCCACTCGACTTTGTACTGGCGGATCAACCGCTCGATCGCCTCGACCTGGCTCATACTCTGGCGCGAGCCCTGGGCGACGGAGCGCGTATACGTATCACGCTCGGGGAGCGTCATCGGCAGCTCGTTGGCCAGTTGAGACGATCGGTTCACCGCACGTGCCGTCGCGCTCTGAGTGGCCCCGATGCCGTCCTGGTCGGCAGCCGGGTCGAAGCGGCCGAGCGCGTCGCGTACGGCTTCACGCGCACGGTCTCGGGTGTTCTCCTGCACGGTGCGCAGCTCACGCCCGCGCACGTCGATCTCTCTGAGCAACATGACGAGAGACATCTCCCGGTCGCTTCGATACGCGCTGCCCTGTTGACGCTCCAGCTCCGTCCCCACGCCCCGCAGCGGGATCACCTGCTCCTGGAAGAAGGAGCGGTTGAAAGCGCCGATCTGGTCGCCGCGGGTCTCGTGCACGACGCCGTCGTAGAGGGTCAGGTAGAGGTCCGTACGCGCTTGATTGAATGCCATCGAGCCACGTTCGGCGTAGGTCGTCCGCTGGGCGGACGGATCACTCAGGTCGTAGATGACGACGTCGGTGAGTTCGTCCGCGAGCCGGTCGATCTCCCGCGCCTGGAGATAGACGGAACCACGCCGGGACTCCATGCGAATGTGGTTGACCACCTGCTCCCGCAGTTCGAGTGTCGGACTCTTCTTTCCGATGTCGACGATTAGGTTCTTGAGTCGGTGGTTCGACTCCGGAAGAACCTCGTCGTTGAAATACAGCATCCCGAGAGCGAGGATGGCGCCGACACCGACAAGCGGCAGGAGCAGGCGCGCCGGCTTC
This sequence comes from Gemmatimonadota bacterium, assembly GCA_039587515.1. Taxonomy (GTDB): domain Bacteria; phylum Gemmatimonadota; class Gemmatimonadetes; order Longimicrobiales; family Gaopeijiaceae; genus JBDHII01. Next base: position 96,728 of record JBDHII010000004.1, read on the forward strand.
ACACCGCCGGCCGACATGGCGGTAATCTCGTTCCCGGCTGTAAGCTGGCTGAAGGTGTACAGAACCGACACCAGCGTCGCCATGGGCAGCGTGAGGGCGACCGTATGGGGCAGCGAAAGGAGGATGAACTCCCCGATGACCTCCATGGAGAGTCCCTTCCCGACCAGGTTTTCCATCCGTTGGGCGACGGCGTTCAGAAACAGAAGCCCCGTGAGGGCCAGGAATGCGAAGAGGAATGGCCCCACGTGCGCGCGGATCAGATACCTCGTGAGGATGCCCATCGGTCTTCGAAACGGATCGGTTCTGTAGTGTTCAGGGGTCTTTCACGGAAGGTGGCTACACCGCAGCACTTCCGGCGGTCCGCACCTTTGGGCTCGTTCGGCTGAGATCGAGCTGCCACGATGAGCATCCGAATACCGGCGCTTCGAGTCGCCTCGCTCCTGGTCCCGCTGATCTCGTTGCCGGCCGCACTCGTCGCCCAGTCGGCAGACCGGGTACGCTGGACGCCTCCCGCACTCGAGCTGCCCGGGTTTCTCTCGGACGGAAGGCCTTCTTCCGCCGCAGCCGTGACGCGTCTCGGGCTCAAGCCGGTGCCGCCGCTGGTCCCCTTTACGCGGACGGTCCCCGACGTCGTCTTGCGTGGTCCCGTTCCCAGCGCTTCGCAGTGGCTGTTGGGAACGGGAGCGCTGCGTCTTCGTCGTCGGCTCGACGCCCGACGCGAGGGGTTGTTCCGTCCCGTTGCGCCCTCGCCCGCCCTCGACCGCCTCGCTCGTCTCGCCCGCGCCGTCGCCAGCGGCACCGAGGAGCTCGAGGAGCTTCCCTTCGGCGCCGACCTTTCGGAGCTCGACGTGGAGATCACGGGTCAGGCCGAGCTGGCGGGGGACTGGACGGGATTCAGGCCCTGTGACCCGCAGGTGCAGTTCAGCTGTGAATCGGGTTACATCCCTCAACTCAACCCGGATCTCCAGTTCGGCGTGCGGATCCAGGGCAACGTCACGGACCGGATCCGGCTGGATGTGGACTTCGACCAAGCCCGCGAGTTCAGCGCCGCGAACAACATCAACGTCTTCTACGAGGGTAAGGAAGACGAGGTGCTGCAGCGGCTGGAGCTGGGCGACGTGACATTCGAGCTCCCCGCCTCGCGCTTCCTGACCCGCGGAATCCCGGCGGGCAACTTCGGCTTCCAGGCTCAGGGCCAGGCGGGCCCCTTGGCATTCCGTGGTGTCTGGGCCCAGCAGCGTGGCGATCTGTCCACGCGGGAGTTCCGACTCTCCGGCGGCGGCGGACAGGAGAGCTTCGTCCAGGCGGACACGCTCGTGCTGGACGACGCGGACTACGTCCTCGGTCAGTTCTTCTTTCTCGTGGATCCCGAGGAGCTCCGGGATTTTCCCCACGTGGACGTGTTGGACCTCGATCCCACGGCCGCACCTCCGTCTCGCGCCCCGGGAATCGAGCCCGTCCAGGTCTACCGCCTCGAAACCGACCTGACCACGCGCCAGCAGGTCCAAGGGCTCATACAGGCCGATGCGCGAGCCTCGAAGGAGGGCGAAGAGGTCGTCGAGTCCGGGTGGTTCCGCTATCTGCAGCCGGGGGTCGACTACACGGTCCACTCCAGTGGGCTCTGGATCGCGCTGCGGCGTCCCCTTCAGGGCGAGGAGGCGCTCGCCGTCACCTTCGTGACGGCATCGGGTGACACTGTGGGGACATACAATCCGGAGCGGATCTCGAACGCGGGGGGACGTCCGGACTTGCGCTTGCTCAAGGCCACGAGTGCCAACCACAGGCCGGGAAGGCCGACGTGGGACCTCGAGATGCACCAGGTCTATCGGGTCTCCTCCTCTCCCGACGTGGATCCGGCCTCGGTGGATCTCACGATCTCTCTCGGCGAGCGATCCGCCGGAAGGACCTTCACTCGGGGCCTCACCGGCGACGACATCACCTGGTTGCGGCTGTTCGGTTTGGACGAGGAATCTCCGGTGGACGAGCTCGACCGGGCGGGCGTCTACAAGCCGGCTCAGGAGTTTCTACAGGACCAGCCGCCGGTACCCGGTGTCTTCCTGATCTTCCCGACACTTCGACCGTTCCAGGCGCCGCCGCCTCTCGATGTCCTGGGGCTCGATGCGGAAGAGGCGTCTCAGCTGCTCGGCTCGGATGCCAATCCCCGGATCTACGAGGCGGAGGACCCCTTCGACCGAGAGAACGGGGGCCTGTTCCGTCTCACCATTCCGTTCGAGTTGAGAAGCCAAGGGGTGATCTCGTCCTTCTCTCTCGGCGCCTTCGCCATCCGTGACGGAAGCGAGCGGATCTTCCTGAGTGACAGGCTCCTCCAGAGAGACATCGACTATCGGATCGACTACGACATCGGTCAGGTCACGCTCATCCAGCCCGAGGTCCTCTTCGCCACCGCCACGGACCCGGTGGTCCGGGCCTCGTGGGAGCAGAAGTCTCTCTTCCGTGTGGCGCCGACGACGGTCTTCGGCCTCACGGGACACATCGACGTCGGCGACGCCGGTGGCTTCGATCTGGTCGCGCTGCACCAGCGGGAGCAGGCGATCGTGCGGCGGCCACAGCTCGGAGTCGAGCCCGGGGCGATCACACTCGGCGGGATGAACATGAACCTCGACTTTCCCGCCCACGCCCTGGATCGTCTGACGGAGCGGATTTCGGGACTGAGATTGGGCGGGCCCTCGCGGCTCGGGGTGGAGGGTGAGCTGGCGTTCTCACTGCCCAATCCGAATGTCCGACGCGACGTCTTCGTCGACGACTTCGACACGGCCAACGAGCGCGCGCTCTCGCTGATCAGCTTCGACTGGTCGAGAGGGAGCGTCCCCCAGTTCCGGGACGGTGCCGAGAACGCGCTCCCCCAAGGGCTCAACGAGGTCGACCAGGGCAGTCTCGTGTGGCAACACACGTGGGTCCAAGAGGGCGTACAGGGTGACAGTCTCGGGGTCTTCGAGGGCTTTCTGCCCCAGGCGGACATCGACCGGCAGATCAACGTGACCGGAAGTCTCTCACGCGAGACGGGCCTGCTCCTCAGCTTCGATCCCGTCACCGGGTTCGACGGTCCCTCCTGGCGCTCCATCACGACGAGCCTGAGCCAGACCGGTCTGGATATCAGCAAGAGCGAGTTCCTGGAATTCTACGCGGCCGACGGCGAGTCACTGACGCTCGTCCTGGATCTGGGGAGTGTCGGTGAGGACGCGCTCTTCGTGGATCCGGAGGGCCGCGTCGTCGGGACCAAGTCGACCGGTGCGCCCTGGGGACTGGGCGTGCTGGATCACGAGGCGGACCCCCGGCGGGGTGAGATCTGGTCGGACGAGCTCGACCGCCTCGGAGTCTGGAACGAGCCCTGCGAGGCACAGCGGGCGGCCGTCTACCGCATCGGAGACTCTCGAGCAAACTGTACACGAGGCAACGGCCGCCAGGACTCCGAAGACCTGGACGGTGACGGAAACCTGGACACACTGGAGCGATACCGCCGCTTCGTGGTGCGCCTCGACGGCAGCTCACCCTATCTGACGCGCACACGCTCGGAGACCGGCACGCAGTTCCGGCTCTACCGTATCCCGATCCGTGACCCGAACAGCCTGGGTGTGCCCCGCGCCTTCACCGAAGCGGATTTCCGCTCGGTCCGGCATCTGCGGATCACGGTCGTGGGCGAGGAGAGCGACCGGCTCACGCTCAGTCGGATGCGCATCATCGGCTCACGCTGGGTCAAGCGGGCCGGCGAGGGTGTGCTCGACGGCCTCGTGGGCGAGGAGCCCGGTTTCGGCGGACGCGGCGAGGTCGGTCCGGTCAGCTCGGTCACGGAGGGAGCGGTCTACCAGGCCCCACCCGGAGTTCTGGAGGAGCTCGACGATCCCACGGCAGCCTTCGGGGGGCAGGGGCTCGAGTTCAACGAGAAGGGCCTCAAGGTCCAATATTCGGACATCGAGCCCGGGAATCGTCTGGAGGTCTTCAACCGATTCCCGCAGCGCCCAAGGGACTTTCTGACGTATCGGCAAATGCGGCTCTGGGTCGTCGCTCGAGACGGGGACTGGGGACCGGAGGAGCCCCTCTTCTTCTTCGTGAAGGTCGGCGAGGACGCAGAGAACTTCTATCTGTATCGTACGCCGCTCCGCCCCGCGGCCAACTCCTCGGCGATCCAGCCGGAAGACTGGCTTCCCGAGGTGCTCATCGACTTCGAGGAGTGGATCGACCTTCGTCGCCGCGCGGAGGAGGCGCTGATCTTCACACCGCCGAGCCCCACGGATCCCCCTCTCGAGCTGTGGTCGGCCGATTCGACGTATGCCGTCGTGCTGAAGGACCGAGCCCGAGCTCCCAACCTGGGCGCGGTGCGTGAGGTTTCGCTCGGGGTCTTGAACGGAGGTGAGTTCGCCACGTCGGGTGAGGTCTGGGTGAACGAGCTCAGGCTCTCCGATGCGTTTGAGGATGTGGGGCTGGCAGGTCGTTTCGGGGTCGAGCTCGACGCGTCGGACGTTTGGTCGACGCGTGCCACCGTCTCGACGCGTGGCTCGGTTTTCAGACAGCTCGAGGAGTCGCCGACCTACCAGTCGGACCGGGTGATCAACGTCAACTCGACGCTGAAGCTCGACCGGTTCGCGCCCGCAGAGTGGGGGGTCGAGATCCCCGTCGTCTTCTCCCACACGGCGACCGACCAGGATCCCTCCTTCCTCTTCCAGTCCGACGTGCGGGCGGCCGACATCGAGGGTCTTCGCAAGCCCGGCGCCCGGCGTACGCGGGTGGATGTCGCGTTCAGCAAGCGTACCCCGACGGCGAACCGGATCATGGGCCTCCTCCTCGACGGGCTGGAGGCGAGGGCGGGATACTTCGCCTCCAGCGCGAGCACGATCACGAGCGAGAGCGACTCGGAGGGCTTCGATGCCCGAGTGACCTACGGGCGCGAGTTGGGTCGAAGAGATTTTGCCGTCTTTCCGTCCTTCCTGCGTTCCTTCGTTCGATTTCTTCTGCCGGGCTCGCTCGGAGACCGGGTCGCCGAGTCGCGCTTCCGCTGGACGCCGGAGCGCGTACGCCTCGGGGGCTCGTACGCACGGTTGGACCAGAACGCCTTCCGCTTCGACCGCATCGTGCGGTCGGATGAGGACTCCCTCGCGATCGCGACCCGGTCGCCGCGGGAGGCGCTCGAGAGCGCGTTCGAGCTCGAGCTCCGTCCCTTCGAGAACCTCACGGCGACCGCAGACCTGAGCTCGACCCGAGATCTGCTCTCGGCCGAGGAAGCCGTGGCCGATCCCCGTATCCAGGCGCTCATTCGGGACGCCCAGTCGCGCAGGGGACCGATCGCCCTCGGATGGGAGACTCACCGCCTTCTCCGGACGAACGTCGACTTCCGTCCTCGCTTCAGCGACTGGCTCTCGGGTCGCCTGGGATTTCAGACCTTCTACGCCTCGGATCGCGACCCGGCCTTCGCGGGTGCCGTCGTCACCGAGGGTGACACGGCGCTCGTCCTCCGACGGGACCTCAACGGGCAGAGGGAGCTGACCGGCAGTCTCACCCTGCTACCGGCCCGGGTCTTCTCCGTCCTCGCCCCGGCGGACACGGTTTCGTTCCTCTCGAGGGCCGCTCGGTCGATGGCGACATGGATTCGCCCCGTGAACCTGTCCTGGCAGGACGGGCTGACGTCGAGGTTCAATCGCGAGGCGGTCGATCCCGGACTCGCCTATCAGCTCGGGCTCGTGGACGCCAGCGGGTTCCTCGTGGTCGACGGCGACTCCGCCACGTCGTTCACCGACCGGACGTCGGTCTCGCTGCGCTCGGGCTTCGGCCTTCCCGGCGGGCTCGAGTTCGGCGTCGGATACCGCAGGACCGATCTGGGGACGCTCGACACGCGCAGCGACCGGGACCGTGTGGATCGCACATGGCCCGACCTGACCGCGCGGGTCACGGCGCTGACGATGCCGAGCCGCTTTCCGCTCCTCCGCCAGCTTTCCCTCTCGACCGGCCTCTCGCGGCGCACCGAGGAGACGACGTTCGGCGGACGCGGTCTCCAGCGGCGCTTCGCCGAGAGCGAGAGCCTGCCGATCCAGTTGAGTCTGACCTGGGGTGGCGGGATCCGCACGGATTATCGAGGGACGCTCGAGCGTGGCGAGGGCGAGGACCCGACCGGGATCACCGAGCGCGAGCGGGCCGTCCACGAAGTGAGCCTGGCTTCGTCTTTCTTCCCACCGAATGTCTTTGCCCGACATCTGGACCGGCCCGTGACCGCTTCGCTCTTCTTCCGCTACACAGCCGACCGCAACTGCCGGGTAACCGTCGGTGCGGAGACGTGCACGGCCTTCCTCGACGACATCATTCGGGTGCTCAACCTCCGTCTGGACACGGCCGTGAATCGGATGGACCTGAGGTTGCAGCTGTCCTACACGGACCGGCAGTCCTTCGTGGGCCTGGAGGCGGGCTCGACCCAGCTCCAGTTCGGCCTCTTCGGGAACTTCACCGTCGGCAGGGGGAGCTTTCCCAGGTAGACATTCCCGTGACGCGCGGTCCCGGCCAGCGTGGGGCATGACCGAACGTGAACGTCGAAGCCTGGCCGTGGGCTGCCTGCTTCTTCTGGTGGCAGGGGTGGTGCGCACGCTTCTGGGGGGTGACATGGAGGCCGTGCCTCCACCCGCAGAAGACGCATTGGTGGCGCTCCTGGACGAGAGCGCCGCAGCTGCCGAGGAAGCCGACCGACGAGGTCGGCCCCTCGAGCCGGGCGAACGAATCGATCCGAATCGGGCGAGCGAGGTGGAAATCGACCGACTCCCGGGCGTCGGCCCGGCGGTGGCGCGTGCGATCGTCCTTTCCCGGGAGGCGGACGGCGCCTTTCGCTCGGCGTCGCAGCTGGAGCGTGTTCGGGGAATCGGACCGGCAACCGTCCAGCGACTGGGGCCGTGGCTCGACTTTTCGGCCGGAATTCCGAGCAGTCTCCGTCGGACTCGCACCCGAGCCGCCGAGCGTATACCACTCGGAACGGCCTCCGCCGCCGAGCTCGAGACCATCTCCGGGATCGGTCCGGCACTGGCTGCGAGAATCGTCGCACAGCGCGATCGGGTCGGTGGATTCCGAAGCTGGGAGGACGTCCTGGCCGTGTCGGGAATCGGTCCCGGGAAGCTGGAGGTGCTCCGGGAAGCCGCCCGGCTGGGCAGTTAGGGGTGGGCCGGGCTCGGGATCCTTGCACATTCCCCGACCCGAATCCTACCTTCGCGCTGTAACACAAACGTTTACGACTTCCGGAGCACCGAACCGCAAACGCTCGGGACCGGTGGAGATTCGCTTGTTGGATCTGCCACCGGCCTCGTATTGTAGGAGCGGGGGTGTCCCGTGTCGTTTCCGTCGCCCCGAAAGGAAAGCTCCACATATGGCAACGAACGTTGCAGAGGTTCGGCTCGGCGACCTGTTCGTCCGAGAGGGGCTGATCAACGAGGAGCAGCTCGGCGAAGCGCTTGCCGATGCCAAGGACAACGGTACCCGTGTCGGCTACTCCCTCGTCCACCTCGGCTTCGTCGACGAGGAAGAGCTCACCCGGATGCTCTCGAAGCAGTACCGTCTTCCTGCAGTCGACCTGAAGAAGGTCAAGGTCGACGAGAAGATCTACTCGCTGATCGACAGCGAGATGGCCTACAAGCATCTGGTCCTCCCGCTTCGGAAGGTCGGGCGGACGCTGACCGTGGCGATGGCCAACCCCACCGACAACCAGGCGATCGATGTCATGCGCTTCAAGACGCGCTTCGACATCGAGCCGGTGATCGTCGGCGAATACACGCTCCGCAAGCATCTCGAGGAGTACTACGGTCCCCCCGATCAGGAGGACATGGGCGATCTGCTCGGGGACTTCATGGAGGACGACCTCGAGTTCGTGGAGCAGGAGGACGAAGACGTCAACGTCGCGGCGCTGCAGGAGCAGGTGGATGCGGCGCCGGTCGTCAAGTTCATCAACGGGCTCCTCACGGATGCCGTGTTGAAGGGCGTCAGTGACATCCACATCGAGCCCTACGAGAAGGAGATCCGGGTTCGCTACCGGATCGACGGCGCCCTCCAGGAGGTCATGAAGCCGCCGATGAAGATGAAGGCGGCGCTCACCTCCCGGATCAAGATTCTCTCGGACCTCAACATCGCGGAGCGGCGCGTGCCGCAGGACGGACGCATCAAGCTCCGAATGAAGAAGAAGGTCGTCGATTTCCGTGTCAGCACGCTGCCCGTGATCTTCGGCGAGAAGATCGTGCTGCGTATTCTCGACAAGGGGAACCTGACCTTCGATCTCCAGAGCTTCGGGTTCGAGGAGAAGGCCCTCAACGACTTCATGAACGCGATCGCCAAGCCCTACGGCATGGTGCTGGTGACGGGTCCGACGGGTTCCGGTAAGACGACGACGCTCTACTCGGCACTCTCGCAGGTGAACTCGATCGAGACCAACATCATGACGGCCGAGGACCCGGTCGAGTACAACCTGCACGGAATCAATCAGGTCCTCGTGCGCAACGAGATCGGGATGACCTTCTCAGCGGCGCTCAAGGCGTTCCTGCGGCAGGACCCGAACATCATCATGGTCGGTGAGATTCGAGACCTGGAAACGGGCGGCATTGCGATCAAGGCGTCCCTCACGGGTCACCTGGTGCTCTCGACGCTGCACACCAACGATACGCCCTCGACGATCACCCGTATGATCGACATGGGCCTCGAGCCCTTCAATGTCGCTTCGGCTCTGAACGTGCTCACGGCGCAGCGTCTCCTGCGGAGGATCTGCGAGAACTGCAAGACCGAAGTGAAGTACGAAGAGACCGTGCTCAAGGCGGGTAACGTCGATTTGGATTGGGCTGCCAAGACGACCTTCGTTCGCGGTGAGGGTTGTGACGCTTGCGGCGGGACGGGCTACAAGGGCCGCTGCGGTGTCTACGAAGTGATGAACGTCACACCCGCGATTCGGAAGGCGATCATGGAGGAGGCCGCGACGGACGATCTTCGAGACGTCGCGCTCTCCGAGGGCATGCTGACCCTTCGCATGGATGGAATGAAGAAGGTGGAACGGGGCACGACGTCGCTCGAGGAGCTGGTCAAGGAGACTTCGTCCGACTAGTCCTGGGGCGGGCACCGACGAACACGTAACCAACCGACGGAATCGATGAACCAACCACAGCAGAAGGCCGAGAAGAGCGATGAGCTCAATCTTCGCACGCTTCTCCAGGAGATGATCCAGCGGGGTGCTTCCGACCTCCACATCACGGCGGGTTGCAGGCCCAAGATCCGCATCGACGGTGACCTCGCGGACTCGACCATCGATCATGTCCTGACACCCCGGGACACGCTTCAGCTCGCGTACTCCATCCTCACGGAGAACCAGAAGAAGCGTTTCGAGACCGACGACGAGCTCGACTTCTCGTTCGGTGTTCCGAACTTGTCGCGCTTCCGAGGCAACGTCTTCAAGCAGCGTGGCTGCGTGGCGATGGCGATCCGGCAGATCCCGTACCAGATCATCTCGATCGACGAGCTCGGGTTGCCCAACATCCTCAAGGAGCTCTCTGAGCGGCCCCGCGGCTTGGTGCTGGTCACCGGTCCGACCGGTTCCGGCAAGTCGACGACGCTGGCCTCGATGGTCGACAAGATCAACAAGGAGCGAAAGGGCCACATCATCACGATCGAGGACCCGATCGAGTTCATCCACCGGCACCAGTCATGCATGGTCAATCAGCGCGAGGTGGGAGCGGACACGAAGAGCTTCTCCGCCGCGCTCAAGTACGCGCTGCGGCAGGATCCCGACGTCATCCTGATCGGTGAGATGCGGGATCTGGAGACGATCGGAGCGGCGCTGACCATCGCCGAGACCGGTCACTTCGTGATGGCGACGCTGCACACGAACTCCGCTGCGGAGTCCATCAACCGAATCATCGACGCATTCCCGTCGCACCAGCAGGCCCAGGTCCGGGCGCAGCTCGCCTTCGTCCTCGAGGGTGTCGTGACGCAGACGCTGCTTCCCAAGGCCAAAGGGAAGGGGCGTGTTTGTGCCATCGAGATCATGGTGTGCACGCCGGCGATCCGGGCGGTGATTCGAGACGAGAAGATTCACCAGATCTACTCGCTCATGCAGGCCGGTAAGAAGCACGGCATGCAGACGATGAACGACTCTCTGCAGATGCACTACATGCAGGGCAATGTGACCTTGGAGGAAGCGCTCAAGCGGTCCGGAGACCCGAACGAATTGCTCCGAGCCGTGGGTGAGACGGCTCCAGGTGAATGAGGACCGTCCTTCTCAAGTCGAGCATAGGTAAGGAATAGGATGCCGACCTTTACGTACAGCGCCCGACCCGCCACCGGCGGGGACATCACTCAGGGGGAGATCGAGCTTCCTTCGAAAGAGGACGTGCTCGCTTTCCTGCACAAGCAGAAGATGATCCCGGTAAACGTCCGGGAGAAACCGAAGCAGATCGTCATCCAGTTCGGGACAGGTGTCACGACGCGCGACATCGTCATCTTCACCCGACAGTTCGCGACGATGATCAACTCGGGTCTTCCGCTGGTCCAGTCTCTGGACATCCTGGCTCAGCAGACCGAGAACCAGAATCTCCGCAAGGTGATTCAGGACGTGCTCTACGACGTGGAGTCGGGTCACACGCTGGCCGACGCCATGGGCAGGCACGAAAAGATCTTCACCGAGCTTTACGTCAACATGGTGGCGGCGGGTGAGGCTGGCGGTATCCTCGACACGATCCTACTGCGCCTCGCGACCTTTCTCGAGAAGAACGACGCGCTCATTCGGAAGATCAAGGGCGCGATGGTCTATCCGGGCGTGATCTTCTCGGTGGCCGGCGGAGCCATCGTCATTCTTCTCGTCTTCGTGATCCCGACTTTCCAGAGCATGTTCGAGTCGGCCGGGATTCCCCTGCCTCTGCCGACGCAGATCGTCATCAACATGTCGAAGTTCCTGCAGGCCTACTGGTGGGCCTGCGCGATCGGCTTGGTATCGCTCATCATCGCGATCCGGCAAACCTATCAGACGGATCGCGGGAAGCTCGCGATCGACAGGATGCTTCTGTCGCTGCCGATCCTCGGCGATCTGCAACGGAAGGCGGCCGTGGCCCGCTTCACTCGCACGCTCGGGACGCTGGTGAGCTCGGGTGTGTCGATCCTCGAGGGCCTCGAGATCACGGCGAAGACTGCCGGCAACCGGGTGATCCACGATGCGGTGATGGGCTCGCGGGCTTCGATCGCGGGTGGTGAGACGATCGCCGGCCCGCTCCGGGAGTCTGGCGTCTTCCCGCCGATGGTCGTGCAGATGATCAATGTCGGCGAGCAGACGGGTGGTCTCGACGAGATGCTCACCAAGATCGCCGACTTCTACGACGACGAGGTCGATGCCGCAGTCGAAGTGCTGCTCAGTGCGATGGAGCCGATCATGATCGTGGTCCTGGGGGTGATCGTCGGTGGCATGATCGTCGCCATGTACCTCCCGATCTTCGACATGATCAACGCGGTGAAGTAGCCGAGAGGCTCTTCCCGGCTGGTCTCGGGGGCCGCTCACTTCGGTGAGCGGCCCCTTTTTTTGATTGCAGCTTGTGGTCGCCCCAACGACGGATCTCTCCGTAACCGCTCGCCTCTCCCCCGCAGATTGCGCCTTTGCGCTACCCCCCCGGGGGCGCCCGAGCCTTCCGCTCGTTTCGCGCTCGCCATCGATCCGCCTGAGCCCGGAAGGCTTCAGGGGCGCGCTCCGCGCGTCGGGGCTTTGCGGGGATGCTGGCGCGCCCGCTCCCGTGGTGTCACACTGCCTGCCCGGCACCATGGCCCGGGGTCGGGCTCAGGGGTCCGGACGTACCCGAGTGAACCGAGATACCGGAGAACCCAGATGAGCGAGGACACGATCTTCGCGAAGATCGTCCGAGGTGAGATTCCCTCCGACATCGTCTACCAGGACGATCTCGTGACCGCCTTCAGGGACGTTGCGCCGCAGGCCCCGACACACGTGCTCATCGTGCCGAACCATGTCATTCCGACCGTGGCCGACACGGCTGCCGAAGACGAGCCGGCGCTTGGGCGGATGTTCACGGTGGCGCGGCGAATCGCGGAGGACGAAGGGATCGACGTCGCCGGATACCGACTGATCGTGAACTGTCGAGAAGGCGCTGGACAGGAGGTCTTCCACCTGCACATGCACCTCCTCGGGGGTCGTGCTCTGGGTCCGATGCTCTCGCAATGAGCCGTCCGGATCCGAAAGGGCGAGCCGGGCTTTCGGTATTCTCGATCGGCTTGCTCTCGAGGTGCCCTCGACTGATCTTCCGGGCCTCGTGCCCGAGTGCCGGTCGCGCCCGCGGGCCGAAGACCGCCTTTCCAGGGGAGTGAATGGAACAGTTCGCCAACTTCGTTAGTCGGGTTCGGGAAATCGTCTGGGAGGGTGGGATCCCGGTCGGCGATGCCGACATTCCGATCGTCGTTCTAGCCCTCATCGGCGCCGGGTTCTTCCTGACGGTCAGACTCGGCTTCGTACAGATCCGGCACTTCGGCCACGGCGTCGCCGTCGCCACGGGACGCTACGACGACCCGGATGACACGGGAGACGTGTCGCACTTCCAGGCGCTGACGACCGCGCTCTCCGCCACGGTCGGAATCGGGAATATCGCGGGTGTCGCGATCGCCCTGCACTGGGGCGGTCCGGGGGCCCTCTTCTGGATGTGGGTCACGGCCGCTGTCGGCATGGCCACGAAATACACCGAGGTCACGCTTGCACAGAGGTACCGCGATGTCCATGAGGGCTCGTCGGCGACGGCCGGCTCGGTGTCGGGCGGACCGATGTACTACATCGAGAAGGGGCTCGGAGCCAACTGGAAGTGGATGGCGATGTTCTTCGCCATCATGCTGGGCTTCACGGCGTTCCTGACCGGGAACGCGATCCAGGCCAACACGGTCGCGGATACGCTGAACACGGAGTTCGGGTGGGCGAAGTGGTTCACGGGCCTCGTGACGGTCGGTGTGGTTGCCGCGGTCGTGCTCGGCGGGATCAGCCGAATCGGGAAGGTCACGGGTGTGCTGGCTCCGTTGATGGCGGCGATCTACGTGTTCGGAGCCCTGGTCATCCTTTCGATGAACCTCGGGGAGATCCTGCCGGCCCTCGCGACGATCTTCGCCGAGGCCTTCAACCCGACGGCGGGGGTCGCGGGCACGGGGATCGGGGCGATACTCACCACGATGATGTGGGGAACGAACCGAGGGCTCTTCTCCAACGAGGCGGGGCAGGGGTCCGCGCCGATCGCGCACGCCGCGGCGAAGACCCAGGAGCCGGTCTCGGAGGGGGTCGTGGCACTCCTCGAGCCCTTCATCGACACCATCGTAATCGTCACGATGACCGCGCTCGTGATCATCATCACCGGTGTGCACACGGAGCGTATCCCGACGGAGATCGTGCTGGGCGGCGGAGACATGACCTGGGTGACCGAGAACGAAACTCAGGGCTACGAAGGCGTGCTGGCGCCGCCGGAGCTGCGGGTCGACGCCGGTCGTCAGCCGGCCGCCGCCGCCGCGAAGCTCGGATGGCACGATGTGCCCGTGGACGAGCTCTTCGTGGACGAAGGCATGACCCAGCGCTTCAGCGGAACGATCTTCTCGGCGCGCCAGGAGGCGGTGGCGGACGACGGGACGACCTATTCGTCACTCTGGGGCAATGCCGCCGAGAGCGGGGCACCCTTGACGATGCACGCCTTCCGTCTCGGCCTTTCGCCGATCATCCCGTGGGGACACTACATCGTGATCCTGTGCGTCTTCCTCTTCGGGATCTCGACCGCAATCTCATGGAGCTATTACGGGGACCGTTGTGCGAACTACCTCTTCGGGCAGAGTGCCATCATCCCGTACAAGGTCGTCTACCTCATCATGCACTTCGCGGGCGCGCTCGTCGGGCTCAATCTCGCCTGGGAGCTCGGTGACATCGCGCTGGGGATCGTCATCCTGCCGAACCTGATCGCCCTGGTGCTGCTATCCGGCAAGGTGAAGGAGATGACGAACAGTTACTTCGAGCGTAAGCCCTGGGTCCGCCCGGGCGCTCCTGGTGACTGAGACATCACCTGAGCGAGCGTCGAAGGGAAGGGGCGGCCCGCCGGGTCGCCCCTTCGTCTCTTCCGACACCGATGCCTGGCATCCGTTCGCCGCGGCCCTCGCGGACGCGGCGTGCGACCTCGACGCTCCCCTGACCGTCATCAGCGACGTCGGAGATGTGGAAATGCTCGACGCGCGAATCTTCCTGCGAGGGCCGGCAGCAATGGAGCGTTGGGAGCACTTGGCCCTGGAAAGATGCCGGGGGCGGGTCCTCGACCTCGGCGCGGGCGCCGGGCCTCACACGCTTTTCCTTCAGGGGGCGGGCCTGAGGGTGACTGCGGTGGACCGGCTGGCCGACGCGGTCTCGGTGATGGTCGAGCGGGGCGTGGTCGACGCCCGGATCGGGAAGGTCCTGGAGCCTCCGCCCGGTCCCTGGGACACCGTGCTTCTCCTGATGAACGGGACGATGCCTTTCGAAACGCTCGCCGGGTTCAGGCTGGGCTTGACCCGGATCGCGGCGGTTCTCGCGGAGGGGGGCCGGATTCTGGTGGACTCCACCGATCTTCGCGGCCCGGGTGGAGCCGATCGACGGCACGACGGGCGTTATGTCGGGGAGGCGCAGTACCAGTTCCGGTACGGTCGGCTCATCGGAGATCCCGTGCCGCAGCTCTTCCTGGATCCGGAGCGCCTACAGGGGACCGCACGTGAGGCAGGGCTCGTCGCGGAGGTGATATGGACGGGGAAGGAGGGACACTACCTGGCCGAGATCACCCGCTGCCAGCACGTTCCATGAAGGCTCGCACCCTCTCGGGATCGACCCCTCGACCGGCCTCGCCGTCGACCTGAAGCGCGCTGCCGACGATCAGGCCATCGGCCAGCCCACGCAGCCGAGCGACCGAGTCGAGGCCAACGCCGCTGCCCACCCAGACCGGAGCGTCGGGTACGGCCTCCTTCACCCGCCCGATCTCGCCGGGATCGACGGCCTTACCCGTACCCGAGCCGGAGACGATGAGGCCGTCGGCCCGCCCGCGCTCCCAGCAGTCCGAGGCGGCGGACTCGAGGGTCACGCCCGCCGGGGGTGTGGCGTGCTTCACCTGGACGTCGGCCAGGATCACCACGTCCTGTTGCAGCGCTTCGCGATCTCGCACCGTCTCGTGGGCGACGCCCACCAGCGGTCCCTGGTCCGACCATGCGACGCCGGTGTGAACGTTGACGCGGATGAAGCGGGCTCCGGTCGCCGCTGCGATGCCGAGGGCGGCCCGGGCATCGTTGCGGAGCACGTTCACGCCGACGGGCAGTCGCGACTGCCGCCGCACGGCGGTAACGGCGCATGTCATCGCCGCCACGGTCGCCGGGGGGACGTCGGTCGGGAAGAACGGGACGTCCCCGTAATTCTCGACCAAGAGGCCGTGCACGCCTCCTGTCTCGAGAGCCTCGGCGTCCGCGAGCGCTCGTTCGACCACGGCGTCGATCGAGCCACCCCAACCGGGCGCACCGGGAAGCGGCATCAGGTGCACCATGCCGACGATCGGCTCGGCCACGCCCCACGCGACCTTCCTGCGGGCGGCGGCGCTCACTTCCGCACCATTCGTCCCGGCACGATCGCATCGTCTCCGAAGCGCTCGCGCAGACCGTCCATGATCTTGCTCAGCATTCGGTCCCGCTCTCCCTCCAACTCGTCGGAAGCCTCGAAGAACGCGAGCTGCGGTGCGTCCGAAGCCGGTCCCAGGTTCGTGGCCCCCACACCGAGCAGGCGCGCGGGCCGGCGACGCTTCGAGCGTAACGAGCGCAGGAGCACGCGCCCGACCTCGAAGATCGCCCGGTCGCTTTCGATCGGGTCGGGCACGGTATGGCTCGCGCTTCGGGTCCTGAAGTCGTTGTCCCGGAGCTTCACGGTGATCGTCCGAGTGCGGAGGGCCTTGCGCCTGAGCACCTTCCCGACCGACTCGACCTGTTTGAGCAGCTGGTGCTCGAGGTCCTCGTCCCCGTCGAGATCTTCGAAGAACGTGCGCTCGGAGCTGATCGACTTCCGCCGCGAACGGGGATCCACGAGGGAGTCGTCGAGTCCTCGGACCCTGCGAAAGAGCCAGGAGCCCCGGTGGTCACCGAACCAGGCTTGAAGCCAGTGTTCCTCGATCTCGAGTGCCTCTTCGACACGGTTGAGGCCCCGGTCGCGCAGGGAGTCGAGGAGGGCGGGCCCGATCCCGGGAATGTCGGACAGCTCGAGCCGGCGCATGAAGTCCAGCTCCATACTCGGGGCCACGATGTGCACTCCCGCCGGCTTCGCTAGGCCGGCCGCGAGCTTGGCGATCATCCGGCGCGTCCCTCCTCCGATGGACACGGAGACTCCGGTTCGCTCGAGAATCTCTTTTCGAATCCTCCAGGCGGTCGCCTCGAGGCTTTCCGCGAAGAGCCGCTCGGTGCCGGACAGGTCCAGATAGAACTCGTCGATCGATGCGGGCTGCACGACCGGGGCGAGCTCGACCAGCGCCTCCCGAATCTCTCGGCTCTTCGCCGCACAGGCCCCGCGAGGCACGCCGACCACCGTAGCGTTCGGGCAGAGGCGAAGAGCCCGGGACGTCGGCATGGCGGAGCGGACTCCGAACGCTCGAGCCCCGTAAGACGCCGACGTGACCACGCCGCGTCCCGTGGCGGACCCTCCGACGATGAGCAGGTCGGCCTGCCCTGCGCCCGCCGGGTCCTCCAATCGCGCGACCTGTACATAAAACGCGTCGCAGTCGACCAGGAGAATTCTTCGGGGACTCGTCGTGGCCATCGGAGCTTCGCCTGGCGACCGGGTTCGCTTTCATTGACCCCACGCGTCGATAACGGAGGACGCGAGGCGGGGAGGCACGCGCGCAGCTAATCATAGATCGCGCCCTCCCATTTGCGTAGGGAGTCCGGCTTCTTTTAGAATCGGCCTCCCGACTTGGCGAAATCATCCACGGAGGACTCTTTCGATGGGTTACCCTTTCCAGCTTCCCGACCTCGGGTATGCGCACGACGCGCTCGAGCCGCACATCGACGTGCGAACCATGGAGATCCACCATGGCAAGCACCACCAGGGCTACACGACCAAGCTCAATGCGGCCTTGGAAGGCCACTCCGATCTCCACGAGCGGAGCGCGGAGGACCTGCTCCGTAACATCGAAGCTGTCCCGGAGGCGATCCGCGGCGCGGTGCGGAACAACGGTGGTGGTTTCGTGAACCACACGCTCTTCTGGAAGGTGATGACACCGGGGGGCGCGCCGGCCCCCGAGGGTGGGCTTTCGGGAGCGATCGAGGACGCCTTCGGATCGTTCGACGACTTCAAGTCCCGCTTTTCGGCTGCCGCCGCCGGGCAGTTCGGTTCGGGTTGGGGGTGGCTGTGCGTCGGGCCGGAGGGCTCACTTCAGGTGATGGCCATGCCGAACCAGGATTCGCCCTTGATGTCCGGGTTCACGCCGATTCTCGGGATCGATGTCTGGGAGCATGCGTACTACCTCCATTATCAGAACCGTCGGCCGGACTACATCGCAGCATTCTGGAACGTGATCAACTGGGACGTGGTGGCAGCCAACTTCGCGCGGGCGTTGGGCTGAACGAGCGGTCGGCCGGCGGCTCGTCGCGGAAGTCCTGCGGGGACCGTCGGCCGACCGCCGGTTCGCGGGACGAAAGCCTTGTCCGGCGTACTACATATGTTTACTCATTTCAGGTGTTCGGTGGGTGCGGGGATAGATGAGATTGCGTAGGTCGGAGCCCCACGAGATTTCATGAGCCGTCGTACGTTCCAGAGCTTTCTTTTCGGGGCCACCCTTCTCCTTGCTTTGCTCGGAGCGCCCGGTCCGGTTGCGGCGCAGAGCCTCCGCGGCTCGCAGGCCTCGCTGGATCGCGCCCAGCGGGTCGCCAGGGACCACGACTTCACCTACATCCGCGACGGCACGCAGGTGCTCCGCTTTGCCGAGGCGGGCTACCTCGTTCGCGTTCGCTCCAACCGTGACTTCGCACTGCACAACGTTTCGTTCCCCTATGCCCGGCCGCAGGTGGAGCTCTTCCTTCGCAGGCTGGGCTCGCAGTATCGCAACGCTTGCGGCGAGCAGCTCGTCGTCACGAGCCTCACGCGTCCCAAGAACAGCCAACCTCGAAACGCGTCTCCGTACTCGGTGCACCCGACCGGCATGGCCTTGGATCTTCGTCGGAGCTGGAGTCGTGCCTGCCGCGGATGGCTCGAGGACGTCCTCCTCTATCTGGAGAGTCAGGGCGTGCTCGAGGCGACCCGCGAGCGAAGCCCGGCTCACTACCACGTCTCTCTCTTTCCGCGCCAATACGGGCGTTACGTGGAGCAGCTCCTCGACCGGCAGGCCTCTTCGAACGGCGCCGAAGCGGGTGTCGAGTACCGCGTGAGAGACGGGGATTCGCTCTGGGTCATCGCCCGTCGCCTGGGTACGACCGTCGCCGACCTTCGGCGGGCGAACGGGATTCGGGGGAGCCGCATCTATGCGGGACAGCTTCTGACGGTACCGTCGCAGTAGTGGCGCCGACCCGAGACACGCGTCCTGAAGCCGGCCGGATCGTGATCGCCGGCGAAGTCGACAGACGGGCCCGGTATCAGCTCCTGACCTCCCTGGTCGTACCTCGTCCCATCGGGTGGGTGTCGACCCGAGCCGCCGATGGTACGCCCAACCTTGCGCCCTTCAGCTTCTTCGGGGCGATCTCGGCCAGCCCCATGCTCGTCAGCTTGTCGATCGGCTTGCGCGGTGACGAGCCCAAAGACTCTCTCGCCAACATTCGGGACCGAGGCGCGTTCTGTGTGAACGTGGTTACCGAGGGGCAGTTGGAGGCCATGAATGAAACGGCCGCAGAGGTGCCCTCCCACGTGGACGAGTTCGCCGAGGCCGGCCTCGAGACGAGCGAGGCGGAGTACGTCGACGCACCGTACGTGGCGAGCTGCCCGGCGGTGCTCGAATGCCGCCTGTTCAGGGAGATCGAGTTGGATCCAGCAGTCCACCTCACGATCGGCGAGGTGGTCGCGGTGCGTCTCGGGTCCGAGCTGGAGCTCGCCGAGGGGACCCACCTCGTGAACACGCGAAGCCTCAGACCGGTCGGAAGGCTGAGCGGGCCGGAATACGGGCTTCTCGGGGAGGTGGTGGCGTTGAAGCGTCCGGGTCGCGGACGGGCGGGGTAGCCGCCTAGCCCTCCACCCAGAGTCCCACCTTCTCGAAAGCGTCGACGTCGACGAGGCCCTGGTCGGTGATCTTGAGCACCGGGATCACCTCGAGCCCCAGAAAAGACATCGCCATGAACGGGTCATGCAGTGGGGAGCCCAACGCTCTCGCGGCGCCGACCACGGCGTCGAGACCCGTACGCACCTCTTCGATCGGCTCTTCCGACATCAGGCCGCCCACCGGAAGTGGCAAACGTGCGAGAACACCCGATTCGTCCGCGACGGCGAGTCCCCCGTCCATCTCCGCGACGGCTCTGGCCGCCGCGAGAATCGGCCCGTCGTCCACGCCGACCGCGATGATGTTGTGGTGATCGTGCGCCACGGTGCTCGCGATCGCTCCACGCTTCAGACCCATCCCTCGCACGAGCCCGAGCCCGGCATTGCCGGTGCCGAGGTGTCGCTCGATTACGCAGATCTTCAATAGGTCGCTGCCGGGGTCGGCCGTTACGAAGTCACCGGCGCGAGAGGGCTCGACCACGGCCGACCCGGTCACGATCTGGTTTGGGACGACCTCGATCACCCGAGCCGGCGATCTCCGCCAACGGATCGACAGGTCGACCGCGGCGACGTCGACGTTCATCGCCGGTGGCGGAGCAGCTCGAAGTGCCGGCGTCGGCCAGCAGGCCTTCCCGTCATGGGCCGCCAGGACACCGCCGGCGTAGACCCGCGTCGGTCGCAGATCCTCGAGGCTCTCGGTCACCAACAGGTCTGCCCGTCGCCCGGGTGCGACGGCGCCGCGGTCCGTCAGCCCGAAGTACGCCGCCGGATTCAACGTGGCGAGCCGGATGGCTCCGACCGGGTCGACGCCATGTCGGATCACGCGGCGCACCATCATGTCGATCCCGCCCTCGTCGAGAAGATCGGGTGGCTGTCGGTCATCGGTGCAGAGGGCGACGCGACGGCTGTTCTCCTCGGTGAGAGCCGGCAGGAGAGCCTCTAGATTCCGCGCGTTCGTCGCCTCTCGGAAGAAGACGAAGAGCCCACGCCGAAGCTTCTCTCGGGCCTCCTCGGCCGTGGTGCATTCGTGGTCGGAACGCGGACCGGACGCGATGTAGGCATTGAGCGCGCGGCCCCGGACACCCGGTGCGTGCCCGTCGATGACGAGACCGGAAAAGGCCTCGACCTTGGCGAGCACTTCGTCGTCACCGTGGATCGCACCCGGGAAGTTCATCAGCTCGGCCAGCCCGATGACGCGGGGGTGATCGCGCAGGGAGGCGAGGTCCTCCGCAGTCAGCGCCGCGCCGGCCGTGCCCATGTGTGTGGCCGGTACGCACGAGCTGGCCATGACGAAGACGGTCAGCGGCAGCCCTTCGCTCGCTTCCAGCATGTACCGGATGCCTTCGAGCCCGTGTACGTTCGCGATCTCGTGGGGATCGGAGATGACCGTCGTGGTGCCGCGAGGCACGACGGCCCGGGCGAACTCGGCCGGCGTGACCATCGACGATTCGATGTGGACGTGGGCGTCGATGAGGCCCGGCAAGAGGAATGCGCCCTCGAGGTCGACCGCATCCCGGCCTTCGTAGTCGGCTCCGACTCCCGCGATGTGTTCGCCGAAGATCGCGACCGAACTCGATTCGACCTCGCCGGTGAAGACGTTGACGATCCGCGCGTCCCGTAGGACGAGGTCGGCGGGAAGGTCGCCCCTCGCGACGGCCAAGAACTCACGCTTGTCCGGGATCATATGCCGAATATAGGGGAATCGGGCACCTCGAGGCCTACATCGGATCGGTTGCAAAATGCGAATCGTGTCCGTTGCAGTCTGCAACCGGGGCTGATAGCCTTGAGTGTACCGGCCGGCTCGTCGAGGTCGTTCCCCCCACCCTCAGGGAGAGTGCTGAGCTGACCAAGGACAAGACGGTCCGACCGCTGGAGTTTGGGCAGCCCCAGCTGCTCCGTTGGCTCTATGTTGGAAGGCTGACGCTGACCTTCGGCGTCTGGCTCGGGCTTCTCGTCGCGTGGGTCGAGGCCACGCCCGAGACCTCGCGAATCGCGACGTTGGTCCTCTTGGCCTCGTTCGTCGGGACGATCGCGGAGTTCTGGTATACGCACATTCTCGACCGCGAGCCCGGCCACAACTTCCTCTATGCCCACGTCGTCTTCGACGTCGCCCTCGTCACGGGCATCGTCCACGTCGTGGGTGACTTCACGTTCGTGCCGGCGTACATCCTGGTCATTACCGAGGGCGCGCTTCTTCTGCCGCTGCCAGGGGGAATGCTGATCGGGGCGCTGGTCTCGATCGTCTATTTCGCCGACTACGTCTGGACGAATCCCGAGAGCACGCTCTCGGGTGCCGTCTCTCTTCAGATCCTTCTCTTTGCGCTGGTCGCGCTGATCACGGGGTGGCTGGGAGACCGGGTCCGCAGGACCGGGATCGCTCTGGGTGCGATCCAGTCCGAGCTGACTCGACTTCGGCTCGATACGGGAGACATTCTCGGCAACATCAGCACCGGCGTGTTGACGGTCGACGCGGCCGGGCGCATGGCGTATCTGAACCGGGCCGGTGAAGAGCTTCTGGGCATCGACTCGTCGGAGTGGATGGATTCGCTCGTGCTCGGAGCGGTGGACGCGGCCTCTCCCGGACTCGCGTCCGTGATTCGACGCACGATCGAGCAGCGTCAGCCCATCGACCGGATCAAGAGCCCGGTCCGAAGAGAGGGTGGGGACCTCGTGTTGGGTGTGAGCACGACGGTCCTGGACCGGGAGGGTGAAAGCTCACCGTCGGTCACCGCGATCTTCCAGGACATCACCGAGCTGGAAAGGCTGAGCCTTCTCGATCGACGTAACGAGCGCCTCGAGGCAGTCGCGGAGCTCAGCGCGTCGCTCGCTCACGAGATCAAGAACCCGTTGGCGTCGATCAGGAGTGCGGTCGAGCAGCTCACCGCTGGCAAGCTGGAGCCGGACGACCAGGACCTGCTGCGGCGGCTCGTGCTGAACGAGTCGGACCGCCTGAGTCGGCTGTTGACCGATTTTCTGGAGTTCAGCGTGCTCAAGCTCACTCCTCAGGCTTCCGTCGACGTTGCGGCCATCGTGAGCGACTGCGCCTCTCTCGTGAGGCAACATCCCGACGCGGTCGGCGGGCCGGAGATTCACCTGGAGGGGATCCGGGGGCCCGTCTCGATCCCGGGCGATCAGGACTTGCTGCATCGCCTGGTCTTCAACCTCATGCTCAACGCCGTCCAGTTCGCGGGGCCGTCCGGCTCGGTACGCATCCGCGTCGAGGATCGCTCCGATGAGCTGAGCCCCGCCGGACTCCAGGTCGCGTCGCCGGTCCGGATCAGCGTGGAGGACTCCGGTCCCGGGATCTCGGAGGAAGACCTGGGTCGCATCTTCGACCCGTTCTTCACCACGCGTACAGGAGGCAGCGGCCTCGGTCTGACGCTCGTGCATCGGGCGGTCGAAGCACATGGCGGCGCCCTGCTCGTGGAACGAAGCCCCGAGGGAGGGGCGCAATTTCTGATCTACCTCCCGGGCATGGCGGGAGCGGGAAAGACAGAAGCTGACAGCAAGGTGGAGGTTGGCTGATGACCGAGATGCCGGTGCGCATCCTCCTCGTGGACGACGAGACCGGAATCCTCGAATCACTGAGGATCCTCTTCCGAGGAGCGGGCTACGAGGTTCTCGCGGCGAGTAGTGGAAAAGAGGCCCTGGAGTCCTTGGCGGAAGACAGGCCCGACATCGTCCTCACCGACATTCGGATGCCCGGAGCGACCGGTTTGGACGTGCTCGCCAGAGCCCGAGACGTCGACCCGGAGATGGCGGTGATCCTGATGACGGCGCAAGCCTCACTACAGTCTGCCGTTCGTGCGGTGAACGAGGGTGCCTACTACTACCTGCAGAAACCGTTCGCGAACGACGAGCTCCTCGCCATCTGCCAGCGAGCTGCAGAGGCAAGGCGCCTCAAGGTCGAGAACAAGGCGCTCAAGAAGGAGATCCGTCGGCGGACGAAGGCCCTGACGGTACGACCGGTGGGGAAGAGCCGGACCTTTCTCGATGTCTTGAAGCTGGCTGAGACGGTGGCGCCCACGGACTCGACGGTTCTCGTCAGCGGTGACAGCGGCACGGGGAAGGAAGTCGTGGCCCGCTACATCCATTCGCTCTCGGACCGGGCCGAAGCGCCCTTCCTGTCGATCAACTGCGGCGCCCTCCCCGAGTCTCTCCTGGAGAGCGAGCTCTTCGGTCACGTGCGGGGCTCGTTCACCGGGGCGGTGAAGGACAAGGAGGGGCTCCTCGCCGCGGCCTCCGGGGGCACCTTCTTCCTCGACGAGATCGGCGAGATGAGCGCCGTCACGCAGGTCAAGCTTCTCCGGGCGCTCCAGGAGCGCGAGGTGATCCCGGTGGGTGCCACCGAGTCGGTGTCCGTCGACGTGCGCATCATCGCCGCTACGAATCGGGATCTCGAAGAGGAGATCCGCCGCGGCGGTTTCCGCTCCGACCTCTATTATCGACTGAATGTGATCGCGCTTCACATCCCTCCGCTACGCGAGCGCCGGGAGGACATCCTCATACTGGCTCACCACTTCCTGGAGACCGTTGCCCGCGAGAGTGGGAGGCGCCTGTCCCTGAGCGGTGAGACCGAGGCGATCCTTGCGGAGTACGACTGGCCGGGCAACGTGCGCGAGCTCGAGAACGCGCTCGAGCGGGCCGCGGTCGTGGCGAAGGGGGACGAGATCGGCCTGGGCGACTTGCCGGATCGCGTAAGCCATGCGCCGGCCGCGCCACTCCTCACCGACCAGCTCCCCGCGAATCCGACGATGGAGGTGATCGAGCGGGCCTACATCCAATGGGTGTTGAGCGCGGAGGGTGGCAACAAGTCCCGGGCGGCCGAGGTCCTGGGCATCGACCCCTCTACCCTCTACCGGAAGCTCAACCGTTACGGGCTCAACGACAATTGACCGACGGAACCGAGATGACATCGACTCAGCAATACTCGCCATCCGGGATCCCGATGGCCGCGCAACCGCCACGGTTGCCCTGGGAGAGCATCCGGCTCTCGGTCGTGATCCCGGCCTTCAACGAGATCCACACGGCCGAGCGTCTGCTCCGGAGGGTCCGCCAGATTCCTCTCCGACTGGAAGTGATCGTGGTGGACGACGGGTCGACGGACGGTACGCGGGAGCTTCTGTCCAACCTCGAGGAAGAGGGGTTGGTCGACGTGCTCGTTTTCCACGAAGTGAATCAGGGGAAGGGGGCGGCCCTTCGCACGGGATTCGAGCGAGCGACGGGTGATATCATCGCGGTGCAGGACGCTGACCTCGAATATGACCCGCACGAGTTGCCGACACTGATCGAGCCGATTCTGAACGGTAGGGCGGATGCCGTCTTCGGATCGCGATTCCTCGGCGGACCGCATCGGGTGCTCTTCTTCTGGCACATGATGGGCAACCGGTTCCTGACGCTTCTCTCCAACATGCTCACGGACCTCAACCTCACCGACATGGAGACCTGCTACAAGGTCGTTCACGCGGACCTCCTGAAGCGTCTTCCTCTGAGTGCGAACCGCTTCGGTTTCGAGCCGGAGGTGACGGCGCGGCTTGCCCAGGCGAGGGCCCGCATCTATGAGCTGCCCATCTCCTACCACGGCCGATCCTACGCCGAGGGGAAGAAGATCAACTGGAAGGACGGGGTGGCCGCAATCTGGTACATTCTGCGCTCCAATCTCTTCGGACCCAGAGCTGCGCCATGGTCCCGGCCCGAGGTCGAGGCGTGGGAGGGGCACAGCCTGTCGGCACGGGAGGTTCGGGCCGCGCTGCCGGAGTCCACGGGGGAGGCCGGGTCGGCCGAGTCGAGCACGGGTGTGGACGAGCCGCGCGTGGTCCCCGAAAGCACGGATGGCGTGTAGCCACCTGGATCCCGTGCGCCTTCCGGACTCGTTTGCCGTCGGGGAATCCGTCGTCCTCTTCGAAGCGGCCCGCGCGCCCAAGGGGAATCGCGTGTGACTCGGACCCTTTGGGACTCTCCGTTCAAGAGCCTGCGTTCCGCCTCGCTGCTTGCGTGCGCCCTCGCGGTTCTCGGCTCGGCCAATTCTCTCTCCAACGGGTTCGCATACGACGATCGCCCGATCATCGAGTTGAACACGAGGATCCACACGGCCGACTCGATACCCGAGGCCCTGACCCTCCCCTATTGGCCGAACGAGTACGGAAAAGAGCTCGGGTTGTGGCGCCCGGTCACCACCGGCCTATACGGGGTGCTGTGGACCTCGTCGGGGGGAAGCCCCGCAGCGTTCCATCTCGCCAACGTGCTCGTGCACGCTTGGGTCACTGCGCTCGTCGTGCTTCTTGTCGCCCAGTTCGCTCCGCTCTCTCTCGCCTTTGTGAGCGGGCTGCTCTTTGCGGTTCACCCCGTGCACACGGAGGCGGTCGCCAACGCAGTCGGAATGGCCGAGCTCCTGTCGAGCGGCCTCTACCTCTGGGCCTGTCTGCTCTTTGTCCGCAGAGTCGACCCCGGGGGCCCGGTACCGATCCGGACCACCCTGGCGATCACCGTCCTCTACGCGATCGCGTTTCTCTCGAAGGAGAGCGCGGTCACATTGCCCGGAGCGCTGTTCCTGCTGGACGGCTTGCGGCATCCGGGCCGGACCCTGGCCGACGTTCCCTCCCTGCTGCGGAACCAGATTCGACTGTACGCCGCTCTCGCAGGGGTGATCGTCCTCGTGTTGGTGGGTAGACACGAGGTCCTCGGAAACCTGGCCAACCCGATGGCTCCCCTCGGCGTCGAGCTCCTGAACGAGGGCGTCCCGAGGATCTTCACGGTGACCTCCGCATGGCCCCACTACTTCCGGTTGCTCTTCTTTCCGTCCGACTTGAGCCCGGACTACTCGCCCGGGGTGATCCCGCTCGCGTACGGCTGGAATGCCACCAACGTTCTGGGTGTGATCGTCGCGGTCGGCTCTCTCTTGCTCGCGCTCCTGGCCTGGCGGAGTGGCGTGCTGTCCAGAGAGCGGGTCACGGCCCGTGCGGCCGCGTTCGGAGTCGTCTGGTTCGTGGTGACGATCTCTCCGATCTCGAACATCCTCTTCCTTTCCGGCGTGATTCTCGCCGAGCGAACCCTCTACCTTCCGTCCGTCGGCTGGGTCGTGGCAGCTTCCTGGCTTCTCCACGAGCTCTACCGAGAGCGCGCAAGGGTCGCGGTTGCCGCGACCGTGCTGATCGTCGCGGTGATGACCTGGAAGACGGTCGACCGTAATCCGATTTGGATGGACAACGTCAGTGTCTTCGACGACATGATGAGCAACCATCCCGAGTCCGGACGGGCGCAGTGGCTGCTCGCAGACGCCAGCCGCATGGTGGGGAATATCGACCAGTCGATCCGCGCGTACGCCATCTCGATCGGGATCCTGAACGGGAGCTATCCGCTGCTCATCGATGCGGGGCGTCACCTGATCAACCACGATCGCGAGGACGCCGGCATCTTCATCCTGGAACGGGCCTGGCGGGATCGTCCGGACCGCGGGATCGCTCCTCAGCTGCTCTCCGTCATGTACTTCCGCCGGGCGCGTTACGAGGATGCGGCCACAGCGGCTCAGGCCGCCGTGGATTTCTACGAGGGAAGAGATGGAGCCTCCACACACATGCTCGCGGAGTCACTCGCCAAGCTGGGGCGTTGGGACGAAGCGATCGAGGCGCGCTACAGGGCGATTTACGATGCCGGGGAGGGCCACCGATGGCAGCAGTGGACGTGGTTGGCCGACGCCTACGGGATGGTCGGGGATACGACCCGAGCGCTGACGGCATTGGACTCGGCACTGGTCCGGGCGGAAGCCGGCGACGGCGCCGACCGGGAGGGGATCGCGCAGATCGACAGCATTCGTGCGGTCTACGAGGGGAGCTGACCGTCGTAACGGCTCGGGATCACACGCCGTGCGAGGGCAGATATGCCTTGCGGAAATCGGGGCTGCCTACACAACGTTACCCATCGGTTTTTCCTTCCGGCGAAGAGATGGTGTGTATGAATCGCAAGGGTTTCACGATCATCGAGCTATTGATCGTCGTGGTGGTCATCGGGATTCTGGCCACGATCGCCATTCCGAAGTTCTCGGCAACCCGGGACCGTTCGATGATCTCCGCGATCAAGACCGATCTCCGTAATCTGGCCTCCCAGCAAGAGATCTACTTCGCCAGCGGGATGCTGTACGCCTCGTCCGTCACGGATACGCAGCTGACACCCACCGAGGGCGTGGTCATCACGATCAACGAGGCGACCAACGTCGGTTGGGCCGCGACGGCGTATCACATGGGACTCGCGGGCGAGCAGTGCGGGATCTTCCAGGGTGATGCGAGCCCCGCCGGTGCGTCGCCCGCCACGGTGGAACGGGTGGTGAGCTGCACACGCTGACGACGCGTCAGAAGAAGCACGACCGAGCCCTCGCATCCTTGTGGTTGCGTGGGCTCGAACCTTGATGGGGCCCGTGTCTTCGTGAACCGGAGCCGTATGTCGTCCGAACCTCGCCTTCGCAGAGAGCTGATCGGATCCCTTGCGGTCCTCCTGGCGAGCGCGACGCTCATCGCCGCGCTCGCGCTGAGCGCCGTGTTGCCGCTCTTGGACGCCCCGGTCGACGCCACGAAGTTCGTCTTCTTGTTGCTGGGGGCCGAGCTCTTCGTCGTTTTGATCTTCGGAGACTGGATTCTCCGGCGCCTCGTCCTCAGGCCGGTCGAGAAGATGGTCCAGGACGTCCAGCAGATCACCGAAGGCGATCTCGGGCACCGGGTCGAGCCCCCTGAGCTGTGGGAGCTCAGGAGGATCATGGAGGGCGTGAACACGCTGGCGGACGGGTTGATCCGAGACCAGGAGAGTCTGGCCGGAAACGTGGTTTCGCTCGAGGAGACGAATCGGCAGCTCGTCGAAGCGAGAGATCAGATCGTTCAGGCGGCCCGCCTTGCATCCGTCGGGACTCTCGCGGCCGGCCTCGCTCACGAGGTCGGCAACCCGCTCGGTGCCATCATCGGATATGTCGATGTGGCGATTCGTCGCGCCGAGTCCGAGGGTAGGGACACCGAAGTCCTGAGCGGGGTGCGTGACGAGGCTCGCCGTATCGACCGGATCGTCCGGAGCTTGCTCGACTACGCGCGACCGCGACCGGGAGACCTCAGCCCCATGGTCGCGGCCGACTCTCTACTCCGCGTAAGGGAGCTCCTGGAGGATCAGGGGCGACTTTCGGAAGTAGACGACGTCTGGGAGATCGACGAGGCAGCGCCGCCGGTCCTCATCGACGAGCAGCATCTCGAGCAGGTCCTCGTCAACCTTCTCTTGAATGCGCTGTATGCGGTGGCACAAGCCGGGAGGCCGCGGCTCACCATACGTCTCCGTTGTGAGCGGGGGCCCGGTGCCGACCTTCCCGCTCGCCGAGAGGGAGATCACCCCGCGACCGACTACCGGCACCGTCGCCGTCTCGCCCTGGACGAGGAGGTCGAGGCGATTGCGACCCTTCGAACCGCGAAGCAGGTAGTCGTGATCGAGGTGATCGACAACGGACCCGGGCTGTCCGCCGATGTACTCGAGCACATCTTCGACCCGTTCTTCACGACGAAGGATCCCGGGGTGGGGACCGGGCTCGGGCTCTTCATTTCGTCCAGGCTCGTCGAAGGGATCGGAGGGAAGATCGAAGCCGGAAACGCCGAAGGCGGCGGCGCTATATTCACCCTTCGTTTCCCCGAAGCCGTGACCGTCGAACACGCCATAGAGGAGCAACCGTGAGGATACTCGTCATCGATGACGATCAGGGACTGCGCCGGTCGCTCACGCTGATTCTGGAAGACGCCGGTCACGAGGTGCTTCAGGCCTCGACCGGTGCGGAGGGTCTGAGCGCCGCGGAGAGCCAGGCGCCGGCCGTCATACTCTGTGACGTCCGCATGCCCGAGATGGACGGTTTGGAGTTCCTGACCCGTTATCGGGAGTCGGGGGGCGAGGCACTCGTCATCGTCATGACGGCGTATGGGAGCACCGAGCTGGCGGTGGAGGCGATGAAGAAGGGGGCCTACGACTACATTCCCAAGCCGTTCGGCGCGGACGAGGTCGTGCTGACGATTCGGAAGGCCGAGGAGCGCGAGCAGCTACGCGCGGAGGTCGGCCGGCTTCGCTCAGAGGTCAGGGCGGATCGCCGTTTCGGAGAAATCGTGGCTCGCTCCGCTCCGATGGTGAAGGCCCTGGAGCTGGCGGGGAAGGTCGCAAAGCATCCTTCGCCGGTCCTCCTGAGTGGCGCGAGCGGGACCGGCAAGGAGCTCGTTGCGCGCCTGATTCACACGGAAAGCGCCAGGGCGGCCGGCCCCTTCGTGCCGGTGAACTGCGGTGCCATCCCGGAGACGCTGCTCGAGTCCGAGTTCTTCGGCTATGTGAAGGGGGCGTTCTCCGGAGCCGAGGGCGATCGAAAGGGGCTCTTCGAGGCTGCTGAAGGAGGCACGCTGTTCCTCGATGAAGTGGGTGAGCTACCCGGCTCACTCCAGGTGAAGCTCCTTCGCGCGCTCCAGGAAGGGGAGGTCCGCCGAGTGGGCTCAACGGAGGTCCGGTCGGTCGACGTCCGTATCGTTTCGGCGACCAACCGGGATCTGGAAGAGGCGGTCCGAGACGGCGAATTCCGTGAGGACCTCTACTACCGGCTTGCCGTAGTCCCCATCCATCTCCCCGCCTTGCGGGTGAGGAAGGAAGAGATCCCGGAGCTGGTGCGCTACTTCGTCGAGCGCCACGCCGAACGCCTCGGTCTGCACGCGACATCGATCACGGCGGAGGCGATGAAGGCTCTGCTCGACTACGATTGGCCCGGCAATATCCGAGAGCTGGAGAACGTGCTGGAGCGCTCGATGGTCCTCACCGAGGGTGACGTGGTCGACGAGCCCGATCTGCCCGAGTCGATACGCTCGGGCAAGGCGCCCTTCGAGGCGAGCGGCTTCAGCGGGGATGATCTGTCCGTGAAGCGGCGCACCGCACAGCTCGAGCGGGAGCTGATCGAGCGGGCGCTCGAGCGAACGGGCGGAAACCGGACCAAAGCGGCGGACCTTCTGGAGCTGTCGCCTCGAGCGCTCCGCTACAAGATCCAGGACTACGGGCTGGACTGATCCAGCTGTCCCCCAGAGGCATTCGACCGTCCCGGCCTTCGCATGAGCTTGGCTCATGCGAAAAGGTTACTCCCTTCTGGAGGTCACGCTGGTCCTGACGCTGTTGGGCGTCCTGATCTCGGCTGTGGGACCTCCCTTCTCGGCATGGCTCGACCGCTGGTCGGTGCTACTGGCCCGTGATCGACTCGTCTCCGTGCTCGGCCACGCCCGCGCGATCGCTCAGGTCAGGGGCGGCTCGGAGCTCTTCGTGGACGTGGGTGAGGGTCTCGCGACCGTAGACGTCCCGGGAGCGCGCGTGTGGGAGATCGGGCTGACGGGCGACGGTGTGGCTCTCTCGCTCCTCTCGGGCAGGGACTCGACCCGCATCCGCTTCGACGCTCTGGGAATCGGGCGGATCGCGAGCCAGACGTTCCTCTTGAGGCGCGGCGCAGCCGAGGCGCGGGTCGTGGTTTCGGCGCTCGGACGCGTCCGTGTGAGATGAGAGGGTCTTCCAGTGGCGCCGACGCTGCCCCCAGAGGCTTCTCCCTGATCGAGGTCATCGTCGCCCTGCTCATTCTGAACGTCGGGTTCCTCGGTGTGCTCGGTCTCGTGAGGCTGTCTGCACACACCTTCAGCCGAGCCAGGCTCCTCCAGCACCAGGTGCTGACGCTCTCGGCACTGGGGGACTCGCTCGCGCTCGAAGATCCTCGGAGCTCGGCGGAATGGCGCTTCCCGTGGGGGATCGTGCGGCTCGAAGGGGGTGACCGCTTCCGGGTGGAGAGCCCTCACGGCTCCTGGACGGTTCCGGCGCCGTGAGTAACCGCGCCGCCGGCACACATTCGACGAAGGGGTTCACCTTTGTCGAGTCACTGGTTGCGATGCTGCTGGCCTCCCTCCTGATGAGCCTGTGTGTCGCCGCAACGGCCGCCGTTCGTGGCGACGTTCGTCAGTTGATCTCGCAGCGGGATCGGGTCGCACTCGAGCGCTTCACGAGGGCTCTGCTCGCGGCCGAGCTCAGGGGGTCACGTCGCGACACCGATTGGGTCGCTCCCGGGGGTGACTCACTCGTGCTTCGAGCCTTTCGTGGTTGGGCCGTGCTCTGTCCGGACAGCGGAGACGCAGTGCTCTCGGTACCGAGGGGCGTACGGCGGCCGGACGCCGAAAAGGACTCCGTGCTGGTCCTCGATGCCCGTGGGGCCTGGGTCCCGGCTCGGCTGGTGCGTCGTGTCGTGACGGAGGACGGCTGCGGGTCGGCGGGTGGGTGGGTCGAGCGATGGACGCTGAGTCCTGCAGTTTCCGGTCCGGTCGCTCGGTACTACGAGAGCGGGAGCTATCACCTCGTCGCGGGGGCGCTCCGGTATCGACGCGGGCGCGGTGGTCGGCAGCCGCTCACGTCGGCGCTTCTCACCCGCGCGTCCTTTCTGCGAGCCGGCCTCCGCTCGGATCTCGAGCTCGGCCTGATCATGGAGGAAGGCGTGGGCAGTCCCCAACCTACGGCCACCATCTGGAATGCGGCCCCCGGGCGATGAGATCCTCTCGGCGCAGGAGGAACAGAGGTATCGCGCTACCCGTCGTCGTCCTTCTCCTGCTCGCGGCCACGCTTCTGGCCCACGCTGCCTATCAGCTCGCAGCCGTCGAGCTACGGATCGCGCTCGGAATGAGGGCGCGGCTCGGAGCCAGAGCGACGGCCGAGCGGCAGCTCAGGCGCTTGAGCGGATCCCCGATGTCGCTGCCGAGCTTGAATCTGGGCGAGACGCTCGAGCTCGATGCCGGTACCGACCTCGAGCAATTCGGCTATTCGGTCCGGGTCAGCCGCACGGCTTCGGAGCTCTACCTCGTAGGGGTCGACGCGTGGACGACGGAGCCGAGGGCGGATTATGGCGTCGTGCGCCCTTTCTGGTCACTCGATCCCGTTTCCCGCGTTGGGGAGTGGAGTGCCGTCGCCATGTTGGGCGGGGACCTGAATCCGGGCTCGGATCTCCGATCGCGTACGCGTTACGACCGGCCGGACGGGTGGCCTCCGTCGCGCTGCGCTCCGTGGCGGGACGTCCTCGAAACGCTGTTTCCCGTCTCACTCCCGCTGGTTGACAGGCTCGACCGCGCGCCCGGGTTCGACCCTATGGCGCTCGGCATGCTCGACGTCGCGGATCTCGTCACGCGGGCGGACATTCTGCTCGACGGCGCGTCGATCAGTCCCGGACCGGCGTCGGTGTCGACGGAATGTCGGGCATCGGAGAGCAACTGGGGTGACCCGGACGGCCCCGGGACTCCTTGCGGCGACCGGTTTCCCCTGATCGTCCGGGAGGGCGACTTGCTCGTGCAGGGAGGTCGGGGTCAGGGCGTCCTCATCGTCACCGGTGATCTCCGCTTCGCAGGCGCTTCACGGTTCGCCGGCCTGATCCTGGTCGGGGGTAGCATGGCAGTCGAAGAGGAATCGACGGTATCGGGCCTCGTACGTGTCGGCGACGGACTGAGTGCGCCGGATGGCCGAATCGAAGGCTCCCCCTGTGCCGCGCTTTCGGCCCTCGAAGCGAGTGAATCCCTCCGGAGGACGAAGCCCACGCCGGCCCAGGCCTGGACCGACTACCCGTAGTCGCTGCCCGCGGGAGGGGAATTCTTTGCCCCACCCGGCACTGCGTTCCTACGTAATCCTTTGCTCTGCCTTGTCTTCCAACGCATATTCGAGCGATTGCCCTGGCACGAAACTGGCGTTTGGGATTGGCGTGAAAACACAGATCGGTGGTATCGGCGACGGAAGAGGCGGTTTCACGGCCATCGAGATGGTGGTCGTGGTCATGCTCGTGGCCGTCTTGGCAAGCATCTCGTTGCGCTCTTTCGGAAGCGTCCTCACGGGGACGAACGTTCGGAGCGCCCTGCAGACCATCCAGTCTGTGCACGCCCAAGCCCGCGCCCGTGCGATCGAGCGCGGCCAGCTCTCGCGTTTCGTGATCGACGCGACGAACGATCGTGTGTCGGTCGTCGTCGGGAACGACACGATCGAGACGGTCAACATCGGATCCAACTTCGATGTGGATATACAGCTTGCTACGAGCACGATCACGCTCTGCATGAGTCCGCGGGGCTTCGGCGAAGCGGACTGCAACTCGTTCGACGGAGCTCAGAGGATCGCACTGACGAGTGGGGCCGAGACCGTTACTCTCGTCCTCTTCCCGCTGGGTCAGATGATCCGGTCCGAAGCGATCCCCCTGGACGCCAACTGATGTCACATCCGACGCAG
Source organism: Gemmatimonadota bacterium (assembly GCA_039587515.1). Taxonomy (GTDB): domain Bacteria; phylum Gemmatimonadota; class Gemmatimonadetes; order Longimicrobiales; family Gaopeijiaceae; genus JBDHII01. The sequence goes on from JBDHII010000004.1 coordinate 130,206, forward strand.
CCACCCGAACGCCCGTCGGCGGGCTTCTCGATCGTCGAGCTGGTGATCGCGATTCTCATCCTCGCGATCGGCGTGCTCGGCATTGCGAGCGCGACCGGCTACATGGTCCGGCAGATCACGCTCGCGGAGGTCACCAGCGAGCGGGCCGCAGCCGTCCAGCTCGTCGTCGAGCGACTGAAGTCCACGCCGTACGATTCTCTCGACGTCGGCTCCGACACGGTCGGCAACTACGTGATCAATTGGGGCTCCGTCGACGACGGCGTGATCACGCGCCTTTTCGCCGTCGAGACGCTCGGGCCCGGACTTCAGCGAGGTACAGGGCCGATGCCGTACCTGAGCAACAACGTCGCGGACACGTTTCTCGTTCGCCTGGTGAAGCGCAGATGAGGCAGATCGACCGAGACCGAAACGGCGGCTTTACGCTCATCGAGCTCCTGATCGTCGTGGTGCTGGGGGCAGTGATCGTGGGTGCCACGTATCAGATCCTGATCACCAACTCACGCACCTACACGGTTTCGAGCCAAGAGGTGCAGCAGCAGCAGACGTTGCGCGCGGCGATGGACGTCCTCTTCGGTGAGCTGCGAGAGATCTCGGCCGCGGAGGGCGACCTGATCACCATGGGCTCGGACACGATCGTGATCAGGAGCGCACGCTCTTTCGGGGTGACCTGTGGGCTCCGCTATTCGGGTTCGTACGTCGATCTGCGAGTCAAGCGTGTCGGCGATTGGTTCGAGATCGGTGACTCGGTCTTCGTCTTCGCAGACAACGACTCCACCGACTACAACGACGACGCGTGGTTGACCGGCACTGTGTCGGCCCTCGACACGACGCAAACGTGCAGCGGCAGCGATCAGGCCCAGGACCTTCGGATTCAAGGCGTCAACGGGGCCGATACCGTCCGGTCGGGTGCGCCGGTGCGCTCCTTCGAGCACAACCTCTATTCGTTGCAGACGGCCGACGGCGTGGGGTACCTCGCTCGTAAGGTGGGTTCGAGCTCCTCTTGGCAGGTGTTGGTCGGCCCCTTGGCCACCAATGCCCAGGGGGGGATGGATCTGGAGTATTTCGACGAGAACGGAGTCGTGACCGCGACGGCGGCGGAGGTGGCGCGGATTCGTGTCACCCTTCGTACCCGCTCGCAGGCGGTGGACCAGCAAGGGAATCTCGTGGCCGATTCACTCATTACGGATGTATTCGTCCGGAACTAGGCCTCGCCTCGGGCCGGCTTCAAGGGAACGATCGATGAACAGACACGCTCGCCGAGGCTTCGCACTTCCGGTCGCGATCTTCGCGCTCGTCGTGCTCGGCGTCCTCATGACCGGCGGATTCTTCATGGCGCGCCAACAGTCGAGAATCAGTGTCGCCTCCCAAAACAGCGCCCGCAGCTTCTACCTCGCCGAGCGGGGCAACGAAGAGATCATGTCGAACTGGCAGCACAAGGCGCTCATTCAGTTCGCCAATTGGGAGGACACGACGGTCAGTGACACGATCAACTACGGCGACTGGTCGGTGACCATCACGAAGATGACCGACCGGATGTACTACCTGGACGCCGTCGCGAATGTCACCGAGGGCGGGACTGTGTTCGCCGGTGCGCAGCGCCGAGTGGGAACGGTCGGTCGCGTTTGGACTCTGGACCTCGATGTGCCGGGTGCGCTGA
>JBDHII010000069.1:0-13016 GCA_039587515.1 Gemmatimonadota bacterium
CACCCGGCGAAGGCCTGCCGGCTCGGGAGCCGAATCCAACTCGGAGACCGCGAAATAGATGTAGCCGTCGTCGCCCCAGGCGCCGCCGGCTCGCCGAATTCCCGAGTCCAGCAGGGTGAGCGGGGGCTCACCGCCCAGCGATACGATCTTGAGCTTCCGATCCTCCGTGATGAAGCCGATTCGCGTGCCGTCGGGCGAGAAGAACGGCTGGTTGGCGCCCTCGGTCCCGGACACGCGCTGAGCCTCCAGCCGGCTCCGATCCCGGAGATAGATCATCGGCACGCCGTCTCCCTCACCTCGGCCCACGTAGGCGATGCGCCGGCCATCGGGAGAGATCGCGATCTGGTTGCGGACCAGCCGGTGTAGGCGAGGGTTGCGACCAGTGCGGTTGCGAGCCCGATCGCGATGCCCTTCCAGGGACCCGCCGCCGCGACCGCAGCCGCGCCAACCGTCTCATGCCCGTGCCGGAACGACGGATCGTTCAGCGCACGCGCGAAATCGGCTGCGGTTGCGAATCGGTCGGCCGGCAGCTTCTCGAGGCACCGCCGGATCGCCGCGTCCACGTGAAGCGGGATGCTGGGTCGTACCTCGGTCGCGGAGACGGTATGGCCCGCGATGATCTTGCCGAGCACCGCCTGGGCCGTCGCGCCCGGGAAGGGCGGTTCGCCGACGAGCATCTCGTAGAGCACGCACGCGAGCGCGTAGGTGTCGCTCGGCGGCCCCACGTGCTGGTCGCCCGTCGCCTGCTCGGGGCTCATGTAGTAGGGCGTCCCGACGCTGAGCCCGGTCTCGGTCAGTCGTGCGCCGCCGGCCGCACCCACGGCCAGCGCGATCCCGAAGTCGGCGATGACGGGCCGGCCCTGCTGCATCAGGATGTTGGCGGGCTTGATGTCCCGGTGGATCACGCCGGCCTTGTGGGCGTAGTCGAGCGCCTCGGCCATGTCGGCGACGAGACGGACGGCTTCGTCCACCGGAAGCTGCCGCTCGCGATCGAGCCGCTCGCGCAGGCTCTCCCCCTCTACGTACGGCATTACGTAGTAGAGGAAGCTGTCGGCCTCACCCGAGTCGAAGAGCGGGAGAATGTTGGGGTGCTGCAGGCTGGCCGTCGTCTTGATCTCGGCCAGGAAGCGGTCGGCCCCGACTACGGCGGCCAGCTCGGGCTTGAGCACCTTGAGCGCCACCTGCCGCTCGTGCTTCTCGTCGTGCGCGAGATAGACGGTGGCCATCCCGCCCTCGCCGAGCTTCCGCTCGATCGTGTAGCGGCCCTCGAGCGCGCCGGCGAGGCGGACCATGGGATCTTCAGACATGGCGGACATAATCCGTGCCTGGGGGACGTACACGCAAGGAGGGCGCGGAGCGCGGAGTCGGGCGGCTACGCCCTACGGGCCTGCGGCGCGTGCCGTGTCGAGGGGAGGTCTTCGTGTGCGGGGGCGAAGCGAAGACCGAGGAGGACGAAGACAAGCCAGCACACGGTACCGAAAACGAGCCACGAGCCGAGCAACGTCGTAAGGTCCACGAGTACACAGAGTGGGCCGCACGTCTCCGGGTCAAGCATTTTCTCGCGCCGTGCGCCGGGTGCCGCGAGCGCCTAAGCTGAGGGGCGCCCGACCCCCGCCGAATCCCCACGACACCCCAGGGAGCCCTTCCGATGGCCGACAAGGTCTTTCTCGTGCATGGCTGGTCCGTCGACTCGACCGAGACCTACCAGGCGCTGCACGTGAAGCTCGCCGAGTATGGCTACGAGCTCCACGACGTCAACCTGGCCCGTTACGTCACGCTCGACGACCGCGTTCGGATCGCGGACCTGGCGAGGGGAATGGACCGGGCCATGGTCTCGGTCCTGGGCAGGCCGAGCTGGAAGGGCGAGCGCTTCCACATCGTGACGCACAGCACGGGTGCGTTGGTCGTGCGGCACTGGATCAGCGATCTCTACGACGGCAAGCGAACCGAGGGGCGGCCGCTCCGGAACGTCGTCTTTCTCGCCGGCCCCCACTTCGGCTCCAGGCTCGCCCATCACGGCCGCTCCATGCTCGCGCACGTGAAGTGGGGAGGCGCCACCGGTCGCCGGATCCTCGATGGGCTCGAGCTCGGCAGCGATTACGCCTGGGATCTCAACGGTCGCTGGCTCGACTCCTCGAGCTGGAAGGGTAAGGGCGTGCGGCCCTACTGCCTGATCGGCGCGAGCTCGAAGGCGTCGCTGCTCGCACGCACGATCCTGCCGGGGACGGCGGAGAAGGGATCGGACGGCGTCGTTCGCCTGCCCTCGGGCAATCTCAATTTCAGGCGCGTGGAGGTGGATCTCGTCCGGAAGCGCGCGCGCAGCGTCGGCTCCATCGAAGGCGTTCCCTTCGGCGCCATCGACGGCTTCACGCACAGCGGAGCGAGCGGGATCATGGCGAGCATCACGACGGCGGCCAATCGCCGGAACCATCGACCGCTCGACCTTCTCTTGAGGTGCCTCTCCGTCCGCTCGGGGGCCGAATACCGCGCGCTCGGGGAACAGCTGAAGCGGGTCACCGTGAAGTCCCGGAAGACGCCCGGCGGCTTCTCGCAGCTCGACTTCCACATCCGGGACGTGGACGGTCGGGGTGTGGAAGACTTCGCGATTCTGCTCGGGACGGTGCAGGAGTCGGGGATCCAGCCCGCGCCCATCGTGACCCACAGGCACAAGAACCTCGTCGACCGCAGCCGTCTGACACTCTTCTTGGACCTCAGCAAGCTTCGGACGGATCGACCGCTGGCCCTCAAGCTCACCGCGGAGACGCACACCCCGCTCGTCGAGTTCGGCGACGACTGGAATCCGATCTATCCGCCGAGCAAGATCGAGACGATCCTCACGCCCGATCAGACGACCCAGGTGGAGGTGATTCTCGACCGGAGGCCGGACGCCGACCTCTTTGTCTTCCATCCGGGCGACGCCGGCGTGCCGGACGGCCAGGACCGGGACGGGCCCCCACTGCACGTCCGGTGGAACCGTCAGGGAGTCGTCACGAAGACGGGGATCGAGTGGAAGTGAGGGTGTTCTAGCCCCCCACACGCTCCCTCAGCTCGTCCCAGTAGTTCTGGACGTACACGAAGTCGACGTCGAGCTGGGTCTGTCCCAGCGGACGGATCATGAGGAAGCGCTCGTCGTCCGAGGTGACGTCGTAGCCTCTCCACTGGTCGCTGAACCGGTAGAAGCCCGAGGCGTCGAAGAGCCGCTCGCGACCCGTGACGGAGAAGTCGGAGTCGGCTGCGTAGGTCGCGGACCAGAGCCAGCCGTCGCCCCCGATGTAGAAGAGCTCACGGCCGTTGTGCCCCCAGACCGCGTTGGTGCCTCCGTCGGTCGACACCTGCACGCGCGTGCTCATGTCGGGGTAGGGGCGAACGAAGACCTCGAAGTCACCCGATGAGCTGGAGGTGTACGCCATCCACCGCTCGTCCGGAGAGAGGCTCATGCCGAACTCGTTGAAGCCGGTCGCCAGCAGATCCTCCGGGCTCTCGCGGGAGTCGAGCGCGACACGCCCGATGTCTGCTTGACCCACGTTGGCGCCCCCTCGCCGGTACAGCAGCTCCGTGCCGCCCTGCGTGAAGAATACCTCCCAGACCCCCCCCTCGGCCTCGAGGAGGACCTCCGACCGACCGGCGGAGCTCCCGTCGGCGCGAACCGTCTTCGTGCGGCCTCCAACGGTGTCCTGGGTGACGTAGGCGATCGTGCGCCCGTCGGGGCTCCATGCCGGTCGGCGCGTGAAACCTTCACCCGTCGTGAGCCTGGTGAGCGGCCCGCTCGGGAGCTCCTTGACCCAGATCTCCTGGTTTACCGTCCCCGGTGATCCGAGGGGCGCCATGCTGACGGCGACACGGTCGTCGGTCGGGGAGAGCGCGACGGTGAGCATGAGGGCCGCCTGCATACCGGGATCGACCGGCTCGAATCCGCCGGTGCGGTTCACCCATACGAGCTCGCCGCCCTCCTCGGGTGGGCTGCCCGAGGCGTATACGACCGTGCCGTCCCACGAGACCGCCATCTCGGGGGCGCTCGCGTTGATGATGACCCCTTCGAAGAGAGGGATGCCGGGACCGGTCAGCTCCATGGCGTCGAGATCGAACGGGGCAGCGAAAACCGCGCCGTCCGTCCGCACGTAGACGACGTGACCCGTGGGTGTGTACCACCCGCGGGCGGCGTCGTCGACGAGGATGCGGGTCGTATCGGCTTCGAAGTCCAGAGCGCCCAGCTCCGAACCGTTCTGGCAGTTCTCAGTGGGACAGATCGCCACGAGCGCTCCCTTCGAGCCGGGAAGTCCGACAGCGTGACTCACGTGGGGGTACCCCATCTCGGGGTACGCGACGACGGTGACGGCCTCGCCGCCCCCCGCCGGGATGCGCATGAGCGTGCTCGTGGGCAGCTCGAAGAGAATGGTGCCGTCGTCGAGCCACGCCAGCGCGACCATGCTTGCGGCGCCGGGGCTGAGTCCCTCCGCGATCGTCACCGTCGATCCGTCCCCGACCGGCCGGACCTTGAGCTCCGAGCGCGACGCGAAGGCGATGGAGAGCCCGTCGGGCGAGTAGGTGACGTTCTGCGCGCCTTCGGTACCGGGCAGCAGGGTGGCCTCCGCGGCGTCCCGGGGCTTGAGCCAGAGATGCCAGGTGTCGCCCTCCCCGTCGGGTCGTGCGTAGACCATGCTCGAGCCGTCGGGTGCGAAGGCGCTGAAGGCTCCGAGCGGTCGGGCCATGCCCTCGGCGAAGGGTGCGATCTTCTGCCTGAGCACCCCGCTCGATTGCGCGGGCGGGCTCACGATGCCCATGACGGCCACCACGATCGCGACGACGGCCACCGCGCCCGCGCCCGCCGCCAACCGTTTCCACCGACGTGCATCGCCGGCCATCGGTCCAGCGAGGTCCTCACCGTGACTGAAGGATGAATCCGCCAGCGCCCTGGCGAACTGACCCGCCCCCGTAAACCGGTCGGCCGGGAGCTTCTCGAGCGCCTTCCGGATCGCCGCGTCCACGTTTGCCGGGATGGACTTCCGGGCCTCGGAAGCCGACACGGGAAGTCCCTGGATGATCTTGCCGAGCACGGCCTGGGCGGTGTTGCCGAGGTAGGGCGGCTCGCCCACGAGCATCTCGTAGAGGACGCACGCCAGCGCGTACGTGTCGCTGGCGGGACCGACGGCCTGATCGCCCGTCGCCTGCTCGGGGCTCATGTAGAAGGGCGTGCCGACGCTCAAGCCCGTCTCTGTCAGGCGGTTGCCCCCGGCGGCGCCGACGGCCAGCGCGATCCCGAAGTCTGCTACGAGAGGCTCCCCGCGGCTGAGGAGGATGTTGCCGGGCTTGATGTCGCGGTGTACGACGCCGGCGTCGTGCGCCGTCTGGAGCGCGTTCGCCACTGCGGTGGCGATTCCCAACGCCTCGTCGATCGGGAGCTGTTTGTCGCGGTCGATCCGCTCCCGAAGCGTCTCGCCCTCCACATAGGGCATGACGTAGAAGAGGTGGCCGTCGGCTTCGCCCGAGTCGAAGAGCGGGAGGATGTGGGGGTGCTGCAGGTTGGCCGTCGTCTTGATCTCGGAGAGAAAGCGGTCGGCCCCGACGACGGCCGCGAGCTCGGGCTTGAGGAACTTGACCGCGACTTTCCGGTCGTGGCGGAGGTCCTCGGCCAGGTAGACCGTAGCCATCCCGCCCTCGCCGAGCTTTCGCTCGATTCGGTAGCGGCCCTCGAGGGCCGCGTTCAGTCCTGTGATCGGGTCGTCGGCCATGGGCGACAGTATCCGCGCGGGGATACGCGAGGCGCAAGGTGAAGTGCCTGCCCTCCCCGCTCTGGGGATTGCCGCCCAAACCGGCGAATCGCATTCTCGCTCTTCGTTCCATGGTCTTTCCCCGACCCGAAGAGTCGAGTCCCATGCGTGCAATGCGACGTCTCGTCCTCGTTCTCGCGTGCTTGCTGCCCCTGCCCCTCGCCGCTCAGGCACCCGTCCACCCGCTCGACGGCCTTTCCCTGGCGGAGCACTGGACGATCTACGAGGTCCTCCGCGACGCGGGCCATCTCCAGGACGGGGTGCGGTTCATGTACGCCGGGCTCCACGAGCCGCCCAAGGCGGAAGTCCTCGGCTGGTCGGCCGGCGAGAGCTTCCGGCGTGAGGCGATGGTGCATCTCGTGCAGGGGGGTGCGGGATACGAGGGAGTCGTGGACCTGCTCGGCCGTTCCGTCGTCACCTTCCGAGAGGTGAGCGGACGCCAGTACATGACGTCGGAGCTGGACAACGAGCACGCTGCCGACGTGCTGGAGCATCCGGAGGTGCGGGCGGCGCTCGAGCGGCAGGGCATCACGGACTTCGACATGGTCGAGTGCGGGCGGCAGGCGATCGGCTACTTCGATCTGCCCGAGGAGCGCGATCGACGCATCGGTCGGGTGACCTGCGGCAACCGGATCGGAAGCCTGACGGGCTGGGGCGCCCCCATCGCGAACCTGGTCGTCGTCATGGACCTGGAGACCGGCGAGATTCTCCGCGTCGTGGACTACGGCCCGACACCGCCTCCGGACCTGATGGGCGAGCACAGCGCGGAGGCGATCGGTCCGACCCGCCCGCCCCTTCCGCCCATCGTCGTCTCGCAGCCCCAGGGTCGGGGCTACGTGCGGAGCGGGCACGAAGTGAGCTGGGATACCTGGCGCTTCCACTTCCGCATCGACCCGCGCCGCGGGATCGTGCTGTCCCAGGTGAGGCAGGTCGACGACGGCTCGGAGAGATCGGTGATCTACCAGGCCTCGCTCTCCGAGCTTTTCGTGCCCTATCAGGACCCGCACGAGCCCTGGAACAACCAGGCCTACTACGACCTGGGCACCTACCCGGCATCGTTCGGGGGCATCGCGGGTACGCTCGAACCCGGTGAGGACTGCCCGGGCCACGCGGAGTACTTCGACACGTACGTCGTCACGAAGGACGGCTCCCCGACCCAGCGTGCTCGGGTGGCCTGCCTCTACGAGCGGCCGGGTGCGGAGCCGGCGTGGCGGCACGGCCGCGGGGCCGTGGTGGAGAGCCGGTCCCGGACCGACCTGGTGCTCCGCATGATCATGGGCGCGGGCAACTACGACTACCTCTTCGACTGGGTCTTCAAGCAGGACGGCGGAATCCGCGTGAATCTCGCGGCGACCGGCATCGACCAGGTCAAGAACGTGGTGAGCGCCGACGCGACGGAGGACGGCGACGACGGAGAGGGCGCCGACGACCGCTACGGCCGATTCGTGGCGCCCCACCTGGTGGCGGTGAACCACAGCCACTTCTTCAACTTCCGGATCGACTTCGACGTCGACGGGCCGACCAACAGCCTCGCCGTGGACAAGCTCGTGACGGAGCGGCAGCCCGAGGACAATCCCCGCCGGAGTCTCTGGATGGTCGAGACGATCGTCGCCGAGCGGGAGGAGGACGGGATGCGCACCTCGACCCTTTCGGCTCCCGAGTTCTGGCGCGTCGTCAACCACGACGTGGTCGGGCCGCAGGGCTACCCGAGCGGCTATCTCCTCGAGGGTCACGGCGCCAAGACCCTGCTGAGCCCGGACGACTACCTACAGAGACGCGCGGCCTTCACGGACCACACGATCTGGACCACCCCGATGGTTCCGTCCGAGCTCTACGCCGCAGGAGACTATCCGACCGCGAGCGTGGCGGGTCAGGGTCTACCGGAGTGGACCCGCAACAACCGCCCGATCGCCGACACCGACATCGTGCTCTGGTACACGATCGGCTTCCACCACGTGGCGAGGCCGGAGGACTGGCCCGTGCTCCCGCTCGAGCTGCACGGCTTCGACATCAAGCCCGCGGCCTTCTTCTCGCGGAGCCCCGCCATGACGATCCCGCGGTGAGATGAGCGGCTCTTTCAGTCCCGCACCCCGACCTCGTCCGGGTGGGGCAAACGCATGCGCTCGAGGAAGGCGTGGAATCGCGGATCCGGCCTCAGGCTGTGCGGGATTACGGGTGTCCCGAAATAGGCCACCTCGTGATCGCGCATCTCCCAGGCTCGCTCGACCCACTCCATGGCACGGTCTACGTCTCCGCCCCGGGCGAAGAGGTGGATCATGTTGTTGGGCTTCACGAATGTGTGCTGGGCCAGCTCGACGAGTGTCTCGGCGCCACGCACCATGGCCTCATTCGGACCCAGACCGTCGGCGGTCATGGCTGCCACCACCGGCTCGGCACCGAGCAATCTGAAGTAGTCGATGTAGAGCTCGAGGCCCTTGTCGACATCTCCGAGCGTGAAGTGTTGCAAGGACAACGCCCATGATCGCAGCGGGTTCGGAGGCACGTCCTGGAACTGCTGGATGGCCTGTCGATGCCGCCCGGTCAGTCCCAACTGGATCGCCCGGAACATCTGGCTGAAGGGGTTCAGAGGGTCGATCTCCAGAGACCGGAGGATCTGTTCGTCGCTCTCCTCGGGGCGTTGCATCATGGCGAGGAAGTGCGAGAAGAAGTTCCGCGCCTGGACGTCCATCGGATCGAGCGCGATCGATCGAGCGTAGGACGTCTCGGCCCTCTCCCAATCGAAGTCGAACCAGGTGTACTTCTGTGCGAGGGCCTGGTGTCCCTCTGCCAGCTCGGGATCGAGCTGGATCGCTCGCTCCGCGTGGGTTCCCCACTTTTCGCCCGCCTCGAGGGCTGGCGCCAGACCGAGGACCGATCTCGATCCCCAGATGAGCGAGATGCCGGCGTGCGGCGCCGCGAACCTCGGGTCGATCCGGAGCGCGGCCTCATAGTACTTCTCCGCCTGCTCGAGCTCCTCGGGGGTGAATCGCTGTTGGTGGATGCGGCCGCGCACGTAGCGCTCGTAGGCGGCCGGGTCGACGGAGGGAAGCGTCGCGGTCAGTCGGCGCCGAGGGGCCAGGGCGCCGAAGCCTTCGTTGACGAGCGCGGCCGCCACCTCCGCGTACACGTCCGAGGCGCGCTTCTCCTCTCCCTCGAACGAGCCGGACCAGAGCCCTTCCTCGGTGCGCCCGTCGACGAGCCTCGCCTCGATGCGGACCCGGTCGCCGACCATCGTCATTGAGGACTCGACCAGCGCGTCGACTTCCAGCTCCGCGCAGATGTCGCGCACCGATCGATTGCTCCCGACGAATGGAAGCACGGCGGTCCTCGCCAGCACGCCCACCGGGCCGCGGCCGACACCCGAGATGAGCGCCTCGTGGAGGCTGCGCACGAGCGCCTCCGCCCCGCCCTCACCGGCCGGTCGCTCGGGCTCGAGAACCGCCATCCGCGTCCGTCGCACGGCATCGACCACCTCCTTCGAGCGGAGGGTCTCCAGGAAGGCCCCCGCCGTCCGAAACCGGTCGTCCGGAGCCTTCGCCATGGCGCGGCCGACGGCGCGCTCCACGTACTCGGGGAGATCGTCGACCAACCCGTGAAGGCTCGGAGGCGTCTCGAGGATATGGCAGGCGATGAGCGCCTGCATGGTGCCGGCTTCGAAGGGCGGCCGGCCGGACAGTGCCTCGTACAGGACACATCCGAGCCCGTAGACGTCGGATCGTCCGTCTATGCGCTCGTCGCCGAGTGCCTGTTCGGGGCTCATGTAGGCGGGCGTACCGACCACGACGCCGGTCTTGGTGAGCTTCTCTGCCCCCGGCTCCGTCGCGTCGCGGGCGATGCCGAAGTCGGCCACCACGGCCTGGTCTCCGCTCAGGAGGATGTTCTCGGGCTTGATGTCCCGATGGATCACGCCGCGCTCGTGCGCGTAGGCGATCGCCGAGCCGACCTGGTCGATCATCGAGAGCGCCCGGTCCAGGGGGACGCTTCCCTCCCGGTCCAGCAGGTCCCGCAGCGACTCCCCGTCCACGAAGGGCATGACGAAGTAGAAGAGCCCGTCTGCCTCACCGGAGTCGATCAGCGTGAGGATGTGCGGGTGCGTGAGCCCGGCGACGATCTCGATCTCGCGCTCGAAACGCTCCGCCCCGATCTGCGCCGCGAACTCGGGGTGCAGGACCTTGATCGCCACGGTACGGCCGTGGCGCACGTCCTCACCTCGGAAGACGGTGGCCATGCCGCCGCGTCCGACCTCTCCTTCGACACGGTAGCGGTCGCCGATGGCCTGTCCCAGGCGCTCGGTCAGGTCACTCATAGGCGCTCAACGTATACACCCGCAGCCCGCGCGGCGAGCGGGTGTGCGACGGGTGCCTGCACGCCCCTTCGGTCCGCTCGCCCCCCCCCTCAGACCCCGAACTGCCTCAGGTGATGGTCCATGTGGCGGTAGGCCCAGCGGCCCCACTGCGCGCGCGTCATCAGGCCGAAGACGGGATGCCGCATCGTCGTCTCGTCCAGCCGATCGACGAAGTCGCGCATGGTGGCGTGAAGGCGCTCCATGTCGGCGTCGAAGGCGGTGGGTGGGGTCCCGTCGACCTCCTGATCGACCTCGGGGGTGCTTCGGTAGCCCTTGGGCCACGGGATCGGCGTGGAGGTGGCGACGAATCTCGCGACCGTGCGGCCGAGGGGCGTGCTGACGTCGCGAATGGGACGGTCGCCGAGGCATCCCCGGAAGGCATCGGTGAGGTGACACAGGGCCCCATTGGGCGTCATGCGTCCCCAGCGACGCTTCGAATTCGGTGTGAGGCGTGAGAGTCGATCCCTCACCTCGTCGAGATCTCGCTCCTCGAACAGGCTCTTCAAGTCGGTTCTCCGTGTCGGGACGACTCTCGGCAAGCTAAGTCCCGGTCCGTCGACGGAAAGCCCCGTGCACTCCCGCTCCGGCTTGCGCCCCCGGCCGGCCAGCGGAAATATGCCGCATGGACGAATCCGTCATCTCGCGCCTGAACGGCGCTCTGGAGGGCCGTTACAGCGTCGAGCGCCAGCTCGGTGAGGGCGGCATGGCCACAGTCTACCTGGCCGACGACCTGCGCCACGAGCGCAGGGTGGCGCTCAAGGTCCTCAAGCCCGAGCTCGCCGCGGTCGTGGGCGCCGAGCGTTTTCTGGCCGAGATCCGGGTCACGGCGAACCTCCAGCACCCGAACATCCTTCCGCTCTTCGACTCGGGGGAGGCCGACACCTTCCTCTACTACGTGATGCCGTACGTGGAGGGCGAGACGCTCCGCGACCGGCTGCTGCGCGACCGCCAACTGCCGGTCGACGAGGCGGTCCGAATGGCGATCGAGATCGCCGAGGCGCTGGATCACGCGCACCGCCAAGGGGTGATCCACCGCGACATCAAGCCGGCGAACATCCTCCTGCGCGACGGGCGACCGGTGGTCGCCGATTTCGGCATCGCGCTGGCCGTCGGCGCCGCCGGGGGCGCGCGCCTCACCGAGACCGGGCTCAGCGTGGGCACGCCCTACTACATGAGTCCGGAGCAGGCCACCGGCGACCAGCACGTGGGCCCGCAGAGCGACACCTACTCGCTGGCCTGCGTCCTGTACGAGATGCTGGTGGGCGACCCGCCGTACCAGGGCTCCACCGCCCAGGCCGTGCTGGGCAAGATCATCCAGGGAGAGGTCGTCTCGGCCACACGCCAGCGCCCGGCGATTCCCCCCCACGTGGACGCGGCGATCCGCCGTGCGCTCGAGCGGCTTCCGGCGGACCGATTCAGCGGAGCGCAGGACTTCGGGCGGGCGCTCGCCGATCCGTCGTTCCGGCACGGAGCGGATGCGGCGGCGGCCGCGGGCGCGAGCACGGGTTGGCGGCGCGTGGCCGTCGGCGCGATCGCGGGGATGGTCGTGCTGGCCGCCGGTTGGGCGTGGACCGCTCTTGGAGGCGACGAGGCTGGTGTGGAGCGGCAGCGGATCACGCTGGGCAGCGGCTTCACCGACAACGCCCGCTTCGCGCTGGCCTTGTTCACGGCACTGAGCCCGGACGGGTCGGATATCGTCTTCCACGACACCATCGGGGGTGAATCGCTGTGGTGGAAGCAGGGCGACCAGGCCGATGCGAATCGGCTGGACGTGAACGGCTTCATCCCGATGTTCTCCCCGGACGGACAGTGGCTCGCCTTCTTCGAGGAGGACGACCTGCGGAAGCAGCCGGTGACCGGCGGGGCATCCGTCGCGCTCGCCGAGGTGATTCAACCCGCCAACAGCCGACCCGCTCTGGCCTGGCTCGAGGACGGGACCATCATCTACGAGGACAGGAGCTTCAGCCTCTGGCGGATTTCGGAGGACGGCGGAGAGCCGCGGCAGTTGGCCACGGAGGCCGACGTGGGCCGGCCGCTGAAGGCGGTGGGACTCCCGGGGGGCGGTGCGGTGCTCGTCGTCGGCTGCAGCCTCGAAGACGGAGCGCCGTCCCCGTGCCCGCCGGGCAGACCGGTGCTGTCGCTGGTGGACCTGGACACGGACACCGTGCACCAGCTGCTCGACGACGTCGCAGGTGCCTGGCCCGGCCCCGACGGCCACATCGTCTACACGGACGTTACCGGCGCCGTGTTCGCAGCCCCGCTCGACCGAGATGCCGGGGAGCTCGGACCGCCCGTCCCGCTCATGGACGGAGTCGTCGCGTCGGTCAATGCTTCGGAGATGCAGGTGTCCAGGGACGGGACGCTCCTGTACCTCAGGGGCGAGAGCGCGGAGACGACGGGCTTTTGGCGACTGGTCTGGGTGAACCGGTCGGGGGTTCGTGAGCCGGTCGATCCCGAGTCTTCGGGCGACGACATCGTCGACGTGGCGCTGTCACCCGACGGCCGTCGCGTCGTGGCGCGGATCTCGCGGTCGCCCGACGCCGAGAGGCTGTGGGTGAAGCAGCTGCCGGACGGTCCGCTGACCCCGCTGACGGACGGCGTGATCGGCGCGATCCGGCCGACGTGGTCGCCGGATGGATCCTACGTCTATTACCGCGGGATCGAAGGCGGGTCGAACGACGCCCGGCGGATCCCGGCGGACGGAAGCAGGACGGAGGCGGAGGTGGTCGCGACCCGGGACAAGGGGGTGTACGAGGTCCTCCCGCTGAATGCGGACGACCAACTCCTCATCCGTGAGGGCATCTCGCTTGCGACGGAAAGGGCGGCCGACATCGTGCGTGTGGAGCTCGGGAGCGAGGTGACGTCCACGCCCGTGGTCGTGACCCCTGCCAACGAGTTCGCGT
>JBDHII010000070.1:0-13066 GCA_039587515.1 Gemmatimonadota bacterium
CCCGATGTCGTACTCGAGCGCCACCGGCGTCTGATACGGGAACTGATCGGGCTTGATGAAGTTCTTGCGCCGGATCTCGACCGGGTCGATGCCGAGCTCACGCGCCGCCTTGTCGACGAGGCGCTCCAGCATGGAAGCCGCCTCGGGCCTGCCGGCACCGCGATAGGCGTCGACCGGAACGGTGTTGGTGAAGACCGCGCGCACGTTCGCATAGATGGCTGGCGTCGTGTAGCATCCGGCGAAGAGCGTGGCGTGCAGGTACGTCGGAACCGAGGGTCCGAAGGTCGAGAGATAGGCTCCCATGTTCGCGTCCGTGTGCACGCGAAGGCCCAGGAACCGCCCCTCGGCGTCGAGGCCCAGCTCGGCCCGGGTGACGTGATCGCGACCGTGTGCGTCCGACATGAAGGACTCCGAACGCTCCGCCGTCCACTTCACGGGCCTTTGAGACCACCCGGAGCTTGTGCTCGGGGATTCCCATCACGAAGGCACCCATCAGGAGCCGGATGACGTGCGGGTTCTGACTCGACGTGTAGAGCGTGTACGTGTCCGCCACGGGATCGTAGTCGCCGATCGCCGCACGAGGCTCGATGGCGTTCGGGATGAGGCGGTTGTTGACGATGTCGAGAGAGACGACGTGGGCCGCCGACTCGATCGCCGCATCCGTGGCAGCCTGATCGCCGAGCTCCCAGTCGTAGCAGACGTTCCCCGCAATGTCGTCCCAAACGAGCGGGGCGCCTTCCGCCGTCGCCTGCGTGGAGCTCGCCACGGCCGGCAAAGGCTCGTAGTCGACGTACACCAGGGCCGCCCCTGCCTTCGCCTGGGCCTTCGTCTCGGCCACGACGAGCGCGACCTGGTCACCCACGTGACGTACGCGATCCGCGACCAGGGCCGCATGCGGCGGCTCGTGCATCGGCGAGCCGTCCTTGCTGTGGATCTGCCATCCGCACGGCAGCCCACCGATTCCGTCCTCTGCCATGTCCGCGCCCGTGAACACCGCGACGACGCCCGGTGCGGCCTGTGCCTCGGAGGCATCGATCGAGACGATCTTGGCGTGCGCCTCGGGTGAGCGGACGACGTAACCGTACAGCTGTCCCGGACGATCGATGTCGTCCGTGTACCGTCCCCGACCGGTGAGGAACCGGCCGTCTTCCTTGCGGCGCAGCGCCGCCCCGATTCCGGTGTCGCTCATGCCCCACCTCCCATCTCCGCAGCCGCGGATCGGATGGCTTTGACGATGTTGTGGTAGCCCGTGCAGCGGCAGAGGTTGCCCTCGAGCCACTCACGGACCTCCGACTCCGTCGGGTCCGGCTTGTTCGAGACGAGGTCGAGGCCGCTCATGATCATGCCCGGCGTGCAGAAGCCGCACTGCAGCCCGTGGTGCTCGTTGAAGGCCGACTGCATCGGATGGAAGCTTCCGTTCTGCGCGACGCCTTCGATCGTCGTCACCTCGGCACCCTCCGCCTCCACGGCGAGCATCGTACAACTCTTCACGGAACGACCGTCGACGTGCACCACGCAGGCACCGCACTGGCTCGTGTCACAGCCGACGTGCGTGCCGGTGAGTTGGAGCTGCTCTCTCAAGAGCTGAACGAGTAGCGTCCGACCTTCCACATCGGCCGCGACCGCCTTGCCATTGACGGTCAAGGTCACCTCGGGCATCCGCGCCTCCCGGAAAAGTTCACACCGGCTCGCCCGCGGCGGGGAGCAGACGGGGGGCTGTCAGATTGGGCTCCGCTGCCCGGACGGTCAAGCCGAGGTCGCGGCGCATCCGGGACGTGGCCCGTCCGCGCATGGGATCGACCCGCCGCGAGCGCGACCTTGTCTTCGAAGGCGGGGGAGCGAACCCACTCTCCAGGACGGGGGATTCCGACAGCCGAGCGCCGCTCCCGACCGCCTGGCGCCCGCACGGACGTCGGAAGCCCGGTCGAATCAACCACCCGATCCAAGGAGAGTCGCATGGTAAGCACGAAGAAGAGATGGCGGTCGCTCTTGATGGTCCTCGCCGTCACCGCCGGAGGGCTGGCGGCGATGCAATTCGGCAGTCCGGTCACGCTGAACGCCCAGGATATGGCCTTCGACGACGATGGCCGGCTCTGGTACTACCCCTGCCTGGAGTGCCACGCGATCGAGGTCGACAACGGCAACCCCACCTGCATGTTCGCGCCGGGCGAGGTGAAGTGCCGGACCTACACGTACAGCATCTGCACCAGCGCCACCGGAGGGTTCCAGGTCGTGGAAGGGAGCGTGAAGGGATGCATCGAGGTGAAGGAGGAATGGTACTGGTCGTGACGAGGGGTTAGACGAGCACATCCGGGAGCCCACCGTGCGGGCGCCGACCCCTCACCTTCACTCGAGAGCCCGTATGTCCAAAGATCCACTGCTCCGCCTGGGATCCCTCTGCTTCCTCTTCATCGGCGCGTGCGAGCTCGCTCCACCGCGGGATTCTCGTGTCATCGAGCTTGCTCCACCGGTGCACGCCCGCACGGAGGGCGGGCTTCAGGACACGATCCTCCTCGATCCTCGACTCATCGCCACACGCGGAGGACACGTCGTCGTCTACGACCACGGCCGCCATGCGGTCGAGTCGTTCGATCGCGACGGTCGACTCTCCTGGACGTTCGGCACCGGAGGAGACGGACCCGGGGAGTTCCGGATGCCGATCGGCCTGGCCGTGGACGAGCAGGGCGATGTCCGGATCCTCGATCGCCGGTCGCTGCGACTCACTCGGCTGGATGCGCGAGGTCGACTCCTGAGTGAGGGCAGCCTCCCGGACACGCTCGACGACATCGTCGGGATGTCCGGGCTGCCGGACGGCAGACTGCTCTTGAGGAGAGAAGCCGAGCCCGCACTGGTCGTCCTGTCCTCCGAGGGTGATCCGCAGCGGACCCTCGAGCATCCGTGGACCGGGTGGCCCAGACATCACCGGCTTTCGGCAGGGTACGGTGTCGCGGCCGGAGCGGACGGGAAGCTGGCCACGCTGCTCTACTTCGGCGGAGGCTTCGTTTCCGGTCGGCTGGGAGACCGCTCCGACCGGCTCCACCCCTACATCGAGCCCTTGCCCCTTCCCGGTGTCCGGATCTACCGCGCCGGTGCCGCTCTGGTGGAGGAGGTCGATGCGACCGCCATCGGCGTGCGGGGTGCGGCTCTGGTGGAGGACGAGCTCCTGGTCCTGTTCGAGGGCCGGACCGAGCTTCGTCGGCGGCTGATCGACCGCTATTCGGCATCCGACGGCGCCTACCGGGGAAGCTGGCTGCTTCCGGGACCCGCCCGCCTCATGGCCGCGGCCGATGGCGTGCTGGCGACGGTCGAGGGCGACGTGCTGCCCACACTGGTCATCCGTACGTCGCGGGACGGCCCCCTCGGACGGTGAGGCCCAGGGCGGAGGAATGCAGAAGGGGGCGGCGCCCCAAGGACGCCGCCCCCTTCGCTGTCGTCTCAGACTTCGAGGGTCAGCCGCACTCGCTGTAGCCGCAGATGTGGCACTTCACACAACCCTCCTCGAAGGAAAGTTGGCCGGCGCCACACTCCGGGCAGCTGCCGAGGACGCTCGCCCCGTGGCCGAAAGACGTGGAGGCCTGAGGCTGCATGCCTCCGACCGAACCGACGGGAGCGCCGAGAGGCAGTGCCTCCTGCACCCCGTCCTTCTCGGCGATGTAACGCTCGATCGCCTGACCGATCGCATCGGGGGCCGAGAGGACCTTGTGGGGACCCACACCCACCGCACGATCGCAGGAGATCCCGCGAAGCTGGTCCCGAACGGCGGTGATCGGGATACCCGACCGCAGCGCCAACGAGATCAGGCGGCCGATCGCCTCGGCATCGGCCATGGCGGCCCCACCGGCCTTGCCGAGCGTGCAGAACATCTCGAAGGGACGCCCGGACTCGTCCTCGTTGATCGTCACGTAGAGATCGCCGAGTGGTGAGTTCATCTTCTGGGTTCGACCGCGCAGCATCGCGGGACGCTGCCGCTTGTGCCGCTGTGCCCGGGCAGTCAGATCGTGTTCCTCCTGACCCTCCGCGAGCTCCTCGAGCTCGATCCGCAGCCGGTGGAGCTCGGCACGGGCATCCGCCAGATGCTGCTCGAGCTCGATAACCACGGCGGAGGCCTCTGCGGCGTCTTCCTCGGCGGTTCTACCCGTCTTACCGGTGGACAGGACCTGCATGGGCCGCGATCCGTCACGGTAGACGGTGACGCCCTTGCAACCGAGGTCGAAGGCCAGCTCATAGATCGCACGGACGTCGCTCTCGGACGCCTCGAACGGGAAGTTCGTGGTCTTCGAGATCGCGGAGTCGACGTGCTCCTGGAACGCGGCCTGCATACGGACGTGCCATTCGGGCGTGATGTCGTGGGCCGTCTTGAACACGCGTTGGACCTCTTCGGGCACCTCCTCGAAGTGGATGTGGCCCTCTTCGGCAATGCGCTCCATGAGCTCGTCCGAGAACCAGCCTTCGGCCTTGGCCCTCGCCACGAAGTCCGGGTTCACGTCGGGCATCATCGCGCCCGCCTGATTGCGCATGAATGCCACAGCGAAGAGCGGCTCGATGCCACCCGAGCATCCTGCGAAGATCGAGATCGTTCCCGTAGGCGCTACCGTCGTCAGGTTGCAGTTCCGAAGCCTGCGTTCCGGGCGGACCCGCTCACGGTTTCCGGTTCGTGCGCACGCCTCGTCGGGTCCCCAGATCGATTCGTCCCAGGCCGGGAAAACGCCTCGGGTCTCTGCGATCCGCTCCGAGGCCTTGCGCGACTCCTCGTTGACGAAACCCATGACGGTACGCGCCATCTCGATGGCTTCCGGCGTGTCGTAAGGGATTCCGAGCCGAACGAGCATGTCGGCCCACCCCATGACACCCAACCCGACCCGACGAATCTTTTGCGCGAGCGCGGTGATCTCGTCGAGCGGGTAGCGGTTTGCGTCGATGACGTTGTCGAGGAAGTGAATCGAGAGGTGCACGACCTGTTTCAGGCTGTCCCAGTCGATCCGTTCCTCGGGAGGCGTGGAGGTGTCGCCTCCGTTCGTCGCGAACTTGCCGAGGTTGATGCTGCCCAGATTGCAGACGTCGTACGCCAGAAGCGGCTGCTCGCCACAGGGATTGGTCGCCTCGTACGAACCGAGCGCGGGCACCGGGTTGAACTCGTTGGCGCGGTCGATGAAGAACGTTCCGGGCTCGCCGGTCTTCCACGCGCCGTGAACGATCATGTCGAAAATCGCCTGGGCATCCTCCTGCCCGACGACCTCCCCGGACTTCGGATCGATCAGGTCGTAATCCTCTCCCCGCTTCACCGCTTCCATGAAGTCGTCGGTGATCGCCACGGAGATATTGAAGTTGGTGACCTGTGAGGTGTCGTCCTTGCAGGTGATGAAGGATCGGATGTCGGGATGATCGACGCGAAGGATCCCCATGTTCGCACCGCGACGAGTTCCACCCTGCTTCACCACCTCCGTGCTGGCATCGTACAGCCGCATGAACGACACCGGGCCGCTCGCGACACCCATGGTGGAGCGCACCGTGGCTCCTTCCGCCCGCAACCGGGAGAAGGAGAAGCCGGTGCCTCCGCCAGACTGGTGCACGAGTGCCATCGACTTGAGGGTGTCGTAGATCCCGCTTTGACCGTTCGAGAGCGCGTCTTCCACGGGCAGCACGAAGCAGGCCGAGAGCTGTCCGAGGGGCCGACCTGCATTCATGAGCGTGGGAGAGTTCGGCTCGAACTTCCCCGTGGTCATGAGATCGTAGAACTGGCGGGCGAGCTCTTCCACGGCAGCCTCGGAGGCTCCGTAGGCGGTATCAGCCTCGGCGATGACGCGCGCGACACGCCAAAACATCGTCTCCGGATCCTCGACGGGATCCCCGTTCTCGTCCTTCTTGAGGTAACGCTTCGCCAAGACCAGGCGTGCGTTCTCGGTCAGGTCGGCAATCGGCAGATCGTCCGGGACATTGTCGTCGAAGACGTAGGGCTCTCTGGCACGGGACTCAGACGTCATCTACTGGGCGCTCCCATGTGTGGAAAAGTGCAAAAAACTTACCCCCTAAGACGTTGAAAACCGGCGAAGCAGCGCTTCGCCAGTCATTTTGCCGTGTGGAAAAACCCTCGAGCAACCACGAAATCTTGAGGCAGGACCATTGTACATACCCCATATCTTGGGGTCAACAGTTTTTCCGGTTGCTCGGACAACAGATCCCGGGGCGGTCGGGCCCGAAGCCTGCAGTAGGCCCGCAACCGAGGGGGCCGACTCGAAAGAGGAGGCACCGGTGCCGCACGATCCCGTCGGCCGGGTGTCACGGGGCTTCACCCTGGTGGAGCTTCTCGTGGCCACGGTCATCGTCGGGGTCCTCGCCTCGATCGCAGTACCCTCATTCAGGGCTGCGAGGGACAAGACCTTCATAGAGGTCGCCCGATCCGATCTTCGAAACCTTCAACACGCCGTCGAGGCCTACGCGTCGATCGAGTACGCGCTGCCCCGTTCGATCGACGAACTCGTCTCCGGAGCGTATGTCACACTCTCCACGGGCGTCGAGGTGTGCCTCTTCAGGGGCATTCCCCCTGCGCCGTGGCGCGTCGCCTCCGTGATCATCATGGTCGCGCACCGGGGTTCGGCAGTCACCCTTTATACGGTGTACCCCCTCCAGGAAGGGAGGGTCTTCGAGATCCAGACCTCCCGGCCCGGATGCTGATTCCGGCAAGCACCCGCAGAAACCTCAGAAGGTCGTCCCGACGCGGATGTAGAATCCTTCGCCCGGCAGGTTCAGGAGGCGGTGCGCTGCGCCGACTCGAACCGTAAGCGGGGAGTTGAAGAGGAAGAGGAGCTCGGCCTGCAGCTCGGCTCCCACGGAGGCGAGCGGCCGCCCTCTCGGGTTGTCGTAGCTCCGAAGCTCCAGCTCGGGTCGAACGGGGCCCCAGGCGTTGCCGGCATCGAAGAAGCCGATCCCGGAGATTCGGTCCATGTGGAACGGGAACAGACCGAAACCCCGGTGCACATTGAGCAGCGGAATCCGGTACTCGGCCGTCGCCGTCCACGCGTAGCGCCCGCGACGCTCGCCCGAGAAGTACCCACGGACGGGGAAGAACAAGGATCGTCCCCCGAAAAGCTCGAGACCCGAGATCCCCTCGGGACGTCCGCTCGAGCCCCCGACGGAGAAGCTGAAGGCGTTGGCGCCCGGGCCATAGGCGGCGCCACCCGCCACACGGAGGGCCAACGTGTGATCGCTGAACCCGAATCCGGAAACGGGGGTGAAGAGCTCCAAGCGGCCGATCAGGTCTCGCACGCTTCGGTCACGACCGGGCTCGCCGGTGAGGGAATCGGCGAGGGCCAACTCCTCACGAACCCGACCCCGTACGAGGCCGGCCACGCCTTTCTGCCGCGAGGTCGAAAAGGCGTAACCGCGAGCGGTCGTAAAGCCCAGCGTCGCCGAGACCTCGCCGAATCGGCTCTCCGGTCGGGACGGAGAGATCGAGCTTTCGGAGAGATCGAGCCCCAGGAAGCCCACGGACTCCCAAAGGTGCCGTGCACCCAGCGAGAAATCGACGCGGCTCCGCATCCGCTGACGTGCGAAGGGTACGGAGAGACCGACCGACCGCTCACGCTGCGTGAGGTAGACCGTGTCCGCCGGCACCTCTCCCCCGCCGAGACCGAAGGGCCCATCCGTGAAATGGCGCTGGTCGAAATCCAGGGTCAGGTGGGGATTCCCCAGCCCGCGGAAGGTGTACTGCCCGGTCAGGTCCGTCCGACCGGAGGATCGGAAGGTCGCACCCAGGTCGTAGCTGTGGCGCCCGACGAGATCGGTCTGTGAGGTCCGGAAGCCGATCCCCTCCTTCTGGATCCTTCGACCACCCCGCCGGATCGGCTCCTCGTAAGTCAGCTCCCAAAAGGTCGGGCGGAGGGTGGAGAGCGGATCATACGGCCGGACCTCGCCCGGCTGCATCCGCGCGTAGCGTTCGGGGCCCGCCTCTCCACCCTGGATGTACTCCGCCGCCTCCGGCAGCGGGTCGAACCAGGATTCGGGAAGAAAGGGCAGCCGCTCGACGTCCCAGCCTTCGACGTGATACGAGGAGAAGTAGATCCATCGACCGTCGGGGTCCACCGAAGGAAAGGCTGCGCCGCCGGTCATGTTCGTCACCTGCCTAAGGACACCCGTCTCGCCCGTGGAAGGCTCCACGGCGACGGCGTAGAGGTTCGGGATCCCGTTTCGATCCGAGGACCAGAACAGGGCGTCTCCGCCGGGTGACCAGGCCGGAGCCTGATCCACGGCGCGATCCTCGGTGATGCGTCGGACGGATCGACCGCGCGCGTCCAGCAGCCAGAGGTCGTAGAAGGCCCCGGGCGTCCATCGGGCCGCCGCGATCCAGCGACCGTTCGGCGAAACGGCCGGGTACGACCAGTGCACGTCCTCCCGCGCATCGGTGAGGGCCGTGATCTCCCCCGTGCCGGTGTCGACCCGGACGAGCCGGTTGGTCCCGGCCGAGTCCTGGACCGCGACGAGCGCGTTTCCGTCCGGAAACACGCTCGGCTGATCGAGCCGAGCTCCCCGCACCAGCCAGGATTCCCGCCCTTCGGAAGAGATCCGGGCCAGCCCGGACCGCAGGTGGTAGCGATCCGTGAATTCCAACTGTGCCACGACGAGTCCACCGTCGGGCAGCCAGTCGAAGTTGGCGTTGCTACTGACCCTGGAAAGCTTGCGATCTCCCGTTCCGTCCGGCTCGGCAACGCGCACCTGCCAGTCGGACCTCCCGTCCGACCGGATGTACGCGAGCCGGCTTCCATCCGGAGAGACCCGGGGATAATAGGCCTGCCGTGACCCCCGGGTGATCGCCTCCGGCTCGGAAAGCGGCGCGTACGCACGCAACTGCTCGACGGTGTTTTCGGCCTCACGCCGGCGAAGCTCCGACCACTCCCGGTACGCGTCTGAAACCGAGATCCCGAAGGCGTCCGTGGCAGCGGAGTTGATCCGGTAGGGGAACCACTGTCCGCCCACGTTCTCGGCGAACGCCGTGATCGACTCCGGTCCCGAATCACCGGCGATGTGCTGCAGGAACTCCGAGCCGTAGACGTACCGAGTCTGTCCCGACGGCCAGACCGGCGAGATCCCGGACGCCTGGTCCAATCGCTCGAAGCCACCCTCCAGCGCAGCCGTCCGAAGGATCATCTCGTTCCGGCTGCCCTTCACGCGCCCGGACTCGGTCGTGAGTGACTCGTAGTACGTCGCCAGCCCTTCCACGAACCACTTCGGTGTCGAGTAGTTGGGAGCGATGGGCCAGTCGCTCGAGACCCGACCGAAAATCCGACGGCCGAGGGACCCCAACCACCCCACCTCGTTCATGTGAAAGACGTGTGCCACCTCGTGCGTGATGACGAGCTCGAGCCAGTCGTCGAAGTAGGAGAGCCCGTAACCCTCCATCGGAGGCCGCGCGTAGATGACGATCTGGTCGTACGGTGCCCATCGGGCAGAGCCGTTGGAGAAGTCCACGTGGTCCGTGACGAGCAGCTGGATCATCCCGCGCGGCGGATCGACGAAGCGCTCGGAGAGCACGCTCCAGGCCCTTTCCGACCGTTCGGCGGCCCGACGGCCCAAGGCCTCCAGCTCGGAGGGGAAGGTCACCTCGAAGTGGGGCGTGACGAGGGTGCTCCATTCGCCGTCGGGAGGCGGGGCCTGTGCCGACGCAGACGTCGCGCCCCCGATCAGCAGGTGCGCAGCGGCCACGAATACGGGGCGGAAACGTCTGACGGCCTTGTCAATCGTGGCCAGACGCGTCACCGTTTTTCTATCACTCGTCGTGTCTCTGATCTTCACCGGGCTCCGATGTCCGATTCCAACGATCCCTGGTACCGAATCGGGTACGCGCTCGAGTCTGCACGACTTCGCTCGCCGGTCAAGCGCGAGCCTTCCGATGCGGACCGCTCCAAGCGCCGAGCCCCCTCGATCCGCACCGAGGCGCTCCTCGATACGCTGCTGTCCACCAGTGCGACCGCTCTCGCCGGCCGCGTCCTGGGCGTGCTTCCCGGGCGCTCGGCGCCCAGCTCCTGGCGCCTGATCCGGGCGGCGGTCGCGGGTGCAGGCGCTGCCACGGCGCTGGCGATCCTGCGGGGGGCCTTCCGGACAGAACAGAACAGTAGCCAGCCCCCCGATCCGACGCCCGAGATCCTTGCCGGCACCGGTCGCGGGATTCTGTACGGCGCGGTGCTCGAGCCGCACCTTCCGGGGTCCGCACTGATGAGAGGTCTGACCTTCGGCGTGCTGGAGTATCTGGTGGCACCCATGGGTGGACTCGACGAGGTCCTCGGCGCCGCGAGCCCGCGACGGACCATCCCCGTGCTCGGTGTCCTGCTCGGCAGCGACGGCTTCACCGCCGAGACCCTGACCGAAAACCTCGTCTTCGGGGCGACATTGGGAGTCCTTTACGGTGAAGGCAGGCTCAGGAGCGGCAGCGCGGAAGCGGAGTAGGGGGGTAGCCCCCGCGGCTGCTTCGTGACCCATTCGGGGCCGCACATCCCGATTCCGGCCGTAGCCCCTTCCCCACTCCTGCTCACGCCGGCCGGCGGCTCCGCCATCAGCCCGAGCACCTCGGTCCTGGGCCCGGTCTCGCTCCCGAAGCCCACCAACGAGCAAAAGCGATCCGGTCGCTGGGAAACCACACTCCCGACGTAGGTGAGGCCCAACCGGTCCACGCGATCCAGAATCACGTACCCGACTCCCAGGGCTTCGGCCTCCCGGAGGAACTGCGCCGCGTCTTGCGTGAACGGGTAGGTGCGGCTTCGAAGCCCACTGAGGACATGGAAGATCCGCGGCTTGCGCACGAAGACGGCGGCACCGTCCACGGCGTTCTCTCCAAGCCAGCGCGAAGCCGCCACGAACTCGAGGTAGCCCGAGTGGTAGCACGCGAACGGCCCATTGCTCGCCACCGCCGCCCTACACGCCTCGGCCTGCTCGACGGACCGCGACCACCCCTGGAGCGCCGGGATCGAGAGAACGGAGGCCAAGGCCGCCGCCGCCAGCGTCGGAGCCCAGCGGCCCACTCGGCCCAAGGCCAGGTCGAGCCCCTCCCAGGCGAAGAACAGCACGAGCGGATACAGCGGCAGGGCGAAGCGGTCGCCGGACCACACGACGGGCCAAAGCAGAATCAGACCCAGGTAAACCGGGGCGAAGATCTCTGTCACGCCGAGCTTGCGCCTCGATCTGGCCAACCACCCGGCTGACGCCAAAACGAAGAGGAGCAGGCCGATCACGCTCAAGAATCCAGCGGGATAGGAAGTCAGGCCGGCGGGAATGTGCTCGAGCGCGTAACCCTGAGCGTTTTGCCAGACGCGCGCGACAAGATCGCCGAACCCGGCTCGCCCGAGCTCGGGCTGGTAGGGATCGACCATCCAGAATTCGGAGACGTACTGCACGTCGCCCACGCCGCGCGCACGGAGCCACCAGAGGAGCGACGGCACCGCGAACCCGATACCGAAGCCGGCCAGCGCCCTCCAACGGCGTCGAAAAGCCCAATAGAGCCCGACCGCCAGGATCAGCGGCAGTCCCGCGGTCCGCGCGAAGGTGGACAGGATCGCTGCCGCAGCCCCCAGGACGGTCCAGACCGGGCGAGCCTCCTCTCCCTCGCGCCGGGCCTCACCCCGCTCCAGCGCCCAGAGGGCGAAGAGCGTGAGGAACACGAAGAGTGGATCGGAAAGGATCCAGCTGCTGGCCCAGACGAAGGCCGGGGAAATCGCGATCATCAGCGCCACCGCAGCGGCTCCCCACGGACTGCGGCGCTCCGCAACCCACAGGTAGACCACTGCGGCCGAGGCGACCACGAAGATCAGGCTCAAGACCTTGAACGCCCCCCAGGTGCCCGCACCGAGGGCCATCGCGCCGGCGAGCACGAGCGGGTACAGCGGCGGATACTTCGTGTGGGCCGGCTCCGAAACGTGCCAACGGTCGACGTAGTCACCCGACTCCAGCAGGGAGTGTGCGAGGGTGAGGTAGCCCGCATTGTCGCCGCCGTTGTGTGGCGCCGGGTTCAGCGCGAGCCAGAGCATCGACGCGGCGAGCGCGACGACCGACACGCCCAGCACGGGCGTCAGCCACGCGGGGCGGTCCGCGGCCTCCGCACGGGAGGCTTCGACGGGTCCGGGTTCCTTCACCGCCCGCTGCCGGGGACGAAACTCCCGAGCACGCGAGATCGACGCGCTCCCGTGGCACCCGGCACGTTGCCCGACCGACCGGTCAGGTGCGCCCAGGCCAATACCGCGAAGGCCATCGCCTCCCGGGCGTCGGGGTCCACCTTCAGCGCGTCACGAGGCTGGATGGGAAGCGGATCGAGCGCCCGCGCGATCGCACCCACGAGCGTCGGGTTCCGCGCGCCCCCTCCCGTGAGGAAGACCTCGTCGATCGGGCGCGGCGACAGCCAACGCTTGTAGGCCTGCGCAATGCTGCGCGCCGTCAACTCCGTGAAGGTGGCGATGACGTTGCACCAGTCCTCCTTGCTCGTCGGCCGGAGCTCCTCGACCACGGACTTCACGAACGGCCGGCCGAAGGTCTCCCGGCCGGTCGACCGCGGCGGCGTCTCGGCGAAGAAGGGATGTTCGAGCAATCGCCCGAGGACCAGCCCGTAGGCGCGTCCCCGCGCGCCCAGGTGGCCGTCTCTGTCGAAAGTCCACGCGCCGGAAGTCGCCATCTCGGTCGCCGCGTCGATGAGCGCGACGCCGGGACCGGTGTCGAACGCGACGGGTGCTTCACGGCCCCCCGCAGCGAGCCACGTGACGTTCGCCATCCCACCCAGATTCTGGATCGCGCGGGCGTTGCTCGGGTCCGTGAAGAGCACGTGATCGACCCACGGGACGAGCGGCGCGCCGTGTCCTCCGGCCGCCATGTCGCGCGCCCGGAAGTCGTGGACGACATCGATGCCCGTGCGCTCCGCGATCCGGGCCGCGTCTCCGAGTTGCAGCGTGGCACCGGACCGACCGGAGCTCGGAGGCTCGTGCCAGACGGTATGGCCGTGCGACCCGATCGCCTCGACACGCGAAGGGCCCACTCGGGCCGACTCGCAGAGCGCGATCACGGCCTCGCCGAGCCAGTCGCCCATGTCGGCGTG
>JBDHII010000020.1:0-50621 GCA_039587515.1 Gemmatimonadota bacterium
CGGTCGGAGTAGCGGAAGACGACGCGCCCCTCCGATTCGAGTCGATCGAGCGTCTCGGCGTCGGCGTGGTAGTTGCCGTCCGCGTGCGCGATCGGAATCCGCAGGACGTCACCTGCCTCATAGCCCGAGGTGTACATCGTATCTGCATTCTCGACAATGAGATACACGTCTTGGCTCGAAAACTTGAGGTGGTTGTTTCTGAGGAGCGCACCGGGCAGCAGGCCGGCTTCGCAGAGCATCTGGAAGCCGTTGCAGATGCCGAGGACCGGGCCGCCCGAGGACGCGAAGCGCTTCACGGCCTCCATGATCGGGCTCATCGTCGCGATCGCACCGGCCCGTAGGTAGTCCCCGTAGGAGAAGCCTCCCGGCAGCATGACGGCGTCGACCTGACCCAGCTCCGTCTCACGGTGCCAGACGTAGTCGGGCTCTCCGCCGACCATCCGGACCGCCTCGAAGACGTCCTGGTCGCAGTTCGAGCCTGGGAAGCGAACGACGGCGACCTTCATGCGGTCTCCTGCGTGTGCGCCAGCTCCACCTGGAAATCCTCGGTCACGGGATTGGCGAGAAGCTTCCGGCACATCGCCTCGGCCTCGGCCACGGCCGCCTCGCTCGATGCGGCTTCGATGTCCATGTGCATGACCTTTCCGACGCGCACGTCGT
Organism: Gemmatimonadota bacterium; assembly: GCA_039587515.1. Lineage (GTDB taxonomy): Bacteria > Gemmatimonadota > Gemmatimonadetes > Longimicrobiales > Gaopeijiaceae > JBDHII01. Next base: position 661 of record JBDHII010000020.1, read on the forward strand.
GCACGCCGTCCCAGCCGAGCGAGTGAAGGGCATTGGTGATCGCCTTGCCTTCCGGGTCGAGAAGGCCCGGTCGTGGTACGATGCGGATCTCGAGTCGAAACGAGTCCAAGTGTCAGTTCTCCGAGGGTTCGGGTGTCGTCGCGCTCGCTTTGTAGTTGCGCGGGGTGAGATCTCCGTAATCCAGCGTCCGCACTTCGGCGCGGGACTCTTCGTCATCCTCCTCGTCCAGAAGCGGGTCCTTCTCGGGAAGACGCTCGAGAAGCCCGTGGATCACCGAGGTGAGCAGACCCCAAGTCGTGTAGAGGAGCAGGATCGGGAAGAGGTGATAGCGCGGCACGGTGAGCGCCGCGACCATGTTGCCGAAGAGCCACAGCGAGGTCGCGATCCCCTTCGGCGTCGAGAGGCTGATCCGCGGGACCATCGGGTAGGGCACGTGGCTCAGCATCAGGGCGCAGAGCAGGATGATCGCCACGCCCATGATCTGAGACCACGGCAGTGCCGAGAGCGTGGCCTCGAAGAAGGGCGTCTGGCTGAACGGGTAGTACGTGGCCAGGATCATCCCGGCCGTGGGGGAGGGAAGCCCCAGGAAGTGACGCTTCGCCTCGCCACCCTGCTCGACGTTGAAGCGGGCGAGCCGCACCACGACGGCGGCGACGTACGCGAAGGGCAGCAGCCAGCCCCAGGCGCCGTCCGCGTAGAACACCGAGTAGAGGATGAATGCGGGGGCGACACCGAAGCTGATGGCGTCGACCAGGGAGTCCAGCTCCCCGCCGAAGGCGGATCCGGTCCTCGTGAAGCGGGCCACGCGACCGTCGAGCATGTCCAGGACCGCGGCCCAGACGACGAACCAGGCCGCCCACTCGTAATCGCCCCGGGTCGACGCCACGATCGCGTAAAACCCGAAAAACAGGTTCGCCAAGGTGAAGGCGGAGGGCAGAATGATGATGCCCCTCTGCAGCTGGGGGCGCTTCGGATTCACGCTTCGTCCTCCTTCTCCGACGTATCGGGCTCCGCGACTCCGGCCGCTGGGGCCGGGACGACGGCTCCGGCCATCACGGTTTCGCCCCCAACAGTGGCGTCACCGGGCTCCACGCGCACCTCCCAGCTCAGGGGGATGAAGAGGTCGACCCGCGATCCGAAGCGGATCAGGCCGATCCTCTCACCTCGCCTCAAGGTGTCGCCTTCCTCGGGATAGGTCACGATACGCCGTGCGATGAGCCCCGCGATCTGCCTCACGAGCACCGGTCCCGAAGCGGTGCGGATCCCGACCGACGCACGCTCGTTCTCGTCACTCGCCTTGGGGTGCCAGGCGACCGCGTACCCTCCGGGGTGGTAGTCCCGGTGGACGACTTCTCCGGCCACCGGCGCCCGTTGCACGTGCACGTTGAAGACCGAGAGAAAGATCGAAATGCGCCTTGCGGGCCCACCGAAAACCGTCGGCTCGTTCACCTCGACGATGTCGATCACCTTCCCGTCCGCGGGGGCGACCACGGTGGTCTCGCCGCCGGGATCGGTCCGCTCCGGATCGCGAAAGAACCACGAGACGAAGAGCGCGAGCACCGTGAACAGCACGCCGAGCGAGACGCCCGCCGCACGCGGCAGGAGGAGAAGCGAGCTCCACCCCGCCAAAGCCAGGATCAGCCCGGCCAGGATGAAGGGGAGCCCCTCCGGCGCGAAGCGCATCAGGCGAACCTCGGAGCCTCGTAGTCGTTCAGCTCCACTCCCGTGAGCCGCCGGAAGATCTCGAGATACCGGGTCGTCGCCGCGTCGACGACGTGATCGGGCAGCTCGGGGGGAGGCGGACGCTTGTCCCAATCCTCGAGCGTATCGAGGAAGTCCCGGATCGGCTGCTTGTCGAGCGACGGCTGACCTCTCCCGGGCTCGTAGCGCTCCGCCGGCCAGAACCTGGACGAATCGGGGGTCAGGACCTCGTCGATGAGGAGAAGCCGGCCCGAGGCGTCATGCCCGAACTCGAACTTCGTGTCGGCCAGGATGATGCCCCTCTCGTGAGCCTGCTCCACACCTCGGCCGTAGATGGCCAGCGAGAGGGACTGGAGTCGATCGGCCAGCGCGTCGCCGAGCTCCTCGCGCACGCGGTCGAAGGTGATGTTCTCGTCGTGCTCGCCCTCCTGCGCCTTCGTGGCCGGCGAGAAGATGGGCGGGTCGAGACGGTCGCTCTCGACGAGTCCCTCCGGCAGCGGCTCGCCCGCGAGCGTGCCCGTGTCGCGATACTCGCGCCAGGCCGAGCCCGAGAGGTAGCCGCGCACGACGCACTCGACGAGCACCGGCTTCGTGCGATGCACGAGCATGCTCCGTCGCGCCCACTGGGCCACGGTGTCGCCGAGTGCGGGCACTTGGCGCACGATCTCCTCGGGGGACACCGAGATCAGGTGGTGATCGGTCAGGTCGCTCAGCTGATCGAGCCACCACGCCGTGACCTGGGTGAGCACCTCACCCTTGCGCGGGATCGGCTGGTCCAGGACGACATCGAAGGCGCTCACGCGGTCGCTCGCGACCATCAGAAGCCGCTCGTCGTCGACCTCGTACACGTCCCGAACCTTCCCTCGATGGAGGAGCACGAGAGGCAACTGGGTGCGGACGACGGTGGCGTCAGACTCGGACATCGGGCTCTCCTAGGCGGCTCAGGGCTTGTTCTCTAAAGGGTTCGATCGCCGGTGTGACCCAGCTCTCCATGAACTCGTCCACCTGCTCGGGGGCGCGACCGACGAAGCGATGCGCATCGGTCAGCGCTTCGAGCTCCGCTCGGTCCATCCCGAAGGCTGCGTCGGAGGCGATGCGGTCCAGCAGGTCGCTGGGCGCGCCCTCCTCCTTCATTCGTTTGGCTGCGGCCATGGCGTGCCGGCGAATGCGCTCGTGCAGGGCCTGGCGGTCTCCACCGGCCGACGTGGCCTGCATCAGGATCGTCTCCGACGCCATGAACGCGAGGTGCTCCTTCAGGTTCGCGGCGATCACCGCGGGGTTCACCACGAGCCCGCCGGCGACGTTCTCCACCAGCACCAGCACGCCGTCCATCGCCAGGAACGCGTCGGGGATCGACAATCGGCGATTCGCCGAGTCGTCGAGCGTTCGCTCGAGCCACTGCGTGGCGGCGGTCTGAAGCGGATCCAGCGAGAGCGTGATCACGTGCCGTGACATCGCGCAGATGCGCTCGGCCCGCATGGGGTTCCGTTTGTAGGGCATCGCCGAGGAGCCGATCTGCTCGGACTCGAAGGGCTCTTCGACCTCCCTCAGATGCGCCAGGATGCGCAGATCGTGTCCCAGCTTGGAAGTCGAAGCCGCGAGTCCGGCCAGCGTCCCCAGGACCGCTGCGTCCACCTTCCGAGGGTAGGTCTGACCACTCACGCCGTAGCGCTTCTCGAAGCCCATCTTCCTGGCGACGGCGTTGTCGAGCGCGTCGACCTTCCCGTGGTCTCCCTCGAAGAGCTCGAGGAAGGAGGCCTGGGTACCCGTCGTGCCTCGGACACCCCGGAACCGGAGCACTTCGAGGCGATGGTTGATCTCCTCGAGATCGAGCAGGAGATCCTGGATCCAGAGCGTCGCCCGCTTTCCGACCGTCGTCGGCTGGGCGGGCTGGAAATGCGTGTAGCCCAGTGTCGGCAGGTCGCGATGCGCTCTGGCGAAGCCCGCGAGGAGCTCGATGCAGCGCACGACCCGATCCCGGGTCAGCTGCAGCGCCTCACGGTGCTGGATCAGATCCGTGTTGTCCCCGATGAAGGCGCTCGTGGCACCGAGGTGGATGATGCCCTTGGCTGCCGGGGCGACGTCCCCGAAGAGATGGACGTGCGCCATGACGTCGTGCCGGAAGCGACGCTCGTATTCGGCGGCCCTGTCCAGATCGAGATCGTCCAGGCCGTCGCGCATCTGGTCGAGCGCCTCGTCCGACACGGGAAGCCCGAGCTCCTGCTGGGCCTCGGCGAGGGCGAGCCAGAGGCGTCGCCAAACGCCGAAGCGGTGGACCGGCCCCCAGATCTCCTGCATCTCGCTCGACGCGTAGCGTTCTGCGAGCGGATGTCTGTATTCGGTGCTCAAGGACCGCCTCAGATTCTGAACTGCGAGAGGAACACTTCGCCGTCGCGCTCGAAGTAGATGACGACCCGCCCGGAGACGCGGGCGAGCAGGCGGGTCGTCTGCTCCGCGCTGGTGATCGCCGTGCGGTTGATCTGGAGAATGACGTCACCCTCGCGCAGCCGCAGCACGCGTTGCAGCCTGGGATCGATCGACGTCACGAGCGCACCCTGCGCGCGGACCAGATTGCGTTCCCGCTGGATGCCTGTCGTGACGGTGACGAGCTCCATCAGGTTCTCGAAGGTGACGCGCTCCGCCGTGACCGAGGGCAGATCGGCCACGGTGAGCCGGAGCGGGCCGGGGCGCCCCTCGACCTCCACGTTGAGGTCGTCGCCGGGCCGAAGGTCCATCAGCTCCGCCTCGAAGTCGAGTGGCGTCACCAGGCGGTTGCCGTTCAGCGAAACGATCCGGTCACCTGGACGCAGGGATCCGGCTGCCACGGACGTCTCGTCGACGCCGCCGACGACGACTCCCCGAGTCCGTCCGAAGCGGTCCCTTTCGCCGGCTTCGACATCGAAGCCCGGCCACGCCCGGCGCACCTCGCCGAGCCGGATCAAATCGTCGGCGATGCGGAGCGCCCGGTCGATGGGAATCGCGAAGCCCAGGCCCTCGCTCCCGCCGCTGCGGGAAAAGATCGAGGAGTTGACGCCGATGACCTCGCCCAGCGAGTTCACCAGTGGGCCACCCGAGTTGCCCGGGTTGATCGAGGCGTCGGTCTGGATCATGCCGAGATAGACGACCTGATCGTCGTCTCCGGGCACGATGTGCCGATCCACGGCGCTGATGACGCCCGCGGTCACGCTGGGCTCCGTGTTCGAAAAGAGATTGCCGAACGGATTGCCGATGGCGATCGCCCACTCGCCGATCATCAGCCCGTCGGAGGTGCCCAGCGCTGCGACCGGAAGCCCCGATCCCTCGATCTTGAGCACGGCGACGTCGGTGAGCTGATCCTCTCCGACCTTGGTGGCGGTGAAGTCGCGACCGTCGGGCAGGGTCACGAGAATCTCGTCCGCCCCTCGAACGACGTGGTCGTTGGTGAGGATGTGGCCTTCCGCGCTCACGACGAATCCCGAGCCGAGGGATTGGGTGCGGCGCGGAACCACGAAGGGCGTGAAGAACGAGCGCGTGCGCACCTGTTCGGTTCGGGCCGTATTGATGGAGACCACGGCGGGCGCGACCCGCTCGGCGGCCTCGACGATTGCCGTGGCTCGGGACTGCGCGATCTCTCGAGACCGTGCGGGAGCCTGAGAGGATCGCCGGGCCGTAGGAAAGACCGAGGCCGTCTCGGCCTGCAGCTCGAGCGTCGTCTCCGGACCTCCCTCCGAGCAGCTCGAGAGCATCCCGGACGAGATTCCGAGGAACAGGCCCATCGTGGGCAGCGAGCGGCGTGGCTTCCGGATCATTCGTCTCTCTCCCGGGATGCTGACGCGGGCGTCAGATCTGCTTACCCAGGGCCTCCCAATCGGCGAGGAACCGCTCCAGGCCGATGTCGGTCAGTGGGTGCTTCAGGAGCTGGTACAGCACCTTCGGCGGGAGGGTGCCGCAATCCGCTCCCATCAGAATCGATTGGACCATGTGCTGAGGGTGTCGGATGGACGCCGCCAGGATCTCCGTATCGATCGCGTAGTTGTCGTAGACCTGCCGGATCTGACTGATCAGCTCCATCCCGTCCCACGAAATATCGTCGACCCGCCCGACGAAGGGCGAGATGTAGGTCGCCCCGGCCTTCGCGGCGAGGAGCGCCTGGGTGGCCGAGAAGCACAGCGTCACGTTGACGCGGATGCCGTCCTCCCGAAAAGCGCGGCAGGCCCGCAGCCCCTCTTCGGTGAGCGGGACTTTGATCACGATGTTCTCGTGGATGGCCGCGAGGCGCTTGCCCTCCTCGATCATCGTATCCGTATCGAGTGCCACGACCTCGGCGCTCACCGGTCCGTCGACCGTCTCGCAGATCTCGAGGAAGATGTCGTTCGGCTCTCGATTCCCAGCCACCTTCGCCATCAGAGAAGGGTTCGTGGTGACTCCGTCGATCAGTCCGGCTTCGGCCGCGCGTCGGATTTCGGAGACATCGGCAGTGTCGAGGAAGATCTTCATCGTGTGGCGTTCGCCTCGTCGGGTTCGCGTGTCGTGGGGGTTTGCGTGTCGGGATAATCGACACGGATCAGGAAGAGTCCGGCGGCAGGAGCGGGTGGGGAAGTCGTGAGCGCGCCGTCGGGGTCGGTCAGCAGCTCCTGGAAGTCCTCGAGCGGGCGCCTGCCCCGCCCGATGTCCACCATGGTGCCCACGAGATACCGCACCATGTGATGGAGGTATCGGTCGGCGGTGATCTCGAAGGTCATCCCCAGGCCGTCCCAGGCCTTCCATCCGGCCGAGACCACCGTGCATTCCTCACCGCGCTCGGGCTGACCTTCCTTCCTGAAGGACTTGAAAGAGTGACGGCCGGGGAGGGCCCCGGCCGCTTCGTTCATGGGCTGCGGATCGAGCTCGGCGCCGAGTGGCCAGCACCACGATCGATGGAAGGGCGACCGTGTCTCTTCGGCCGTCCCCACACGGTAGCGGTACGAGCGCTCCAGCGCATCGTAGCGGGGATGGAAGTCTCTGTGGACCCTGTGGATCTCTTGCACCCAGATATCGGTCGGGAGAACCGCGTTCAGCGCTCTCTTGAGCTCGGCACTGCTCCACCGGGACGGCAGGCTGACGGCAGCGACCTGCCCGGTGGCGTGGACTCCCCGATCCGTGCGTCCGGAGCCCGTCAAAGGACGGCGCTCGCCCGTCAGGTGCTCGAGCGCGGCCTCGATCTCTCCCTGTACCGTGCGCTCGCTCTTCTGGATCTGCCATCCGAAGAAGCGAGAGCCGTCGTACTGGAGGACCAGCTTGAAGCGAATCTCCTGACCGGGTTCCACGCCCCGAAGGTAGAGGGGGGCAGGAGGTTGTCAAGCGAGGGTCGAACCGCCTTCTTTTCTCGAAATCCGGGGGGTTTGGGGCGCTCGGTCCGGTCCTGCCTCGGGTCGTCCGAACGCGCCTCGAAATCCCTCTGCCGAGGGGAGCCGAAATGACGGATATCACCCAGCCCCGGGGGGGCTTCGACCTCAAGCCCGTGCTCGCCAAAGTGGTCTCGGGGGAAGACCTGACCGCCTTCGAGGCCGAGCAGGCGTTCGACCAGTTCATGGACGGAAGCGCGACGCCGGCGGAAATGGCCTCGCTCCTCACGGGCCTCCGCCTCAAGGGTCACGTACCGAGCGAGGTCGCAGGCGGGGTCAGGGCGTTGCGAAAAGCGATGGTGCCGGTCGCGTCGACGCACCCCGAAGCGCTGCTCGACACCTGTGGGACGGGCGGGGGTTCGGTGACCACCTTCAACATCTCGACGGCGGCCGCTCTCGTGGCAGCCGGGGCAGGGGTGCGTGTCGCGAAACACGGCAACCGCTCTTTCACGTCCAGGAGCGGCAGCGCCGATGTGCTCGAGGCCCTCGGTGTGACCATCGAGATGGAGCCGGAGCGGATGGCGGGCGTGCTCGCCGAAGCCGGCATCGTCTTCATGTTCGCCCCGCTGCTCCATCCCGCAATGCGGCACGTCGGGCCGGTGAGGCGTGAGCTGGGCTTCACCACGATCATGAATATCCTCGGGCCGCTGACCAACCCCGCGGGCGTGTCGCGGCAGGTCGTCGGCGTCGCCAGCCCCGAGCTGGTGGATCTCGTCGTCCACTCCTTGGCGGAGCTGGGGCACCATCGGGCGCTGGTCGTGCACGGCGAGCCCGGAATGGACGAGATCAGCCCGCTCGGACCGACGCGAGGTGCGGAGCTCAACGAGGGGGAGATCACGGAGCGCATCATCGCGCCGGAGCACTTCGGCCTGGCCTCGGGAACCCCGGAAGAGCTCGCAGGAGGCGGACCCGCAGAGAACGCCCAGATCATTCTGGACGTGCTCGAGGGCAGGAACCTGGGTGCCGCGCGAAGCGCGACCCTCCTCAACGCCGGAGCGGCGATCTATATCGGAGGCCGAGCGGCGACGCTGGACGAGGGCTTACGGAGCGCGACCGAATCGATCGACTCCGGCGCGGCGTACCAGGCGTTGGAACGGCTGCGGAAGGCGTCGACCTAGGAGCCTTCCGCGGCGACCCCGGGAAACGGGATCACCACCGGACTCTCACCGGAGCGCTGGGCAGACGGCCCCGAACGGTCACCCACGATCGCCGTGAGCCGCCACGGTCCGGGAAAAGGCGCCTGCGGCCGTCTCAGGCAGCGCAGCTCGGCGACCTTTCGATCGAATCGCCCCACCGCGAAGGTCCGCCGTCGGGTCTCGCCGGACTGCACCATCAGTATTTCCGAATCACGCCGACGACCACGCCCTGCACGCGCACGTTGGTCGCGTCCTCGATGATCGGCGCCATCGCGGCGTTCGCAGGCTGTAGCCGTACCCGGCCGCCCGGCTCTCGATACAGCTTCTTCACCGTCGCCGAGTGACCACCGACCAGCGCGACGACCATCTGTCCGTCGTGCGCGGTCTCTCGCGAGTTGACGACGATGTAGTCCCCGTCGCGGATCTGCTCGTCGATCATGGAGTCACCCTCGACGCGCAAAACGTAGTTCTCGCCGCCGCCCACCATGTCGGGCGGGACGCCGAGCGTCTCCTGCTGCTCGATGGCCTCGATCGGAAGGCCTGCGGCGACCGCTCCCAACAAGGGGAGCTCGACCACGGAGGCACCGGTGTCTTCGGATACGAGCTCGATCGAGCGGCTCTCGTTGTAAGACTTCCGGATGTATCCCTTGCGCTCCAGATTGCTCAAGTGCTCGTGCACGGTCGCGAGCGACGAGTACCCGAAGTGGGCTGCGATCTCCTCGAAGCTCGGCGCGTACCCGCGCTCGTCGATGAAGCTCTGGATGTGATCCAGAATCTCTTTCTGACGTTTGGTGAGCGGCATGTTTGCGGTCGCCTCCAAGCAAGAAACCGAACAGGACCCGAATAAACGTACCCGAAGGTTGCCCGAAGAGCAAGGAACACGTTCGCTTTTCGGGCTCGGGGCGGCGATCTGGCCCATGACCGACATTCTGACCCGTATCGTTGCCAGCAAAGAGGCTGCGCTGTCCGACCTCCGCTCACGGGAGGGCGAGCTCCGCGACGCGGCGGCCCGTGCCGGCGCCGCGAGGGACTTTCGCGGTGCGCTCGGCGCGTCCGATTCGGTGGCGGTCATGGCGGAGGTCAAGCGGCGTTCCCCGGGTGCGGGGCCCATCCGCCCGGAGCTCGATCCGACCGACCTGGCCGTGGACTACGAGGCGGGTGGGGCCGGAGCCGTGAGCGTCCTGACCGACACGGAGTACTTCGGCGGCTCTCTCGAGGATCTCGCCCATGTCCGGGAGCGTGTGGGGCTGCCCGTGCTTCGCAAGGATTTCATCATCGACCCGGTACAGGTCTGGGAGGCGCGGGCGCACGGTGCCGACGCGATCCTCCTGATCGTCCGGATTCTGGACGACCGGCGAATCGTGGCTCTGCGCGAGCTCGCGGAATCCCTCGGGATGGACGTGCTGGTCGAGGCACACGACGCGCCCGAGGTCCAGCGAGCCCTGGATTCGGGTGCCCGTATCCTGGGCGTCAACAATCGCGACTTGGGCAGCTTCACCACGACATTGGACGTGACCATGGCGCTCGTCGATCGCGTGCCCGACGAAGTCGTGCTCGTCTCCGAAAGCGGCATTCGAACCGTGTCGGACGTACGAATGCTCGGGGAGGTGGGAGTCGACGCGGTGCTCGTCGGCGAGTCGATCCTGCGCCAGAAGGACCCGCGAGCCGCCGTCGCGGCTCTGGCGGGGCAACCGAAGTCGCTGCGTGCCTGAGGTGCGAGCCAAGATCTGTGGCCTGACGCGGGTGGAGGACGCGCGCGCGGCCGAGGAGGCAGGCGCCGCTTTCGTCGGGGTGATCCTGGCTCGGGGCTTCGACCGCACCGTGGAGCCGCGGCAGGCGGTCGAGATCGGACGGAGCGTCGGGATCCCGCTCGTGACCGTCCGAGTGGACGAGCCCTTCGATCTCGTCGTGGAGGAGGCCCGCTCGGTGGGGGCGGGGGTCGTGCAACTGCACGGCGTTGAGCCTCCCGATCTGGTGCGCCGGCTCAAGGAGGTCGGTGATTGGGAGGTCTGGAAGTCCGTCCGCGTGCGTTCCGTCGGTGATGCCGTCGAAGCGTTCGAGGCGTATCGTGGGGTGGCCGACGGTGTGCTCCTGGACGGATGGCACCCGGGGCGTGCAGGGGGTACGGGAAGGACGTTTTCGTGGACGGACGTGTCCCGCGTCAGGAGCGGGCTGCCGGAGGGGACGGCACTCATCGCCGCCGGTGGACTCACGGTCGCCAACGTTTCGGAGGCCGTGAGGCTGCTTCGGCCCGACATCGTCGATGTCAGCTCGGGTGTGGAGTCGGAGGTGGGAATCAAGGACCACGCGAAGGTGCGGGCGTTCATCGAGGCCGCGGGAGCGGCCCCGGCGGCCGGGTAGCGAGGAACGGAAGAGATCCGATCGGGAGAGGAATGGAACAAGGCATGACCACGGCGCAGGGCCGCTTCGGCACTTTCGGGGGTCGCTACGTACCGGAGACGCTGATCGCGGCGCTCGACGAGCTGTCCTCCGAATACGAGTCGGCCCAGGGGGACGAGGGGTTCCGGGTGGAGCTCGAGACGCTGCTGCGGGACTTCGTGGGCCGCCCCTCGCCGCTCTACCGAGCACGCAGGATCGAGGAGGCGGCGGGAAGCGGCCCCTTGTTCTTCAAGCGAGAGGACCTCAACCACACCGGTGCCCACAAGATCAACAACACGATCGGGCAGGCTCTTCTCGCCCGCCGGATGGGCAAGCGACGGATCATCGCCGAGACGGGAGCGGGTCAGCACGGTGTCGCCACGGCCACCGCCTGTGCGCTTTTCGACCTCGACTGTGTGGTGTACATGGGTGCCGAGGACGTGCAGCGGCAGGCGCTCAACGTCTTCCGCATGGAGCTGCTGGGCGCCGAGGTCCGACCCGTCGAGTCGGGCACTCGCACGCTCAAGGACGCGACGAACGAGGCGATCCGCGATTGGGTGACGAACGTGGACGACACGCACTACATCATCGGGTCGGTCGTGGGCCCCGATCCCTTCCCGAGAATGGTGCGGGATTTCCAGGCGGTGATCGGCGTGGAGGCTCGCGAGCAGATGCTGGAGCATTTCGGCGGCCTGCCCGCGGCCGTGGTCGCGTGTGTCGGTGGAGGCTCCAATGCGATGGGGATCTTCCAGGCATTCCGCGAGGATGCGTCGGTGGAGCTCGTGGGTGTCGAAGCCGCGGGTGAGGGACTCGATTCCGGGCGCCACTCCGCCTCGCTCGCCGCTGGACGGCCGGGTGTCCTGCACGGTTCCCTGAGTTATCTTCTCCAGGACGATGATGGACAGGTGGCGCCGGCTCATTCGGTGTCGGCGGGACTCGACTACCCGGGAGTGGGACCGGAGCACGCCTTTCTCAAGGACTCGGGGCGCGCGCGGTATATCTCGGTCACAGACGAACAAGCGCTCGAGGCGTTCCACACGACGTCGCGCCTCGAAGGCATCATTCCCGCGCTCGAGAGCGCGCACGCGATTGCCTTCGTGCTTGCGGAAGGAGCCACTTATGCCGACCGTGGCGCCATACTCGTCTGTTTGAGTGGTCGCGGAGACAAAGACGTCGCCCACGTGGCGCGTGTCGAAGACCTTGGCAAAGCTATCTGACAGGGTTGGGTTTTGACGGACTTCCCAGACGATCAAGCGGATCCTCAGGCAGCCCCGGACTCGGGCGCTGAAACGGGCCTCGATGAGGTGCCGGTCGGGGTCGTCCGTGAGCTTTTCCTGACGCTCGGGAAGGCGCTCCGGGCCTTCCAGCTCTACGACGAGAACAACCCGGTCTACAAGCGGTTCGTGTCGGCGCTCGGCCAAGCGTTCCTGGGCGTCTGGGAAGAGCTCGAGAGGCTGCACGTCTCGGTCGAGGAAGACCGGTTCCTGCTGATGGGGGAAGAGGTCTACAAGAGCGATTCCCGCTCGGACTCCCTCGCGTTCCTGTTCTTCAAGGACGGGATTCGGGAGATCGCTTTCGAGCCGGGGATCGAAGAAGAGCTCGAGGCCTTCCTTTCGCTGCTCCAGCAAGCCCGGTCGATCGGTCCGGAGGGGGACGACCTGCTCACACTCCTCTGGGACGCCGATTTCCGCCACTTCAACTACCACTACATCGACGTGCTCGCCGAGGGCGTCGAGCTCCCGGAAGCGCATCCGCCGGAGGAGCGTGCCGGACTGACCCAGGTGTTGGAAGGCGAGATGGGCGAGGAGGGTGAAGAGGACGAAACCGGCGACGGAGCCGAGGCTTCGTCCGATCAGCCGATCAGCCGGGACGACTTCAATCCGACACTGTACTCGCTCGATCCACGAGAGCGTCAGCTCCTCGAGGAGGAGCTCGCCAAGGAGATGGGCCGCGATCTCAGGCGGGACGTGCTCCGCGCGCTCTTCGACCGTCTGGAGGAGTCGGGGCGCCCCGACCGGCAATCCGAGATCGTCGAGATCCTCGGCTCGCTGATCCCGAACTTCTTGAGCCGGGGCGAGGTGAGATCGGCCAGCGAAGTGCTGGACACGATCTCCCTGGTGCGGAATCAGGAGGAGATCCTCGACGGCGAGCTCAAGAAGCAGGTCGACACGCTTCTGAACGATCTGAGCTCGCCCGAGACGGTCGCCGAGCTGCTCCGGGCACTGGAAGCCGGATCGATACAGGCCACGCCGGAGGCCCTCGGCGGGTTTCTGCGGCACCTGCGAACCGGCGCCCTCGGCGAGCTGCTGCGCGCTTCCCAAACCGTAGAGGACCCCGCGTTCAAGGAGACCTTGAATCAGGCGGTGCTCGGGATCGCGACGACCAGCGCCGAGGCGCTGATCGACCTGCTGGATCACGAAGACGACCTGGTCGTGGCGGCGGCCACGAGGCTGATCGGGGTGTTGAACGTGGCTGCCGCGGGACCGAAGCTCGCCGGGCTGATGCGTCACCCGGACCCGAACGTCCGCCTCGCGGCGATCGGCTCGGCCGTCACGCTCAAGGTGAGTGACGCCGTGGCCGGGCTGCAGCTCGCGATCACCGACCCGGACAGGGAGATCCGCATCGAAGCGGCTCGTGCGATCGGCACGCTCGCGAATCGACCCGCCGCGGAGAAGCTGCGGTCGATCGTGGTGGGGAAGGAGATCCGACAGGCCGATCTCACGGAGAAGATCGCCTTCTTCGAGGCCTACGGACTCGTCGGCGACGCGGAAGCGATGAGCGTTCTCGACCGATTCCTCAACGGAAAGCGACTGTGGGGGCGTCGGGCCCCGTCCGAGATGAGAGCGTGCGCCGCACTCGCGCTGGGCAAGCTGAACAAGCCGAAAGCGGAGGAGTCGCTCAAGAAGGCGATCAACGACGAAGACCCGGTCGTTCGGAACGCGGTGCAGAAAGCGCTCCGAGGGGAGGATGCCGAGTGAGGGAGAGGGTCGAAAACACCGGTCTCCAGGAAGAGGGTCGCAAGCTCCTGACCGCCTTCTTCGCCGCGCTGCGCGCACTCAAGCTGTATCCGCTCGAGAACGTGACGGTGCAGCAGGCCATCGATGAGCTGCACCGCCAGATGGCCTCGATCGTGGCGCGTGAGGAGGGTCTCGAGCTTCGTGTGGTCGGCGACTTCTTCTTCCTCAACGAGACGCGCCTGCGCCTCGACCTGTCGAACTTCTCGACCTTCGGTAGCTTCGCGAGCGCCTTGGGCGAGCACGAGATCGGGGCGGTGGAAGTCTCTGCCGGAATCGAGAGGGACGAGTGGGCGCCCTTCGTCTCGCTGCTGATCCGCAAACCGGACGGCGACCCCTTCGACGCCTTCGTCCAGCGGCTCGGGCAGACGCCGGCCAAGCACATCCGGGTGCGTCCGGAAAAGGACGTCCACGAGCCGGAGCTCGAGGAGGAAGAGGCCCTCGCCGCTGCCAAGCGGACCTACGCGCAGTCGGTGAAGGTCGCGTCGGACGTGCTGACGGACATGAGATTGGGCCGGGCCGTCAACGTCCGGAAGGTCAAACGGGCGGTGCAGAACATCGTGGATCAGGTGCTCAACAACGAGTCGTCCATGGTCACGATGACCACCCTTCGCGACTTCGACGAGTACACGTTCACGCACTCCGTCAACGTGTCGATCTTCAGTGTCGTCATCGGCCAGCGGCTCGGGCTCAACAAGCATCAGCTCTACGAGCTGGGCCTCGCCGCGCTCTTCCACGACGTCGGCAAGTCACGCGTCGACGTCGAGATCATCAACAAGCCGGGCAGCCTCGCGGACGACGAGTGGGACCAGCTCAAGCAGCACCCGACGGAGGGGCTGCTCCTGCTCTTCCAGATGCACGGCTTCACGGACGTCCCGTACCGGCAGATGCTCGTGGCGTACGAGCATCACATGAAGAAGGACCTGACCGGATATCCGAGCAACAAGCGGCCCCGTGAGATGGGCCTCTTCAGCCGGATCGTGGCGGTCGCAGACGGGTTCGACGCGGGCACCTCGATCCGAAGCTACCAGTACGAGCCCTGGCCACCCGACCAGGTCCTTCGCGAGATGCGCGACAACCCGGCGCGAGGATTCGACCCGCTGATCGTGAAGACGTTCATCACGGCCACCGGCGTCTATCCCGTGGGTAGCCTCGTCATTCTCGACACCTACGAGCTCGGGGTCGTCGTAAAGGCGAATCAGGACCCCAACCACTACCACCAGCCGATCGTCAAGGTGATCTCGGACGAGATGGGTGTGCCCATCGACGATCCGCGCTCGGTCGACCTGTCGACGGGTAAGCACACGATCATCAAGACCACGGATCCCCAGAAATATGGGGTCCGGGTCAGCGACTACCTGATCTGACGTGACCATCTCGGAGCGCTTCCGCCTGCGGGAGGCGGAGGGCCGCCGCGTTCTGATTCCCTATCTCACGTCGGGATTTCCCTCCGCGGGCGCGACGGCCGAAGCGCTGGATGCGCTCGTGTCGTCCGGCGCCGACGTGATCGAGCTCGGTATCCCCTTCAGTGATCCGCTGGCCGACGGCCCCACCATCCAGCACACGTCGTTCCAAGCCCTCGAAGCCGGGATGACGGTCGAAGGGACGCTGCGGCTTCTGCGGGATTTTCGGGACCGACACGACACTCCGGTCGTGCTCTTCACCTACCTGAACCCGATGCTGCGCTACGGAGTCGACCGATTTCTGGCGGACGCGGCGAGCGCAGGCGCGCAGGGTCTGCTCCTCACGGACGTCCCGGTCGGGGCCGATCCGCCCCTGGAGGAGCGGATCCTCGCCTCTCCCTTGGATCTGATCCGGCTGCTCGCGCCGACGACCGAGGCTTCCCGCCTGCCCGAGGTGGTCGGTTCGGCCCAGGGCTTTCTCTACTACATCTCTCGCACCGGAGTGACCGGGGCGCGGGAGGTGCTGAGGACCGAGCTGGGCAGGGAGGTCGACGAACTTCGTGCGCAGGTGGGCCTGCCCGTAGCGGTGGGATTCGGGATCT
Organism: Gemmatimonadota bacterium; assembly: GCA_039587515.1. Classification (GTDB taxonomy): domain Bacteria; phylum Gemmatimonadota; class Gemmatimonadetes; order Longimicrobiales; family Gaopeijiaceae; genus JBDHII01. The sequence continues at coordinate 16,259 of JBDHII010000020.1, forward strand.
CGACACCGGAGCAGGCCGCAACGGTGGCGAAGGTGGCGGACGGAGTCGTCGTGGGAAGCGCGCTCCTCAAGGTCTTGGAAGCGGAGGGCAGCGAAGGTGCGGCCCGTTTCCTCGGGGCCTTGAGGCGTGCGATGGACGCCTGCTAGCGCCTCAGCGACCTGCAGGGGGGCGCGTGTCCAGGTGCCCGGGGAGGGACGGGTCGGGGTCTACGAAAAGCGTCTGCGCGCGAGCCAGCGTGACGCTTCCCGGTTTCGCACCACGGGGCTTCCTCACGTACTTCCTTCGGGTCCAGTCCACGGGGACACTCGCCGAGGTCCGCGCCTTGGAGTGGAGCGCGGCCAGGACCGCAGCCTCCTCCAGGTCGCGGGAGGGGGGCGCCTCCTCGAATGCCCAACGGAGCACGACGTGGGCTCCCGCGGCGTGCCGGGCGTGGAGCCAAACGTCGTCCGGCCGGGCGTGGCGAAACGTGAGGTCGTCGTTGTGTTTGGCTCCCCGCCCTATCCGGATCTCGATTCCTCCCGAGCTCCAATAGCTTCGGTAGGGCAGTGTCGGTCCCGTCGCGGGCGCACCCTTCGCCTGGCGGGCCGGGAGCATTCTCTCGAGGTCGTCTCGGGGAACCGTGCCGTCCGCAGCGGCGTCGTGCAGCGCCGTCAGGCGTGCCACCTCGGCCTCGGCCTCGGCGATCAGCTCGGGGATACGGGCGCGAGTGCGCTCCGCCTTGGTCGCACGGTCGTAGTAGTCGGCCGCATTGTCCTGAGGCGAGCGCAGCGGGTCGAGCGCGATCTCACGCGCACACCCATCGAAGTCTTCCAGCACGACCCTCTCCGTGCCGCGCTCGACCTCGGCGAGCCGCGCGAGGAGCAGATCGCCGGTCGAGCGCAATGCCCCGGGGTCGGCCGAGGTCTCGAGCTGGCGCCGGAGGCTTCCGACCCGTCGAACGGCCTGACGGAGAAGGTCGTCGAGACGTCGCAGGGCCTCGGGGCGTGGGTCGGAAGCGCCTTCGTCTTCTCCGCCGGCGAGGGCTTCGGTCAACGACTCCACGGGAGGCGGGTCGGTCTGACCGAGCGGGTGCGGATACGGCTGCGGCCCCGAGGGTGACGGAAGCCCGATGCACTCGGCCCCCCCGAGCTCCACGAGCTCCTTCCACCGGGTGAAGGCTTCGCGGAGGAGGACCGCGTCGGTCGACTCGGCTGCGTCTCCCAGGATCCACGCCACGTTGAGGGGGGAGGTGTACGCGACGCCGGCGAGCAGGGTCTTCTCCCGACGCTCGGGAGGCACACCGGCGAGAAGCGCCATCCAGCCGTCCATCCCGAGATCGTCCTCCACTCCGCGCCGCGGAGGACCCTCCGGGGTGGGGTAGGGGTGCCCGGTGCGCCACCGTCTCCCATGGGCTTCGCGAGCCTCCAGGACATGGCGGATGATCCGGTCGTCGCCCTCCGCCAGCGCGACGTTCGACTCGGCAGGGCGAAGCTCGACGATCCACTCGAAACTCTTCTTCAGCCCGCGAATCCGGGGAAGGGTCATCACCAGGGCACGCTCGTCGGGAACCGCCTCGACGGATGCGATACGCAACGGCATTCGGCGGGCCTGCTCGGGTGGCTCGGCGGGGTCGCCGACGGCGATCGAAACGGTCCCGCCGACCGTGAAGCCGAGCACGCCGCGATCCGTGTACAGACGGGCGGTTCGAGCCGCATGGTCGAACTCGACGGCTCGGACCCGGGCGCCCCGAAAGTCGGCCTCCAAACCTCGGGCGAGCGCCCGAGTGAGCAGCGGGTCCAGTCGTATGGGCATGGCGCAAGCTACGCACGCAATGGCCGATGAGGGAATTCGTTGCTCCGTCGGTAGCCTGCAGGTAGCTTGCGCCAGAGCGCTTTTTCGCGCCGCGCTGCCGATCGCCACCCCAAACTCGGAAGGGAATGAGGGGCAAACTGCATCCGACCATCAAGGCCGCTTCGAAGGGTGAGTTGCCAGCCTGGACGAAGGTGAGTCGGAAGCGTTTCGAGCACATGGAACGTGTGGCCCGACTCCTCCGGCAGTGGGCCAAGGAGCGGGGAGAGTCCCGTGAGGACGTCCGACGCTGGACCGCTGTCGGATACCTGCACGATGCCCTCCGTGGGGCCAAGGCATCGGAGCTCCGCCCGCAGGTGCCCGATCGTTTTCGGCAGCTTCCCGGGAACGTGCTCCACGGCCCGGCTGCAGCCGCCATGCTCCGTCGAGACGGACTCGCCGACGAGCCGCTCCTCCGTGCGATCGAGTACCACACGCTCGGCAGCTGGAAGCTCGACGCCATGGGTCGAGCCCTCTATGTCGCCGACTTCCTCGAGCCGGGCCGCTCGATTCGACCGAACTGGCGCCGCAAGCTGCGCAAGCGGATGCCCGAGGAGTTCGAGCCCGTCATCAAGGAGATCGTCGCTGCTCGCGTACTTCACCTGGTGCAGCGGGGGCGCGCGGTCCGACCGGAGACCATCGGCTTCTGGAACTCTCTCGTACGGGGACGGTCTTGGGCCAGCGCCTCCGAGGTCTGATCCTGGTTCTCGCTCTTCTGGCGGCCGGCGTCTTCGTCGGCTCGGCCATCTCTCAATGGAAGCCACTGCCGGAGCAGGATCGCCCGACTTCTCTGTCCCGGACGGAGATCGTCCGCACGAGGTCGGTCGACCTCGGCGTCGCCGCCCTCGGCAAGGTCCGTGTCCAGGTCCTGAACGCGGGCGGCCGGTCAGGGATGGCCCGAGAGGCGACAGCCTACCTGCGCGACCTCGGTTTCGACGTCGTCGAATTCGGCAACGCCCAGAGCTTCGGCCGCGACTCGACGCTGGTCATCGACCGCTCAGGGCGGTCCGACGCGGCGCTGACGGTGGCTCGGGCGCTTCGGGCACCGCTGGTGGACACCGACATCGACCCGAACCTTTACCTCGATGTAACCGTATTGCTGGGTGAGGATTGGGAGCCGGCGCTTTTCATGCCCGACAGCGTACCGAGCTTGCGCACGCGGTGGTGGGATGTGCGTCGCTTCTTCCGGAAGTGACGATTCCTACGAGATTCCTGGATGGCCAAGAAATCCCGAAAGAAGAATAGAGAGCGTCAGTTCGGTCGTGCTGCCCGTGAGAGTACGGGTTCCGGTAGCGCGGACGACACGAAGAAGAGGGACGCGAAAGGCAAGGAGCAAGGAGGCTTCCTCGAGCTCCTGAAGTCGCTCGTCATCGCGGCGGCGCTCTTCCTCTTCCTGCGGGCCTTCGTGCTCCAGACCTTCGTGATCACGTCCGGGTCCATGGAGGACACGCTGCTCGTGGGTGATTTCCTCATGGTCAACCGCGTGGCGCTCGGGTCGCGGATCCCCGGTACGCGCGTGCATGTTCCGGGCTTCTCCCGGCCTGAGCGCGGGGACGTTCTCGTCTTCGATCCCCATCACGATCCCGACCTCAAGCTCGTGAAACGGCTGATCGGCATGGCCGGTGACACGCTCGAGATGCGCGGCGGCGACCTGTTTCTCAACGGACAGCGCCAGGAGGAGCCGTACGTCCGACACCTGGGAGTGCCCGATGAATCCCACCCCTGGATGACCTGGCAGCCGAGCCATCTCCTGCCGGAGGTCGATCGCGGTACCTATCGCCCGACCAGGGACAATTGGGGCCCGCTCGTGATCCCCGAGGGACACTACTTCATGCTCGGCGACAACCGTGACACCAGCCTCGACTCGAGGTATTGGGGTCCGCTCGAGCAGTGGCGGATCGAAGGTCGCGCGGTCTTCAAGTACTTTTCGTACGATCGGGACTCGCTCGTCCCGTTCGCGTGGCTCAGGAGAATCCGGTGGAATCGGATCCTCCGAGGGATCCACTAGCGCTTCGCCGAGCCCTCCGACCGAAGTTGGACGAGCGTGTTGGCTCTCAGCTGTCCACACGCCGCGTCGATGTCCCGCCCACGGGGCTCCCGGACTGCCACGGAGACCCCTCTCTCCTCGAGCACCCGCACGAAATGGCGGATCCGGTCGGCTCGACTGGGCTGCCAGCTCTGATAGGGAATCGGATTGAACGGGATCAGGTTCACGAAGGCCCGGAGCGGAACGGCGAGGTCTGCCAGCTTCGGGGCCAGCTCCGGGGCATCGTTCACATCCCGGATCATCGTGTACTCGAAAGTGATCCGTTTGCCGCCCGCGTTGTCGAAGCGGGTGAGCGCTTCCATGAGCTCGGGTAAAGGATGGCGCTTTTCGAGGGGGATGAGCTCCCTTCGAAGCTCGGAGACGGGAGCGTGCAGCGAGAGCGCGAGGCGGAACTGCTCGGGTCGCTCGGCGAGCTCGAGGATTCCTGGAACGACGCCGACAGTCGAGACCGTGATCCTCCTGGCACCGAGCCCGTACCCCTCGTTGAGGATCGTGAGCGAGGGATGGACGGCCTTCCGATTCGAGAGCGGCTCTCCCATACCCATGTAGACCACGTTGGTGATCGGCCCGTAGTCGTGCTCGATCGCCCATCGGAGTGACGCACGGTATTGAGCGACGATCTCACCTTCGGACAGTTGCCGTGAGAAGCCCGACCATCCCGTCGCGCAGAAGGTACAGCCCATCGCGCATCCGGCTTGCGACGAGAGGCAGAGCGTCAGCCGGGATGCCGTCGGAATCAGCACGGATTCGACGAGCTCTCCGTCGGTGAGGCGCCAGAGATGCTTGACGGTGCCGTCGGTCGACTGTGACACGACCTCGGCCTGGGGCTCTTCCAGCCGGAAGGCGGGGCCGAGCGCCTCCCGCTCAGCCTTGGGGAGGTCCGTCATCTCCTCCCACGAACGGGCCAGCCGCTCGAAGATCCAGCTTCGCACCTGGCCGACCCGGTATGCGGGCTGCTGCCGCTGCTCGAAATGGGTCCGGAGCATGTCCACCAGCTCCTGCGGTGTCAGCCCCAGGATGTCGGGCAGCGGATCGGGCTCGGGTTTGGACATCCCGCAAATCTATCAGCCCGCGGCCCACGGAGAACCGGATTCTGTACCGCAGATGGACCGGGGGTTAGAATTCGGGCTTGTGAAGCGAACGTGACAAGCCCATGGGGCGAGGAGGGCGAACGCTGTTTCGACGGGTCGAGTCGGATTGAGCAAACGGGTGATCGGCTGGGGGCCGGCTGTCGTCTGGGCAGCGGTCCTCTTTTTCATGAGTGCGGCGGAAGATCCCGGACTCGGAGTGGGGACGATCCCCGACAAGCCGGCGCACGTGGTTGCGTACGCGGTCCTGGGCCTCGGTCTGGCTTGGGCGCGCGAGCGCGCCCATCCCACGACAGCCCATTCCGTCTTTCTCGTCTTGGGTTTCGCGTACGGACTCAGCGACGAGTGGCACCAGAGCTTCGTCGCCGGCCGTGATGCTGCAATCGGCGATTGGATGAGCGATGTCGTCGGCGTGGTCGTCGGGTACGCTGCCCTGCAGCTTTGGGCTCGACGAAGAGCGCTCTCCGGCGACGCGACGTAAGAAGAGGATATGGTCAGCAAAGAGACGGAACGTACGTCCCTGAGGTCCCGCATGCTGGGGGGCCTTCGGGCAGAGGACGAGGGTGCCGAGCTCACGCTCGTCGGTTGGGTTCACCGCAGGCGTGACCTCGGCGGGCTCGTGTTCCTGGACCTCCGGGATCGCAGTGGGCTGCTCCAGGTTTCCATCGGGCCGGATTGGACCGAGCCCGAGGCGCTGGCTGCGGCTTCCCGGATCGGTCACGAGGATGTCGTATCGGTGACCGGCTCGGTGGTGCGCCGTCCGGAGTCGAATCCCGAGCTGCCCACGGGGGAAGTCGAGCTGCGAGCGGTTCTGGTGGAGCATCTCGCCGATGCCGAGACTCCGGCGATCCCGGTGTATCGGTCTCCGGAGGAGGAGCTCCCGTCCGAGGAGCTCCGACTGAGGCATCGCGTTCTGGATCTCCGGCGCCCCGAGTTGCAGAGTAATCTCATGCTGCGTCACCGGCTGATCCTGGAGACCCGCAATTACATGGACCGGCTGGGCTTCGTGGAGATCGAGACGCCGCTCCTCACCAAGCCGACCCCTGAGGGCGCGAGGGACTTTCTCGTGCCGAGCAGGAATCATCCGGGCGAGTTCTACGCGCTTCCGCAGAGCCCGCAGATCTACAAGCAGATCCTGGTCACGGCCGGATTCGACCGGTACTTCCAGATCGCGCGCTGCTTCCGCGACGAGGACCCGCGCGCCGACCGTCAGCCCGAGTTCACACAGATCGACGTCGAGGCTTCGTTCGTCGCGCCCGACGATATCCTGGGCTGGATGGAAGGGCTGATGGTAGCCTTGGCTTCGGTCGCACCGGGAGTGGAGGCCGAGTCGCCCTTCGAGCGTATGTCGTATGCCGAGGTGCTGGACCGTTTCGGAAGCGATCGGCCGGACCTTCGCTATGCGCTCGAGATCTCGGACTGGACCGCGTCACTGGGAAGTCTCGACTCGCAGATCTTGAGGGGTGCGGTCGAGAACGGCGGGCGTGTTCGAGGTCTCCTGCTGGAGGGCGCGGCGACGCTTTCGAGGAAGGAGATCGAGGCGATCGAGGCCATGTCCAAGGCTGCCGGGGCCCCGGGCCTCCTCTGGGCCAAGAGGACGGAGGAGGGGGGTTCCGGGCCCTTGTCACGCTTCATGACGGATGACAGCTGGGATCGGATCGGGATGTCGGTGGGTGACCTGGTCCTGGCTGCGGCCGGGCCCGACCGGGTCACCTCGCCTGCGCTCGATGCAGCCAGAGCCGCGGCCATCGAACGGCTCGGCCTTCCGAAGGTCCGTGAGCATGCCTGGTTGTGGGTCATGGACTTTCCCGTATTCGAGGAAAACGATGCGGGAGAGCTCGGCGCCAACCATCATCCGTTCGTCATGCCCCATCCGGACGACGCGGATCGACTCGAGAGCGATCCGCTGTCCGTGCGGGGACTCGCCTACGATCTGGTGTACAACGGGACGGAGCTGGGGTCCGGCAGCATCCGAATTCACGACGCCGAGCTGCAGAAGAAGGCTTTCCGGGTGCTGGGTCTCTCCGACGAGGAGATCGAGCTGAAGTTCGGGTTCCTGCTCAATGCCTTGCGGGCGGGAGCTCCACCGCATGGCGGCGTCGCGTTCGGGATGGACCGGATCGTGCAAGAGTTCACGGGTGCCCGTAGCCTGAGGGACGTGATCGCGTTTCCCAAGACGACGACGGCCCGGGCGCTGTTCGAGGGTGCGCCGTCGGCCGTCGCCGCCGTCGAGCTCGAAGAGCTCGCATTGGAGGTCAGGGTTCGGGAGGATCCCGAAACGGAGGAGTGACTGCTGCCCGGCAGGGCGTGTTCTAAGCGGATCGGAGGACCGCACCGCGTATGGCCAACGGATCGGACACGATCATAGAGCACCGTTTGGACGCCGAAGGGGTCGACCCCCTGCTGCTCACCGGCGTAAACGACGCCAATCTCCAGGAGGTGGCGCGGCTTTTCGGCGTGCGGGTCGTCCTGAGGGGCGATCATCTTCTGCTTTCGGGAGAGCTGGAGGCGGTGGAGCGCGCCGTGAACGTCGCGGACCACATGATCGAGCTCGCGAAGCTGCGGGCACCCTTCGACACCAATGACATCGCTCGCTTCGCCGAGGGTGCGGCACGCCCCGGAACGAGCACGATGATCCGGCCGGACGAGGGTCTGCGGATCGCGCTTCCGGGGACCCGGAAGGTGATCGCTCCCAAGTCGGAAGGACAGCAGCGTTATCTCGAGGCGATCGCCGAGAACGACATCGTGATCGGGATCGGGCCGGCCGGAACGGGCAAGACCTACCTCGCCGTCGCGAGCGCCGTCGACGCTCTCTACAAGAAGCACGTGCGCCGCATCGTCCTGGCGAGACCGGCCGTGGAGGCCGGCGAGAGCCTCGGCTTCCTTCCGGGCGATATGCAGGAGAAGGTCGATCCCTACCTCCGGCCGCTCTACGACGCGCTCGAGGACATGATGCCGCCGGACAAGGTGCGCCGGGTACTGGAGGATCACACGATCGAGATCGCACCGCTCGCCTACATGAGGGGTCGTACCCTCTCCGACGCGTTCGTCATCCTCGACGAGGCCCAGAACGCGACCACTGCGCAGATGAAGATGTTTCTGACGCGGCTGGGCTTGAATTCCAGGGTCGTGATCACGGGTGACAAGACCCAGATCGATCTTCCGCGTCGTTCCGACTCGGGACTTCTTCAGGTGGAGGAGATCCTGAGCGGCATCGACGGCATCGACATCATCTACCTCGACGCCATGGACGTGATTCGCCACCGGTTGGTCAAGGACATCATCCGGGCCTACGCGGCGGTGGACATTTCGGACGAGGCGGAGGAGCGGGAAGAGGCTTGAGCCCGAACGGACACGCCCGGCGCCCGGCGAACGGAGGCAGCGCTCCCAAAGGCCCCTGGCCGGACGGGGTGCTCTATCACGGCGCCCGAATTCTCCTCCTCCTCGGATTGGCGGTAGCCGTGACGCTGCTGTTCCCTCCCGTGGGGGGAACCACTCTCCAGCAGTACACGCTCGGTTCCGTGCTGGACGAGGCGGTGATCGCGGAGATTCCGTTCGCGATTCCCAAGAGCTCGACCGAGCTGGAGGAGGAGCGTCGTGCGGCGGCGTCGGGCGTCCCGCCCACGTTCAACTTCCGTCCCGCGGCCGCCGACACGATGGCCATGCGGCTCTCGCGTTTCTTCGATCGCCTCGACCAGGTCGCCGAGGAGGGTGACTCGCCGGAGGTCGCTCAATTCCTGACGCTTTCCTCGGTTTCGGCGGACTCGGCCGAGGCGACCCTCCTCATGTCGGAGGGCAACAGGGACCTGCTCCGCCAAGCATCCATCCGCGCGGCCAGAGAGCTTCTGCCGCGAGGTACGTACGAGCCCGGCCAGGCCCAGGAGCTCACGGCCGATCGGGTCCTGATCCAGGATCCGGGTGCTCCCGTGCGTCGCAGCCAGTTGCCCTCGGACCTCCTCTCGGCCAGGCAATTCCAGGACCAGGGAGTCGGGTTCCTCCAATCGACGGACCCGACGCTCGCGGGGCTGCTCCGCAGGGTCGTCATCCGACACATGGAGTATTCGCTGGTCCTCAACGTGATCAGCACCGAAGGAGATCGTGACGCTGCGCGTCAGTCCGTGCAGCCGATGAAGGGACAGGTGCTGGAGAACGAAGCGGTCGTGCGTGCCAACGAGCAGATCGGCAACGCCGAGCTGGAGCGGCTCAACGCGTACCAGGCCGCGTTGGCGACGCGCGGCGTGGCGAGGGTAGGAGGGGTCCAGGTCATCCCCTTCCTCGGCGCCGCGCTGCTCAACCTCCTGGTCCTGGGTATCTACGGCGTGCTGCTGTACTTCGTGCGCAGCGAGGTCTACGGAAACTATCGGTGGGTTCTTCTGCAGACGTTCCTCATCCTGACCTACTTTGCCGCGGTCCGGGTGATCGCCTCCAACGGCCTTCCGCCCGAGCTTCTTCCGGTGGCCTTCGTGGCGTTGGCCGTGGCCGTGCTCTGGGACAGCCGCATGGCGCTGGTTCTCGCTCTGGTGCTGGGCACGGTGACGTTCGCTCTGCCCGAGTTCAGGACGCCGGAGGTGCTCTACTCGACGATCGTGGGCGGCGCGGCCGCCGCGATGAGCGTCCGCGTGGTCCGGAGACGTGCTCAGACCTGGGTGTTCATCGCCATCATCGCCGCCGCGTACGCGGGGGTGCTGCTCGCGTCCGCGCTCCTCACCGGTAGCGGCCCGAGGGAGCTCGGGATGGCGCTCGTCTGGGCGACGCTCAACGCTGCGGTCAGCGCGATGATCGCGATGGGGTTCGTGCCTGTCTTCGAGTGGTTTACGGGGATCACCACCGATCAGACGCTTCTCGAGTGGGCCGATCCGAATCGCAGCCTGCTGCGTCGCTTGAGCCTCGAGGCACCGGGGAGCTACGCGCACACCATCAACGTCGCCAACCTCGGTGAGCTGGCGGCGAACGCGATTGGAGCGAACGGACTCCTTTGCCGCGTCGGCCTCTACTACCACGATGTGGGCAAGCTTCTCAAGCCCCACTATTTCGTGGAGAATCAGCCCGAAGGTCGAAACCCGCACGACAAGCTGAAGCCCGGGGTGTCGGCGACGATCGTGCGCGAGCACATCTCCGAAGGGGTCAAGCTCGCCAAGGAGGAAAAGCTTCCAGACGTCGTCACCGACTTCATCACCGAGCACCATGGGACCCAGCTGATCGGGTACTTCTTTTCCAAGGCTCAGGAGGAGGACGGAGAGGACGTCGACGAAGCGGTCTTCCGGTACCCGGGGCCGCGACCCCGGTCCAAGGAGACCGCGATCGCGATGATGGCCGACTCCATCGAGTCCGCGACGCGCGTTCTCCAGACACCGACTCCTGAACGCCTCCGCAACCTCGTGGACGGAATCGTCGACGCGAAAATGCAGGACGGGCAGCTCGACGAGAGTCCGCTCACGCTGCAGGAGATCGCGGATTTGAAGGACGCCTTCGTAAAGGTCCTCTCGAGCATCTATCACCACCGCATCGACTACCCGACGACCAAGCACCTCACCGACGCCGAACCCTCCGAGACAACGTCGGAGAAGGCTCCCGGACCCGAGAAGACCGCCGCCAAAGAGGCGGACGCGGAGGACGAGCAGCAGCAGATGGACCTCGGGCCCACGGGCCGAGACCGCTAGCGGGTTGGTCCAGATCCACGTCAACCCGGGCAGTCTCAGGCCCGTGGACGCTGCCGCGTTGGAGGCCGCGATTCATCGAACCCTTGCCGAAGAGGGCATCGGCACAGCAGAGATCTCCCTCACGCTCCTGCCCGATTCGGGCATTCGACGCCTGAATCGCGAGTACCTGGATCGGGACGCGGTCACCGACGTCATCGCCTTCGCCCTCTACGACGAGGGAGAGCCGGTGCTGGGCGACGTGTATGTGGGCCACGATCAGGCCCTGCGACAGGCGCAGGCTCTCGGGATCGACCCGGGGGAGGAGCTGTTGCGGCTCTCGGTTCACGGGACGCTTCACGTGCTCGGGCACGATCATCCGGATGGGGAAGAGCGCAGCCTGAGCCCGATGTTCCGTCGTCAGGAAGAGATCGTTCGGCTGCTACTGGACTCCGGTCCCTGAAGACGGCAGACTCCCGGGCATGAACGTGCCGCCAGCCCCCAAATCGGTCGAGCTGACCCAGCGGATCACTGCGCTGATCGAGGACGGTGACCTCGACGCCCTCGAGCCGCTGTTGCAGGAGCTCCACCCCTCCGACATCGCCGACGTCGTGGAAGCCCTGGGGGAAGGCGAGCGGGTGAGCATCCTGCGCCTCCTGCCGGCCGACCTCGCCTCCGAGGCCCTGGCCGAGATGGAGGAAGGCGAGGGGGCGGCAGAGCTGCTGGCCGCGCTGGGCTCGGAGAGACGTCTCGAGCTCCTGCAAGAACTCGAAGTCGACGACGTCGTCGATCTCGTGGGCGATCTCGAGCCCGAAGACCAGGACCGGATTCTCGCGGAGCTCCCGAGTGAAGAGGCGGTCGAGATCCGGGATCTCCTGGAGTACGACGAGGAATCCGCAGGCGGGATCATGAACACCGCGCTCGTCTCGATCCCCGCCCATCTCAGCGCAGCGCAGGCCATCGAGGCGGTTCGGGAGCAGGGCCGCGAGGTCGAGGACTTTTTCACCGTGTTCGTCGTCGACGTGAAGGAGCGGCTCCTCGGTACCGTTCCGCTCGACGACCTCGTGCTCGCCGATCCCCTGGAGACCTTGGACAACCTGGTAGAGCCGCCGGTCGCTACGGTCACCCCGGAAGAGGACCAGGAAGAGGTCAGTCGGCTGATCGCGCGCTACAACCTCGCCTCGATCCCGGTCGTGACGGCGGACGGAAAGCTGCTCGGCCGGATCACCTTCGACGACGTGATCGACGTGCTGGAGGCGGAGCAGACCGAGGACCTCCTGAAGTTCAGCGGCGTCTCGGAGGAAGAGGAGATTCGAGGCGGCTGGGCCGAGGGCGTAAAGGGGAGGTTGCCGTGGCTGCTCCTCCACACGCTGACCCTTTCGATCGCGGTGTCCATCGTGGCCGTCTTCGAGGAGGTGGTGGACCAGCTCTGGTATCTGGCCATGCTGATGCCCCTCATCGCGGGGTTGGGCGGAAATGCAGGGACGCAGGCGCTTGCCGTGACGGTGCGCACGATTGCCACATCGGGTGGACCGCTGGAGCGCAAGCAGGCGATGGTCGCCAAAGAGCTGGCGGTGGCGCTCTTCAACGGGCTGGTCGTCGCGCTCGTCGTGGGTTTCGGCGCAACCGTCTTCGGGGGGGAATCGATGCTCGGAGTCGTCGTCTTGCTGGCGATGTGGGGGAACATCATCGTCGCCGGTTTTGCCGGGTCCTTCATTCCGACGCTGCTCCACCGCGTGGGTGCGGACCCTGCGGTCGCGTCATCCGTGTTCCTGACGACGCTGACCGACCTGGTCGGCTTCTTCCTTCTTCTCGGACTCGCCTCGGCCCTGCTCTTATGAAGCGGCTCGCCCGTGGCCTTCACGTTCTCCTCAGGCTGACGCCGTTCGTCTTCGCTTTCCTGCGCGACCGAAAGCGTTGGATCATCCTCGGCAGGCCCGCGCGCAGGACGCCGGAGCAGCACGATCGTAGAGCCGCGAGGCTCGTGGCGGCGCTTGCCGGACTCGGCCCGACCTTCATCAAGCTCGCCCAGCTGTTGTCGGCCAGGGCCGACATCTTCCCTGAGCCGTACCTGCGGGCGATCGGGACCCTCCAGGATCAGGCGCCGCCGGATCCCTCCGAAGACATCGTCGCGGTCATCGAGGAGGAGCTCGGAAAACCCGTTGCCGAGCTCTTCGAGTCCTTCCAGCATGAGCCGATGGCGGCTGCCAGCCTCGGACAGGTGCATCCGGCCGTCGCGAACGGTCGGGAGGTCGTCGTCAAAGTGCTGCGTCCGGGCGTCGAGGAGACCGTCGCGCTCGATCTCGATATTTCCTTCAGCCTTCTGTACTGGCTGAACATCCTCTTTCCGAACCACCACGTGCAGGCGCTGACCAACGTGGTCCGCGAGTTCAGCTTTCGTGTCCGTGAGGAGATGGACTTCGAGAAGGAAGCCCTCAATATCGAGCGTTTCCAGCGCCACTTCGGAGACGACCGAAGGGTACGCGCGCCGGAGGTGATCCCCGAATTCACGAGGCGACGGGTCCTCGTGATGGAGCACTGCAAAGGAACGAAGGTCGATCATCTCGAGGAGGCATTCCGTTCGGGACGGCTCCAGTTCCGCGGCATGATGGAGGCGCTGACCGGGCTCTATCTTCGGATGATGATGGTGGACGGCTTTCTCCACGCCGATCCGCATCCGGGCAATATCCTGGTGCAGTCGGACGGAACCATCGTGCTTCTCGATTGGGGGATGGTGCTGGAGGTGCCGCGCTGGACGAGGGAAGCGATTCTCGACCTCGCGCTGAACGTCGAGCGTGAAAACCTCGACGGAATCATCAACGGGATGTACCGGCTCGGGATGATCAGCCCCGAGGTTTCACGCGGTGAAATCCGTGAGGCGGCGACCGAGATCCTGCGGATCATGCACAAGGCCCGCACCTCCAACCGGGAGCGGATCCAGGAGATCGTCCAGGAGATCTTCGACACGTTCTACACCTGGCCGCTGATGCTTCCCCAAGAGCTCGTCTACTTCTTTCGGGCGTCGGCCCTCCTCGAAGGCATCGGGATCGGCTACGACAGGGCCTTCGACGGCATGGGACTGGTCCAGCGCGTGATTCGCAATCTTCGCTCGGACATCGTGAAGACCACGGCCAGGGAGCCCATGTCGGTTGCGAAGGATCTGCTGTCGGAGGCCCAGGGCACGCTCCGAACGCTGACGGACCTTCTGACCCGGGCAGAGCGGGAGGAGCTGCGTGTCCGAATGCACCCCCGTGACATTCAGGGACAGGAGAGGTTTCTCCACCTACAGGCGCGCCGCATTCTCCTCTCGATCTTCGCGACGGCGACCGCGTTGATCAGCGCGATCATCTTCATCGCGGTCCGTAACATCTGGTTACTGGGTGTCGGGCTTCTGGCCTCGCTGCTGATGTTCGTTCTCGTCTTCTTCATCCCCACGCACCTGCTCGAGAACCCCCTTCGACACGCACGGGGCATCCGTCCCGCGGGACGCGGGCGCCGGTAGGGAATCTCCCGGTGGGTCCTCCGGGGACCTGCTGATCCAGAGTGCAGATCGAGCGTGTGCGAGGGGCGCTGTTCTCTCGGGTTTGCACCCTCCCGTCCGGTCCGCGAATTTGGTGCGTCTTCCACGAGTGGTCCTCGGCGGGGCAAAGCCGGGTCGCTCGAGTGAGGAGCTTCGCATCTTCGAAGCCCGGACCTGCAGCCAGATAGGGAGTGGCGCGAAAGTGATCAAGACGTTCGGTAGAACCCTGGTGGTAGCCCTGACGGCTGCGACCGGAATCACGGCCCAGGAGGAGCCGGCCGACCTCGTCCTGACCAACGGTCGGGTCTACACGGTCGATGCGGCGCGTCCGATGGCGCAGGCGGTCGGGCTTCGGGACGGGCGGGTCGTCTTCGTCGGCAGCGCTGCGGAGGCGCAGACGCTGATCGGAGCGGGGACCGAGGTGGTGGACCTCGAGGGGCAGACGGTGATTCCCGGCATGATCGACAGCCACGGTCACTTCCCGAGCCTGGGCTCGGCGCTGCAGATCGTGGACCTGGTGGGCACGCGGTCCTACGACCAGGTGGTCGAGCGCGTCGTCGCTCGCGTGTCGCAGACACCGGCGGGGCAGTGGATCAGAGGGCGGGGTTGGGATCAGAACGAGTGGGGTGACACGCAGTTCCCGCATCATGGTGCGCTCTCCAGCGCTACGCCGGACCACCCCGTCACCCTCGGTCGCGTCGATGGCCACGCCATCTTCGTGAACGCCCGGGCCATGGAGCTCGCGGGAATCGGTCGGGAAACGCCGGACCCGCCCGGTGGGCGGATCGTTCGAGACGAGAACGGGGATGCCACCGGTGTTTTCGTCGATCGGGCGATGGACCTGGTCGACGCTGTCGTGCCTGCGGAGACGCGGGACGAGATGCGGAGAGGGCTACAGCTGGCGCAGCTCGAGCTCAACCGCCTGGGCCTGACGTCGATTCACGACGCGGGGGTGGACCGGAGCACGATCGACCTCTTCGAGGAGATGGCGAATGCCGGCCAGCTGACCGTGCGCAACTACGTCATGATCAGTCCGCAGGACCTCGACCACTACACGTCCCTGGGACCTCGCATGAACGTCGGCGGCGATCACCTTCTCCAGGTGGCCGCCATCAAAGTCAGCGTCGACGGCGCGCTCGGCTCGCGCGGAGCGGCGCTCCTCGAGGACTACTCGGACGAGCCCGGGAATCGGGGGCTGGTCACGGTCCCGGCGGACCGACTCCAACCGATCGTCGACCGGGCGCTCGAGACCGGATTCCAGGTCAACGTGCACGCCATCGGCGACGCCGCGAACCGTATGGTCCTCGACGTTTTCGAAGCAGGCCTCTCGCAGAATCCCAAGCCCGACCATCGGTTCCGGATCGAGCACGCACAGATCCTGCACCGCCACGACGTGCCGCGCTTCGCGCAGCTGGGTGTGATCCCGTCCATGCAAGCCATTCATCAGGCCTCCGACATGTATTGGGCCGAGACCAGGCTCGGGTGGACGCGAATCCAGGGCGCGTATGCTTGGCGCTCTCTCATCGATTCGGGTGTGATCATCGCGGGTGGATCGGACTTCCCGGTCGAGTCCGCGGACCCGCTGCTCTCCTTCCACGCGGCCGTGTCCCGGCAGGATGCCGACAACTGGCCCGCCGGGGGATGGATGCCCGAGCAGCGAATGACGCGGCAGGAGGCGCTGCAGCACCTCACGATCTGGGGTGCGCAGGCGGCGTTCATGGAGGATCAGGTGGGGTCGATCACGCTCGGCAAGCTCGGTGATCTCGTGGTGCTCTCCGAGGACATCATGACGGTACCCGCCGAGCGCATTCTCGACACGGAGGTCGTCATGACGATCGTGGGTGGGCGCGTCGTCTACCGGCGCGACGCGGAACGTCCCCGGACCGACGGCTGAGCGGGTGGCCAAAGAAGACGTGCTTCCGCCCGAGCTCGAGCCGGTGCTCGAGCGGTTCTTGTCGGGCAAGCGAATCGGGCTGGCTCGAGCCATCACGACGGTGGAGAACCGCCGGCCCGGATTTCAGACGTTCCTCCACCGGGTGCTGACACGGGGACCGTCGGCCCACCGCATGGGCTTCACGGGACCCCCCGGAGCCGGTAAGTCGAGCTTGATCGCGGCTCTGGCGGGACACTGTCGGGCCGCCGAGGACGAAGTGGGGGTCGTCGCCGTCGATCCGACCTCGCCGTATTCGGGAGGTGCGCTGCTCGGCGACCGGATTCGCATGAACGACCTCGCGACCGATCCCGGGATCTTCATTCGATCGATGGCGACCCGTGGCTCCCTCGGAGGTTTGGCCGTAACCACCAAGGAGGTCATCGACCTCATGGACGCCTTCGGGCTGGGGCGGCTGTTCATCGAGACAGTGGGTGTCGGACAGACGGAGCTCGAGATCACGGGGGCGGCGGACACGGTCGTCGTGGTTCTCGTGCCGGAGTCCGGAGACGGCATCCAGGCCATGAAGGCCGGGCTCATGGAGATCGCGGACGTCTTCGTCGTGAACAAAGCCGATCGCCCCGGGGCGGACCGACTGGTGAAGGAGCTTCGGACCGCGATCCATCTCCGTGCGGGAGAGGCGCTCAAGAACGTGCCGGCACACCACGGTGTCGACCTTTCGGGTCTCGGCAAGAAGCTCGAGGACGTGTCCTCGGGGACTGGACCGTCCGCGCAGAAACCCGGCTGGACGATCCCGATACTCAAGACGGTCGCTCAGTCCGGCGAGGGGGTGGGCGAGCTTCTGGAGTGGCTCGGGCGTCATCGTGACCATCTCACGGAGAGCGGCGAGCTCGAGATCCGGCGCCGAGCGCGCGCTCGCAAGCGCGTACGGGAGGTGGTCGAGCGTGAGCTGCGGCGCTTGGCCTGGGCGGATCCCGGCGCCCTCGACGCCCTCGAATCCGGCCTGGACGAGATCGCCAGGGGAGCGGGGACGCCCTACTCCGTCTCCGAAGAGATCGTGAGGCGCGTCCTCGGGTGAGAGGCGGGTCCGTCGGGACCCCTCACTCCCGCAGCAACGCCGTCGGATCCGCGGCTCCCGCCCGAGCTGCCGGCGGGAGTCCGGCCGCCAGCGCCACGAGGAGCAGCGCCACCACCGCGGTGAGCAAGAGGGCGCCTCCGGCCGGTGCCACACCCGGCACGGAAGCGACGAGTGCTCGCTCGGCGACCAGCTGAAGTCCCGCACCCAAGGCCGCCCCTACGCCTGTCAGGACCAGGCCGCGCGCCAGAATCTCCCGCATGACTCGACGACGGGTCGCACCCAAGGCGATCCGGATGCCCAACTCTCGTTTGCGCTCCGCGACAGACACCGCGAGGACGGCGAAGAGCCCTCCGGCCGCGAGGAAGCCGGCCAGGACGGCGAAAAGACCCACGAGGAACAGAAGGAACCGGGGCTGCACCAACTCGTTGCGGAAGCGGTCGCCGAGCGGGATCAAGCTGCGCACCGTGGCGTGGGGACCGATCTCGGACAATGCGGTCTCCACGGAACGGAGCGATGCTCCCGGCTGCGTCCTCACGACGACGAAGGACCCCCAGCGAGGGATCTGCCGATTCGACCAGAAGATTTCGGCCTCGGTGGGCTCACCAGGGACGAGCGCTGGAACGTCGGCGACGACGCCGGCAACCCGGAAACTCTGCTCGCGCTCCGGAATCCGGAGCACTCGGCCGACGGCGGATTCACCCGGCCAGGCCTGGCGCGCGAGCGTCTCGTTCACGACGGCGACGAGCTCCGCTCCGGGTACGTCCTCCTCCGTGATCTCCCGTCCGGCCACGATCTGCCTGCCCAAGGCGGCGAAGTAGCCGGGGCCGGCGTCGTACCAACGCACGGTCCGTGCGTCTCGATCCGAGCTTCCCTCGACAAGATAGACGTCCGTCTCCGTGCCACCGAACAGTGGCCCGGCCGACACGGTCGCCGCCGACCGCACGGCGGGAATCGCTCGAGCGAAATCTTCGACTTCTCGCCATACCCGAGCGGCGTCCTCCCGAGTCGGAACGTCGGCCGTCGAGAGGAAGATCGAGGCCGCAGCCACACCCTCGGTCTCGAACCCGGGATCCCAGGAGAGATAGGCGTGGAAGCTCCGAGCAACGACCGCCGCCGAGGTGAGCAGCATCAGAGACAGGGCCGTCTCCATGGCCACGAGCCCACTGCGGACCTGTGACGGACGTCGCTCGGACGAGGCCCGGTGGCCGATCGGACTGCCGTCTCTTCGGGTACCCGCAAGCGCCCCTGCAAAGACGCAAGACGAGACGGCGACGGCGATTGCCATGGCGCCGGCGCCGAGGAGCGAAACGGTATCCACCGTCACGAGCTCCAGGCGCGGCAGCTCGGGGGGAGCCAGACGCAGGAAGAGGCGCAGGAGGAGCGCCCCGAAGACCGCTCCGAGGCCGAAGCCTGCGACGCCGACGAGAAGGCCTTCGGTGAGCCGGCGTGCGACACGCCGATGCAGGCGGTCCCCGAGCGCGGCGCGAATGGCGTCTTCGTCGCGGGTGCGCAGGGCTCGGAACAGGAAGAGATTGAAGACGTTCGCGGCACCGATCACGACGAAGAGGGCCACCGCGGCGGCGAAGAGCCAGAGCTGGGCTCGAATCTCCCCAACGAGACGATCCACGAGCGGCATCGCGTCGATTCGCCAAGTCTCGTCCACTTCTTCCCAGTCCAACTCCAGGCCCGCGTACAGGGCGGTCAGCTCTTCATGTGCCGAGGCCAAGCTCGCTCCGTCGGCCAGCCGCGCGACGCCGATGAATCCGCGCCAGTGCCTACGGTCGACGGCGTCGGGCTGAAAAACGAGGGGCCTCCAGAGCTGCACGAAACCCAAGTCGGGAACCCGAAAGTCGGCGGGCAGCACGCCGATTACGGTATGGGGCACCCCCTCCAGGGCGAGTGAGGATCCGATGGCGTCGGAGGCCTGTCCGTATCGCTCGGTCCACAAGCCGTGACTGAGGACGACGACGCGACCGTTCTCCTCGCCCATCTCCGAGGGTCCGGGAAAGCGGCCGAGCAGCGGTGTGACTCCGAGTGCCTCGAGGAAGCCCGGTCCCAGGAGACCTCCGTTGACCGTCTCGGCGTCGGTTCCGCCTCCGATCTTGAACGGCCAGCTTCGACCGACTCCGAACGCCTCGAGCGAACCCGCCCGGGCTCCCAGTGCGTAAGCCGCCGGCGTGGACACCGCGCACCAATCACCCAGACGTTCGTGCCGCTCGCAGACCGTGATCAGCCGGTCCGGTTGTGGAAGCGGAAGCGGTGTCAGCAGCACTCCCCGGAAGAGAGCGAGCATCGCCAGCCCGGCTCCCGCGGTGAGGGCGAGCAGCAGGACAGCGGGAAGGCTGAAGATCGGGTGCCTGACGAGTCCTCTGACAATGATCCTGAGTGAGAGGTCCAAGCCCATTCTGCTCTCCTCGAGTCTGTCTGATCCGACTGTGTGCCCGGTCGGTTTGCTGAGTTAGATGACGGCTGGAGCCCGTTTGCGTGTCGGGTTTTTCCTGGACCGGCTGTGGGGAGTTTCACTACGCGTGCCTTGGATTCTGCGCACGTGGTGGGACATCTTTCGAGTACCGGGTGTAGGAAGTCCGCATCAGACTTTCACGGGACATGCCATGTCGACTACCGAGCGCGACGTTCGCGCGGCCAGCGAGCTGGCCGCGACCATCGAAGAGAAGGAGGCCGAGCTCCGCCGGCTCAAGGCCCGCCTCGCCGAATGGCAGGACGCGTACGAGGGCACCGCGAAGCGGGACGCCCTTTTCACGACGGTGTCGGGGCGACCGATCGCGCCGCTCTACACGCCGCTCGACGGCGCGGATTCCGACTACGAGGACGCGATCGGCTTCCCGGGCGAATACCCGTTCACGCGCGGTCCGTACACGACGATGTATCGGACACGGCTGTGGACAATGCGCCAATTCGCCGGCTTCGCGACGGCCGAGGAGACGAACGAGCGCTACAAATACCTGCTCGACCACGGCCAGACCGGCCTCAGCGTGGCCTTCGACTTCCCGACCCTCATGGGCTACGACTCCGATCATCCCCGTTCGTTGGGGGAGGTCGGCGTATGCGGTGTCGCGATCTCGTCGCCGGCCGACATGGAAACGCTCTTCGACGGGATCCCGCTCGACCAGGTGTCGGTGTCGATGACGATCAACGGCCCGGCGATCATCCTCTTCTGCTTCTACGTGGTCGCCGCCGAACGGCAAGGTGTCAGCCCGGATCGACTGAGGGGCACGGTCCAGAACGATATCCTCAAGGAATACCAGGCCCAGCACGCATGGGTCTTCCCGCCGGAGCCGGCGCTCCGCTGCATCGTGGACATGTTCGAATGGTGCAGCGAGCACGCGCCCAAGTACAACCCGATCTCGATCTCCGGCTACCACATCCGGGAGGCTGGGGCGACCGCCGCACAGGAGCTGGCGTTCACGCTTCGCAACGGGTTCGAGTATGTCGAGCGAGGGATCGCGCGTGGCCTGGACGTGGATACTTTCGCACCCAGGCTCTCCTTCTTCTTCGACGTCCACAACGACTTCTTCGAGGAGATCGCGAAGTTCCGGGCCGCTCGGCGGATCTGGGCACGTCGCATGAGGGAGGAGTACGGGGCCGTGAACCCCGAGGCCTGGCGGCTCAGGACGCACGCGCAGACCGCGGGGGTATCGCTCACGGCGCAGCAACCCGAGAACAACATCGTCCGGGTCGCGTACCAGGCGATGGCGGCGGTCCTCGGAGGCACCCAGTCGCTGCACACGAACTCCATGGACGAGACGCTGGCCCTTCCGACGGAGAAGTCCGTCCGGATCGCGCTCCGGACGCAGCAGGTGCTCGCCTACGAGAGCGGCGTCACCAACACCATCGATCCGTTGGCAGGCTCGTACTTCTTGGAGGATCTGACCGACCAGATCGAGGCAGATGCGGAGGAGATTTTCCGCCAAATCGAGGAGGTCGGAGGGGTCGTTCCCGGAATTGAAACGGGCTGGTTCCAGAAAGAGATCGCGACTTCTTCCTTCCGACAGCAGGAGGAGCTGGAGTCGGGCCAACGTACCGTCGTCGGTGTAAACCACTTCACGGAGGGCTCGGAGGCCGTGGAGATCGAGACGCTCCGGATCGGTCCGGAGGTCGAGGAGCGTCAGCGAGCCCGAATGGCGGGGTTGCGGGAGCGCCGGGAGGACGGAGCGGTAGAGAGGACGTTGAACGCGCTGGAGCAGGGTTGCGAGTCCGGGGTCAATATCGTTCCATTGATCCTCGACTGTGCCCGTGCCGACTGCACGCTGTACGAGATCCGCCACGCGATGGAGAGCGTTTTCGGGGCCTACAAGGAGCCGGTGTTCTTCTGAGTCGCCCGGTCGCGAAAGGGCTGGCGGAGCGGAGCGTATTCGTTTCGCGTTGGGGGGTGCGGGGAAGTCTTTTGTCGTGGCTCTTCGGAGTCGAAGTGTTTCCGGTCAGATCGAGGACACACTCATGAAGTTGCGTTGGATGTTGTTGACCGGTGCCGCCGGGGCTCTTGCCCTGCTCGTGTCGGCGCCCAGTGCCTCCGCTCAGGAGGATTTCCGGTTCGCCGGGACTTGGATGGGAGAATTCGAGGAAGACACCCAGCCCGAACGGGACATGGCTACGAGTGGTGGCCGGGACAGGGCGATCGCCGGGGACGGAAGGTTCGAGTGCGAGGGTACGTGGAGGCTCCGGTTCTCGGGTCCGAACGAGGAGCTCGAGGGCAGTGGCTCCGTAGAACAGACCTGCAGGGCGATGCGCTCGGGTACGCGTCAGATCCCCGCCGAACCGCTCGTGATCGAGGAAATCGAGTTCGATGACAAGGGGGAAGGGAAGGACAAGGAGCTCAAGTTCCGGCTTCGCATGACGGATGTGAAGTCGGACGACAGCGCGACGATCCGTTGCGACGCCCGGGGTAAGTACAAGCCGAAAGACATGGTCTTCGAGGGGGACTACTCCTGCCGCCACGAAGTCAGGCTGCGCCAGTCCGGGCAGCGCACCATGGCCGTCCGTGCCCGCGGCAAGTTCAAGCTCACGCGTGGGGACGCGAGCACCGGCTGAGGCCCGCGGTCGGTACGCCCGAGCCCGAAACGAGAAAGGCCGCTTCCCCGTGGGGAAGCGGCCTTCTTCTGTGAGACGGTTACCGGAATGCGCTCAGGCCTTCTCGATCACGTAGCTGACGCGCCAGTTGCTCATGTTCTCGGGATCGGAGGAGCCTTCGTCGGCCGGCTCATAGAGCCCGACCCACTCGTCCGGAGGACCCGAGAACTCACGCTTGTATCGGTCGAGCTCGTCGTTCGCGCTGAACGTGTCGATCTCCTCGCCGAACAGCTCCACGACGAGGTGGTCCTCCACCTCGCCTTCGAAAAGCACCTTGTTCAGCGTGACGAAATTCCAGCCGGGCTTGTCCGAGAGCGAGTAGTGGCCCTCTTCGGGGAAGCGCGTCTCCGCGCTGAACCCACCTTGGTTCTCACTCGAGATCTTCGACCGGAAACGGAACTCCCCGGTCTCCTTGAACCACGGCTCCAGCTTGTCGAGGATCTTGATCCACTTCAGGGTGACTCTGACCCTATCTGACATCGAGACTCTCCTTTTGCCTCTCGCGGGCGACGCGCCCCGGAGGGCGCGGCCACCGAAAACCAGGCCGATGTTACCGCTCCCGCCTTCCTTTGTCCAGACATCCGAACCCCGCCTGCCGCGCCGAGATCCACGAGGCGGTCGGACCCGACTTCGGTATACCCGAGAACGCCCGTCGCGTTACGGTTTCGGGCGGGAAAGCCGGCTCGGCCTCACGGAATTTGCCTGCCCAGGAAGACGTCCGCTACCCGAAGCGAGTACTCCTGAGGGACCATCGGGCCGTAGTTGCAGAGGGTCCATACGCCCAGCCCCTGCTCGGGAAAGCGAACGTACGCCGCTTTGAAGCCCATCATCGAGCCCGTGTGCCCGACCCACTCGAGTCCGCGGTGCTCCCCGTGACGAAGCGCGAGCGCGTACGGAAGGACGCTGCCGTCGTTGAGGACCCCTCTCGCGTGCAGCGTCTCCATGAGAGCCGGTCCGCCGAGACGGTCGTCCAGGAGGTTCCGTTCCCAGAGAAGGAGATCCTCCACGGTCGTGTAGAGACCGCCGGCTCCCGGGAGTGCGAAGTCGTTGGCATACGACTGCCGGTACCGGCCGTCGGGGCCTGGTTCGTAGCTCATCGCCCGGCCCTCCACGATGTGGCCCGCATCGTCGTGGAAGTGCGTATCCAGCATCCCCAGGGGCCCGAAGATCCGGTCGTTCGCAAACGCTCTCAGGCTTTGCCCGCTGGCGCGCTCGACGATCTGCGCGAGCAGGAAATAACCGCCGTTCGAGTACTCATACCGTTCCCCCGGGGGAAAGCTGAGCGGCTGCTCGGCCATCAGGGCAAGCCCTTCCTCCGGGGCATAGCGGTTCCTCCAGTCGAGCCCGTTTCGTTCCATCACCTCGTACATGTCCGGAATTCCGGCCGTGTGGTGCAGGAGGTGCCGGATCGTCACCGTCCACGGGTACTTCGGCAGCTCGGGGAGATACGCCCGGATATCGTCGTCGAGCGAGAGCCGCCCGTCCTCGGCGAGCAGGGCCACGGCCGTCGCGGTGAACTGCTTGGAGACCGAGCCGACGTAGAAGACCGTGCTCGCCGTAATCGGAACGTGCCAGTCCAGATTGGCAGACCCGTAGCCGGCCTTGTACAGGAAGCGGCCGTCTAGCGCGACGCCTACAGCACATCCGACCGAATTCCGACCGGACCACTCGGCAAAGATCGCGTCGACCGCGTCCGCTTGTGGAGGGCGTGCGGTCTGTGCCCGAAGTGCCGACGCGCTTGCCAGCACGAGGATCCACACGGTGATCGTCTGGCGGGACATAAGCGTCTTCATGTCTGCTGGAGCCCAGCCTTCTCTCGGGTGCGACGACGATTCCGAAAACCTGGTTGGCGAAGTCCTGTGCTGCAATCACCGCTTCGGACGCCGATCCTGGCGTTCGGGTCGGGAATGCCTCGAAACGTCGTCATGTCGCGGGCTCTCCGCTAGTTTTCGACATGGCTATGGTGCGATACATCGCAGCGATACTGCTCGTGGTCTCCATTCCGCCCGCCATTCTGTACTGGTTCGTGGCGCACCCCTTCGCGCACGTATGGCGGCGCCTCAGTCCTTGGATCACCTATTCGGTACTCAGCCTGGTCTTCCTCCTCACGATGGGCGTGCTGATCGTGTTGCGGGATCCCTTGGTGGGCGCCGACCTCGGCTTCCATCCCCTCTTGTTCCTGCCGGCGCTGGCGCTTTACGGACTTGCGATCGTAATTGAGGTCCATTGCCGTAAGCACCTGACGTTCAAGATCTTGGCCGGCGTACCGGAGTTGTCTCCCGAGACGACCGAGAGCAAGCTTCTCGATCAGGGCATCTACGCGCGTTTGCGCCATCCGCGCTATCTGGGGTTCATTCTCGGGAGCCTCGGGTGGGCGATCTTCGCGAGCCACGTGGGGTCGTACGTCGTCGTGGGACTGACGATTCCGGCGCTCTTCGTCGTGATGTGGTTCGAGGAGCGAGAGCTGCTGGAGCGCTTCGGTGACGACTACGCACGCTACATGAGTCGCGTGCCGGGGTTGATCCCACGACTGGGAGAAGGTGTCGATACGCATCCCAGGCCGTGAGCCTGGGGCGTGATGAGCCCTTCGCCGTATCTTAAGATTGAAAGCCTTTCCGATTTCAGGGGCGTGCCGATGACCGAAGAGCGTAAGATCCGAGTGCTGGTGGCCAAGCCGGGCCTCGACGGGCACGACCGCGGTGCGAAGGTCATCGCGGCCGCGTTTCGGGATGCGGGTTTCGAGGTGATCTACACGGGGCTGCATCAGACGCCCGAGATGATCGTGAGTGCCGCCGTCCAGGAAGATGTCGACGTCGTCGCCATGTCCGTGCTGTCCGGGGCGCACATGACGCTGTTTCCCAGGGTGATGCAGCTTCTTCGGGACGAGGGCGCCGATCATGTTCTCCTCACGGGCGGAGGAATCATCCCGGAGGATGACGTGGCGGCCCTCGGCGAGCAGGGTATCGGCAAGCTCTTCGGCCCGGGTACGCCCAGCGGGGAAGCGATCGCCTACATCCGTGAGTGGTTCGAGGCGGAGCAGGCGACCGCGTGACGCGCCTGCGCGAGCTCTCCGAAGAGATCGAGGCACTCCGGGTCCAGCTCGAAGCCGGGGGAGGAGATGCCCGCATCCAGCGCCAGCACGATGCAGGCAAGCTGACGGCCCGGGAGCGGATCTCGCTGCTGATCGATTCGGGGGGACCGTGGGTGGAGGTGGGGTTGTTCGTCGCCCACGACCAATACGAGGGTCGGGCCCCCGGCGCGGGAGTCGTCACGGGGATCGGTCAGGTGCACGGTCGCGAGCTGGTGGTGGTCGCGAACGACGCGACGGTGAAGGCGGGTTCGTGGTGGCCCGAGACCATCAAGAAGATGCTTCGGGCTCAGGAGATCGCGATGCGCTGCCGCATCCCGATCGTCTACCTGGTCGATTCGGCCGGGGTCAATCTTCCCTACCAGGGTGGTGTCTTTCCCGGTCAGTACGGGGCCGCCCGGCTCTTCTACTACAACTCGCTCATGCGGCGGTACCTCGGGATCCCGCAGCTCGCGGCCGTGATGGGCCCGTGCATCGCGGGGGGCGCCTATCTGCCGGCTCTCTCCGACGTCATCGTGATGGTGGAGGGGACGAGCTTCATGGGCTTGGGCGGGCCGAATCTCGTGAAGGGCGCGACGGGACAGTCGGTCGGGGCCGAGGAGCTCGGAGGTGCACGGGTGCACACCGCGGTCAGCGGCGTTGCGCACTACCGTGAGCCGGACGACCGGGCGTGTCTCGAAAAGCTGCGGATGCTCGTCTCGGAGCTGCCCCGCCCCGACGCACAATCGGTCCGGGATCTGGGCAGGGAGCCGGTGCGGCCCACCACCGACCTCTACGATCTGCTTCCCGACGATCACCGTCAGCCGTACGAGATGCACGAGGTCCTCGACTGCATCCTGGACGAAGGCGGGCTGGACGAGTTCCAGCCCGAATACGCGGCCGAGCTGATTTGTGGCACGGGCTCGATCGAGGGCATCGAGGTCGGGATCCTCGCGAACGCGCGTGGACTCGTTCGGGACGATCGGCCGGGACGTGCGCGCTTCGGGGGCATCGTGTATACGGAGAGCGCCGAGAAGGCGGCGTATTTCATCGACACGATGAACCGGCATCGCACCCCGCTCCTGTTCGTGCAGGACGTCTCGGGCTTCATGGTCGGGCCGGAGGCGGAGCACTCCGGGATCATCCGGGCCGGCGCGCGCTTCGTGGAGGCGATGGCGACCGCGACCGTTCCGAAGATCGTGCTGACCGTGAATCACGCGTCCGGCGCCGGGTACTACGCGATGGCTGGCCAGGGATTCGATCCCGACTTCATCCTGTCGTTGCCCACGGGGCGAATGGGAGTGATGGAGGGGGAGAGCGCCGTGATGGCACTCTTCAGCGCCCAGCTGGATCAGCTGAAGGAGGAAGGGCTCGCACCGGACGAGGACCTCACGACACGCATGGACGAGGTCCGGGCCGACTACGATCGGCAGCTCGACGCCAAGTTCGCGGCGGCGAGGGGCTTCGTGGACGAGATCGTGAGTCCCGAGCGCCTCCGACCGGCTCTCGGACTGCTTCTGACGGCGGGCCTCTGCAATCCGGGACCGCACATCGGTCCCTTCGGAATCGCTCCTGCCGGTCTGGGGACGGATGCCTGAGAGGTCGGTCGTCAGGATCGCCTCGGGCTCGGGCTTCTGGGGCGACGATCTCGAGGCTCCGGTGCGGCAGGTCGAGGGCGGACCGATCGACTACCTCGTCATGGATTATCTGGCCGAGGTCACGATGTCGATCATGCGGAAGCTCCGCTTGCGGGATCCGAGTGCGGGGTTTGCGCGGGATTTCGTCCCTCTCGTCCGACGGATTCTGCCGACGTGCCTCGAGCGAGGAATTCGGGTGGTGGCGAACGCAGGAGGGGTCAACCCGCGCGGATGTGCCGAGGCGGTCGTCGAAGCGGCCCGTGAGGCCGGCGCGGGCGGTCGGGCACGTGTCGGAGTGGTGGTGGGAGACGATCTCCTGGAGCGGCTCGAAGGCATGGTCGAAGAGGGACACACTTTCGAGAACCTCGACACGGGAGAGCCCCTGGCGACTGTCCTCGATCGCGTCGAGAGCGCCAACGCCTATATCGGGGCCGGCCCGGTCGTCGAGGCTCTGGGGCGAGGCGCCGACGTCGTCGTGACGGGGCGCCTGGCCGATGCCGCTCTGACGTACGCCCCCATGGTGCACGAGTTCGGATGGAGCCTGGACGATCACGACCTGGTCGCAGCCGGTGTCGTGGCGGGTCACATCAACGAGTGCGGAGCCCAGTGCACGGGCGGAAACTGCATGATCGACTGGTGGACCATTCCCGATCTCGCGGACGTGGGCTTCCCCGTGGTGGAGGCCGAGCCGGACGGTTCTTTCGTGGTGACCAAGCACGCGGGCTCGGGCGGTCGGGTGAGCCGCGCGACGGTGACGGAGCAGATCGTCTACGAAATCGGCGATCCGTCCGCATACCTCACTCCCGACGGCATCGCTGACTTCACGAGCATTCGCCTGGAAGACGATGGACCCGACCGGGTTCGGGTCTCGGGCGTGAGAGGGCGTCCCGCGACCGACTCCTTCAAGGTCTCGATCGCATACCAAGACGGCTTCAAGGCCGTGGGCACGCTGACGTACGCGTGGCCGGATGCGGCGGCGAAGGCTCGCGCGGCCGACCGGGTCCTTCGTGAGCGACTCGATCGTCTCGGGCTCGGCTTCGACGCCGTCCGTACCGAGCTGGTCGGTTGGGACTCCACCCACGGACCGCTCGTGGGGCCCCCGCCTCCGGATCTTCCCGAGGTCCAGCTCCGGGTCGGAGTCCGGAGTCGCGACCGAGCTTCGGTCGAGCGATTTACTCGGGAGATCGCGCCACTCGTGTTGACGGGGCCACCCTCCGTGACGGGATTCGCAGGGGGGCGCCCGCGCGTCCAGCAGGTCATGGCGTATTGGCCGGCGCTGATCGCGAAGCACGCGGTCACGCCACACCTTCGAGTGGAGGTGTTCGACGTCTGATGGCCAAGGCTCTGCTCCTCGACCTGGCGCACGCCCGCTCGGGCGACAAGGGCAACATCGCCAACGTCGGCGTGATCGCCTACGATCCCGCACACTATCCCCTGCTCGTGGCAGAGCTCACTGTCGAGCGCGTGAGAGCTCATTTCGGCGTGCTCGCGCCAGGTAGGATCGAGCGGTTCGAGCTTCCGAACCTCCACGCGCTGAATTTCGTGCTCCACGATGCGCTGGACGGCGGGGGCACGGTATCCCTGATGAACGACGCCCAGGCCAAGGTCGTCTCGACTGCCCTCTTGCGGCTCGAGCTCGAGGTCCCGGACGAGGTGGCCGACGCGGTTCGTGGCCGGGGGCGCCTGCCGGAGGGCTGGACGCATGCATGAACCTCTCGTCGTGTACGAGGTCACCGACGGGATCGGTCGAATCACGCTGAATCGTCCCGACAAGCGCAATGCGCTCAACGCCGAGATGGTCGACGAGGTGCGCCGAGCGCTCGAGCTGGCCTCGGATGATGCCACGGTTCGCGTCGTCCTGGTGCGCGGAGCAGGGAAGGACTTCTGCTCGGGAGCGGATCTCGCCGAGCTGGAGCGGATCGCGGAGATGGGTACGGAGGAGAGCGTGGCCGATGCCATGCGACTGGGCGAGCTCTTCATCGCGATGCGCCGTCACCCCCGGCCCATCGTGGCGGCGGTGCAGGGCAGGGCGCTGGCCGGCGGCTGTGGCCTCGCGACGGCGTGCGACCTCGTGCTGGCTCGGGAGGACGCGCAGTTGGGCTATCCCGAGGTTCACCTCGGTTTCGTGCCCGCGATGGTGATGGCGATTCTGCGGCGCAAGGTCGGCGAGAGCCGCGCCTTCGAGCTCG
Source organism: Gemmatimonadota bacterium (assembly GCA_039587515.1). GTDB lineage: Bacteria > Gemmatimonadota > Gemmatimonadetes > Longimicrobiales > Gaopeijiaceae > JBDHII01. The sequence continues at coordinate 45,327 of JBDHII010000020.1, forward strand.
TGAGCCGCGGCGATCGGATCACGGCGAGCCGGGCCGAAGAGGTCGGGCTCGTCACGAGAGTTTTCGGCGTTGCGGACTTCGAGGTGGGGGTCGAGGCGTACGCCGCGGAGCTCGCGCGTCGTCCGGCGTCGGCACTCGAGCTGTCCAAGAGGCTTCTCTACGCGCTCGGCGATCTGGATTTCGAGGCGGGCATCGAGCTCGGAGCCGAAGTGAACGCCGAGGCGCGCCAGAGCCCGGAATGCCGTGAGGGGGTGCGTCGGTTTCTCGAGAAGGGCCGATAGAGAACACCCATGATCATGCTGATCGACCGCCGCCGCCGCGATTTGCGCCATCTGGATTGGCGTATCCGACTTTTCAGCATCGGTGCTGCCCTGGGGCTCGGAGGCATCTGGCTCGAGAGCTCGTGGCTCGTCCTCAGTGGAACCGTCGTGCTGATCGGCGGTTTCGGGCTTCGCTTTCTGCCGAACGACCCGGAATCAGGGCAGGACGAGGACCAGGACGAGTAGGTCCCAGCCAGACATTCGCCGGGCGCGGGCGTCGCCGCACACTCGGACGTGCCCGATCTCGTCGATGCGCGCAGGCTCGTTCGTGAGCGATTCGGATACGCCGATTTCCGCCCCGGACAGGAAGATCTCGTGCGGGCGGCCCTGCAAGGTCGTGATGCCCTCGGCGTGCTTCCCACGGGGGGAGGCAAGAGCCTCTGTTACCAGGTTCCGGCGCTGGCGCTCGGTGGTCTGACGCTGGTTCTGAGTCCCCTCGTGTCCTTGATGGAGGATCAGGCTCGACGAGCGGAGGAGGCCGGGATCGGAGTGGGCGTGCTGAACTCCGCCCGCGACCCCGCCGAGCGGACCCGGACAATGCGCGAGACCCTCGGGGGCCGTATCCAGCTGCTTTTCGTCGCTCCCGAGCGTCTCGAGAACGAAGCATTCCGGGCTTTCCTGCAGCGTCTTCCCCTACGCTTGATCGCGGTCGACGAGGCGCACTGCATCAGCGAGTGGGGTCACGATTTTCGACCGAGCTATCGTCGGATCGGCACTCTCCTGGCCGGAGTCCGCGATGTCCCATTCATGGCCCTGACCGCCACGGCGACCCCCGAGGTGCGTGAAGACATCGCCCGAGTGCTCTCGCTCAGGAAACTCGTCGAGGTCGTTCGGTCCTTCGATCGACCCAACCTCTTTTGGCAGGTCGACCGGCTGAAGGATCGGCGAGCGCGGACCGGGCACGCGATCCGCCTCGTGCGCGGCCTGGAGGGGCCGGCGCTCGTGTATGCCGCCACCCGCCGGCAGGCGGAAGCATTTCGGCGACGACTGTCGCAGCGCGGGGTCAGCGCGGATGTCTACCACGCCGGTTTGGACGGGCAGCGGCGCGCCGCCGTCCAGACCGCCTTCCTCGAGAACCACCGCCGTGTCGTAGTCGCGACCAACGCCTTCGGGATGGGCGTCGACAAACCGGACGTACGCCTCGTGTTGCATCTCCAGCTACCGGGTACGCTGGAGTCCTACTACCAAGAGGCGGGTCGCGCGGGTCGCGACGGCGAGGCGGCGAGCTGTGTTGCGCTGTTCCATGCGCAAGACCGATTGCTGACGCGGCGCTTCATCGACCACTCCAGGCCGCCTCCAGGACGGCTTCGGCGGGTCCATCGAAGGCTTCGACGGACCTTTCCCACGGGTGGGGCGACGGTCTTGAAGGCGTTGGCCGAGGCGGTCCGAGTTCCCGACCTCCGTGCGCTCGTGGGTGTCCTCGGCGCGCTCGAGCGGGACGGCGCCATCCTGGGTCACTCCGCGGCTGGAAGCCTGGCCGATCTCCCACCCTGGCCCGGGCAGGCGCTCGAGGTCCTCCCGCTCGGTGCGCCGGATCTCCGGAGGGCTCGGGCCCTCCGCAGGTCGGCGCTCGGAAACCTGCGATCGGTTCGCGCTTTCGCTCGGACCCGTGCCTGCCGAAGGCGAAACCTCCTGGCGTACTTCGGAGAGGGGGCGCGCGCGCGTTGCGGGAGGTGCGACCGATGTGCGGGCCCGGCTCTGGTGACCTCGTAGGAGGCACGTTTCGGAACCTGCGACGGTGCAACAGGGTCTCAGCTACAGGTGTGTCCCGTTCGGGACCTGCTTCCCTCTGCGGGACGCGTGTGTGAGCTTCCTGCGGACTCACCGGCGGGAAGTGGATGCAGCACAAAGACCTAACGGTGTCGTAAGACGCCTGGACAGATCTCCAGGGATGATATGGATCGGTATCTGACAGCCGACCACGAAGCGCTGCGCGAATGCGTTCGAGGCTTTGCGCTGGAGCGAATCGTGCCCGTTGCGCGAGAGTTGGACGAGTCCTGCGAGTTTCCCTGGGAGAACGTCAAGCGTATGGGTGAGCTCGGCTTCCTCGGGGTGCCGGTTCCCCGCGAGTTGGGTGGAATGGGCCGTGACTACCTCAGCTACATCCTCGTGGTCGAGGAGCTCGCGAAGTTCGACGCGAGCCACGCGATCACCGTCTCTGCCCACACGACGCTCGGGACGTCGCCGATCCTCTCCTTCGGGACCGAAGAGCAGAAAAAGCGCTACATTCCCTCGTTGGCGAGTGGACGTGTGCTGGGGGGATTCGGGCTGACCGAGCCAGGAGCCGGCTCCGACGCGGCGGGGACACGAACGCGGGCCGTGCGGGAGAACGGTGGCTATCGGCTGAACGGCTCGAAGATCTTCATCACGCACGCCGGGGTCGGCGAGGTCTTCACCGTGACCGCCGTCACCGATCCGGAGCGCGGCACGCAGGGGATATCGAGCTTTGTCGTCTGCAAGCCGACGGTGGATCTGGCGCGTGCGCAGTCGATCGGCTTTGGACACGACGACGCGTTGGATTTCGTCGAGGGTGTTCGTGCAGGAAAGAAGGAAGACAAGATGGGTTGGCGGGCCTCGGATACTCGGGAGCTGCACCTCGAGGACGTCTTCGTGCCCGAGGAGAACCGCCTTGGTGAAGAGGGTCAGGGATTCACGAATTTCATGAAGACCCTCGATGCGGGCCGCATTGGGATCGCGGCCCTTTCCCTCGGGTTGGCCGAAGGGGCGCTGGACACGGCTTTGCGCTATGCCAACGAGAGGGAGCAATTCGGTCGGAAGATCTGGGATTTTCAGGCAGTACAGTTCGGGCTGGCCGACGTGGCCACCGACGTTGAAGCAGGGAGACATCTCACCTATCACGCCGCTTGGTTGAAGGACCGGGGAGAGCCTTACTCGAAGCAGGCCGCGATGGCCAAGCTCTTCTGCTCCGAGCTCGCGATGCGAGCGACCCACCGGGCGGTTCAGGTTCTGGGTGGCGCGGGCTACACGACCGACTACCCGGTCGAGCGAATGATGCGCGACGCCAAGGTCTGTGAGATCGGTGAAGGGACAAACGAGATCCAGCGGCTGGTGATCGGACGACACCTCTTGAAGGAGGCGTCGCTCGGGCATTAGCCGCCGGAGCAAACAACAACGGAGATCACTCGTAGGTCGACAACCCACAGTCGCCGGTCACGTGAGGGAACGAGCCGTTCCGACGTGCCCGGAGCCGGGCCCGGAGGTGGTCGGCACCCGTTCTCACCGAAGATCGTCGTGAGGACGGGGTCGAGGCCGAGGTGGCGCGGGATGTGGGCGGCCCAGGAGTGGCGAGCCGGGAGAAAACATTGAAACGGGAAATTCTCGTGACGGCGACCACGCACGAGTCGTGGGTCGCCTTGTTGGAAGACGGGCAGCTGGTCGAGATCATGTTCGATCGGCCCGACCAGGGGCGGATCGTCGGTGACGTCTTCCTCGGTCGAGTCGAAGCCGTGCTTCCGGGCATTCAGGCGGCCTTTGTCGACATCGGCCAGGACAAGGCCGGCTTCCTGCACGTCTCGGACGTGGGTCAGGCCGAGGAAGAGGAGAACGGTGAGGGTGGACGCGGTCGGGGACGCGGTCGCCGTCCGAGCAAATATCCACCCATCACCGACCTGGTGCAGAAGGGCCAGGAGCTCCTTGTCCAGGTGACCAAAGAAGCGATTGGCACCAAGGGTCCGCGCCTGACGGCCCAGATCTCCCTGCCCGGCCGTTTCCTCGTGTATATGCCGTATTCCAGCCACGTCGGCGTGAGTCGCAAGATCGACGACCGGGGGGAGCGCGGGCGTCTCCGAAAGCTCGCCAAGGAGATCCTGCCGAAAGACAGCGGTGGGATCATCGTCAGGACCGTGGGCGAGGAGATCAACCAGGATACGCTGGGCAAAGAGTTCAAACGTCTCCACTCGAACTGGAAGCGGATCAAGAAACAGGCGGATCAGGCCAAAGCCCCCGCCTGTGTTCATGCCGACGCCAAGCTCATCTCCGGCGTCATCCGGGACCTGTTCAGCAACCGCTTCGAGTCGTTGACGGTCGACTCCAAGGCGATCTACAACGAGATCCTCCAGTACGTGAACAACGTGGCCCCCGATCTCAAGGACCGCGTGAGGTTCTACGATGAGCCCGTGTCACTCTTCGACAAGCACGAGGTCGAGGAGGAGGTTCAGCGGGCCTTCGAGAGGCGGGTGGATCTCCCATCCGGCGGCTATCTCATCATCGAGCCCACCGAGGCGCTCGTGTCGATCGACGTCAACACGGGTCGCTACACCGGGAAGAGGGACCCCGAGAAGACGATTCTGAAGACGAACCTCGACGCAGCGCAAGAGATCGCCAAGCAGCTTCGACTTCGTGACGTGGGTGGGATCGTCGTCTGCGACTTCATCGACATGGATTCGCAGCAGAATCGCGATCGCGTACTTCACGAGCTTCGGAGCCACCTCGGGCGCGACCGCGCCCGCACCAAGGCTTTCGAGGTCTCGGGCCTCGGACTGGTGGAGATGACACGTCAGCGGGTGCGGCCGTCGCTCTTCAACTCGCTCACGCACGACTGTGCGAATTGCGGGGGGAACGGGCGCGTCTATACGCCGGCCACGGTCGTTCGCCAGATCGAGCGGAGCCTGCGGCGTGCGGCGTCGTCGGGTGAGGAGCGTAGGATCCTCATGCGGGTGCACCCCGAGGTGGCGCTGCGAATCATGGAGGACGAGCCCGATTTCCTCAGGAGACTTTCCCGAAGGACTGGGATCGAGCTGGATCTTCGGGACGATCCGCTTCTTCGGGAGGACGAGTTTCGAATCTTGTCGGGCCCTGCGGAGACGGACGTCACTTCGCGCTATATCGCTGCCTGATGGGGATCCCGGCGGGCTGACCGTTCTCGAGCGGTCGCGCCATCCCGCTCGCGAGAAGCGGGTACGCCTTGACCGATCTGACCAGTTTTCTAAATTTTCAAGGCTCTACGGCATCACAC
>JBDHII010000139.1:0-7273 GCA_039587515.1 Gemmatimonadota bacterium
TCGTCGTTGTCGTTCGATGCGGCGACGGCATAGACGACGCCGGCTGCGACGGAGGCCTCGACCGCGTCGTTCAACGCCTGTTGGAAGCCGAAGGGATCCCAGGCGCTCAAGCTCATGTTGGCCACCGAGGGTCCCGAGCCGGCGAGGTGCTGCTGCGTTACCCAGTCCACTCCGGCGATGACGCCGCTGAAGGCGCCGCTCCCGTTGCAGTCGAGCACTCGGACCGCGCGCAGGTTGACCTGCTTCGCGACGCCGAAGGAGCTGCCGCCCACCGTCCCAGCAACATGGGTTCCGTGGCCGTGGCAGTCGTCCCCGCTCCCGCCGATGAAGTCGGCCTCGGAGCCCCGCCACGCTCGACCACCGAAGTCCGTGTGCGAGGTCCGTATGCCCGTGTCGATGATATAGGCGTCGACACCCCCACCCTCGGCGATGTACGTGTAGACCTGATCGAGCGGCAACGAGCGCTGATCGATCCGGTCCAGGCCCCAAGCGGCCGCCGGTTCCTCGGCGACGACGGTGACGACCCCGTCCGGCTCGATCCGCTCCACGTCCGGGTGGTTCCTCAGGCCGTCCAGTGCTGCGGCTGGAAGGGTGGCGGCGAAGCCGCGGATCGCGTGCTGGTACGTGAAGCGCAGCGATCCCCCCGCCTGTGCGACCAAGGCCCGCGCCAAACCGGGAGGATCCGCTACATCGTCGTTGAAGACCACGATCCAGTCGTCCGGCCCGGACACCGCCTGGGCCGAAACACCGGTCGACTGGGTCGTCACTTCCGCGAAGTCCGGCTCGAGGGGATCCCTCGAGGAGTCGTCGCACGCCGCGAAAGCGACGGTCACGGACAGGGCCAGTACGCGCCCTGCGATCTTCATCGTTCTGGGCCAGGAGTGCATTGTAGCACCTCACCTCTCGAGCACAGGTCTTCGAATCCTGTCATTTTGACGCACGATGCGTGCCAAGCGGCCCAAGAGTGCCGCCGCCCCCCGGGAAGCCAACACCCACACGGACTTTGGGCCTCACAGAGGCGTCGAGGATCGGGCGCGATCCGGCCGCCAGAGGGAAAACATTGCAGGGAAGCGACCCTCGCACCTGACCAACGGGTGGCTGAAAAAGCCGCCTCCGCCTAGTTTCGGGCGCTCCCGCATCTCCTGCCTCGATCACCCTCCACCCCGACCCCTCATGCTCGGACGTCGCGTTCTCGCCTTCTCCCCCGTTTTCGTCCTCACGCTCCTTCTCGCCGGCGCCGAGGCCTCCGCCCAGGACTTCGAGGCCGAGTACGCGGGCCTGATCGCCGAGTTCGCCAGCTCCCTGCAAGATACCACAGCCGCGGAGTCTTTGGCGGATCGAGCGGATGCGCTGTACGACCGTATCCGACAACACCGACGCGACAACCGCGATGAGCTCTCGCGAGAAGAGCGCGACCGGCTCGGGGATCTGTCTGGAGAGGTCCGCAGTTTTCGGGCGGCCACGAGGGTGGTCGGTCAGCTCCACAATGCGGCCGACATGGATATCGAGAGCTTCGACCGTGTCCGCGAGCGCCTCGGGTTGGAGCCCCGAGTGCTCCAGACGGAGGACTCCGGGGTGGAGCTCGTACGGATCGACGTGGGCTCCTTCAGCAGCATTCTGCTGCGAAACCCGACCAAGACGACGTTCACCATGACGTACGGCGTGAACGATCCCGAGAGTCCCGGCGGGGTCGGAAGTGCCGTCTGCGAGAAGTACTCGGTCATGTCCGGTCTCTTCAACTCGAGAGATCGCGAGATCGAAGGGCTCGAATTCATCATCAATGCGCGACCCATGCGCGCCGCCGGCTGCGACTAGGGGCAGCTCCGGAGGCAGCGTGACCCCGAGGAAGGTGACCGGGTCGGTGGGCTCCACTTCGTAGCGCAGGCTGGCCAGGAGCCGGGTGAGGGCTTCCCGGTGGCCCGTCGCGCGACGAGCTCGCCCGTGCCTTGCGCGAGCCAGCCGGGACCGCTCCGTTCCCGACTCACACCAGGAGGCGTCACCATGGAACGATCCGTTTTCGGGATGGGGTGCACGGCCGCCCTCGCGCTGCTCGCGATCGCCTCACCGACCGAGGCGCAGCGGGCCCGGGATCTCGGTGTGCCGTTCGAGGGGACCCCTGGCCCCCTGAACGCCATCACGGATGTGGCGGGAGTGGAGGTCGGCCACACCACGCTGATCCGCGGCTCCGGCCCCAAGATCCCGGGCACGGGCCCCGTTCGCACCGGCGTCACCGCCGTCTGGCCGCGCGGCAACGACACACCCGATCCGGTTTTCGCCGCCTGGTTCTCGCTCAACGGTGACGGTGAGATGACCGGGACGACGTGGGTGGAGGACTCCGGCATCCTCGAGGGACCGGTGATGATCACCAACACCCTGAACGTCGGCATCGTCCACCACGCGGTCGTGCGATGGGGCGCCACGCGCAGCACCGACTACACGGGTGGCGGCTATCCGCCGTGGCTCGCCTCTCTTCCGGTCGTGGCGGAAACGTGGGACGGAACGCTCAACGACATCCTCGGTCAGCACGTCACCATGGAGGACGCGCTTGCGGCGATGGACGGCGCGACGGACGGCCCCGTGCCGGAAGGCAACGTAGGCGGCGGTACGGGGATGATCTGCCACCGCTTCAAGGGCGGTATCGGAACCGCGTCGCGCGTGGTTTCGGTCGATGGAGACCGCTGGACGGTGGGCGTCCTCGTGCAGTGCAACTACGGGAGCCGCGAGCAGCTGCGTATCGCGGGCGTACCGGTCGGGCGGGCCGGACGGTCTTCCCACGGAGGCCGACGACGGCGCCGATCGCGAAGGCTCGATCATCGTCGTCGTCGCGACCGACGCACCGGTGCTCGCCCATCAGCTGAAGCGGATCGCCCGGCGCGTCTCGCTCGGTCTCGGTCGGAACGGAAGCATCTCCGGCAACGGATCGGGAGACATCTTCATCGCCTTCTCGACCGCCAATCGCGCGGCCGCCGCCGAGCGCGACGGTCGCTCGGAGCTGACCATGCTGGCAAACGAGCGGCTCAACCCGATCTTCGGCGCCACGGTCGAGGCGACGGAGGAGGCCGTAGTCAACGCGATGGTGGCCGCCGAAACGATGACGGGCGCCGACGACGTGACCGTGCATGCCCTTCCGCTCGACCGCCTGCGCACGATCCTCGGGCAGTACAACCGCCTCAGCCGATGAGCGGCGCCCGCTGCCGCCAGGCGGTGGTGCTGATTCTGGCCGCGGCGAGCGGGTTCCTCACGACTGCCTGCGCCGAAGCGGCCACCTACGACGTGGTGCTGGAGAGGAACGTCGAAGCGACCATGCGCGACGGCGTCGTGCTTCGGGCCGACGTGTACCGGCCCGACGCCCCCGGTCGCTTCCCCGCCATCCTGAGGCGCACCCCCTACTCGAAGAACGTCGAGGGAATGAACGCCCGACTCCGCGAGCTGGCGTCACGGGGGTACGTAGCCATCGCTCAGGACACACGCGGACGCTACGCCTCGGACGGTGTCACGGTGCCCCACGACGAGGCCGAGGACGGATTCGATACGGTGGAGTGGGCTGCCGGCTTGCCGTACGTGAACGGCCGGGTGGGCATGATGGGGGGCAGCTATGTCGCCACGACCCAGCTCACCGCAGCCGGCCAGGCACCCCCGAGCCTCCGGGCGATCGCGCCGAGCTCGTCCTACAAGAGTCGGTACGACATGGTCTATCAGGGTGGTGCCTTCTACCTCTCCGACGGCCTTTCCTGGAATCTGGGTCAGGCGGCCGATGTTCGGCGGCGGCGCGACGGCGCCTCCTTCGAGGAACGCGATGGGCCGATCGGACTCACGGCGGAGGAGCGGGCGTCGCTCCGCTCGTCGTGGGTGTGGGCGCTCCCGCTCCGCTCCTTCGATGTGCTGGACCTGGCCGAGCTGGCTCCGGGCTACCGATGGATGCTCGAGCACCCCAGCTACGACTCCTGGTGGGAGACCTACGACATCGGACTGCGGCACGACCGGTTCGAAACCCCCGCGCTGCACGTCACAGGCTGGTACGACACGTTGCTCAAGGGCACGCTCGAGAACTACCGCGGCCTGCGCGCGAGGGCCGCGACCGCTCGGGCCCGCGACGGCCAACGGATCATCGTGGGGCCTTGGACCCACTCCGGTCCCACCCTGGAAAGCACCAGCATCGGTGAGGTCGATTTCGGTCCGGATGCGGGAATGGACTACGCCGGTCTGCTCGAGCGGTGGTACGACCACTGGCTCCGCGACGACGACGACGCGGTCATGGACTTCGGTCCGGTCCGCCTCTTCGTGATGGGAGCGAACGAGTGGCGCGACGAGGCGTCGTGGCCGCTCGACCGGGCGGTCACCACCCCCTTCTACCTGCACGGGTCGGGGACGGCCGGCACCACGCCGGGCGACGGGCGACTCGACACCGTCGCCCCCGTCGGCACGGAGCCGACGGAGCAGTACGTGTACGACCCCGCCGACCCTGTTCGCACGGAGGCATCCGGAGGATACTCACGGGCGCCGGCGTATTCCGAGGTGAACGCGGTGCGGGACGACGTGCTCGTCTTCACGAGCCCTCCCATGACCGAGCCGCTGGAGGTCACGGGGTACATCGAGCTCGTCCTGTGGGTCTCCTCGTCCGCTCCGGACACCGACTTCACCGCGAAGCTGATCGACGTGGCACCGGACGGATCGCTGCGCATGCTCAGCGACGGAATCCTCAGGGCCCGCTACCGCAACGGGCCCCGCGAGCCGACCCTGCTCACCCCGGGTGAGCCGACCGAGCTCCGGATCGACCTCCTGGCCACCAGCAACGTCTTCCTCTCCGGCCACCGGATCCGAATCGAGGTCTCGAGCAGCCCTTCGGTACGGACGACGAGATCCGGGTCGCGCATCAGACGATTCATCACGACCGCGGACACCCCTCGCGCCTGCTGTTGCCCGTCGTTCCACCCTCCTGACTCGACCGGCCGGGAATCAGGTCGGTGAGCCCGAGGACGGGATCAGTCGGCCTGCAGCGCCTCGAGCGGGTCGATCCGCATGGCTCGCCGGGCGGGAAGATAGGCGGCGACGGCGGCCACCAGCGCCAGAAGCAGCGTGACCGCGGCGAAGGTGACCGGGTCGGTGGGCTCCACCTCGTAGAGCAGGCTGGCCAGGAGCCGGGTGAGGCCCCAGGCGAGGAAGACCCCGAGCGCGATCCCCAGAGCGGCGAGCGTCATGCCGTGGCGGACGACGAGCCCGACGATCTCCATCCCGGTGGCCCCCAGGGCCCGTCGCACGCCGAGCTCGTGGGTCCGCCGGCTGACCGTGTGCGAGATCACGCCGAGCAGCCCCACCACGGCCAGAAGCATGGCAGCGGCCGCCGCGAAGAGACTCCCGAGCAGCACCCTGAACCGCGGTACCGCCAGGGACGCCGCCACCTGCCGCTCGACAGTCTCGACCGCGGTGACCCGAGCCACGTCCCCGACCACCTGTCTCGTGGTGTCGCCATACGGCATGATACCTAGGCTGCATAGGTATCACGAGCGCTGGATCTCTGCCTGCCAGTCCGGGGAGCCACCGATCCGGCTGCCCGCTCCTGCCGACCACCACCGGCGGCCCGAACTTGGCGGAAACCTCCTAACCCTGCGACCATAGTAGCGCGGAACGGCGACTGCTGTCCGTGGGGCAGTCAAAGGGGGACGCCGATGCCGCGACGTACGAGTGCACGACCCGTCCGACGAATCCTGACGATCGGACGGCTTGCTCTCCTGGTGCTTGTCACCGCCGCGTGCGCAGGCGAGAGCCGACGAGATCAGAATGAGCTCGCGACGTTGACGGTCCATGTTCCGGACGGTGACGAGCGAGTGCTCGGACCGCTGGGGTCGAGACAGTGGTTCCTGGTGTTCCTCGGGCTGACTGTGGATCTCGACGGTACCGAGAACCATCAGCCGAGGCTCCTGGAGCGTTGGGAGCACTCCGCTGACTTCAGAGACTGGACGCTCCATCTCCGAGAGGACGTTCGGTGGGAGGATGGAGCGCCGGTGACGGCGGAGGACGTCGAGTTCAGTCTCGAGTTGTGGACCCACAACGAGATCCTCTACCAGAGTCCGACCATCGAGGAGATGAGCGTACTCGACCGCCACACCTTGGGAGTCCGATTCAAGGAGAGTGCAGGCTCCGCGCTGTTCGCCTTCAGCTGGCTTCCCGTGGTTCCGAAGCACCTGATGGACTCGCTGGATATCGCGGAGTTCTTCAGTTGGCCCTTTTGGGTCGAGCCGGTGGGCAACGGTCCGTATCGCTACGTGAGGCACGTTCCGAAGACCGCGACCGAGCTCGAGGCCAATCCCGACTACTTCGGAGATCCCCCCGGCATCCCGCGGGTCGTGCTCAGGTATGGGGGCAACTCACTCACGGAATTGTTGAGTGGAAACGTCGATATCGCGGACGGCCTCACGCCGTTGGACGTCGTACGGCTCGAAGAGGACGAACGGTTCCGGGTGTACCACAAGATCCAGCACCACCAAGGCGTGGCCATCGTGTGGAACCACCGGAACCCCATGTTCGCCGACGCCGACGTACGCAGGGCGCTGACCCTGGCTATCGACCGGAGAGAGCTGCTGAGGGTCATCGGCTATCCCGAGGGCGTTCCCATCTTCGACGTCCCCGTGCTTACGCGACACGTACGGGCGGGGGTCGTGCCGGACCCCCTCCCGTTCGATTCCGAAGCTGCGGCCGAGCTCCTCACACGAGCGGGTTGGGTCGATGCAGACGGGGATGGTGTCCGCGAAAGGAACGGTGAGGAGTTCCGCTTCACCCTGGCGATCACCGCCAACGAGTCGACACACGCCACGTATGTCCAGGACCGGCTCCGCCGCGTCGGTGTCCGTATGGAGATCGCGACTCACGAGCGCAACGTACTCATGGGATCCATTCGCCAGAGCCTCGATTTCGATGCCATCATCGACTGGTACAGCTACGTCAGACGCTTCGGGTCCTCGCCTGCCACAGGGTACTCGAACCCGGAGGTTCCCCGACTCGTCGACCTGGCGATCTCCACTGTTCTCGATCACGCACCGCACGATGGCTACATGCGTGATCTCTGGGAGGTGATCGGTAACGAGATCCCGATCACGTATCTGCACCCGAGGATTCGCTACTCCGCGGCGCACCGGAAAGTCCGTGGATTGGAGAACGAGAGGCTCCTCTACTCGACCATCGAGGATCTGTGGATCGACGAGGGCGAGACCGGAGGACGTGACTGACAAGGCAGCGTCCAACGGAGCCGATCCGGGGTCGGGCGGACTCCACCAGC
>JBDHII010000021.1:0-50478 GCA_039587515.1 Gemmatimonadota bacterium
CGCGATCCGTCCGGGTCGATGTCGTACTCGATCGTTCGACGTCCGCCGTTCATGAGGTTCGTGGACGCTACGACCGTGTGGCCCAGTACGGTGACGCTCTCGCCGATTCTCAGCTCGGCCGCAGTCAGCTGTTCCCTGCTCCTGTAGTAGATCGTCTGCCCGTCGGGCGACCACACGGGCTCGATGCCGAAGTCCGGAGATATCGCAAAGGGCTCGCCGGGATCCGGGAAGCTCCGAACGTAGATGCGCTCCATCCCCGATTGGTCCGAGGTGTAGGCCAGCCAGCGACCGTCGGGTGAGAGGCTTCCCTTGAACTCGTTCCAGTCTCCCGTGAGATAGGGCGTATGCTCCTCCGATCCGGGAGCAAGAACGCGAAGGTCCTGCCCACGGCCGCGAGTGTCGTCACGAGTCAGGACATGGCCATCCGGCCCCTCGGCGAGGACGAACTCGTCCGTATCGGTCGACGGGAGCGCTTCGGCAGCGGCGCCCCCGTTCGCAGCCTTCCTGAAGATGTTGAACCCGCCGGCCTCGCTCTCCCGTCGGCTGCTGTAGTAGACGAACTCTCCGTCGCGGCTCCAGCTCGGGAAGATACTGAAGTCGTCGAAGGTGAGCTGCGTGTTGCTGCCCAGAACGAGGTCGTAGATCCAGATCGATCGGTCTGATCCGTAGGCGATCTTGTTTCCGTCGGGGGAGAAGCGAGGATGGTTGAAGCCGTCCTGGCGGACCTCGAGTGGCGTAACCGCCCCCCCGGGCTCGACCATGACGAGCTCCGCACGTTGTACGCCCGGGCCGGCGGACTCGAAGTAGACCGCCAGCCCTGTTCGAGAGACCGCGAACTGCGTGCCGCCGCCCGGGCTGACCTGAACGCTCGGGAGCACGAGCGACGGATCGCCCGTGACCTCCAACCGATCCAGGTCGAAGGGGACCGCCATCAGGGCTCCCGTGGGAGCTCCGTAGACGATGTGGCCGGTCCCCACGTAGTGCGCGTGCCCACCGTCGGCGACCCGGGTCGCCTCGCGGGTCTCGAGATCGACGATCCATGTCGTCGACGATCCCTGCGAGACCAGTAGCCCACGCCCGCCGGGGAGGAGCTCGGGGCGGTCCAGGTCGTTGTCCGGGGCCTCACTCACGGAAAGCACGAGCTCGGGTGTGCCGCCATTCTCGGAGACGCGATAGATGCCGCCCTCGGCCTCGTACACGATCGTGCCGTCGTCGGCCCAATTCGGCTGGGCGGGCCCTTGTTGCGTGACGAGCGGGAAGACGGGGCCGCCATCGATGGGCACCTTCATGAGGCCGGCCGTCGTCGAGAACGCGAGCCACTCCCCATCTGGAGAGAAGGTCGGAAATCCTCCGTCCTCGGTCCCCTCGATGGGGCGCCAGGTCGGCTCGTCGGTGCGCCTTACATGGATCAGCCCACCGGTCGGCTCCACGACGTCATAGGCGATGTATTCTCCGTTCGGCGACACGTCGACGCGCACGCCGAACGCGAGCCGCTGGTCTCCGGGCACTTCCAGCTCGAAACGCACGGGCGGATCCAACTGCTCGACCGGCGGCTCGACCGAGGACCGTCCCATCGACAGCCCGACCATGAGCGCCGGGATCGCCGTGAGCGTCACCAGCTTCCAGCGGCCCCAGCCCGTGCCCGTGGCGATGCCGTAGCGCCCGGCTTCCGCCGGCGTGCCCGCCACGGTCGGGGCGCGGTGGGCGGCGGTGTACGAGAAGCTCCGGTCGTCGAGCGCCTTCGCGAAGTCGTCCGCCCGCTCGAAACGGTCGGCCGGGAGCTTCTCGAGCGCCTTGGCCAGCGCCGCCGAGACCTGCGGCGGCACGCTCGCACGGATCTGTGTGACCGGCCTCGGCGGCTCGGTCAGGATGCGCATCAGGATCGACTGCGGCGTGGGGCCGGTGTGGGGCGGGTCCCCCGCGAGCATCTCGTAGAGGACGCACGCCAGCGCGTAGATGTCCGAGCGATTCGTGAGGTCGCGGTCGGCCGTAGCCTGCTCCGGGCTCATGTAGTGCGGCGTGCCGAGGCTCAGGCCCGTCTCCGTCATCCGGCCGCCCCCGGCGGCGCTCACGGCCAGCGCGATCCCGAAGTCCGCCACGACCGGTTGGCCCGCGTGCAGCAGGATGTTCTCCGGCTTGATGTCCCGGTGCACGATCCCGGCGTCGTGCGCGTACTGGAGCGCGCTCGCCACCGCCCTGGCCACGTGGAGCGCCTCGTCCACGCCCATCTGGCGCTCGCGGTCGAGCTTGTCGCGGAGCGACTCCCCATCCACGTACGGCATCACGTAGTACAGGAAGGTGTCCGCCTCCCCAGAGTCGAAGAGCGGCAGGATGTGCGGGTGCTGCAGGTTCGCCGTGGTCTGGATCTCGGCCAGGAAGCGCTCGCCGCCGATGACCGCCGCGAGCTCGGGCTTCAGGACCTTCATGGCCACGTGGCGGCTGTGCTTCAGGTCCTCGGCGAGGTACACGGTCGCCATGCCACCCTCACCGAGCGTGCGGTCGATGCGGTAGCGGCCCTCGAGGGCTTCGTTCAGACGAGTGATGGCTTCGGACATGAAGCGGACAAGATGCGAGGCGGCGGCGCGTCGCGACAGGCGTCGGGAAGGACGCAGCTGGATGCGGGGTACCATGCATCCATGTTCCAGCCGGCCTACCTGGACCTCGGGATCACCGAGCTACGCGAGCGCGCGGCACGAGCGGTCGCTTCGCTCGCCGACTGCGTGGCGTGCCCCCGCGCCTGCCACGTGGATCGCCTCCACGACAAATGGTCGGCGTGCAAGACCGGGCGCTACGCGGTGGTCGGCAGCGCCTTCCCGCATCGCGGAGAAGAGGACTGCCTGCGCGGCCGGTACGGCTCGGGGACGATCTTCTTTTCGCACTGCAATCTGCGGTGTGTCTTCTGTCAGAACTTCGACATCAGTCAGGACGTCCGGCCCGGCCCGGCCGCACCCGGGATGGCGCCGGAGGCGCTCGCGGGATTGATGCTGCGCCTGCAGGAGCTGGGCTGTCACAACATCAACTTCGTCACGCCCGAGCACGTCGTGCCCCAGGTGCTCGAGGCGCTCGTCCCCGCCGTGGAGCGCGGGCTCACACTCCCGCTCGTCTACAACACCTCCGCGTACGACGCGCTGGAGAGCCTGGCGTCGCTCGACGGCGTGGTCGACATCTACATGCCGGACTTCAAGCTCTGGACGGGCGATCTCTGCAGGGAATACCTGAAGGCGGAGGACTACGCCGACGCCGCTCGGCCGGCGATTCGGGAGATGCATCGGCAGGTCGGTGACCTGGTCCTGGATGATCGGGGTCTCGCGGAGCGCGGGGTGCTCCTTCGGCATCTCGTGATGCCGGGCCGGATCGAGGAGACCCGTTCGATTCTCGCGTGGGTCGCCGAGGAGTTGGGTCCGAGCACCTACGTCAACCTGATGGATCAGTACTACCCGGCGGGAAAGGTGGGGGGCGGGCGCTACCCGGAGCTCGATCGCCGCATCACGTCCAGGGAGTTCGGGGAGGCGCGGGCGATCGCCGAGGCGCTGGGTCTGCGGTTGGACTCGGGCGGGGTGGCGTGAGGAATCGGATCCGGCGTCAGCCCTGGTCGTCCGCCGAAGGCCCGTAGATCCCGGGGACTCTACCGCCCATGGGTCGGATGTAGGTGCTGAGCTGACCTCGGTGATGGATCAGGTCGAAGAGGAAGCCCCACATCAGCTGCTCTGTGGACGCCTCCCATGCCATGTAGTCGCCCGCCCACATTTGAGCCACCCGCTCCCAATCCTCATCGCTCGCGTTCGCGATCCCGGCGCTCAAGGCCTCTGCGCTCGTGCCGATGTGGCGCACGGCATCGGCCACGGTGTCGAACTCCACCTCCATACGATGGTGGATCACCCCGTCGTCCATCAGCTCCACGAGGTCGTCGAAGTGGCCCATCATGTGACCGATGAGACCTTTGGCAGTTCGGGATCGCTCGTGCGGCTGCCATCCCAGGTCTCCCTCGGGCACGGCTCCCACGACTTTCCGAGTCAAATCGATCTCTCGGGCCAGCATCTGAAGGAAGAATTCACGAGTGTTCATCGTGTCGTCCGCGAAGAGGTGAAGGCGCGCTCGGGGGATTCTATGCGCCGCGGTCGGTTTCTTCTATAGTTCGCGGCCGCCGAAGCCACCAACACGGAAGATCGTTACGCGGATGTCGAAGCCCAAGACGAAGATCTCCGGCGCGAGCCTGGAGCACGCGTTCGCCGAGATCATCTGGCCCCGCCGCAAGCTGATCCTGCTGGGGCTGGTCCTGATCCTCATGAACCGCCTGAGTGGGCTCGTGCTGCCTGCCTCGACGAAGTACCTCGTCGACAACGTGATCGCGGAGGGCAACATCGACCTGCTCTGGACCTTGCTGGGGCTGGTGGCCGGGGCGATCGCGATCCAGTCTGCCACGTCCTTCGCGCTGACGATTCTCCTGAGCGTCGAGGCGCAGCACCTCATCGCGCAGCTCCGGGCGCAGGTCCAGCGCCACGTCATGGAGCTCCCTATCCGGCTCTTCGACAACCAGAAGACGGGGGAGCTGGTCAGCCGCATCATGGACGACGTGGAGGGCGTCCGGAATCTGGTGGGAACCGGCCTCGTGCAGCTGGTGGGGGGGACCGTGACGGCAATCGTGGCGATGGTCTTCCTGATCCGGATCGATCCCGTCATGACGCTGCTGGCCATCGGGCCGCTCCTCGGCTTCGCCTTCGTGTCCACGCGGGCGTTCGGGAGGCTGCGGCCGGCCTTCCGCGCGCGCGGTGCGATCCGGGCCGAGGTGACGGGACGCCTCACCGAGGCGCTCGGCGGGATCCGGGTGATCAAGGGCTTCCATGCGCTCGAGAAGGAGGCGGAGGTATTCGAGGCCGGCGTGCTCCGTATCTACGAGAACGTGAAGTCGACGCTCACCACGTCGAGCGGCGTGACGAGCCTCGGGACCTTCTTCATGGGCGTGGCCAGCGTGCTGATCATGGGGTACGGCGGTCGCCTCATCATGCAGGACCAGCTGACGCTCGGTGACCTCTTTTCTTTCACGCTCTTCCTGGGCTTCCTCATCGCACCGATCATCCAGATGGCGAACATCGGCACGCAGATGACGGAGGCCTTCGCGGGTTTGGACCGCACCGCAGAGGTTCTCTCCTGGCAGCGTGAGGACGACGACCCGCTTCGTACGGAGATCATGCCCCCGATCGTGGGCCACGTCGTCTTCGAGGACGTGCACTTCGCCTACGAGGAGGACAAGCCGGTTCTCAAGGGCATCAGCTTCGAAGCGGAACCGGGCACGGTGATCGCCCTGGTCGGCAGCTCGGGCTCCGGAAAGACCACGCTGGCGGGGCTGGCCGCGACCTTCCTGGAGCCGGACGAGGGACGGGTGCTGATCGACGGTGTGGACATGCGCACGGTCCAGCTCGCGAGCTACCGGGACCAGCTCGGGCTGGTGCTCCAGGACGACTTCCTCTTCGACGGCACGATCCAGGAGAACCTCCTCTTCGCCCGGCCGGACGCTTCGGGCGAGGACATCCGGGAGGCCGCCGAGAAGGCGCACGTGACGGAGTTCACGGACCGGTTCCCCGACGGCTTGGAGACGGTGATCGGAGAGCGAGGGGTGAAGCTCTCGGGCGGTCAGCGCCAGCGGGTGACGATCGCCCGCGCCCTCCTCGCCCGACCCCGCATCCTCCTCTTGGACGAGGCCACCTCCAGCCTCGACACGGAGAGCGAGGCGCTGATCCAGGAGAGCCTGGAGGAGCTGCTCCGCAACCGCACGACCTTCGTGATCGCGCACCGCCTCTCCACGATCCAGCGGGCCGACCTGATCCTCGTGATCGAGGACGGGCAGATCGTGGAGCGGGGACGGCACGACGAGCTGATCGCCCGCGAGGGGCGCTACCACCAGCTCTACACGCTGCAGGCGCGGATCTAGCGGGCTACTCGTTTCCGTCGCGGAAGGCGGCCCGGAGCTCCTCGAACCAGTTCACGACCACGACCTGACGGGCCACGGCGCGCTCTTCGGTCGGGGACCCGTCGTCCGGGACGCGGGCGATGATGATCCGATCCCCATCGGGGTGGAGGTCCCAGGTTCCGACGGAGTAGTCTCCGGAATCGTCCACGAAGACCACCTCTTCGGAGAGCACCTGGACCACCGGCTCCGTCTGCACCCGCGCGACCATCAGCGTATCCACGTCGTCCCTCTTCCAATAGTAGATCGAGCGCCCGTCCGGTCCCCAGCGCGGCCGATCGCCTCCCCCGTTGGAGATGCGTACCGGCTGGCGGGGCTCGGGAAAGCTCCGGACGACGATCTCGAACGAACCGGACTCGTTGGAGGCCATCGCGATGTGGCGTCCGTCGGGCGAGACGTCGGAGGCACCGAGGTCCGCGTCGATGTTGAGATACGTGCGGGTCTCGACGGGATCGCCCAAGCGTGCCAGCAGGAGATCGCTCGAGGTCGCCTCCCCACTCGTGAAGACGATCTCGTCGTCTGCGGTCCACGCGTAGGCGTACTGGGGCCCCTCCATCTCGAGGAGGTGGACGGGGTCCGAGTCGTCGTACACCGCCTTCACCCACAGGTCGAGTTGGTCGTTCGCGTCGACCCCCGTCCCGGATCCGTCGGGACGGGTGCCGCTGAAGACGATCCGCCGTCCGTCGGGAGACCAGATCGGCCAGCCCTGCAGGTGGTCGAAGGTGATCTGACGCGTCGCGGTCCTCAGGGCCACGTCGTACACGTAGAGCGAGGCCACGTTCTCCAAGTCGTCGGTCTCAATCGCGGAGAATGCGATGGTGGTTCCCTCCGGAGACCACCGAACCTGACGGTACAGCCTCCGGTCGATCGGGACTTCCTGCATTTCTCCATCGAAGGGCACGATCAGGAGCTCCTGGTCGTCGAGCAGGTTGGATGCCTCACCGGCGCCATAGACGAGCGTGCCGCTGTCGGAGACGTCGAGCTGGATGGCCAGTCCCTGCGAGGTCGCGACGCCGTCCAGGATCGGAACCGGGTCCCCGACCAGCTCGAGGGCGTCGAGGTCGAACGCGCTGGCCCAGAGTCTGCCGGAGCCGTCGACGTACAGCACGTGGCCCGTGGGGATGTAGCGCGCGGCCGTGCCGTTCGGGATCAGGGTGCGGACCGAGTCCGCCTCGAAGTCGTAGACGATGGTCGATTCGGCCGAGACCCCGGTGCCCAGGATGCCTCGCCGCTCCGGAAGCATCTGGGGCTGGAAGACCGGCTCCTCGTGCGAGAAGACGAGCTGTGCTTCGCCCCCGGCCTCCGGCACCTCGAACACGCCCGTCTGGCCGTCCGTGAAGATGACGGTGCCTTCCGAGGTCCACTGGGGGCTGAAGACGCCCTGGCCGCTCGGCACGAGGGGGCGCGGGGCCCCGCCCGAGACCGCGACCCGGAAGATGCCGCGGTCCGGGGGGAGCGCGTAGGCGATCCACTGGCCGTCCGGCGAGAAGCTCGGAAAGGCGCCGCCTTCCGTGCCGGGGATGACCTGGAACGGACCGGCGTCGGCGGCCCGCTGGTGGATCGCGAGGCCTTCTTCCGTCGTCCCGCTGTACGCGAAGCGACGTCCGTCCCTGGAAACGACGACCCGGTCGAGTTGGAAGAGCTCGGCCTCGGCCAGCTCCAGCGTGAGGCTGATGGCCGGCCCGACCGGCGGGGCCTCCCCGCCACCCGTGAAGGCGATCACCGTCATGATCGCGCCGAAGGCGAGGGCGCCCGTCAGCTTCCAATCGAAGCCACGGGCTGGGCGCGCCTCGGCCACGGCCTTCACGGCCGGAGCCGCGACCGTCTTCGCCTGATAGGTGAAGGCCGGGTCCTCGAGCGCATCGCGGAAGGCGGCCGCGCTGTCGAAGCGATCGGCGGGGAGCTTCTCGAGTCCCTTGGCGAGCGCCGCCGCGACGTGCGGCGGGACCGACCGGCGAATTTCCGTGACCGAGCGTGGCTCCTCGGTCAGGATCCGCATCAGGATCGACTGAGGCGTCGGGCCTACGTGGGGCGGATCGCCCGTGAGCATCTCGTAGAGCACGCACGCGAGCGAGTAGACGTCGGAGCGGGTGCTGAGATCGCGGTCGGCCGTGGCCTGCTCCGGGCTCATGTAGTGCGGGGTGCCGAGGCTCAGACCGGTTTCGGTCATCCGGCCGCCGCCCGCCGCGCTGACGGCCAGCGCGATCCCGAAGTCGGCCACGACGGGGTTCCCGTCGTGCAGAAGGATGTTCTCGGGCTTGATGTCCCGGTGGATGATGTCCTTCCGGTGCGCGTAGTCGAGCGCGTCGGCCACGGCCCGGGCGATCTTGATCGCTTCATCCACGGGGAGCTGCTTCTCGTGGTCGAGCCGATCGCGCAGCGAATCGCCGTCGATGTACGGCATCACGTAGTAGAGGAAGCTGTCCGCCTCGCCGGAGTCGAAGAGCGGCAGGATGTGCGGATGCTGCAGGCTCGCCGTGGTCTTGATCTCCGTGAGGAAGCGCTCGCCTCCGAGCACCGCCGCGAGCTCCGGCTTCAGCACCTTGAGCGCGACCTGGCGCTCGTGCTTGAGGTCCTCGGCCAGGTAGACGGTGGCCATGCCGCCTTCGCCGAGGCGGTGGAGGATCTTGTACTGGCCGCCGAAGGCGGCTTCCAGACGTTCGGTGGGTTCGCTCATGGCCGAACAGATTGTGTGCGTCGGGGACCCAGCGCAAAGGGAATCGAGCGCACGACGGGTCGCCCTCGTACCTTCCCGACTCCCCTCACCCCCACTCGGAGGACCCCATGCGCCGTTTCGCGATCCTGGCCGTGCTCCCGATGAGCGTCGTCGCCTGCCAGCCGGCCGAGGCTCCCGAAGCCGATTCGGAGCACACGCCCGCCCCGCCCGAGGTCGAATACCTCGCCTCGGCAGAGCAGCAGGCGATGAACCTCCCGTTCAGCGAGGCCGTTCGCGTCGGCAACATGCTCTACCTCTCGGGGCAGGTGGGGAACATCCCCGGTACCCTCGAGCTCGCCGAAGGCGGCATCCAGGGCGAGACGCGGCAGACGATGGAGAACATCAAGGACGTCCTGGAGCGGTACGGCTCTTCGATGGACCGGGTCGTGAAGTGCCTGGTCATGATCGACGACATGAGCGAGTGGCCGGCGATGAACGAGGTCTACGTGGAGTACTTCCCGGGACAGAAGCCGGCCCGGAGCGCGTTCGGCGCGGACGGGCTCGCCATCGACGCCAAGCTCGAGATCGAGTGCTGGGCGACGGTGGACTAGGTCTCAGCCCTCGACGATGACCGCGCGCTCGATCCGGTCGAGCTCGGGGAATTCGTCGAGGTACTCGGCGCCCTTCGCGATCGCCATCGCCTGGTAGACGCCCTCGCCTCGAGGGGGTCCGTCGCCGTACCCGCTGTAGAATCCGTCGACCACGTCCATGCCCTCGACCACCTCGCCGAAGGGCGCGAAGCCGTCGTCGTCGAGGCTCCGCCGGTTGTCCTTCAGGTTGATGAAGACCTGCACCGTGCGGGAGTCGACCGTGCCCTTGGCGAAGGTGACGCGGCCGCGCGTGTTCGTCTCGACACGCGGGTCGTCATCGATCGGCCGATCCCGCCACACCGCGTTCACGTAGGGGTCGTCGTGGATTCCGAAGCCTGCGGTGAAGTCCTCGAGGACGCGGTGGATGCGCACGCCGTCGTACCAGCCGTTGCGCACGAGGTTGTAGAAGCGGTCGGCCCCCAGCGGCGCCCAGTCCCGGTGCACCTCGATCACGAAGGTGCCCTTCGTCGTCTCGAAACGGGCGCGGAATGCTTCGGGCGCGGTCTCGTTGAAGTTCCGGAGCTGGAAGAGCGGACCCGCGATCCGCGGATCCACCTCGGGCTGCGGAGACTCGCCGGTGCAGGCGAACAGGGTGAGCGCGGCGGCGGCCGCGAATCGTCGAAGACAGAGGGCACGTGACTTCATTCCGGAAGGGTGCCGGGTCGGCACGGGCCACGCAACGGGTCGATGCGGTGTGCACGCGGCCTGCACCCTGTCGGGGGCTTGCGAATCGGGCGCGGGCCGCTGTGATTGGGGTGCAGCACCGCAGGCCGACGCGATCCGATCCGCCATGACTCTACGAATCCTGTTGGGGCTCCTCGCCCTCTTCACGCTCCTCTCCGGATGGATGAAGAGCCGGACCCGTATCCGCAGCGCGGTGGGCGGCGCCGGCCTCGGGCTCGTCGAGCTGCTGGCCGGCTTCATGCTCCTCATCGCTCAGGGGCCCGGGATGGCCCCGGACGGCGCTCGGATGGCCCTCGGCGCCTTCACCGCCGTGGTCCTCGTGCTCTCCAATGTCGGGGCCGTCGTGAAAGCGTCGAGGCTGCGGCGCGTGCGAGAGGGCTCGGAGGGAAGTCGGCTTTACTCCAGGATCAAGTACCAGGAGCTGGCCGAAGACGACGGGTCGGACGCGCCCTCGTCGGGCTAGCCCAGGAGCGCCATCACCAGCCCGCTGCGGATCTTCGGCTCGAACCAGGTCGACTTCGGCGGCATCATCTTGTTCTGCCGGCACACGGCGATGAACTGCTCCATCGTGACGGGCGCCAGCGTCACCGCATAGGTCGCCTTCCCCTCGTCGACTTGCCGCTGCAGCCATTCGGCGTCCTTGTTGGCGCCGACGAAGGTCAGCCGTTCGTCGCCCGGATCGGTGATGCCGAACACCTTGGCGAAGAGGGTCCGCTGCACGATGTCGTGGTCGATCGACTGGGCCGCGTCGTTCGGATCGTAGGTCAGCGGCAGTGGACGCAGGTGTATCCAGCCGGTCCTCCGGGAGTAGATCCCCACCCGGCGCGTCACCCGCGGTTGATAGGCATCCGACCGCACGGCTCCGCCCGTCTGAAAGAAAGTGGAGACGGCCTGCTCGAGGTCCTCCACCGCGTCCGCCGGCAGCCGCACCAACCGGTTGTAGGGTGAGATACCCAGGCGGCCCGCCGTGAAGAAGACCGCCAGGAAGTGCTCGTGTCCCAGCATGGCGGCCGCGGCGCTTCGGTGGTTGCCGTCCGCCACATAGGCCTCGGGCTCGTCGGCGAACAGGGCTTGGAATCGTGCGATGTCCTCCTCGGCCGAGACGAGCCATACCCGGTGGGTGTTGCCGTGCTCGTCGTCGGTCTCGAAGTCCGCCCCCCAGGTGTCGGCGTGGCTTTCGAGCGCGAGCGCGATCCGCTCGGTGCTGTCCGGAACCGCGTTGTTGACGGTGCCGATGATCACGTTCGTGGCTTCGATCAGCTGCGCCCGACCGCGTGCCTTCGGCTCGCGGATGCCTTCGTTCCTGATGATGGTGCCGTCCGGGGTCTCGGCCGTCCGAATCTGCGCCGTCTTGGCCATGCCGCCGAGTCCGATCTGACGAACGCCCGGATTCTGTGGGCCCGTGATCTCGTAGACGAAGAGCACGTTCGCGACCTCTCGGGTCAGGTTGCCCAGGAGAAGGTCGCCCATGTTCTCCGCGGCCTTGGCGAGCGCCGCCGTCGAATCACCTTCACGCGTTTCCTCCCCGGACTCCGTGTCGCAATGCGACATGGTGACACGCAGGACGGAGTCGGGATGGGATTGGATGTACTCCCAGATCTCCCGGTCACCCTGGAATTCGTCGTAGTTCGGGGCGCTCACGCGCTTCGCCGCGCTCGAGTCGACCGGCACGAGCGCTCTCGGAATGGGGTCGATGCTGATCATGGCAGAACGCTGTACCACCGGGGCTGTCGGCGCAACCGGCGTCGGTGACTCGGTGGCGCTCTGCGGTCAGGGCACCGAGAGCTCGACCGCGACACGCCACTCGCTGTTGTCGTGCCAGGCGTCGAGAACGACTCGGGCTCCGTATCGCTCCAGGAAATCGAGGGCCGCGATCGTCGGGCCCCTGAAGAGATCGGGGGCATCCTCCGGCGGCGCGGGCTCGTCCGCGACGTAGATTCGCCATGCACCCACGTTCAGGGGGCCTCGAAAGAGTGCTTCGAGGGTCGCTTCGGGGGGGAGGACCCAGGTGCCGGCGTCGGCGTGCTCCCAGCGCCATCCGGGATAGTCCTCGGACGGGTCGTCGCTGGGCAGGAGATAGACGGTGCCGCTCATCGAGCGCACCGCTTCGAAGACCAGGGCTTGGAGATCGGCGTTGTCGCCGAGCTGGAACATGGTCGCCTTGCCGGGCACGGGTACCGCACCGACCTCGATGAGCAGCTGAGCGAGCTCTTGACCGGTCATCGTCACACCCCTTCTTCGTCACGGTCGAACGTTGCCCTGCAATCTGCTACGGCTCGGGCCTTCGGGCGAGGGAGTCGCGTCCGTTCACCTCAGCTTGTAGCGCTGGATCTTGCCGGTCGCGGTCTTCGGAAGCTCGTCCATGAACTCGATCCAGCGGGGTCGCTTGTAGGCGGCCATGTGCTCCACGCAGTGCTCGGTGAGGTCGCGCTGGAGGTCCTCCGAAGCCTCGAACCCCGGGCCCGTCACCACGAATGCCTTGGGCTTCACGAGGCCGGCATCGTCCTCGGCACCGATGACGGCACACTCGAGGACGGCTTCGTGCCCGATCAGCGTGCTCTCCACCTCGACGGGCGAGACCCAGATTCCGCCGACCTTGAGCATGTCGTCGGAGCGCCCCGCGTGCCAATAGTAGCCGTCCCCGTCCACCCGGTACTTGTCGCCGGTATGGAGCCACTCGCCTCGGAACGTGTGCCGGGAGCGCTCCGAGTCGTGCAGGTAGAAGAGCGCCGCGGTCTCTCCCTTGACCCAGAGGTTGCCGATGTCGCCGGCCGGAAGATCGTGCCCGTCCTCGTCGACGATGCGCAGCTCGTAGCCGTCGACGGGCTTGCCGCTGCTCCCCGGGCGGATGTCGTCGGGACGATTCGACAGGAAGATGTGGAAGTTCTCGGTCGAGCCGACCCCGTCGAGGATGTCGACACCGACGCGTTCCTTCCACTGCTTCCACAGGGGCGCCGGGAGCGCCTCGCCCGCCGAGACGCAGATCCGCAGCGAGTCGAGGTCGTAGGCCTCCGCCAGGTCGCGCTGCGCGAGGGCGGAAGCATACGCGGTCGGGGCACTGAAGAGGACCGTGGGCTTGAAGCGGTCGATCATGGCGAGCACGTCGGGCGCCTGCCGGGGGCTTCCGGGGAAGAGCACGACCGAGGCGCCGACGTACCAGGGGAAGACGAGATTGCCGCCCAGCCCATAGACGAAGAAGAGCTTGGCGACGGAGAAGGTGCGGTCCTCCTCCCGGAGACCGAGCGTGCGAACCCCCCAGAGCTCGGCGGTCAGGGGAAGATCCTTGTGGGCGTGGAAGATCCCCTTGGGTCGGCCCGTCGTCCCCGAGGAATAGTTCAGCGTGGCGAAGTCGTCGCGATGCGTCGGCGCCACCTCCGTCCGGTCGGACTCGTCCCGGATCCAATCCTCGAAGCGGATCGCGCCCTCCGGCGCCGGGCCGCCGACCACGACCAGTTGCTCCAAATACGGAAGCTCGCCCCATACCGTCTCGACGGCCTGCAGGAGCTCGGCGTGCACGACGAGCACCCGCGGGCGGGCGTCGTTCAGGATGAAGGCGAGCTCTCCAGGCGTCAGGAGCGTGTTCATCCCCACGGCCACGGCTCCCGCTTTGAGGCATCCGAAGAAGCTCGTGGCCCACTCGGCGGTGTCGAGGCAGAGCAGCCCGACCGTGTCCCCGACGCGCACGCCACGGCGCCGCAAGGCGTTGGCCACCCGGCTCGCCTCGGCGTCCGCTTCGGCGAAGGTGAGTGAGCGGTCCGGGGTCGTCAGCGCGGTCTTGCTCGCCCTCGAGCCCAGGTTGTGCTGCAGGATCTCGCATGCGTTGTAGGTGGTCGGCAGGTCTCCGGCGCGCATCACCAGCCTCCGTCCGCGGGCCGAGGGTTTGCGGGCCCCCTCACGCGTCTTCCTTCGTTTGGGCCGACGCGGCGCGGCTTCGGTAGATCGCGACCAGCTCGCCGCGCTGAAGGACCTCGGCGCCCGGATCGACGAGCTCGGCCTCGAAGGTGACCGTGCCGCGCCCGCCTTTCGACGACGGTCGCAAGCCGGCCACCCGGAAGCGCAGGGAGACCCCCGTGTCGGGGAAGAGGGGCCGCAGGAACTCCCAACTCACGGCTCGCAGGGCGATGAGCGTGCCCCTCGACAGGCCCAGCGATCCCATGAGGCCCGTCGCGACGGCCAGCCCCAGCACGCCGTGGGCGATCGTTCCGCCGAATGGCGTCCCGGCAGCGTACTCGGGGTCTACGTGGAGGGGGTGATGGTCACCCGACACGTCCGCGAATGCGTCGATCTCGGATTGTGTGATCCGGCGGGGACCCGCCTCGAACTCTTCTCCCTCTGAGAAATCTTCGAAGAAGCGTGCCATGTCTGATTTCGGGTAGGTCTCGTGGGGTCGGCGAACGGGACGGCCGTCGGTGGATCGGTTGCCGCGAGCGAGGATAGTGGTGCCGGACCGGGCTCGACAATATATTACAGTCCAGTAACGAGCGTGTAATAATTGTAATATTGGAGTGCGCTTGGCTTCGGCGAGACCCCAGGACCTGATCCTGACGCTCTTCGGTGACTATCTGCTGCACCGTCCGGGACCGGTCTGGGTCGGAAGTCTGATCCACCTCCTCGGTCGCCTCGGCCTGAAGGAGGGCTCGGTTCGCACCACACTCTCCAGGGCGGCGCAAAGAGGATGGCTCGTCTCGGAGCGGGTCGGGCGTTTCGGGTACTACGACCTGGCCGAGAAGGGCCGCAAGCTCCTGGAGGAGGGCGAGTACCGGATCTACCACGCGGACTGGGACCGGGCCTGGCGGGACGAGTGGTTCCTGGTGGCGTATTCGATTCCCGAGAACCAGCGCACGGTCCGGGACCGGCTCCGGACCCGGCTCGAGTGGCTGGGCTTCGGCTCTCTGGGCAACGGCCTCTGGATCTCGCCCCACGACGTGCGCGACGAGGTCGCGGCCGTCTCACGGGAGCTGGATCTGGGTGGTCAGCTCCTCGGCTTCCGGGCCGAGGGCCCCAAGGTCGGGGACCGGGACGACCTCGTTCGGGCCTGCTGGGACCTGCCGGGTCTGAACGCGGCCTACGAGGCGTTCATCGGGGCCTGGACGCCCCTCTTCCTGGAGAGCCGCGAAGCCGTCGACCGGGGAGAGCTGGAGCCGGAGAGGGCGTTCGAGCTCCGCTTCCAGCTCATTCACGAGTATCGCCAGTTCCCGCTGCGCGATCCCTATCTGCCCCGGGAGCTGCTCCCGGCGAATTGGGGAGGGGAGTGCGCGGCACATCTGTTCAGGGCGTTCCACGATCTGCTCGCTGAGCCGGGCGATCTCTACGTAGACCAGGTCCTGTCCATGTCGCCTGCGGTGGACCGGGCCCCAATGGGAGGTTGAACCCTCCCGAGGAGACTGTCATGGGCTACTTCGAGCCACGGCCTGCGGAGTCGCTCGACTTCCAGGAGATCCTCTATTCGAAGAGCGACTGGGTCGCGCGGATCACGATCAACCGTCCGTTCAATCACAACGCCTACTCGACCTCGGCGCTGAAGGAGCTGATCGCGGCCTTCCAGGACGCGGCCTTCGACGACCGGGTCTCGGTGATCGTCTACACGGGGGCAGGCGACCGCGCCTTCTGCACCGGAGGCGACGTGAAGGAATACGAGGCGCTCTACACCCAGAAGCCGCGGGACTACTGGAAGTACATGCGCCTCTTCCGCGCCTATCTCGAGAGCATCGTGAACTCGGGCAAGCCGGTCGTCGCGCGGCTGAACGGCATGGCGGTGGGCGGAGGCAACGAGTCGCAGATGGCATGCGATCTGGCGGTCATGGCGGAGCATGCCTGGATCGGTCAGGTGGGCACCCGCGTGGGGAGCGTGGCAGCCGGGGGCGCAACGCAGTGGCTCCCGATCCTGATCGGGGACCGCCGGGCCCGCGAGATGCTCCTCTTCAACGGCCGGATCACGCCGGCGAAGGCGCTCGAGTGGGGGCTCGTCAATCGGGTCGTTCCGTCCGTGACCAAGGACGGAGCATGGATCGAGGGTGCGACGGAAGAGCAGATCCGCTCGGCGCAGGCCAAGGAGGAGGGGTATGCGATCGACCTCACCCGACTCGACGAGGCGGTCGACGAGCTCGTCGGGCAGCTCCTGAACCAGTTCCCGGAGTGCACGCGCTATACGAAGCAGCAGGTCAACTTCTGGAAGGACCTGTCGTGGCACCAGACGATCGGTCATGCGGGAGACTGGCTGGCGCTCCACTACTCGAGCTACGAGCCCTGGGAGGGTATGCGTGCCTTCGTGGAGAAGCGGCCACCCCGGTACATGCACATGCGCGAGCTGGCCGCATCCGGCGGCTCGAGCGAGTTCGTCTGGGGTCCGCCCGCCCAGGTGTGTCCGAGCTGCGAGGCCACGGGCCTGCCGGCAGGTCACGGGTTCTGCGGCGCCTGCGGGTTCTCGCTGGACGGTGGGTCGGCCGAGGTCGGGGAGATGGTGGAGGCCGGAGCGGGCGGGAGCGACTCGTGACGACGCCCACCGTGCGCGTCCGCAAGGAGGACGGGGTCGCGCGGGTGGTGATCGACCGACCGCCACTCAACGTTCTCGACATCCCCACGATGGAGCTCCTCGCCGACGAGCTCCAGAAGCTCGGCGCCGCGCCGGATGTGCGGGTGCTCGTCCTGACCGGAGAGGGCAAGGCGTTCTGCGCCGGCGTGGACGTGGCCGACCACACGGCGGACCGCGTCGAGCGGATGCTCGAGGCGTTCCACCGGGTCGTGCTGGCGATCCTCGAGATGTCCTGCCCGGTCGTCGCCGCCGTGAACGGGCACGCGCTGGGTGGAGGCTGCGAGCTGGTCGCCGCGGCCGACCTCGCCTTCGCGAAGGTGGGTGCCAAGCTCGGCCAGCCCGAGGTGCGGCTCGGCGTGTTCCCGCCGGCCGCGGCCGCCCTGCTCCCTCGAAAGATCGGGCGGCACGCGGCGATGGATCTCGTCTTGAGCGGTCGGACGATCGACGCGGACGAGGCCGCCCGGCTGAGGCTGGTCGCTCGGGCGATTCCCGCCGAGCGGTTCGAGGCGGAAGTCGACGCCTACGTCCGAGGTGTCGCGGACCTCAGCGCTCCGGTGCTCAAGCTCGCCAAGCGTGCCGTGAGCATGGGCTCCGAGCTCCCGGTGCCCGCGGCGCTCGAAGTGATGGACGATCTCTACGCGAACGAGCTCATGGCCCTCGACGACGCGCAGGAAGGCCTGGCCGCCTTCATGGAGAAGCGCGAGCCCGTCTGGAAGGGAAGCTGAAATGACGACAAGGACCCACGATCCGCTGCTCGAGCTCCCGGAGGGGAACGATCTGGACGAGATCCTCCACGAATGCCGGGAGATCCTCGAGGACACGAGCTTTCCCACCGTCCGAAAATGGCGCGAGGGGGGAGGAAAGGTGCTCGGGCACTTCCAGGTCTACTTCCCGGAAGAGCTCGCGCACGCGGCCGGGATGCTCCCGGTCAAGGTGCGAGGCGCCCCGGTCGAGCGCCGTGAGGCCGACTCGCGCTTCGGCTCCTACATCTGCTCGATCCTGCGGAGCTCGATGGAGCTCGCGCTCTCGGGACACCTGGAGCTCGACCTCTTCGTCACGCACCCCATCTGTGACGCCGCCCGCAACCTTGCCGGTATCTGGGGCCGCAATCGACCGGAGCCCGCGCAGATCCTCTACCTGCCCCAGAATCCGAACTCGACCGCCTCGGTGGTCTACCTGTCGGAGGAGTACCGGCGCGTGCTCGGGGACATCGAGAAGGTCGTCGGGCATGCGGTGAGCGACGACGACATCCGGGCGTCGATCGGGGTGTTCAACGAGAACCGCAGGCTCCTCGCCGAGCTCTACGAGGTGAAGCGGGAGACCCCGTGGCTCCTGCCGATCCACGAGGCCTACGTGCTGTTGGCGCTGGCCGGGCTGATCCCGCGCGAAGAGCACAACGCGCTGCTGAAGCGGGTCCTCCCGCTCGTCCGGGAACGGAACCGGCGCCCGCAGGACAAGATCCGTGTGGTGTTCGAGGGAGGCTTCTGCGAGCAGCCGCCACTCGACCTCCTGCGTTCGATCTCGCACTTCTGCGACGTGGTCGACGACGATCTTCTGATCGGGCTCCGGTGGATTCTCGAAGACGTGCCCACCGAGGGCGATCCGGTGGTCGCGTTGGCCGACGCGTACATCAACCAATCCACCTACAGCCCGGTCCAGCACGACCTCCGCAAGCCCAAGGAGGAGATGCTGCTCGAGCGCCTCCGGGGCTCGCGGGCCGAAGCGGCGATCGTCGCGGCCGCCAAGATGTGCGAGCCGGGGCTCGACGAGCAGGTGGCGTACGGGCAGGCGCTCGACCGAGAGGGCATCCCGTACTTCGTGACGGAGTTCGAGGAGAAGATGACCTCCTTCGATCACCTGCAGCTCCAGCTCGAGACGTTCGTCGAGAACCTCCTTTTCGTGTGAGGCACGAATCATGACCCAAGCAACCACTGGACACGACATCGTCGGACGGGGCGCGCGGGAGGGCGGCGTGCTCTTCAGGGAGTGGTTCGACGACCTCACGGGGGCGAGCGAGCGGGACGAGAAGGCGGCTTATGTCTTCGTCATGGGGAGCCTGGTCGAGCTCCTGAGGGTCTTCGACCTGCACACCGTCTTCCCGGAGATCAACTCGCTTCAGACGGCCGTCCGCCGCGTCTCCGACGAGTATCTGAGCCTCGCCGAGGACGACGGCTTCTCCCCGGACGTGTGCGGCTACGTGAAGGCCGACTACGGCCTGCAGCTCCGCAAGGGCGACCATCCGATGGGGACCATTCCTCCTCCGGCGGTCTCGGTCTTCACCAACGCCTGCAACACCTATCTGAAGTGGGGCGAGATCTGGGAGCGCATGTACGACTCTCCGACGATCGCGCTCGACGTCCCCGGGACCCGGCACGCACGCGGTGACACCTCCATCGAGGGTGCGGGATTCGAGCGTGATTGCCGGTACGTCCGGCATCAGCTCGAGGAGATGATCCCGGTGTTGGAGCAGGTGAGCGGCAAGGCGTTCGACATCGACCGCCTCCGCGAGGTTCTGGGGCTGACGAACCGGATGGGCCGGGCATGGCGCCGTGTTCTCGAGCTCAACCGGGAGCGGCCGGCCGTCTTCGACGCGATGATGGACGGGACGATCTTCCTCGGCGTGGCGAACGCCCTACGGGGCACGCCCCAGGGCGCCGACTACTTCGAGGACCTCGTCGAAGAGATGGAGACGAAGGCGCGCCTCGGGATCGGCTCGAGCGTGAAAGGCGAGGAGCAGCACCGACTGATCTTCGTCGGCGTTCCCTGCTACCCGATCTTCCGCCGCTTCTACCAGCTCTTCACCGAATGGGGTGGGGCCTTCGTCAGCTCGACCTACACCTGGTTCGCCTCGGGCGGGCTGAACCTGGACTTCGAGTACGACCTCGACCGTCCGATCGAGAGCCTGGCCGAGGGCCTGCTTCTGAGCGTGCGCCAGGCGGTCGACGCCATGCTCTTCCACGACCGCGCCCTGATCGCGGCCATCGACGAGTTCGGGGCCGACGGCGTCGTCTACCACCCGGTGAAGAGCTGCAGGACCGTGTCGACCGGACTCGCCGACAGTCGCCGCTCCGTCCTGGAGCAGCGTGACGTGCTCTGCCTCTACATCGAATCCGACATGATGGATCAGCGCGTGGTGTCGGAGGCTCAGCTCAAGAATCGCATCGATGCCTTCTTCGAGGGCCTGGAGAGCCGAAAGATCCGCTTGGGCTCCCCGGCGCTCGTGACCTAGGGGGACGGGAACATGGCCTATGCCGCAGGAGTGGACGTCGGATCGACGCAGACGAAGGCCGTGGTCGTGAACGAGGACGGCAAGATCGTCGGTCGGTCGCTTATCGGTACGGGAGCCAACGTCGTGACGGCTGCCGAGAGTGCCTTCGCGACGGCCGTCGAGCAGGGCGGCTTGTCCGACGAGGAGGTGGAATTCGTCGTGGGCACCGGCTACGGTCGCTACCGGGTGACCTTCGGGGACACGCAGATCACGGAGATCGTCTGCCATGCCCGAGGCGCCGCCGAGATGTTTCCGGGCACCCGAACAGTGCTGGACATGGGCGGCCAGGACACGAAGGCGATCCGGATTCGCGAGGGCGGCGACGTGATCGACTTCTGCATGAACGACAAGTGCGCGGCCGGTACCGGCCGCTTCCTACAGTCCGCCGCGGCCGCTTTGGGGATGGAGCTGGGCGACCTGGGCCCCAAGGCCCTGGAAGGCAAACGGCCCGTGGACATTTCCACGACCTGTACGGTCTTCGCCGAGTCGGAGGTGCTCTCCTGGCTCGCGCGCGACAAGCGGATCGAGGACATCCTGCTCGGCGTCCACAGGTCGATCGGGTCGCGGTCCTTCGCGCTGCTCCGGCGGGTCGGGATCGAGGACGAGATCACCTTCACGGGCGGCGTGACCCGCAACGAGGCGATGGTCGAGGTGATGAACGAGGTCCTCGACACCGAGATGAACGTGAGCGAGGAGTCCCACTACATGGGTGCGCTCGGTGCGGCACTCTTCGCGCTCGAGCGGATCCAGCAGGGCCGACTTCCACAGGCCGTCGGGGAGGTGGCGCGATGAAGATCACGGTAGGGATCGACGTGGGCTCGACGTACACCAAGGCTGCGGTATTCGGCGAGGGTGACGAGCTGCTCGGCCGGGCCATGACGGCCACCGGATTCAAGCTCGAGGAGGCGTCCAGAGCTGCGCTGTCCGAGGCGCTCGACAAGGCGGGCGCCGACGAAGCGTCCGTGCAGTACGTCGCGAGCACCGGCTACGGCCGGAACATGGTCCCCTTCCGGGACCTGCAGGTTACCGACCTCACGGCGCAGTCGTGGGGCTGTCGCTCGCTCTTCCCCGACACACGGACCGTTCTCGACGTCGGTGGCCAGACGATGAAGGCGCTCAGGCTCGACGGGGACGGGCGCGTCCAGTCGTTCCGACTGAACGACAAGTGCGCCGCTGGAACCGGCGCCTTCCTCGAGAAGACGGCCCGTTACCTCGGCTACCGGATCGAGGAGATCGGTCCGTTGGTGCAGATCTCGACCGATCCGGTCACGATCTCCGGTGTCTGCGCCGTATTCGCGGAGTCGGAGGTCATCAACCACGTGAGCAACGGCGCACACCCGGGCGACATCATTCACGGCGCGATGGAGTCGCTCATCGAGCGCTCGGTCCGGCTCATGAAGCGCGTACAGATGGAGCCCGAGTTCACCCTGGTGGGCGGAATCATGCGCTTCCCGACGATGGTGCGCGTGATGAAGACTCAGCTCGGGGAGGGCGTGAACGTCCCCGACGGGGATCTGGCCCAATTCACGGGCGCGATCGGCGCGGGAATCCTGGCCGGCCGTCGGCTCGCGAAGCTGGAGGCGGAGGGTCGGACGTCGGTCGGCGTCGCATGAGGAGCACGGAAGCGCCCCCGGGGGTGAAGGGCGACCGCTATTCGATCCACCGCAGTCAGCGTGACGCCATGCTGGCCGCCGAAGGCTGGGAGCGGCGTTTCATCGGGGGTCCGCCCAGGCTCGGCGAGTTCGTGAGCCTCTACAGCGAGATGGGGCTCGAGGTGCTTCTCGACGAGATCCACGAGGACGAGCTTCGCGAGGAGTGCGGGGGCTGCGCCCTGGCGCTCCACTTCTTCAGGGTCATCTACACACGGAGGCCGAAGTGAGGGCCGCACTCTTCCACGGGGCGGACCAGCCCCTCACGATCGAGGACGTTCCGGTTCCCGACCCCGGCCCGGGCGAGATCCGGGTGCGGGTCGCCGGATGTGGCGTCTGCCACACCGATCTGCACTACGTCGACCACGGTACACCCACCTTCAAGCCTCCTCCGATCATTCTCGGGCACGAGATCGCGGGGACCGTCGATGCGGTGGGAGAGGGCGTCGAGCGCTTCGAGTCGGGGGATCGGGTGCTGCTCGTCGCCGTCACGTCGTGCGGGTCGTGCGAGGCCTGCCGTATCGGCCGCGAGAACATCTGCGAGAACAGCGGGATGTTCGGAAACCACCGGGACGGAGGGTACGCGGAGTACGTGACCGCTCCGGCGAAGGACGTCTTCGTGCTTCCCGAGGAGATCCCGCTGGTCGAAGGCTCGATCATCGCGGACGCCGTGACCACCCCGTACCACGCCGTCGTGAATCGCGGCCGGGTACAGCCGGGAGACCGAGTCGTGGTGGTCGGGTGCGGCGGCGTCGGTCTCAACGTCGTTCAGATGGCCAGGGCCATGGGGGCCTCGGTCGTCGCGGTCGACCGCGCGCCGGAGAAGCTGGAGTGGGCGAAGCGGCTGGGAGCGGATCACGTCGTGGATACGTCCGAGGACGAGCGGCCGGACCGGACGGTTCGGAAGCTGACGGGGGGAGGCGCGGCAGTCGCCTTCGAGGTGGTCGGTCTGCCGGCAACGCAGGAGCTCGCGCTGGGCTGCCTGGCTACGGGCGGTCGCCTCGTGCTGGTGGGATACAGTCCCGAGGCCATGTCGCTGAACGCGGGGCGCGTGATGTTCCGGGAGCTGGAGGTGGTGGGGTCGCTGGGCTGCCGCCCGGTAGACTATCCGCGGGTGATCGACCTCGTTCGTCAGGGAAAGCTCTGCCTGGACGGACTGGTGACGCACCGGTTTGCCCTGGAGGAGATCGACGCCGCGTTCGATACGCTGCGGCGCGGAGAAGCGCTACGTGCCGTCGTGACGCCCTGAGGATGTCCTACGGCGGCAGGGCGGGCGCAAAGACTCGAATTTCGATTGCGAAGGCGAAGCCATGAATGGAGATACCACCCGGGTGCTGCGTGAGGAGCACGGCTGGATTCTGGAAGTCGCGGGAGCCCTGGAGCGAATCGTGGAGGCCGAGGCCCTGAGCGGCTCGCTGGACACCGAGGCGGCCCGTAAGGCGGTACAGTTCATCCGCCTCTTCGCCGACGCCTGCCACCACGGCAAGGAGGAAGACCTGCTCTTCCCGGCGCTCGAGGAGGCCGGGATGAGCCGCGCGGCGGGACCGATCGCGGTCATGCTCGAGGAGCATCGGCAGGGTCGGGCGTACGCGCGTGCGATGTTGGGCGCTCTGGACGCCATCGAGTCCGGGGACGAGACGGCGGCGCGCGCATTCGTCGACGCGGCCTACGGCTACGTGGAGCTGATCCGCGGCCACATCATGAAGGAGGACCAGGTCCTCTTTCACATGGCCGACCAGCTCGTCGGCGCAGAGGCCTGCCGGCGGCTGTGCGACGCGTACGACGGGGTTTGCACCGGAGAGTTCGAAGGCTGCACGAAGGCCCAGCTGCAGGCGCTGGCCGAGGAGCTGCGTGAGGCCTACCCGGCCACGGCCTGACCATGCGCACCATCATCGAGCCCTTCCGGATCAAGGTGGTCGAGCCGATCCGCATGACGACGCGGGCCGAGCGGATCGAGAAGCTGCGCGAAGCGG
Source organism: Gemmatimonadota bacterium (assembly GCA_039587515.1). Taxonomy (GTDB): domain Bacteria; phylum Gemmatimonadota; class Gemmatimonadetes; order Longimicrobiales; family Gaopeijiaceae; genus JBDHII01. Next base: position 23,378 of record JBDHII010000021.1, read on the forward strand.
GCTACAACGTCTTCCTGGTTCGCTCCGAGGACGTCCTCATCGACTTGCTGACCGACTCGGGCACCTCGGCGATGAGCGCCGAGCAGTGGGCCGGGATGATGCGCGGGGACGAGGCCTACGCCGGCAGCCCCTCCTACTATCGCTTTCGTGAGCAGGTGAGGCGCATCTTCGGCTTCGAGCACGTGATCCCGACCCATCAGGGACGAGCGGCGGAGCGGATTCTCTTCTCGACGATCTGTCGTCCCGGCCACGTCGTGCCCAACAACACGCACTTCGACACGACCCGTGCCAACATCGAGGCCACGGGCGCTCGGGCTGTAGATCTGCCGGTGCCCGAGGGTCTGGTGCCCTCGGAGCCACACCCGTTCAAGGGCAACATGGACGTGCCTGCGCTCGAGGCGCTCATCGGGGAGGAGGGGGCGAACGCGATCCCCGTCGTCATGTTGACCGTGACCAACAACACGGGCGGCGGGCAGCCGGTGTCGATGGCCAACGTCCGGGCTGTCTCGGAGGTGTGCCGCACCCACGGCATCCCGCTCTACATCGACGCGTGCCGCTTCGCGGAGAACGCCTTCCTGATCAAGCATCGGGAGGAAGGCTATGGGGAGCGCACGGTGGAGTCGATCGCGCGGGAGTTGTTCGATCTCTCGGACGGGTGCACCATGTCGGCCAAGAAGGACGGGCTCGCCAACATCGGGGGCTTCCTCGCCACCCGCGACAAGTCCCTCGCCCAGAAGGAGCGGGACCTGCTCATCCTCACCGAGGGCTTTCCGACCTACGGCGGGATGGCAGGCCGAGACCTGGAGGCGATCGCCCAGGGCCTCGGCGAGGTGCTGCACGAGGACTATCTGACGTACCGGCTCGCGGAGGTCCGGTACCTCGGGGAGCACCTCACCGCGATGGGGGTGCCGATCATGCAGCCGCCGGGCGGTCACGCGATCTACGTCGACGCGGCCGCGTTCCTGCCACACGTGCCACCGCTGGAGCTGCCCGGCCAGAGCCTTGTCGCCGAGATGTACGTGGAGGGCGGCATCCGCGCCGTGGAGGTCGGCACCGTCATGTTCGGGAGGAAGGACCCGGAGACCGGCGAGGAAGAGTCGGCCGCGATGGAGCTCGTCCGCCTGGCCGTGCCCCGTCGCGTCTACACGCAGAGCCACATCGACTACGTCGTCGAAGTGATCGGGCAGGTCTGGGAGCGGCGGGAGTCGATCGGAGGTTTCAGGTTCGACTACCAGGCGGAGGCGCTCCGGCACTTCTCGGCGAGCTTCGAGCCGCTCTACGCATTCGGCGAAGAGGCGTAGCGCTGCCTCCCCTGCGGATGCGGACCGCCGGTCGGGAGGATCTGCCCGCGCTCGCCGGCATCTTCTACGACTCCGTGTGTGCGCTCGCGCCCGAGCACTACACGCCAGACCAGGTGGAGTCATGGGCGGCGTTCGCCACGGACCCCGGCTTCGAGTCCTTCGTGCTGGACGCACACACGCTCGTGGCCGAAGACCAGACGGGACTCCTCGGCTACTGTGGCCTCGACCCCGGCGGCCGAATCGCATCGCTCTACGTTCGCCCGGACCGGGGGAGAGAGGGGATCGCTTCGCGCCTCGTCGAAGCCGTTCTGGAGCACGCGGAGCGCCGCGGCTTCAGCGAGGTCCACACCGACGCGAGCGAGCTCTCCGTGGGCGTCTTTCGCCGCTACGGATTCGAGGTCGTGGAGATCGAGACGGTGGAGAGACGCGGCGTGCGCTTCGAGCGTTATCAGATGCTGAGGGTGCTCGCTCCCTGAGGACCCGCTCGAGCCGTCAGTCGGCTCCCGGACGGGTGGTGAGGCGGTGCATGAGGATGGCCGCACGCTTGGTCTGAAGCGCCAGCGTCGGCAGGTCGATCCACTCGTCCACCGTGTGATCGTTTCCACCCCCCGGTCCGAGCCCGTCGATGGCCATCTCGACGAGACCGGCGGTGAAGGACACGTCCGCCGCCCCGGCGTTGCGCGGATCCACGGCGGTGACCTCACCGGCCCCGAGATCGAGGCTCACGCGACTGAAGAGGTTCAGTAGCCTCCGGTTGCCCTCCGTCGGGGCGAAGGGCGGATACCCCTCGTCGAAGGTGATCGTGGCGGAGGCGCGCGGGAGGCTCTGCTGGACCACGAAGCCCATCGTGGCCCGGGCCGCCTCGAGCTGGTCGAGCGTGATCGTACGAAGGTCCCCCGACACGACGGCGGTCTCGGCGACGACGTTGTTCTTGCCGGCGGCGCTGCCTCCGGCCGTCGACGCGTCGTAGCTGACGTCCGTCCCTCCGAGAATCAGTCCCGGGTTGAAGGTCAGGAGCGGCTCCCCGGCGAGCCGGTCGTAGAATCCCGACAGGATCCGCGACGCCTCGTAGATCGCTCCCGCACCGACCTCGGTCTGGAAGAGCTGCGAGGAGTGCGCCGGGGTCCCGGTCACGTCGAGGCGCCAGCTGGTGGAGCCGCGGCGGGCGATCACGGCGGTGGCGGGGTTGCTGTCTCCGTTCTCGAAGGCCAGCGCGATCTCCGCCTCTTCGGCCGCTTCGACCAGGTCCGCCCTCGCCAGGCTCAGCGGTCGGCCGCTGCGCTCTTCGTCCCCGGTCATCACTACGGTGAGGCTCATCTCGTCCAGCCGCCCGACCGCCGCCAGCGCCTTCAGGGCGTGGACGATCACCACGTCGCCGCCCTTCATGTCGACGACACCGGGCCCGGCGGCCCGATCCCCGTCGCGCTCGAAGCTCTGGAAGGGACTGCTCGGCTCGAACACGGTATCGAGGTGCCCGATCAGGAGCAGCCTCGGTCCCTCGCCGGTGCGTCGGGCCACGAGATGGCCCGCCCGGTCGAAGCTCGATCCGTCGACCCAGCGCGTTTCGAATCCGAGGGCGTCGAGCTCCTCCATGAAGAGCATGCCGACCTCGCGGACCCCCGCGAAATTCAGCGACCCGCTGTTGATGTTCACGGCCCGCTCCAGCAGGTCGATCGCCTCATCGGCCCTGGCATCGACCTCGCTCACGAGCTGCTGCTCGACACCCGACAGCGACTGGCCTGCGCTCGACGCGGGCGCGAGCAGTGCGAGCAGGAGGACGCCTGCGAGCCGCCTCATGAGACGGGTGTACCGGATTCCCCGACCTTCACGAGCCGAACCCTGGACTTTCCGAAGATCTCCTGCAGCTCCGTGAGGGTCTCGGAAGAGGGGTCGACCTTGAGCGACCGCGACCGGAAGCGCGGAGCGGGCACGCCGTTGTCGCTGCCCAACGTCAGCTCGACCGGGGCCACGCCGGGATGCTCGACCAGGAGCGACCGGGCCTTGGCGAACACGTCCTCGGCCAGCTCGACGCCCACCGGGAGCTCGATCTGGACCGCCAGGGCGCCCGAGCCGGGAAGCTGCTCCAAGGGGACGACCTCGTCCACGAAGATCGGTGGGTCGTCCTCGTCGCGCTCCCGCCCGCTGACCTTGCCGCGAACGAGCACGACCGCGTCTTCGACGAGCCTCTCACGCACCGCCTGCCAGGTGTCCTTGAAGGCCAATAGGGTCGCAGTACCGTGGAAGTCCTCGACGGTGATCTTGCCCCACTCCGAGTTGTCCCGGCGGGAGATCTGCTTTTGGACCTTGGTCACGACGCAGGCGAGCTCGATGACCTGTCCGGGTCGATCCTTGAGGTTGGCCGAGTTCGCACGATCGAAGGCCGTCACCACGTGCCGGTGCCGCTCGAGTGGGTGGCCCGAGACGTAGAAGCCGAGTGCCTCCTTCTCTCGTACGAGCCGGTCGTGCTCGGGCCACTCCGGGACCTTGGGCAGCTCGGGGTCACGGCGCTCGAGCACGGACTCGGCGCCTCCGAAGAGCGAGGCCTGGCCCGCCGCCTCCTCGGCCTTGCGGGCCGAGATCTCCGAGTAGGCCGCGTCGAGCCCGGCGTGCAGCTGCGAGCGGTACCCGAAGGTGTCCATCGCGCCGGCGGCGATGAGCGCTTCGGCCGCCCGTTTGTTGAGCGCCCGCAGGTCCACCCGCTCGAAAAAGTCGAACATCGAGGTGAAGGCTCCACCCTCGTTTCTCGCCTGGAGGATCGACTGGACGGCGTTGGAGCCGACGCCTTTCACGGCGCCGAGTCCGAATCGGATCTGACGCTCTCCCACCGCGGTGAACTTCCATCCGGACTCGTTCACGTCGGGCGGAAGGACTCCGACGCCCTCGTCGAGGTGCGGGAGGTACCGCGGTAGATCCCTGCACTCCCCGATATACTTGACGACGTCGTCGGTGGAGGACAGCACGGCCGAGAGCATCGCGGCCATGAACTCGGCCGGGTAGTGGGCCTTCAGCCACGCCGTGTGGTAGGAGAGGAGGGAGTAGGCCGCAGAGTGCGAGAGGTTGAAGCCGTAGCGGCCGAACGTCTCGATCTGATCGGCGAGCTGTGCCGCGACCGGCTTCTCGACGCCTCTCTCGACACACCGGTCGACGAATTTTTCGAGCTCGGCCCGAATCAGCTCGGCGATCTTCTTACCCATCGCCTTCCGGAGGACGTCCGCTTCACCCAGGCTGTAGCCTGCCAGGACGTTGGCGATCCGCATCACCTGCTCCTGGTAGACGATGATCCCGTAGGTGGAGTCCAGCACGGGCTCGAGAGCTTCGTGCGGGTAGCGGATCGGCTCCTGACCGAGCTTACGCCGGATGTATGCGTCGGTCATGCCGGAGTCGAGCGGGCCGGGGCGGATCAGGGCGTTCGTCGCGACCAGGTCGTTGAACCGGTCGCAGCGCATCGCACGGAGCTTGTCGAGCGCGAGATTCGACTCGAACTGGAAGACACCGGCGGTCCCGCCGCGCGCGAGCATCCGGTAGACGGCCAGATCGTCGAGCGGCACGTCGTCCATCGATCCGTAGACGTCCCCGGATTCGGGGTTCCGCAGCTCTCCGACCCGGGCCTTCACGGCATCCACCGCGTCGTGGATGACGGTGAGGGTCTTGAGGCCGAGGAAGTCCATCTTGAGCATGCCGGCGTCTTCGAGGCAGTTCATGTCGTACTGCGTGACGTACATGGCCTCGTCGCCGTTCGACCCGTTCTTCCCCGTCTGGACGCAGACGGGGACGTAATCGTCGAGCGGGCCGGGAGCGATCACGACGCCGGCCGCGTGCACCGACGAGTGCCGTGACAGCCCTTCGAGCGTCATCGAGTAGTCGAAGAGCTGCTTGTAGCGACCCCCCTCGGCGTAGAGCTCCTTGACGTCCTTGAGGTCCTTGACCGCCTCCTCGACCGTAAAGGCCTGGCCGGGCGTGTTCGGGATCATCTTCGCGATCCGGTCGGTCTCCGACGGCTCGAAACCGAGGGTGCGACCCACGTCCCGGATCACGGCCCTCGACTTCATCGTCCCGAACGTGATGATCTGCCCGACCGCCTCCTGTCCGTACTTCTGCTTGACGTAGTCGATCACCTCTCCGCGACGCTCGTAGCAGAAGTCGATGTCGATATCCGGCATCGAGATCCGCTCGGGGTTGAGGAAGCGCTCGAAGAGGAGCTCGAACCGGATCGGATCGATGTTGGTGATCCCCAGGGAGTAGGCGACGAGAGAGCCGGCGGCCGAGCCTCTGCCCGGACCCACCGGGACATCGTGACGGCGCGCCCAGTCGATGAAGTCCCAGGTGATCAGGAAATAACCGGAGTAGCCGGTCTTCGTGATGACGTCGAGCTCGTAGTCGAGGCGCTCCTGCAGCTCCTGCGAGAGCGTGTCTCCGAACCGCTTGCGCGCACCCTCGTTCGCGAGGAAGACGAGGTAGGACGCCTCGTCCTCGTGCTCCGCAGGAATCGGGAACTCGGGGACGTGGTATTGCTTGTCGAAGACGACGTCGCAGGCCTCGCCGATCGCCAGGGTGTTCTCGATGACGTCGGGCCGGTCGGGGAACCGCTCGGCCATCTCGGGGCCGCTCTTGAAGTAGAGCCCCTCGTCGTAGTGCATCCGGCCCGGATCGTCCCGGTCCTTCCCGAGGCCGATGCACAGAAGGACGTCATGAGCCTCGTGGTCGGTCGGTTGCAGGAAGTGCGCGTCGTTGGTCGCGACAACCGGTAGACCGAGGTCGGTCGCCAGCGAGAAGACCTTCTCGTTCAGGGCGTGCTGTCCTTCGGAGTCGTGCGCCTGCACCTCGAGGTAGTAGCGGTCCTTGAACACGTTCGCGTACCACTCGGCAGCCTCACGCGCGCCCTCCGGGTTGTCCGCCATGAGATGACGCGCGACTTCTCCGGCCAGGCAGGCCGACGAGACGATCAGCCCGTCCGAATACCGGGCCAGCACCTCGCGGTCGACGCGGGGCTTGTGGTAGAAACCCTCGGTGTACCCGATCGAGCTGAGCTTCACGAGATTCCGGTAACCCTGCAGGTCCCGAGCGAGCAGGACCAGGTGGTAGTAGGCCTTCTCCCCACCGCCGGCCCTGGTCCGGTCCCGGCGGTCGCCCGGGGCGACGTAGGCCTCCATCCCGATGATGGGCTTCAGCCCTTCTTTGTGGGCAGCCTTCTGAAAGCTCCATGCGCCGAAGAGGCAGCCGTGGTCCGTGAGGGCCAGGGCGGGCATCTCGTACTCTTTGGCTTTTCTTACGAGGTCGGTCAGCCGGTTGGCGCCGTCGAGGAGGGAGTATTCGGAATGCGTGTGGAGGTGGACGAAGCTCAAGTTGCGACGCGTCGAAGCAGAGGGTTCATCACACGTGATCGACGCTCGACAGGGGGCGGGCGCCGCTCGGTCGCACCATTCTAATGTGGACCCCGGGAGCTCTCCAAATCTCGACGCCGCGGGGGCGCGTACTTACGCGAAATGGGTCCCCCGGCCCCCGCCATTCGACAGCGGACGATTCTCGACTCAAACTGTTCCGCTGTCGATCCCGGTTCCGAGCATCCGGGGTCCGCCCCCAAAATCCGGAGGTCCATATGGTCTGGTGGGTCGTCCTCGCCCTCGTGCTGGCCGTGGTCGCCTACGACCTTCTCCAGAAGCGCCACGCGATCCTCCGGAATTTCCCGATCATCGGTCACTTCCGGTATCTGCTGGAATCCGTCGGGCCGGAGCTGCGGCAGTACATCGTGACCGGCAACGACGAGGAGCGTCCGTTCTCGCGGGACCAGCGACGCTGGATCTACGCCTCGGCGAAGAACGAGAACAACTACTTCGGCTTCGGGACCGACAACGATCCCGAGCACTCTTCCAACTACCTGGTGGTCAAGCACGCGGTGCTCGGCGCCAAGGACCCGGAGGGCCCCGGCTCGACCGACCCGCTCCACCCGGTTCCGGCCGCCAAGGTGCTCGGGGGGGCACGGGGCCGGCGGCACGCCTTCCGCCCGTCCTCGATCGTAAACGTTTCGGGCATGAGCTTCGGTTCGCTGAGCGGTCCTGCCGTCGAAGCGATCAACCGTGGCTGCGCGCTGGCGGGGGCGCTTCACAACACGGGTGAGGGAGGGATCGCTCCCTACCACCTCCACGGGGGCGACCTCGTCTGGCAGATCGGCACGGGGTACTTCGGTTGCCGGGCTGCCGACGGAAGCTTCGACCGTGAGCGCTTCATCGAGCAGGTCGGGCGGCATCCGGTCCGTGCCGTGGAGATCAAGCTGAGCCAGGGAGCCAAGCCGGGCCTGGGCGGGCTGCTGCCGGGCCCGAAAGTCACGCCCGAGATCGCTTCGATCCGGGGCGTCCCGGTCGGGAAGGACGTGTACTCTCCCGCGACGCACTCCGCCTTCTCCACGGTCGACGAGATGCTGGACTTCGTGGAGGACCTCGCGCAGGCGACCGGGCTGCCGGTCGGAATCAAGTCGGCCGTGGGCGAGCACCACTTCTGGGAGGAGCTCGCGCACCGGATGGCGGACGGACACCGCGGGGTCGACTTCATCGCCGTCGACGGGGGGGAGGGCGGCTCGGGTGCCGCGCCGCGCACCTTCAGCGACCACGTCGCGCTTCCCTTCAAGGTGGCCTTCAGTCGGGTCTACCGGATCTTCGCGGAGGCGGGGCTGCACGAGCACGTCTTCTTCGTCGGGGCGGGCAAGCTGGGCTTTCCGGAGATGGGCCTTCTGGCCTTCTCGATGGGGTGCGACGCCGTCGCCGTGGGACGGGAGGCGATGATGGCGATCGGATGCATCCAGGCGCAGCGCTGCCACTCGGGTCACTGCCCGACCGGTGTCGCCACGCAGAACCGATGGTTGATGCGCGGCCTCGATCCCACCGACAAGGCCGCGCGGCTCGCCAACTATCTGGTGACGTACCGCAAGGAGATCCTGCAGCTGAGCCGGGCCTGCGGCGTGCCGCATCCGGGGATCCTGAGCGCCGACCACATCGAGATCCTCGACGGGCGCTTCGGCGCGGCGGGCGTGCGAGAGGTCTTCGGCTACGGGCCCGAGTGGGGTTTCCCGTCCGAGGCGGACCAGGGCGCGATCAGGGCGATCATGGCGGGCGATGCCTGAGCAGCTTCTCGCGCCGCTGCTGCTCTTCCTCGCCGGGTTCGCCGCCGGGACCGTCAACGTGATCGCGGGCGGCGGATCGATGTTGACGCTGCCGCTCATGATCTTCCTGGGGCTGCCGCCGACCGTCGCCAACGGAACCAACCGGGTGGCCATCCTGCTCCAGAACGTCGGGGTGGGTTGGGCCTTCCATCGCCGGCGCAAGATCCCGTCCGGGTGGCTGCGCTGGATCGCACCACCGGCGGTCGTGGGTGTGGTCGCGGGAGGCTGGACGGCGATCGTGATCGGCGACGAGGCCTTTCAGCGCATCCTCGCGCTCGTGCTCATGGGGATGGTCGTGGTCACGCTGTGGAAGCGCCCCCAGGCACCGGAGTACGGCCCCGGTGACCCCCCGACCTCCGGTCGCTCCCGCGCCCTTCTCGTCACCCTGTTCTTCTTCATCGGGTTTTACGGCGGCTTCATCCAGGCGGGGGTCGGCTTCGTGGTTCTGGCGGCCTTCGCCGGCTTCGGTCTGGACCTGGTGCGGGGGAATGCGCTCAAGGCGATCGTGATCCTGATCTGGACCGTCCCCGCGCTCGCCCTCTTCTCGTCGGCCGGGAAAGTGGACTGGTCCCTGGGGCTGGCGCTCGCGGCGGGCAACGTCGTCGGAGGTCAGCTGGGCGTGCATCTCACCGTGCTCAAGGGCCAGGCCTGGGTGCAGAAGGTGGTCGCCGTCATGGTCGTGGTCTTCGCGATTCGGCTGCTTCTGGTGTCCTGAGCGGCGTGCGATCGGGGGCAGGAGCCCGTACCCTAGAGCCAGCCAGCAACCGCGATCCGGAGGACACCGACATGTCTTCGTCCCGCAGACGTTTTCTCGGGCAGCTCTCTGGAGCAGCCCTCGCCTCGGCCGCACTGCCCGACGCCCTTCGGGCTGAAGGCCGCACCTCCGGCTCGAGTGCCGAGGCGCTCGCCGAGCTCGGCGCCCGACTCCGGGCGCGGGCCCTGCGGGACGAGGCGTATTGGCACTTCGTGCGGGACCAGTTCCCCGTCCGAGAGGACCTGGTTCTGATGAACGCGGCCAACCTGTGTCCGTCTCCGTTCCCGGTTCAGCAGCGGGTCTTCGAGCTGACGCGCGACGTGGACCTGGACGCGTCCTTTCAGAACCGCGCGAAATTCGGCAGCCTGGCCGCTGCCTCACGCGAGGCGCTGGCCGGGATGATGGGCTGTGACGCCGACGAGGTCGCCATCGTGCGCAACACCAGCTCGGCGAACGCCACGGTGGTCAACGGACTGGATCTCGGACCCGGTGACGAGGTCGTGCTCTGGGACCAGAATCACCCGACCAACAACATCAGTTGGGAGGTCCGGGCGCGTCGGGCCGGTTTCGCGGTGCGCCGCGTGTCCACGCCCGCCTTTCCGGAGTCGGCCGACGCGCTGCTCGAGCCCTTCGCCGAGGCGATCGGAGCGCGCACGCGGGTGGTCTCGTTCAGCCACGTCTCGAACGTGTCGGGCGTCGCCCTGCCCGCCGAGCGGCTCTGCCGGCTGGCACACGAGCGGGGCGCCTTCACGATGATCGACGGGGCACAGACCTTCGGCGCCCACCATGTGGATCTCCACGCCCTCGGTTGTGACGCCTACTCGGGCAGCGCACACAAGTGGCTCGTCGGCCCCAAGGAGGCGGGCCTGCTCTACGTTCGCCGCGATTGGCACGAGCGGCTCTGGGCGACCCATGTCGGGGTCGGGTACGAGCAGGCGGAGCAGGGGGGCGCCCTGAAGTTCGAGGTCCTCGGGCAGCGGGACGACGGGGCGGTCGCCGCCGTGGCCACGGCGGTGCGCTTCCACGAGCTGATCGGGTTCGACGAGGTGGAAGCGCGCGTCCGGCAGCTCGCGGCGGCCGTGAAGGACCGGCTTGCCGAGCGGATTCCCGGCACCGTCTTCCACACGCCACGCGAGCCGGAGCTGAGCGGGGGGGTCGTAGTCTTCACGCTCCCCGGGGTCCCGGACCAGCGAGCCGCCTACGCGCGGATGTACGAGGAGCTGGGAATCGCCGGCGCGTACCAAGGGGCTTTCGACGGTGTCCGGCTCTGCCCGCACATCTACAACACGATGGACCAGGTGGATCGGGCGGTCGAAGCGGCGGCCAGCCTGACGTAGGCTCCGGGGCGACCCCATGCCCGCAATGAAGAAGGGGCGGAGCCGAACGACTCCGCCCCTCTTCCGGTTCCGATCCGGAAAGATCGGTTCCTAGTACCGGTAGTAGTCCGGCTTGTACGGGCCGTCTTTGGGGACCTTGATGTACTCGGCCTGATCGTCGGTCAGCTCGGTGAGCTTCACGCCGAGCTTGTTGAGGTGGAGCCGGGCGACCTTCTCGTCGAGCAGCTTCGGCAGCACGTAGACCTTCTTCTCGTACTCGTCCGTGTTCTGCGCGAGCTCGATCTGCGCGATCACCTGGTTGGTGAAGCTCGCCGACATGACGAAGCTCGGATGCCCGGTGGCGCAGCCCAGGTTCATGAGGCGGCCCTCGGCGAGGATGAGCACGGAATGCCCGTCCTCGAAGATCCACTCGTCGTACTGTGGCTTGATGTTCACGTGCTTCACGCCGGGGACCTTCTTGAGCCCGGCCATGTCGATCTCGTTGTCGAAGTGACCGATGTTGGCGACGATCGCCTTGTCCTTCATCCGGGCCATGTGCTCGGCCGTGATGATGTCCTTGTTGCCCGTCGCCGTGATGAACACGTCGGCCGTCTCGAGCACGTCCTCGAGCGTCTGCACCGTGAAGCCTTCCATGCACGCCTGGAGCGCGCAGATCGGGTCGATCTCGGTGATCGTCACCCGCGCCCCCACGCCCTGGAGCGCCTGGGCGCAGCCCTTTCCGACGTCGCCGTATCCGAGCACGACCGCGTTCTTGCCCGCCATCATCACGTCCGTCGCCCGGTTGAGTCCGTCGATCACGGAGTGACGGCAGCCGTACAGGTTGTCGAATTTCGACTTGGTGACCGAGTCGTTGACGTTGATGGCCGGGAAGAGGAGCGTTCCGTCCTGCTCCATCTCGTAGAGGCGGTGGACGCCGGTCGTGGTCTCCTCGCTGACGCCCCGGATGTTCTCCACGAGGCGGTGGAATCGATCCGTGTCGCTCGCCAGCGACCGCCGCAGCAGATCGAGGATGACACCCCACTCCTCCGGCTCGCTGTCCGCGTCGAACGCCGGGACCGCGCCGGCCTTCTCGTACTCGACGCCCTTGTGCAGCAGCAGCGTCGCGTCTCCACCGTCGTCGACGATCAGGTCGGGGCCGCTTCCGTCCGGCCACTCGAGCGCCTGCTCGGTGCACCACCAGTACTCCTCGAGCGTCTCGCCCTTCCAGGCGAAGACCGCCGCGCCGTCGGGATCCTCGACCGTCCCGTCGCGACCCACCGCAACCGCCGCGGCCGCGTGGTCCTGCGTGGAGAAGATGTTGCACGAGACCCAGCGCACGTCCGCGCCCAGGTCCATGAGCGTCTCGATCAGCACGGCCGTCTGCACGGTCATGTGGAGCGAGCCCATGACCTTCAGCCCGGCGAGGGGCTGCGACGCACCGTACTCTTCGCGCGCGGCCATGAGCCCCGGCATCTCCTGCTCCGCCAGGCGGATCTCCTTGCGGCCCCATTCGGCCAGAGAGAGGTCGGCCACCTTGTAGGCCGGACGGGAAGCGTCCGTCGTCTCGGCGGCCTTCTTCTCCTGCATCACTGCACTTTCCATCGAAGCGATTCCTATTCCAAGGGCCGTCTGGCCGTTGCCATGAAGAGTAGCGGGCCGGTCGCCTCCGGTTTGGGGCGCAACGGCACGTAACGGTAGTTCTCCAGTCCTGCTTGACACATCCAGCGCTCGAGCTCCTCCTCGCCGAATCCCTGCCAGAGGTGTCCCATCTCCTCCTGGTAGGACTCCCGGCCGTGGGCGCGCATGTCCACGACCACGACCCGGCCCCCGGGCTCGAGCGCGCGAGCCGCCTCGGCAAGCACCGCCCCGGGCTCCACCACGTAGTGGAGCACGAGCAGCATTGCGGCGAGGTCGAGGCACGCGTCCTCGATCGGGAGCCTCTCGAGCTCGCCCATCCGCAGCCCCACGTTGTGTACGTGGGACAGTCGCTGTCCTGCCGCCTCCAGCATCTCCGGTGACCCGTCCACGGCGATCACGTGATTCACGAAGGGCGCGATCAGCTCGCTGAAGACCCCCGTGCCGGCTCCGAGGTCGCCGACCGTCCAACTCGGGTCGAGCAGCCCCATGAGCGGCAGCGTCTCCGACCCCGGTCCGAAGAGCTCCGTTCGCACCGAATCCCACTGGGTGGCCGTCGAAGCGAAGAAGGCCTTCGAGCGCTTCCTGCGCGCCGCGCGCACTGCCCGGGCCCGCTCCCGGTCCTCCGCCGTGAGGCCCGACGCCACCACGTCCGACCGCACCAGGTGCCAGAGCTCACGCGCATCGGGATCGAGGTCGTGGGCCACGCGATAGAAACGGCTCGTCCCGCTCGTCCTCGAGCTGACCCAGCCGTCGTCGGCCAGCACCTTCAGGTGGCGGCTCACGGTGGACTGGGGCAGCTGCACGATGCTCATGAGCTCGGACACGGTGAGCTCGCCCTCCTCGAGGAGGACGATCATGCGGCTCCGGGCGGTGTCACCCAGGGCCGACATCCGGTCGAAAACGCGTGCTGTCGTTAGTGTATCCATAGATCCGGATACAAAGATATAACACCTGGGGATGGAGGACCAGGGTGCCCCGGGACGCGATCGGCGCGGAAGGGGCGGTGGTGGCCGACCGGTGGGCTAGGAGATGCCGGGTGCGCAGCGGAAGGAGTTCAGGATCGTCTCCAGCTGCAGCATGTACTGGTACTTGTCCTTGCCGGGGGCGTAGAGCCAGGCGTCGACGAGGTAGAGGCGATTCTGCGCCGGACACTCGATCGAACGGATCAGGAGCGGACCGCCCGCGGGAAACTGATCCTCGGGCGGGTTGCCCCAGGCGATGTGGAGCTCGTCGGCCACGAGATCCCCGAGCTGCACCTGCCGCTCGCGCGGTGCCGACAGGTCCAGGGTCTGCGGATAGGAGAAGTAGAGGTCGGAGATCTCCTGTCGCCACGCCAGGAGCTCCTCCTGCGCAAAGGACTCGGGAATCGGCGTGCGCCACGAAACCGTGATCTGCCGGATCAGCTCGGATGGATCCGGGTTGTCGTTTCGGAAGATGAAGATCGAGTCGGCGTCCTGGCGCCAGTAATAGACCGCCGGCAGGACGACCGAGAACGAGCCCTTCTGCCAGAGCGTGTCGGCGAGGGCCGTGTCGCGCCCGGTCATGAACATCCGGCTTTCGACCCACTCCCTGTACTGGCCGTCCAGGAGGCCGTGGAGCGCTTCGAGCTGGGAGGCGACGTCCTCCGTGCCTCCTCCGTCGGTTGTCAGCAGCACGGTGACCAGCTGCCCCCGGGCCCAGACGTCCCGCACCTGCACGAGATCGGGGGGCGAGAACGTCTCCCGTTCGCTCGCCTCCAGCGCTTCGGCGACCCGCGGGTCGTCGGTGGAACCGATCAGGAGTACCTGCCGGAAGCGCTGGAGACGCCCCCAATCCTCTTGGTCGGGGTCCTGGAAGGTCACCCTGAAGGTTCGCTCCTGGCGGACGGTGAAGATCGCCGGCTCGAGCGCGGCCTCCACCATGTCCTCGACCTCGGCCCAGCGTTCCGGCGTGGTCGCCACGATGATGCTGTTCCACTCCCCCCAGGCCAGAGGCGCGTCGCAAGCGGCCAGAATGGTCGAAAGTGCGAGCGCGGCGGTGGCGAGTGCGGTCCTGGGCATGCGTCTGATCCCGGATGGGGTGGTGGAGTCGCTCGGTCGCATCGTCATACCCGCCACGACCGACCGGGGTTACACCGTGGGCGCTTCATCCGCGAGGAACCAGTCCAGCGCCTGCTCGGTGATCGCGGCCGGCACCGAGTGGCCTCCACTGAACTCCTCGTAGATCACGTCGTATCCGGCGCCCTGGAGCACGGGGACGATCGTCCCACGCGTGTACGTGACGGACAGCACGCCGTCCTGTGTGCCGTGCGAGACGTAGATCTTCGGACGGCCCACGAGCGGCTCGAGTGGCGTGAAGAAACCCGGAGAGTAGGCGGCCAGGTTCGAGAACAGATCCCCGTTCGACAGTCCGATCGACAGGCAATAGGAGGCCCCGTCGCTGAACCCCCCGAGCGCGATCCTGTCGGGATCGATACGCACCCGATCGAAGACGTGGGCGAGGGCCTCGTCGATGAACGCCACGTCGATTCCCCCGCTCGCGCCGGTCATCAGGTCCCAGGTTACGCCTCTCGAGTCGGGTGCCAGGAAGACCATCCCCCGCTCCTCGGCACGCGCGTAGTAGCTCGCCCAATCCTCGCCGCGGCCGGAGGCCCCGTGCAGGCCGACGAAGAGGGGCATCGCAACGTCCGGCGTGTAGGACTCGGGCACGTAGAGCATGCCGTCGCGCTGGTTGCGGAGCCCGAGCTCGTTGAGTCCGGGGGCGATCGTGAGGGACGGGAGCCCGGGTCGGGCCGTGAGCCGAGGGCTCGCCCGCTCGATGGGCTCGACCGATCCCACGCCGCAGCCGGCGAGCAATGGGACGGAGAGCGCGCCGATTCCGGTCTTGAGGAAGTTGCGCCGCGGCATGCTCCAGCCGGGCGAGCGAGGGTAGGCGGGAAGAGCGGATCTGTTCACGACCATCGTTCACTCTTCGGATGGTTTGGGCGCCGGCGGCTCGTGAAGTGTGGGCCGGCACAGAGAGGTACGGTCACGCAGGGGCATCTTTACAGCCTGCTCCCTCGGTCGAGATCGACGGTGACATTTTTCCCGCCAAGCGGACTTCTTTTCTTTCTCCGAGCCCTGCCGGCGCTTCGGGAGTGCCCGTCCCGTCTGGCGTTTCGGGCGGTCCGTCTCCTGGCACGACCGTTGCCAGTTCCAGCTGTTGCCGCCCGGACCGGCGTGGTTGCTGTAACCGGGGGCCCACCCGTATCGGCAGGAGGCGACTGCCATGCGGAAGGTGTATCTGCTGGGCCTCGCTCAGCTGTTGATCAGCATCGCGGTCCTGTTTTTCGGCGAGCCCCCATCCCCGGCGGCTCCCGAGCCGGCTGTCACCACGTCCCCGTTCGATTCGCACGACCGTGCCGCGGTCTGGTACGAGCGTGCGCACCGCCATTGCAATGCGCGGGAAGCGCTCGCGCACCTGAGGCGGGTGCCCGCTCCGGACGGGTTGTCTGGGAGCGCGCACGCCGCCGCGTGCCTCGCCCTGGCCGGAGAGCTCGACGCAGCACGGGCGACGCTCGTGCGGCTCCCGGAAGATCAGCGATGGCGAGCGGCGGGGGTGGTCTTCGAGGTGATCGGACCGTCGCCGGAAGGCCACATGGAGGAGCGGGCGGCCCCCGCGATGGAGCTGGTCCTCGAGTTCTGGCCGGATCACTGGATGGCGCTCTACTACGCCGGTGTCGCACGCTTCGACCGGGGCGACCGCGCGGGAGCGGCCGAGCTCCTGGAGCGGTTCCTGGCGGAATACCCGTCCTACGACGGCTGGCGCGCCGCCGCGATACGCATGCTGGGGAAGGAGACCGAGTGATGCTCGATTCCACGACCACGAACGCCTTCGACGAGCCCCCTCGTGGCTTCGCGGGGCTCGCAGCACGGGTGTTCGAGCGGGATCCGTCCATTCGAAGGCGTCAGCGATGCCCCCTCTGCGGCGGCGGCGATTCGCTGCGGTTGGGGGCATGCCTCTCCTGCCTCGGCAGGACGGGTGACCGCCTGGTGTTCGTCCGGGCCGGAAAGACGGACCGCGAGGGCCGGGTTCGCGTCGTCCGCTCGCTGCTCCCGATGTGGACACCGGACTATGACGTCGGCCTGGTGGCCGACGGCCATCTGGCGCTGGCCGCGATTCCCTCGGCCGCCCAAGACCGGATCTGTGAGGCCATGGAGATACGCGGGGTCGCGCTCTGGAGCCGGCCGCTGCGGTGGGCGATCGCACCCGCGCCGGCCTCCTTGAGCGTGCTCCTCGTCCTGATTCTCGTGGTCGGCCTCCTGGCAGCCCCGGTGAACCCCTGGCTCTTCGCGGCCAGTCCCGCCTTCGCGGGCGCGCTGTGGTTTCTGGCGCAGCTGCAGCTCAAGCGGCCGGCGTCGGTCGACCTGGACCGGGAGCCCTGGCTCTCTCCGGAGCACGACCGGGATCTCTCCGCGGCGCTGGCCGGCCTACCGACGGGCAGGGCGAAGCGCCTGCTCACGGACCTCGTGCGCCTGGGGCGACTCCTGCACACCCGCGCGAGCGCGGGTGGTGACGCGGATCTCGTCGACGACACGGGCGAGCTGCTGTCGATGGCGAGCGGCGTCGCCCGGGACCTCGCCCGGATGCACGAGATGATCGTCGCGGCCTCCGGGGAGGTGCGCGGACCACAGGCCGTGGCCGTCCGTGCGCTGGGAGATCGAGCGCGGAGCCTCGAGCGTCTTCTCCTTCGGGCCACCGGGGCTCTTGCGGGCGCCAACCGAAGGTTGATGGATCCCGCCGGCGACGCTCCCGGGCTCACCGATCTGATCCACGAGATCGACCGCAGTCGGGCGTCCTATCGAGAGGCTGCGGACGAGCTCGAGGCGCTGCTCGTGAGTTGACCGCCGGGCGTTTGGGGTTAGTGTGTCGCGACCCCATCGCACCCCAGCCCGGATGACCCCCCATGATTCGCGAAGCACGTTTCCTGACTGCCTTCCTCGGCATCGGTCTGCTTGCCTGTGCTCCGGCGGCAGAAGAAGCCCCGGAGGCTCCCGCCGAGGTCGCCGTCGAGGCGCCCATGCCCGAGTGCTACCTCGACCGTGGCACCATGGAAGAGGCCATGGCTCGGATGAGCCCGTTGACCAAGCTCGAGTTCTCGATCGGGGGCGGGCCTGCCGCACTGTGCTACGGCGCCCCGTCGGCGCGAGGCCGGCAGGTCGCCAACGGCCTGATCCCCTACGGCGAGCTCTGGCGGATGGGGGCGGACGAGGCGACGACGATCCATCTCACGACGCCGGCCCAGATCGGGGGCGTCGAGGTGGAGCCCGGGTCCTATTCGCTCTACGTGAACGCCGGCGAGGAGGGTTGGGAATTCTTCGTCAGCTCGAGCTACCAGCGCTGGGGAATCCCCATCACCGACGAGGTGCGGGCGGCGGAGATGGGGAGCTTCACCGTGGAGCCGGAGTCCAAGGAGGACATGACGGAGACGATGACCTTCCGCTTCGAGCCCGACGCCACCGGCACGATGGGCGACGTGATCTTCGAGTGGGACACCCTTCGGGCGAGCTTCCACGTGCACCCCACGGGGATGTAGCGCACTCCATCGGCTACCTGGGGCCCGTCAGTTCCCGACGGGCCCCAGGTACTTGTCGAGCCAGTCGAGGGTCTCGCGGATCAGGATGGCGCGCGGGACATTGTGACCGCCGGGCTCGACGATCCATTGCTTCTCGGGGCTTCCCAACCGCTCGAACATCGGTCGCTGGGAAGCTTCGAGGGGGAAGAAGTGATCGTTCTCGCCATTCAGCATGAGCGTCGGGATCATGATTCGTGGCAGATGGTTGATCGGCTCGACCTCCGGGCGTGCCCGCTGCTGCAGCAGCCCGGCGACGTAGAGTACGCTCGCCTTGAGGCGCGGCTCCATGGCTGGAATCAACCCGCCCAGGTAGCCGCCCCAGCTGATTCCGTAGTAGGCCAGCTGGCCTGTGTCGGTATCCTCGCGAGTCTCGAGGTAGTCGACCGTCCTCCTGTAGTCCTGAACCCACATCTCCACGTGGTCCCGCCAAAAGGCGGAGTCGTCCGGGTAGTCGCTCGTGAGCTCGTCGCCCCGTTCGAAGGTGCTCTTGTAGACCGGGTGAGCCAGCGCGCGACCATTCTTCACGATGAAGTCGAAGCCACCAGTGAAGAGGTCCTCGGAGTCCGTCGCATGGATTGATGACGATCCGGGGAAGAAAACGATCGTCTGGTACGGTGGGGGCGTGTCTCTCGGCAGGAACAGGTGGACTGGCATTCGCTCGCCGTATGGGGTGTCGATCACCACGCGCTCGCGGACCCAGTCCGCATGAGACGAGTCGGAGTATTCGACCTCCGCGCGGAGCTCGGTTCGATCGTAGTCGAACCCCTGACGAAAGAGCTCCCAGACCTCATCGCTGACGGGGCTCTCCGAGGCGAGGTCCCTTTGCTCGCGCACGATCGGCTCGAAGACCGCGGCTGGATCGTCCTCGAGCCTCACCATCAATCGCACACCGTTCACCGAGGATCGGTCGAGGGGTGCCTGTGCGAAGGCGTCGTTGTAGCCGTAGGGGGGATCCGTCCATCCTCCTCCCAAGATGTACCGACCGTCCCCCGAGGAATTGGCCGTCCATTCTCTGACATTTCCCGCCATGTCGTCCAACCCGAAGGCGCCAGTGGCTCCCATGGATCCGACCGACACGGGTCCCGGTGTGCCTCCGATGTTGCTGTGAGGGACGACCTGCGAAGAGGTCCACGTATTCGCCGCCCAGGCCCAGTGGTAGACGCTCGGTAGCTCCTTGCCGACGAAGCGTGCGTACGCATCGGCCTCGTACCAGCTGATTCCCGTGACCGGGTGATCGTCCTGGCCGTCCGGGTAGTCCCCGCCCTCCCACGTCGCGGGACCTGGTCGGCCCGTCCCGTCGACGAAGCGTGCCGAGGCTTCCGTCCAATCGAGGGACCTGTCCCCGTCTTCGAAGCGGTCCGCCCATAGGGATGGGTCCTCGTATCCGCCTGCGTCGACGAAGGACTTGAACTCACGATTGGTCACCTCGTACCGAGCCATCAGGTACGGGCCGAGCGGCTGCGCGGCGAGGTGGTCGAGGCCAGGGATCTGGATCCTCGCCGTATCGACCGGAATGCTCCTCATCCCCTCGCTGATGAGGCGACCGGCCTCGCTACCCACGGGCCAGAGATCCACCGGCTCGAGCAGCCAGAGCCGAGTAGGGAACTCGGCCGTCGCATGCTCGTCGAGCTCGAAGCGAATCTCGATAAAGCCGTTGGGGAGTCGCTGCTCCAGCGGGGTCGTGCCGATGGCTACCCACGCGTCCGTGTCACCCCCGTAAGGGCGGATCGAAACCGATGCGCCTGCGGGATTGCTTTGAATGCTGGAGAGGCTCGAGTACGAACCCTCGACCTCGTCGAGCCCCGGATGCTCCCCGGTGCGTGCGCGGATCTCTCTCCCGACCAACCATGCCTCGAAACCCTGGTCGGCGGTAACCAAGCGCTCGATCTCGGGAATCGCCTCCTCGGTGACCCATCTCAGGTCGGCCGCGTGCCTGTACTGGGTGTAGGCGAACCATCCCGCCCCCGCGACCACGAGGGCCGCCGCGGCGGCTGCCCAGCGGGGCAATCCGGATCGCCCTGCGCTGGCGACGCCCGGCATTCCTCCGGCGGGTGTCCCCCCGACGAGTCTTACCTCGGCCAGAAACTCGTCGGCCGTGCGCCAGCGATCACCGGGGTCTTTCGCGAGCGCCCGCATGACGGCGTTCGCCAGCGCCTCCGGCACCTCTCCGTTGACCTCCCGGAGCGGCCGGGGGTCCTGGGTCAGGTGTGCGGACATGATGGCGCGAGCCGAATCCCCCCGGATCGGGGGTTGTCCGGCGAGCATCTCGTACGCGATTACGCCGGCCGCGTAGATGTCGGCCCTGTGGTCCACGTCCTGGTCCCCCGCCGCCTGCTCGGGCGCCATGTATTTGGGCGTGCCGAGCGACATGCCGGCCGTCGTCGACCCGCTCAGGCCCGAGGCGTCGCTCAGGGCCTTGGCGACACCGAAGTCGGCGAGGAGGGCGTGCTCGTCGGAGAAGAGGATGTTGGCGGGCTTCACGTCCCGATGCACGATGCCCTGCCGGTGCGCGTAGGACAGGGCTCCGAGGAGATCGGCCAGGTAGCCGACGGCCTCCTCCAGCGGGACGTTCCCCTCCCGCTCGAGTCGCTCCTGCAGCGAGTCACCGCGCACGAGCGGCATGACGTAGAAGAGGAGGCCGTCGACCTCTCCCGAGTCGTGGAGCGGCAGGATCATCGGGTGCTGGAGGCGGGCCGCGATCCGGATCTCGCGCAGGAAGCGCTCGGCTCCGATCGCCGAGGCGACGTCGGGGCGCAGCACTTTGATCGCGACCTGGCGGTCGTGCCTCAGGTCGTGCGCGACGTACACGGTCGCCATCCCGCCCGAGGCGAGCTCGCGGACGATGCGGTAGCGGTCGGAGAGCGCCTCGGTGAGGCCTTCGAGGGGAATCGACATCAGAAGTACTCGTCCAGTAGAAGCTCGACTGCCCTTCTTCCCTCTCCCGTGGCGCCCGTCCAGTTCTGGTGACCGCGCAGCTCGGAGTGACCGATCGCGATCCGCCCGATCGGCCCGCGGATCACGTCCGGCGGTGCCGGCTCGCCGTCGGTGCCGAACATGAAGCCCGGCCCCGGCGCCACGTACGCGTGGCCCCAGCGGTTCAGGATGACGCCTGCGATGTCGGTGCCGGGGTCGAAGCCGCCGGGGTCGAACATCTCGACCATCTGCTCCCGGATCTGCCGCTCGTATTCGTCGAACGACGTGCCCAGCAGCTCGGCCCGTGCGGCCACCCCCTGGTCCTTGCGAGCGAGCCCCGGCTTGTAGATCGGCGCGTAGAAGGTCAGCACCGTCGGCCGGTCGGGATCGAGCGGCGGAGCCGTGTCCCCGACCACCATCGGCCGGCGGATGTTGCAGGTGAAGCCGAATCCGTCCTGCCACATCGCGGCGGCGATACCGAGTCGCTCGAGGAATCGCCAGTTCGTGAGGGCCACGTTGGCGACCAGGACCGGCGCGTGCGCGAAGGCGTCGTAGGCGCGGCGGTGCCCCTCCGGCAGATCACGCACGACGTGCTTGTTCACCCAGCCGCCCGAGGCCATCACGACGGAGCGCCCCCGAAGCGTGTGTGCCTCACCGTCCCGTGTGTAGGTGACCCGGACGTTCTCGGCGGCCTCGAGCGCGCCCTCGTGCTCCACCCGGACGACGGTCGCTCCCATCCGGAACCGGACCGGATTCTCGGGATGGTCCAGTCGGTCGAAGGCCACCGGACCGAAGAGCACGCCCTCGAAGGAGCGCTCTCCCGAGATCCCGTCGGGCACCAGGTGCTTGAGGAAGTGCCGGGCGATACCCGCATTTCCGCCGGGGAACGAGTGGAAGGTCCGACCCTCGTAGCGCTCGGGCGCCCCGAAGCCCGTGAGGCCGAAGTGGTGCCCCCACCACGCGCTCGTCACGTCGCACCCCAGGCCGATGATGCTCGCGAGGATCGGGTCGACGTAGTCGGAGACCTCCGGGGGCAGCCCGAGGACGTCCTCGTAGAGTGCCTTCAGCGTCATCCCGTCGAGCCACGGGCCGGGGTCGGCCTCGGCGCGATCCGAGGCGTTCGTCGTCCGGGCGCGTCGGAAGGCGTCGCGGACCTCGTCGCTCCAGGGCGTCGCGTCGAGCCCCGAGCCCCAGAGGTCACGGACCCATCCACCCGAGGCCCCGAACCAGTGCCCGACGTCGAACTCCCCTTCCTGCCAGTGCAGGTGCGCGTAGTGGTCGAGGGGGATCCGCATGCCGGCCGCCGCACCTGCGGGCTCGACGTAGCGAAATTCGCGGGGGATGCCGAGGGCGGTGAAATAGTCGTCCGGCTCGCCCGTGGCCGGGCGCACGCCGAAGTCGTTCGAGCCCTGCGGGGCCGAGAGGTGCACCCCGTCGACCACGAACTCGTTGCGCTTCGCCTCGCCCCCGAAGATCGGGTGGTTGTCGAGGACCAGCACCGTGCCGCCGGGGTTCAGCCGCCGGAAGTGGTAGGCGGCGGAGAGACCCGCGAGGCCGCCGCCGACGACCACGAGATCGTAGGTCTCGCCCGAGTCGACGGCGTCCGGTGGTGGCTCCTCGAAGCGTCCCGCCCGGATCTCGTGGGCGGCCCGGACGAGCGCCGGCGTGTTGCCGTGCGACGACGCGTAGTCGCCCACGCCTCCGGGCCCGTACCAGGCCTCGCCCACGTCGAAGCCGTAGTCGGTCTGGACCCGGTCGGCGACGTCGCCCGCACCGGGATCGTCGGGCCGACCGCATCCGGCCATCGCGCCACCGACGAGCAGGGCGGATCCGTAGACGAAATCACGGCGCGTGATCGGTCGGTCGAGCCCGAGCTCGTGATCTCTCTTCTTCGACATGGATCGACGGTAGGCGCCGTCTCGAGGCGCGTCAAACGTCGGTGATGCCTCGATGAGCCGGTGGCCGCGGCGAGGGCCGGCCGGTAGCTTTCGCCACCCATCGAACCGGCTTCTCCCAGGGAAAGAGATGATGACAATCGTGACGCGGACTTGGGCGTGGATCCCCTTCCTGACGCTCGTGGCCATGCCTGTCGCCGTCGAGGCGCAAGCGCAGCAGGACGATCCGCCCTGGGAGTGGTCCTGGGACCGCATCGAGAGCTCGGTGAATGCCGTGCGGGCCGGGCGTGACCTCACGCCGGACCAGTGGCCCGGCGGTGCGAAGGTCGCGGCGCTCCTCTCTTTCGACGTCGACAACGAAACGATCTGGCTGCGCAACGGGGACACCAACGTCGGGGGCCTCTCGCAGGGTGAGTACGGAGCCCGCAGGGCGCTGGGGCGTGTGCTCGACCTGCTCGACGAGTACGAGATCGCGGCCTCCTTCTTCGGGCCGGCGGTGAGCTTCAGCCTCGCGCCGGAGATGATCGAGGCGATCCAGGCGTCCGGGCGTCACGAGATCGGGATCCACGGCTGGATCCACGAGCGCAACAACACCCTGCCGCGCGACGTCGAGGAGCGTCTGCTCCGTCGGGCCGTCGAGCGGATGACCGAGCTCGTCGGCGAGCGTCCGGTCGGCTACCGGGCGCCCTCCTGGAACTTCAGCCCGCACACGCTCGACCTGCTCCTCGAGATGGGCTTCCTGTACGACTCGTCGCTCATGGCCGACGACCGGCCGTACGAGCTCGTGGCCAACGGCGAGCCCACCGGGATGGTCGAGCTGCCGGTGCAGTGGATTCTGGACGACGCCCCGCTCTTCAACCCGCAGGGTGACAGCTACTCGAACCCGCGCGAGGTGCTGCAGGTCTGGAAGGACGAGTTCGACGTCGCCTACGAAGAGGGGACCGTCTTCGTCCTCACGATGCACCCGCACTACATCGGGCACCGCTCTCGGATCGGCGTGCTTCGCGAGCTGATCGAGTACATGCGCTCGAAGCCGGGTGTGTGGTTCGGCACGCACGAGCACGCGGTGCGCCATACACGGCACCAGGCCGGCATGGGCATGAACTAGCCCTCACGGGCGCGAAGAAGTCAGTCGTTTGGCGGCGGCTCGGCGAGCGCCGGGGGCGACTCGTCCGCTGCCACCTCGCCCACGAGCTGGTCCACCACGACCGCGCCGGCGACGTGACCGGTGATGTTCGTGGCGCTGCGGAACATGTCGGGGATCCGGTCGATCCCGAGCAGGAGCGCCATCCCGGCCAGCGGGATTCCCGCCGCCTCGAGCGCCGGTGCGAGCGTGACCACACCCGCGCTCGGCACCGGGGCGACCGTCATCGTCACGAAGAAGGTGGCCAGGAAGGCGCTGGCGACGACCGTGCCTCCCAGTGAGACGTCGTACAGGTACGCCAGGAACACGATCGACGCGCCCTGGAACAGGCCCGTGCCGGCGCGGTTCAGCGCTGCGCCGAGCGAGAGCGTCAGCGAGGCGACGGTCTCCGAGACCCCGAGACGCTCGGCGTCCTCGAACATGACCGGGAACGACGCCACCGAGCTGGTGGAGCTGAACCCGATCGCGTAGGTGCCGAGGATGCCCTTCACGAACTTGGCCGGGCTCATCTTGCCTACGCCACGCACGAGCGGCAGGTACACCAGCGCCATGAAGATGTAGGTCCCGAGCGCGACAACCACGATGAAGATGCCCATCGACTGGAGCAGCGCGGGACCCGCCGAGGCCGTGGCCGGAGCCGACAGCCCGAAGATCCCCACCGGGGCGGTCCACAGCACCCAGTGCACCAGCCGGATGAGGGTGTCGCTGATCCCCTCGGCGAGCCCGATCATCTGGTTCTTCTTCTCTTCGTCCAGCGTGGAGGCCGCCGCGGCGAAGAGGATGGTGAAGACGATCAGCGGGAGCAGGGCGCCCTCGGCTGCCGCTTCGAAGGGGTTCGGCGGGATCAGCCGCACCAGGAAGTCGACGAACCCGGGCAGCTCGCGGACCACGTCCTCCGTGCCGGCCGGCACCGCGACGCGCGGCGCGAAGCGAAGCCCGAATCCCATCAGGAGCATGCCGAGGGCGATCGCCGGAAGCGTCGTTCCCCAGAAGAAGCCCATCGTCGAGCCGCCCAGCTTCCCGAGCTTCCTGGGGTCTCCGAGCTTGCAGACCCCGATGAAGATCGTGGCCGCGACGAGCGGGATCACGACCATCCGGACGGCGTTGATGAACACGGTTCCGAGCGGCTGCACGCCCATGGAGATGTCGAGCAGCAGCTGGGAGCCCGTGAGCGAGGCGACGAGCCCGAGGGCGAGACCCGCGACGAGGCCGATCAGCATGGCAGAGTTGTTCATGGCGCTCCAACCTCGGGGCCGAGGGGATCACGGGCAACGGCCGCCGCCACCTCTTCCGGCGTCGGTTCCCACGCGTAGTCCGCCCAATCGATGCGCCCACGGGCATCGAAACGGACGGCCTCGTCCTCGAGGAGCGCCCGCTGGACCTGGGCCGTGTGATGGATCGACGGGGTCGAGACGCGGCCGCTTCCGCTGATCACACGCCACCAGGGAATCGCGTGTCCCTCGGGGAGACGCGAGAGGGCGCTCCCCACCGCCCTGGGCGCCCGACCTCGGCCGAGCGCCTCGGCGACGGAGCCGTAGCTCATCAGCCGGCCACGGGGAATGGCGGCGACGAGGGCGTAGATCTCGCGTTGGAATCGTGTCACGCTCGGTCGCCCGTTCGGGCGCACAGGGATTGGTGGGGCGTATCCGACGTTAGTACTTTGCCCATTCCGCCAGGAAACCCGTTTCAGCGCTGCGGCGCAACCGTACGGCCGTCCGACCCCGCTCCGGCAGATGAAGACTCAGCTCAAACGTCCCTCGCTCTCCCGCGTCGTCGGGCTGACGATGGTGCTCGTGATGCTCTTCGGCATCACCTTCGTGAGCTCTGCCGCCGAGGAGCCGTCGTTCCCGGGCGCCGAGATCTCGGTGCTGCTGGGCTTCGTCTTGCTGATCGCGAACATCGGGGGCGTGCTCGCCTCGTCGTCGGGTCTTCCCCGGCTGACGGGGTTCCTGGTCGTCGGGATCCTCGCCGGGCCGTCGGTCCTCGGGTTGGTCTCCGCGGCGGCGGTGCAGGACCTGCAGCTGATCGATCAGTTCGCGCTCGCGCTGATCGCGCTGCTGGCCGGAAGCGAGCTGAAGCTCGACACGCTGCGGCCGCAGGCCAAGCCGATCCTCCTGACCACGCTCTTCGTGACGGTCGTGGTCTGGATCGGAATCACGGGGCTCATTCTCGCCATTCGACCGATCGTTCCGTTCCTGGCGGAGCTCCCGCTCTCGGGCGCCCTGGGGATCGGGCTGCTGCTGGGAATCTGGGCGGCGAACTCCTCTCCCGACCTCACCGTCGCCGTCATCGAGGAGTCCGGCTCGCACGGCGTGCTCTCCGAGGTCATCCTCGGCATCACGATCGTGAAGGACGTGGTCGTGATCGTGCTCTTCACGCTGACGCTCGCGCTGATCGGACCGCTGCTCGATCCGGATGCGCAGTTCAGCCCGCACGTGCTCGTCGATCTCGGCCGGGAGGTCGGCGGCGCCCTCGTGGTCGGAGGCATCGCCGGCTGGCTCTTCAGCCTCTATCTCGGGGACGCCACCAAGGTGCAGCGCTCGCCCATGGCGACGTTCCTCTTCGCCTACCTCATCGTCGTCGTCGCCGAGCGCCTCCACATCGAGCTCCTGCTGACGGGGGTCGCGGCCGGCTTCGTGATCGAGAACTGGTCGCCGGCCGGAGACCGGATGCTGCGTGGCATCGAGTCGGTGGCGGTCGTGATCTTCGCCTTCTTCTTCGCCGTGGCCGGTGCGAGGCTCGACCTCGGCGCGCTCCGCGCTTTCGGAGTCGCCGCGCTCCTGATCTTCCTCGGGCGGCTGTGGCTCACCAAGAAGGCAGCCACCTGGGGGCTCGGGGTCGCCGGCGCCGACGCGCGGCTCAGGGAGCGGACGTGGCAGGGGCTGATCTCGCAGGGCGGTGTGACGCTGGGGTTGCTCCTCCTCATCCAGGAGGCGTTTCCCACGGTCGGGGCTGACGTCGTCGCGCTCGGCATGGCGGTCATCATCGGCAACATCCTCGGCGGTCCGATCCTCCTGAAGCGGGCGTTGTCCGAGCCCGAGCCGGTTCCCACGGAAGGGGAGGTCGAGCCCGCCTCGACGGGTACGTGATGGCGCATCACCACCGGCACCATCATCACGCGCCGGGGTCGACCCATCGTCACGGGCCCGACTCGGGCGATCGTGAGGCATCATCACGCGCCGGGGTCGACCCATCGTCACGGGCCCGACTCGGGCGATCGTGAGGCCCAGCGGAGGCGCCTCACGATCGTGCTCGTGCTCACGGCCGCATTCATGGTGGCCGAAGTGGTGGGCGGCATCCTCTCCAACTCGCTGGCGCTCCTGGCCGATGCCGGTCACATGCTGACCGACGCGGGCGCGCTCGCGCTTTCCCTCTTCGCCATGCATCTGGCGGG
>JBDHII010000005.1:0-129484 GCA_039587515.1 Gemmatimonadota bacterium
GGGAGCTTCGACCCCTACATCGACGAGGTCGTCGGCCGTATTCTCGATGCCATCGGAGGATCCTCCGACGATGGGGGCCCGTAGCCGTGGACTTCGGACAGATCCTCGCGATCTACCGGCACGAGGTCCGGTCGGCCCTCCGCGAGCGCAACATCGTCATCTACAGCATCGTGCTCCCGATCGTGATGTATCCGGCGATGCTTTGGGCGATGTTCGCGGGCATCTCCTTCGTGCAGGGCCAGTCGGATCGGCTTTCGTCCCGCGTCGCGCTCGTCGACCTTCCCGCCGTCCATCAGGAGTTCGCCGATTCCCTGGAGGCGGATGACGACGTCGCCCTCACGAGCTGGACGGAGGGGCGTGACGAGGCGGTGCAGCGGATCGCCGCCGGGCGTCTGGATGCGCTGGTCGAGTTCGGGGTGCCGGAGCGGGGTGGGGGGCTGAGCGAGAACTTCAACGTGCTGGTGTCCTTCAACGAGGCCAGGGACCGGAGCGCGACCGCAAGACGGCGCATCGACGCCGCACTCGACCGGTACCGCCTCAGCTGGTTGGATCGCGAGAGGCAACGTCTCGGCGTGAGCGACGCGGCATGGGACGGCTTCGGGATCGTCCGAAACGACGTCGCCACGCGCGAAGACATCAGTCGCTTCATTCTCGGCCTCCTGGTGCCTGTGCTGACGATGTTCATGGTGGCTTTGGCGGCCTTCTATCCGGCGATCGACGCCACGGCCGGGGAGCGTGAGCGCTCGACGTGGGAGACACTGATGACCGTGGCCGCCTCGCGATCGACCGTAGCCTCGGCCAAGTACTTCTACGTGGCGACCTTCGGGCTGGCCGGCGGCCTCCTGAACCTCTTCGCGCTCGCGCTGTCGATGCGCTGGATCCTGAGTCCGCTCGCGGGCGATGCCGTCGACGAGCTCGTCTCCGCGGGAATTCCGTGGAGCGCTTTCCCGGTGATCGCGCTCGGTACGGCGCTCCTGGCGCTCTTCATTTCGGCGATCATGCTGGTCCTCGCCGCATTCGCGCGGACCTTCAAGGAGGGGCAGTCGATGATCACGCCCTTCTACCTGCTGATGATCATGCCGGCGGTCTTCATGCAGTCGCCCGACATGGAGTTCACCACTGGGTTGGCCGTGACACCGGTGGCGAACGTGATCATGCTCATCCGTGAAGCGATCATGGGCACCTACGCTCTGCCGCAGATGGGGCTCACCTTTGCGTCGATGACGCTCGTCGTGGTGCTTTCGATCGCCTTCGCCCAGTGGGTGATGCGCAAGGAAGAAGTCTTCATGGGCACCCACGAGGGTGGCCTGGGCAAGTTTCTCAAGAGCCGGCTCAGGTCCCGGCGAGCAGAGGCGTAGATGCGAGGTATCCGATGACGACCCCCCGAGTGCGTACCGAAGGCCTGTCCAAGGTCTTCTATGACGACGGCCGTGGCGAGGTCGTCGCCGTGGATCATGTGGACATCGCCTGTGACGGTGGCGAGATCCTGGGATTGCTCGGGGCGAACGGTGCAGGCAAGACGACGACGCTGCGGATGCTGTCCACGGTTCTGGCGCCGACGCACGGCAAGGCGTGGGTCATGGGACACGAGGTCCGCGAGGAGCCCCAGGACGTGCGCCTGAGCCTCGGGTTCTACTCCGCCTCGACCGCCCTGTATCCGAAGATCACACCGCGCGAGACGCTGGCGTTCTTCGCGCGCGTCAATCGCTACCCTGCCGATCGGGTCGCCGAGCGCGTCGAGTATCTCGTCGATCGCTTCGGTCTCGGCGAGTACGCAGACTCGCGGGTGGAGAAGCTCTCCAGCGGAATGAAGCAGAAGGTTTCCATCGCGAGGACCGTCGCGCACGATCCTCCGGTCCTGATCTTCGACGAGCCGACCGTGGCGCTGGACGTCCTGAACGCCATCGAGCTGCGCAACATCATCGCCCAGCTCAGAGACGACGGGAAGGCGATCATCTTCTCGACCCACGTGATGAGCGAAGCGGAGCAGCTCTGCGACCGGATCGCCATCATCCACGAGGGGCGGATCCTCGCGACGGATACGCTCGACGGCCTGCGACAGGCGACGGGCTGCCATTACCTCGAGGAGATCTTCGTCCACTACGCGCAACCGACGGTCACGCCTTGAAGCCGAGTCAGGCCGTCGGAACGATCTACCGGCTCGAGCTGCGATCGCTCCTGCGTGATCCCAGGACCCTCCTGGTGTCCATCGTGCTCCCCGTGGTCCTGATGCCGCTCCTGCTGATCGTGTCGAATCGCGTCGAGCGGGGTCGTGAAGCGCGGGAGCAGGCACGGACCTTCAAGTACGCGCTGGTCGGCACCGATACCGCCTTCTTCCGCGATCTCTTGGCGGACCTTCCCGGACCGGATGCCGAGGATGCGGACTCGGCGAGCGCCAAGTTCGAGCGGGTTGAGGTCGACGATCCGGAAGAGGCACTCGAAGATCGTCGGGTCGACTTCTTCGTCGAAGGCATGAGCCCCGAAGAGTGGCGGTCCGTGCTCTCGGAGGACACGACCCGGGCCGACGAGTTGGAGGAGTTCAACGATACGCCCGTGGCCCGGGTCCACTACCGGTCCAACCGTGCCACGTCCAACCGAGGCTCGAGCGCGATTCGGGATCGGCTTTCGGGTGTCCGCCGGGAGCTGCGCGACTCCACGCTGGTGACGGCGGGCTTCCCGATCGATCCTGCCGACCTGGCGGCGATGGATACGGCGAACGTCGCTTCCGAGAGAGAGGTCTCCGGCGCCCGGCTGGGGCGCATGCTCACGATGTTCGTCTTGCTGCTCATGGTCATGGGTGGCTCGGTGATGGCCACCGACACGCTCGCGGGAGAGAAGGAGCGTGGGACGCTCGTGACGTTACTGACGACCGCCGCCGCCAGGACCGAGATCATCTGGGCCAAGACCCTCGCGGTGGTGACGCTGGCGATCGCGATCGCCCTGGTGCAGGTGGTGAACCTCTGGGTCTACCTGGGCCTGGGCCTGATCGACGTGGGGAGCGGCTTCGCCGCCAGCATCACCCCCGCGACCTCGGGGATCCTGCTGGTCTTGTATCTGCCGGTCGCCGCGCTCGCGGCGGGTGTGCTTCTGGTGACGTCGGCGTACGCCAAGTCCTACAAGGAGGCGCAGCTCTTCCTGACTCCGGTGATCCTCGGCCTGACGTTGCCGACCCTCGCCCCCTTCCTCCCCGAGGTCACGCTCTCGTCCGCCATCATCCTCGTGCCGCTCGCCAACCTCTCGATCGCCGCGCGCGACGTGTTGGTCGGCCAGGCGAACTGGTTCGCGGTGGCTGTCGCCTGGGTCGTCACGGGAGCCGCGGCAGCCTACGCGATGCGTTTGGCCGTGGGGGCTCTCCAAGACGAGAACCTGGTCACCGGCGCCGACTCCGACCGGGCGGAGTTCCTCGGCGGCCCGGCCCTGTTCCGCAAGCGCGTGCTTCGCTGGTTCGTCGTCTTCTGGGCCGTGAAGGTCCTGATCGACATGAACGTCGCCTTCGACGATCTCCGGATCACGGCGCTGTTCAACGTCGGGGTCGTCTTCTTGGCCGCCCCGATGATCATGATCTGGCGCTTCAGGCTCGATCCCCGCGAGGCCCTGGCCCTTCGCGCACCCAAGCCCGGGGTCTGGGTCGGCGTGGTGCTCGGGGCCCCGGCCGGTCTCATCGTCGCGACGCTGGTCTTCCAGCTGGCCGATCTCGTCATACCGGTCCCCAGGGAGCTGTTGGAGAACTTCGGGCAGGCGCTCATGCCGGATGACATCCCGTTCTGGCAGATCGTCCTGGTGCTTTCGGTCATCCCCGGGATCGTGGAGGAGCTTTCCTTCCGTGGCGTGCTTCTGCACGGGGTCGCGAGCCGCTTCAGGCCTCTCGCCACGTGCCTGATCGTGGGTGGCATCTTCGGGTTCTTCCACTTCCAGATCTTCCGGATTCCCGGTACGGCGCTTCTCGGGGTGGTCCTCGCGGCCGTGACCCTATGGTCGGGCTCCATCTTTCCGGCGATGCTCTGGCACACGCTCAACAACGCGCTGGCCCTCTACCTGGGTTCGACGGGCGTCGAGCTCGCCCAGGACTCCTGGCTTGTCTATGCGGGCGGGGTGGTCGCACTCGCTCTCGCGTTCCGGATCATCTGGATGAACCGAACCCCGTATCCCGGGTTGCGTGACGGTCTTGCCGAGGGAGTCGATCCGTAGTCGAATACGGTTCCCATCCACACGGAGCACCCCATGTCCTGGCTACGTCGTCTTGCTCTCCTGAACGCCGTGTTGCTGCCCGCCTGCTCGTCTGTCGTCGCGACGCCGTCGCCGGCCCACGGACAAGCCCCCGAGCAGTCCGACGATCCGCTCATGTCCCTGCTCGAGCGCGTCGAGCTTCGGGAGATCGGGCCGGCGATCATGGGTGGGCGCATTACGGATCTCGCGGTCGACGAGTCCGATCCCGCCACGTTCTATGTCGGTTTCGCCACCGGCGGGCTCTGGAAGACGACCAGCGACGGCGCGAGCTGGGAACCGGTGTTCGACGATCAGCCGACCTCGTCGATCGGGGACGTGACCCTTGCCCCCTCGAATCCGAACGTGGTCTGGGTCGGTACCGGCGAGCCGCAGAACCGGCAGTCGTCCCCGTACGGGAACGGCGTCTACCGCTCCACGGACGGTGGACGCACATGGGTGCACCTCGGTCTCGAGGACACCAAGCACATCGGTCGGATCGCGGTTCATCCAGGCGATCCCGATGTCGCCTACGTGGCGGCGGTCGGGCACCTGTGGGGGCCGAACGAGGAGCGTGGCGTCTACAAGACCACCGACGGTGGGGAGAGCTGGTCGAAGGTGCTCTACGTCGACGAGCACACCGGCGCCATCGATCTCGTCATGGATCCGGGTGATCCGTCGACGCTCTTCGCTGCGATGTACCAGCGCAGACGCACCGGATTCGGGTTCAGCGCGAACGGGGGAGGGAGCGGCATCTATCGCACGGTCGACGGTGGGGCCTCCTGGGCCGAGCTGACCCATGGCCTGCCGACCGAGGAGAAGGGCCGGATCGGCCTCGATATCTTCAGGGGCGACACGAACGTCCTGTATGCCACCGTCCAGTCCACCGGTGAGGCGGGCTTCGGATTCGGCGGCGGGCAGCCCCAAGGACCCGGTGGCCTCTTCCGGTCGACCGACCGAGGCGAGAGCTGGCAGCGCGTCAGCACGCGCAATCCCCGTCCGATGTACTTCAGCCTGGTTCGGATCGACCCTGGCAATCCCGAGCGGATCTACCTCGGCGGCGTGCAGCTCTCGATCTCCGACGACGGCGGCAAGACGTGGTGGGAAGGCGACGCGGCGGAGGGGATCCACGTAGACCACCATGCCCTGTGGATCCACCCGAAGGACTCGGATCACGTGATCCTGGGCAGCGACGGTGGCCTCTCGATTTCGAGGGACGGAGGTGTCACGTGGCGCATGGTCAACAACATGGCCGTGGGCCAGTTCTACGAGATCGGCTACGACATGCGTGAGCCCTATCACGTGTGCGGTGGCCTCCAGGACAACTCTTCCTGGTGCGCACCCAACCAGACGCTGAACGTCTACGGCGTGCACAATTACGATTGGAAGGACGTTTCGGGCGGGGACGGCTTCTACAACCGGGTCGATCCGAACGACTTCAACATCATCTACACGGAGTCGCAGGGCGGGAACATCTCTCGTATGGACCTTCGGACCGGTGAGTCGCAGGCGATCCGACCGGTGGCCCGTCCTGCCGAGGACGACGAGGACCGCTCGTACAGCTTCAACTGGGACTCGCCGATCGCGATCTCCCACCACGACTCCCGGACCGTTTTCATCGGGGCCGACTACCTGATGCGCTCCAGGGACCGCGGCGTGACCTGGGAGGAGGCGAGCCCGGACCTCACCAAGCAGATCGATCCCGATACGCTCGCGGTCATGGGGACCCGGGTGGAAGACGTCACGATCTCCCAATACGAGCGGCCGTCCACCTACGGAAACATCACGGCCATCTCGGAATCGCCGCTCTCGGCCTCCGTGATCTACGTCGGAACCGACGATGGGAACCTCCAGGTGACGACCGACGGCGGAGTGACCTGGACCAACGTCGTCGCCAATGTGCCCGGGGTACCGGAGCGCACCTACGTGAGCCGGCTCGACGCCTCGCATCACGTCGAGGGCCGTGTGTACGCAGCCTTCGACGGACACCGAAACGACGACTATGCGGCGTACGTCTTCGTGAGCGAGGACTACGGGCAGAGCTGGCGGTCCATCGTATCCGGACTGCCCGAGCATTCGGTCAACGTCGTGCGGGAGCATCCCCGGACGCCCGGGCTGCTCTTCCTGGGCAACGAGGTAGGGGCGTTCGTCAGCATCGACCGCGGCGGCAGTTGGTCCCGGATTGCCGGCAACTTCCCGACGGTGCCGGTCGACGACATGCACGTGCACCCTCGCGAGGACGACCTGATCATCGGCACGCACGGGCGGAGCATCTGGATCCTCCACGATCTGGGTGCGCTTCGTCACCTCGCGGAGGGCGCTGCCGCGATGGCGGGTGGCCTACTCTATCCGACGAAGGACGCGACCATGTGGTCGCGGTCCGGCGGGTGGCCGTTCTGGGGAGAGGCCTTCATCGCCGAGAACCCGGAGGACGGCGTGCATCTTCGCTACCATCTTCCCGCCGGTCTCGAGACGACGGCGCACGACCGGGAGCTGGCTTCGCGAGAGGCCGAGGGCGGGGACGAGACGTCCGAGATGCCGGGGGACGAGGACGTGATGCAGGAGCACCACGGGCCCAAGCTGGTGATTCGGGATGCCGAGGGCGAAACGGTTCGAGAGCTCGAGATCGACGCCGAGGCAGGCTTCGGGCAGGTGGTGTGGAACTTCCGTCTGGCCGCTGAGGAGGAAGACTCCGAGAGTGGGGGCGGCGGGTTCTTCGGCCCGCCTCGCGGTCCGAGGGTGCTACCCGGCTCCTACACGGCACATCTCGCCCTTGGCGAGAGCGAGCTCACGACGGGCTTTGCGATCCGCCTCGACCCCCGGATCGAGGTCTCGGCAGCCGACCTGATGCAGAGACAGGAGGCCCTCCTGACTCTGCGCGACATGGCTGCCCCGATCCGTGAGGGTCGGCAGGCCGTGCGGCGTCTCGGAGATCAGCTACGCGACGTGAAGACGCTGATCGAAGAGGCCGAGGTGCCCGAGGATCTCGTGGTCGAAGTCGACTCGCTGCAGGCCCGAGTCGATTCGATCGGAGGAGACCTGCAGGGGATCAGCACCTCGAGGCTCGCCTTCGGGATCGACGGGTCCACGACCCGGCCGACCGCGGACCAGCTTTGGCAGATCGAAGATGCCTGGCGGCAAATGGA
The DNA here is from genome assembly GCA_039587515.1 of Gemmatimonadota bacterium. Classification (GTDB taxonomy): domain Bacteria; phylum Gemmatimonadota; class Gemmatimonadetes; order Longimicrobiales; family Gaopeijiaceae; genus JBDHII01. The sequence goes on from JBDHII010000005.1 coordinate 7,350, forward strand.
GGAAGCGCTCGGGCTGCTCAACGAGGTGATCGGCATGGAGATGCCGGCGCTGTACGAGCGTCTCAACGAGCTGGGTGTGCGTCCGGATCCGGGCGACGCCATCGAGATTCCCAGGCGCTCGGGAGGCTGAGCCGCTCGATGCACCGCCCCGCCTTGCCGATCCTCCTCGTCTTCTCGGCGGCCCTCGGTGCGTGCGAGCCGCCGGAGGGAGGGGCTTCGGCCACCGCAGTCGCGGGGGCGGTCCCCGTCGAGGCCGTCGTCGCCGACAGCACCTTCGTCGCTCTCGTCGAGGGCCTGTCCGAACCCGGCGGGTATTTCGACACCGACAACCTGATCTCGAATGAGGACTCCTACCTGCACGTCCTCGGTGGATTGCAGGAGCTCGAGGTGCGGGGCGGGGCCTATATCGGCGTGGGTCCCGACCAGAACTTCAGCTATATGGCTCGGATCCGGCCGAGCGTTGCCTTCGTGATCGACGTCCGTCGAGACAATCTCCTCCAGCACCTGCTCTTCAAGGCACTCTTCACCTTGGCACCGACCAGGATCGAGTACCTGTCTCTGCTCTTCGGGCGCCCCCCTCCGGAAGATCCGGAGGTGTGGCGCGATCGTCCTGTAGAGGATCTGCTCCGCTATCTCTCGGAAACTCCCGCGACAGACGAGGAAGCGGCACTGCGCGAGGTCGGGGAGGCCGTTCTCGCCTTCGGCGTGCCGATGTCGGAGCGTGATGTCGAGATGGTGGAGTTCATCCACCGCAGCTTCGTGTCGTCGGGTGTAGACCTCAAGTTCACGAGCCACGGTCGTCGTCCGAACCCCTACTATCCCTCCTATCGCGAGCTGATCCTGGCCGAGGACTTGACGGGCCGCCGGGGCAACTACCTGGCTCGCGAGGAGGACTACCGGTTCCTTCGGGAGCTGCAGCTGAGCCACCGTGTGATACCCGTGGTCGGTGATCTGGGGGGCGATCATGCGCTCGCCGCGATCGGTCGGGAGATCGAGCGGAGAGGGGAGGTCGTATCGGCCTTCTACACCTCCAACGTCGAGTATTACCTCGCGCAAAACGGAGTCTTGGGCCGTTTCGCTCGCACCGCAGCCGCGCTGCCGCGAAACGAACGTAGTGTGTTTATCCGTAGTCTCTTCAGGAGATGGCATCCGCAGTCCCAGCCCGGGTTCCTCAGCACGCAGCTCCTCCAGCGCCTGGAGCGTTTTGCGGAGGAACTGGAGGCGGGGAACCTGCGGACGTATTCGGATGTCGTCTCTCTGGGCACGTTGGAGCTTCACTGACGGCCCTTTCGAGCGGAGCAGCGAGGCGACGCCGGTAGGCACGTCGTCCCGACAACGCAGGAGCACGGATGGCAATTCTGGTCCCGACGGTCTTGCTTCTGCTGATGATCGCGTCCCTCGCGCTCGTTCCCTTCGGCCTCCCCGGCGTATGGCTGATGATCGTCTGGCTTTCCTTGGGTCTCGCGGTAGGGCTCGTCGGATGGCCGGTCCTGATCGTCTGCGGCATCGTCGCCGGGCTTGCCGAGGTCGGTGAGTTCGTCCTCCTGAAGAAGATCGGAGACCGCTACGGCGCTTCGCGCCGGGCCTTCTGGGGAGCGATCGGGGGTGGCCTGGTCGGAGTCCTGATCGGCCTGCCCGTCCCCTTCGTGGGCTCGGTGCTCGCCGGTCTGGTGGGGACCTTCGTCGGGGGCGGTCTGGTGACGCTTCTGGAGACGCGGTCGCTGGGTGACGCTTCGCGGGTCGGCAGTGGGGTCGTGCTCGCTCGAACGCTGGCCGTAGCGCTCAAGATCGGGTCCGGCGTCGTGGTCCTCGCGCTCGCAGGTCTGGGTTTCTTCGCCCGCTGAGGCCGGGGAGCTACTCGATCCGGAGGATCTCGCCTTCTGCGAAGAGGCTCTCGTCGAAGTCGATCTCCATGCGGTCGTAGACGACCGGTAGCACGCCGATGTCGGCGACGTACAGGTCACCCACATGCTTTTCGGCGCCCTCGGCTCGAAGGCCGACCTTCGGAAGCGCGAGCGTGAGCGTCGCGTCGGCTTCGATCGCCGGATCGAAGGCTTCACCGGTATGCGCGTCCAGCCCACTCGGTAGGTCGAGCGAGAGAATGGGGCAGAGCGCGGCATTCGCGAACCGGATGAGCGACGACTCCGCCTTCCGGGGAGCACCACTGAGCGAGTAGCCGATCAGGCCGTCGAGGATGAGCGTCGGTGTGTCCTCGGCACTCCGATCCCCGGACGACGACGGTAGGCCGACGTCTCCCACCCGGACGATGGGAAGACGCAGCGCGGCGATCGCTGCCAGCTGTTGGGCGGGTACCCCTGTGTGAATGTCCTCGTCGGCCGTCAGGATGACGGACACCCGAAAGCCCCATGCCCGGAGGCGACGAGCTGCCACGAGAGCACCTCCCCCATTTCCCCCTCGACCTGCCAACACGAGCACGGATGGATTCCTCGACCCCACGAGGTACCGGTCGGCTGCCAGGCGAGCGAGATGTCGACCGGCATTCTCCATCATCTGGATGAGCGTGATCCGCTGCTCACCCATCATCCGTCGGTCTACCTCGGCGATCTGCTCGGTGGTGAGCCATGGCAGATCCTCGGCGGCTACGATCGGATACGGCGTGTCGGGCATCGATTTGTACTCCCTGGAGGGCGAGTGAATAATAGGGCCGAACGCCTCTTGCCACAGGACCCTGCGGTGCCAGAGCTCCCCGAGATCGAGCTGTACCTCCACGCGCTCGAGCCGCTCGTCGTGGGCCGTGTGCTGGAGCGGATCCGAATTCGGACGCCGTCGCTGCTCAGAACGTACGACCCCCGTGTGTCCGAGGTCGAAGGGACGAGCGTGGTCGGACTGCGTCGTATCGGAAAACGCGTGGCCTTCGCGCTCGAGGGCGACCTCTTCGCCGTCGTTCACCTCATGATCTCGGGCCGTTTCCAATGGAAGGACTCTCCGGGCGCGCCGCTGCCGAAGAGGAGGGCTCATGCGGCATTCGACTTCGAGCACGGCACCCTCGTGCTGACCGAAGCGAGCACGCACAAACGGGCGGCGCTCTTCATCGTGCGAGGGGAAAAGGGGCTCGAGGCGCTCGATCCGGGAGGCGTCGAGCCGCTGCAGGTCGGATTGGAGGGGTTCCGCGCTGCCCTGGTGCGCGAGAATCGGACGCTGAAGCGGGCGCTGACCGATCCCAGAATCCTGGCCGGAATCGGGAACGCGCATTCCGACGAAATCCTCCTCAGGGCCGGCCTGTCCCCGGTCCGGCGGACGCGGCAGCTGGACTCGGCCGAGGTCGAGACCCTGTACCGCGAGATGCGGGCAGAGCTCGGCGAGTGGGTCCAGCGTTTGCGGGACGAGGCCGGAGACACTTTCCCGAGGAAGATCACGGCTTTTCACCCCGAGATGGGTGCGCATGGGAAGTTCGGCGAGCCGTGCCCGAGGTGTGGTTCCCCGATTCAGCGCATCGTCCACGGAGAAAGGGAATCCAACTACTGCGCGACGTGTCAGACCGGAGGACGGCTACTGAAGGATCGGGCGCTTTCCAGGCTGCTCAGGGAGGACTGGCCCCGGACGCTCGAGGAGCTGGAGGGGATGCACCAGCGCTAGCTGATCGCAGGCCGACACCTAGTCCTCTTCCGACTTCTCACTCGTCGCCTCACCCCGGCGCTTGCGCCTGGTCCGCTTGCGGATCCGTTCCAGGTCCGCTGCGGCCCTGTCCAGGACGTCGGTCATCTCGGCGAGATCGTCCGGGTCGGCACCCCACTTGAATGCTTCGTCGAGCGTCAACTGGGCGATCCGAGAAAACGACTTCGAGAGCCTCTTCATGTCTCGACCGAAGAAACGGTCGGTGAACTGCTCCACCCGTTCGAACACGTCCTCGACCACGTCCTCGTTGTCCGCGAGATAGGCACGTCCTTCGTCCGTGATGGAGTAGACCTTCTTGCCGTCCTTTTCCTCGGAAACGACGTAGCCTTCGTCCTCCAGCATCTGGAGCGTGGGGTAGACGGATCCGGGGCTCGGTTGGTAATAGCCCCCGGACTCCTCCTTCAGCGCTTTCATCACGTCGTAGCCGTGCATGGGCCGCTCCGAGATGAGCCGGAGGATCACGAACTTCAGATCACCACGCTCGAAGAGCCTCCAGCGGCGCCGTCGCCCTCTGCGTTTGCGGCGAGGCCCGAAACCGAAGTCGAAGTCGAAGATGAAGTCGTTGTCCATGCAGAACATCGTTTTCCCCCATTTGATGCCGGCCGACGTCCGGGCAACTTAACGATATATCGGTATCTGTTCTTATGATATATCGTTACGAATATCGAGTCAATCGGTCGGTCGGCCGAATTGCCGGCCCGGGCGAGCCGGTCTTGGGGACGCCCGGAGGCGCGGCTAGCTTTCCGTGTTCGACGTACCATCCGGGCCTCCGACCCGGGTATCCAACAAGGAGTGAGCGATGAACAGGGCTGTGGCGATCTTCCTCGGCGTGCTGTTTTTCGCATCGGCAGCTGTACCGGTCGCGGCGCAGCAGCTCCCGGAGGGTGTGACCGAGGAGATGATCGAAGAGGGGCGTGCGATCTTCGTCGGCGCAGGTCTCTGTATGGCCTGTCACGGGACGGACGGGAAGGGAACCGTGGGTCCCGACCTGACGGACGAAGAGTGGTTCATCGGGGAGGGAACCTACGAGCAGATCGTCGCTCGCGTGCTCGCTGGTGTGGGGCCCGGCGAGACGAACAACGCACTGGGTGCGATCATGCCCCCGCGCGGAGGTTCCGCGATCACCGACGACCAGGTCAACCAGGTCGCCGCCTACGTCTGGAGCCTGTCGAGGCTCGAGGGCTGAGCCGGTCGGCTCACCCAGATGAAAAAAGCGGGGGAGGGCCGAAGCCCTCCCCCCGTTCACGACCAGCAGCCGCCCAGCCGTCTACCGCCCGGGGCGCCGGAAGGGGGATCGGCCCTCCCGGGAAGACAGGTCGACCTCCATGGTCTCTCCGTCCACGGTCAGCGTGGCGAACTGTGTGCCGTTGAACGTGATCACCACCGTACGCTCTCGTGTCTCGTCCCCGTTGGGACCATTGGTGATCACCACGGTCATCGACCGGGTAACCGACCCGGAGAGCGGATGGGGATTGCTCTCTCTCGGAACGCCTTGAACCAGGTTGCTCCATTCGACGGTTCCGCTCATCTCGTACGTACGGGTCCCGTCCGCATCGGTGTGTCGACTGCGACTGACCTCGTCCGTGCCGCTCCCGTTGATCGTGCGCTCGGTCTCCTCGCCCTCCAGACCGGTGACGACCATCTCACGGGAGCGTGTCACCGCTGCCGACCAACCGTCCCGGTCCGCTGAGCGGCTCAACGCCATGGCCCGCTCGATCCGCGCGGTCGTAATCGGATCGTAGCCTTCCTGTTCGTTGCCCTCGGCGTCGTAGAAGGTCACGTCGACCGTCCGCTCGCGAGATTCGGTCAGGTCACGCACCAGGAGCGCGTCGACCGCTTGGAGGTCCGCGATCGTGGCGTCCGCGGCGACGATCGCGACGTCCCGATTGAGGGGATCCGAAATCTCCGGTCCGTTCACCGCCTCCTCGCAAGCGGCCAAGCCGACCGCCATCACCAGCCACCCGTATCGTGCTCGCATCGGTTCTTCTCCTGTGAGTCTGTCGAAGGACGTTTCCCCCCTTCACTGGAGGGACGCCCACGCCCACGGGTTCGTTAAAAACATATTCCGATCGGAACTTTGGAGCGCAGAGTACTTGACACTCGTCGGGCCTCTTGTTCTCATTGAGCCATGGCCACCGTCACGCCCCTGCATCGTCCCGATCCGGATCCGCCGATCGAGCTACAGGATCGTGCGCTCGACAACCTACAGTACATCCGACGGACCATGGAGTCCTCGGGCCAGTTCACGGCCGTATCCGGAGTCGGAGGTCTGGCGCTGGGAGCCATCGGCATCGTGGCGGCCGTCGTCGGGATGCGGCAGGCGACCCCGGGGGCCTGGATCGTGACGTGGCTGGCGGCGGCGACGGTCGGGATCCCCGCCTGTGGATGGGCGGTCTTCCGCAAGGCGAGGGCCGCCGGCGTGCCGATCTTCCAGGGGCCCGGGCGGAAGTTCGTCCTCGGTCTCGCGCCCGCGCTCGGAGCCGGTATGGTGTTGACCCTCGTGCTCTGGCAGGAGGGTCTCAGTGGGCTCCTCCCAGGAACTTGGCTCCTCCTCTACGGCGTCGGGGTCGTGACGGCCGGGACCTTTTCGGTCCGTGTGATTCCGCTCTTGGGGCTTTCTTTCATGGTGTTGGGGGTGGTCGCGCTGCTCGCGCCGGTGACATGGGGCAACACGCTGCTGGGTCTCGGCTTCGGTGGTCTTCACCTGGGCTTCGGAGCTCTGATCGCGAGGCGGTACGGTGGCTGAAGCCGAGCGCGATTCCGACGTGGTGGGCACGGACTTGAGAGCCGTGGCCGGAGCGCTGGAGGATGCGAATCCTCTGACCCTGGATCGGGTCATTCACGAGCGCCTGCGATTGGGGATCGTGAGCGCGCTGGCGGCTGCGGAGTCCCTGACGTTCCGGGAGCTCCGAGATCTGCTCGGTGCGACGGACGGCAACATCAGCGCTCACGCGCGCAAGCTCGAGGAGGCGGGTTACATCGAGTGCTCGAAGTCGTTCGTCGATCGAGTGCCTCGGACGGAGTATCGGCTCACTCGGCTCGGAAGCCAGCGGTTGGAGGCCTACCTGGATCACCTCGAGGCGCTGATCAAGGTGGGTCGGGGATCGTGAACCGCATCTTTTTTTGCCCTGGCACTTTGTGACACAGAGAACTTGTTCTCAGGATAGCCGGACGTCCGTGGGACTCCACGTCGGGATCATCATGGACGGCAACGGGCGTTGGGCTCAGCGGCGTCGGCGACATCGCATCGTCGGCCATCGGATCGGTGCACGATCCGTCCGACGCGTGGTCGAGGCCGCGCCCGCCTTGGGAATCGGCACGCTCACGCTCTTTGCCTTTTCGAGTGACAACTGGGCTCGACCGCCCGCCGAGGTAGCCGGGCTCTTTCGTCTCTTCCGCCGGTATCTGCGGTCGGAGACCGAGCGATGCCGGAAAGCCGGCGTGCGACTCCGGATCATCGGGCGACGCTCGCGATTGCCGGTCGACCTGCTGGAAGCGATCCAGGATGCGGAGGCACGCACGGTGGACGGCACGCGCCTGCGACTCAGGGTCGCGATCGACTACTCGTCCCGAGCGGCCATTGTCGCTGCCACCCACAGGCTCGCGGTCGTGCCCACGGAGGCGGAGTTCCGGCAGGCCCTCTCGCGAGCGATCCACGACGACTTGCCCTCGGTGGATTTGGACCTGCTGATCCGAACCGGAGGAGAGCGACGGCTCAGCGACTTCCTGCTCTTCGAGGCCGCATATGCCGAGCTCTACTTCTCGGACACGGCCTGGCCCGACTTCGGTGCCGCGCACCTCGAGGCGGCGCTGCGAGCCTACGCGCGTCGTGACCGACGCTTCGGGCGGATCGATGCGGGACTCGGGGAAGTGCGCAGCGCTTCCTGAGCGGGATCTTGCGCAGCGGGGAGCCCGGCAGGATCCTCGTCCGATGAATCAGCTCACCGACCTGGAACGTCGTGCGGTCGATGCCGTCGACGCCGGCGAGATCGTCGAATTGACCTCCGACCTGGTCCGCATCCCGAGCTTCGGAGGGCGGGAGACGCCGGCTCAGGAGCACGTGCTCTCGGTGCTGGAGGGTATGGGGGCGAAAACCGACGTTTGGGAGCTGGACTTCGACGTGCTCTCGGATCATCCCGCCTTCAGCATCGAGATCGACAGAGATCGGGGACTCGGCGTCGTCGGGAGCTTCGGAGGAGACCGGGGCAGGGCGCTCCTCCTCAATGGCCACGTGGACGTCGTTCCGCCCGGACCGATCGAGCTCTGGACCACGCCCCCCTTCGAGCCGGAGCTCGAGGGCGATGTGCTGCGCGGGCGAGGGACGCTCGATATGAAGGGCGGGCTCGCATGCGCTCTCGCGGCGGCCAGCGCGCTGAAGAGGGCGGGCGCGCGTCTGCGAGGGCGTCTCTCGATCGCGAGCGTGATCGGAGAGGAGGACGGAGGAGTCGGAACGCTCGCCATGATCGAACGCGGTCACTCGGCGGACGGGGCGGTCGTCATGGAGCCCACAGCCATGACGGTCGCCCATGCTCAGGCTGGGTGCGAAAACTTCCGCGTCGTGATTCACGGACGTGCCGCACACGGCGCGCTCAGAACCGAGGGCGTGAGCGCGATCGAGAAGGTGGCCCCAGTGCTGGAGGCACTCCGAGATCTCGAGGTGGAGCGCAACCGGGACCCCGAGCCCGGGTTCGAGGAATACACGATCCCCTACGCGATCGCCGTGGGTCGCGTGCGCGGGGGTGTCTGGGCCTCCTCCGTCCCCGAGTTGGTCGTATTGGAGGGGCGCTTCGGAATCCGGACCGACGAGGAACCCGAAAAGGCTCGCGCCCAGCTCGAGCGCGCCGTCGCAGAGGGAACGGCCCGGGACCGGTGGCTGCGGGATCATCCACCGGTCGTCGAGTGGTGGGGGGGGCGGTTCGCCGCGGCACGGACCGAGATCGACGACCCGCTCGTGAACGCGCTGATCGGCGCCCACGAGGCCCACACCGGAGCTGCGCCGCGTGTCGGGGCGGTTCCCTATGGTGCGGACATGGGGCTGCTCGTGCGCTACGGCGGGGTGCCCACGGTTCTCTATGGACCGGGTGACGTCAGGAACGCCCACCAGCCCGACGAGAGCATCTCCGTGCGAGAGCTCGAAGCGGTGACGCGCTCCCTGGTCTTGTTGGCTCTCCGATACTGCGGAGCCGACTCGTGAAGACGCCCGAGCAGTCCAATGCGGAAGCACTCACGCCCGTCGTCCTGCGGTGGGCGGCCTTCGCGACCGGACTGCGGGCTCTACTGGCTTCGCTGGCCCACTACTTCGATTGGGTCTACCGGTGGGAAACCGGGTTTGCGGTCGCGATCTACCTGCTCCTCGGTGCCGCGTACGCTTCGGACGCGAGGCGCTCCGTAGGCGATGCACTCTGGCACGGAGGGATGGTCGGGGCCATCGCCGGATTCATCGGCGGAGCATTGAATGCGGTCCTGGCCGACCGACCAGCGATCGGCATCCTGGTCGGAACCCTGACGGGCGCCGTAGCCGGAGCCTTCGGCGGCCGGCTGGCGATGGCGGCGATCCCTTCGGACGAAGCGGACTAGGAGCCCCGTCCGATCGCCCGCAAGACGTCGACGGTGGTCACGATCCCCAGCAGGGTGTTGTCTTCCATCACCAGAGCCCGGTGGATACGACCCTTGAGGAGAAACTCCGCCAACTCGGCGAGGGATGCGCCCGGCTCCACATGGAAATTCGCCGACGTCATGATGTTCTCGACCACATAGTCGTCCAAGTCACTGCCGAGGAACCGATCGACGTTGGATTCCACCGAAGACTCGAGCTCGCCCTCCGCCACCCAATCACCCGAGGGCACCAGACCTTCCCGAAACCGACGCAGGTTGACGTCGACCTCTTCGGCAGCGAAGCGAATGACGTCCGACGTCGAGACCACACCTCGCACCCGACCCTGCTCGTCGACCACCGGAGCTCCACTGATGTCGTATTCCGAGAAGACCCGGGCCAGATCGTGGAGCGTCGTGTCAGGGCTCACGGTGACCACCTCGGTCTGCATGATGTCGCGCACCTGGGTCATGGCCCTCTCCTTTTCCCCGTTTGTTTGAGACCCGAGCTCGGTGATCAGTCGGCTTCCGGTCGTAGCAGCAGCACAGGCACGTGCGAAGCCCGAAGGATCTTGTCGGCCACGCTGCCGAGCATCAGACGGTTCACGCCGCCTCGTCCGTGGGTCGCCATCGCGACGAGATCGGCACCGACTTCATCGACCATGTGCAGGATGCCCGCCGCCGGACTCGCATCGACCACCAGCTTGGGCGTCACATCCAGACCGTCGGCCTGGAGCTCTTTCGCTTTCTCGTTGATGTAGGCCTCGGCCTCCCGCTTGCCTTCCTCGAAGATCTCCGCGTTGAGCTGGACCGTGTGAGGCAGATAGGCAGACGCGAATTCGGCCGGGTACGGGAAGACCCGCAGGATCGTATACTTCACACCCTCGGTCTTGCCGAGATCGATGGCACATTCCAGCACCGATTCGGAGTGCTTCGAGCCGTCCATCGGGATCAGCATGTGTCGGAAGCGATCGGAGGTTCCCACGGCTTCGCCCTCGGTGGACTCTTCGGGCTTCACGAGAAGCACGGGCACATGGCTCCTACGAACGAACTGGTCCGAGCTGCTTCCGAGCCAGAGCCGTGAGAAGGCACCTCGCCCGTGGCTCGCCATGACGACCATGTCCGCGCCGGACTCCTCCACCTCCTTCTCGATGGCCTCGGCCACGCTCCCCGCCAGCACCTTGGAGCGGAACTCCGTCCCGTTCTCGGATTGGAGACGCTCCGTAAGCTCCTCGAGATAGCGTTCCGACCACTCGTGGGCTTGGCGCTCCCACAGTTCGTAGTCGAGCGTCGGGATCGGCTCGTGGACCGTCACGAGCTGCACGGCCGCCCCCATGGTTCGGGCCATTCGGATCGCGGGCGGGAGGGCCGCCTCGGAGAACGTGGATCCGTCCACCGGTACCATGATCAGGCGAAACATCTTCCTCTCCCTTCTTCGAGAGCTTGCCGGCCGGTCTCATCGGCAATCTAGGGCTGCGGTGATGGGGTGGTTAGGCGGGAAAACCCCGAATCTCCTGTAGGGTGTTTTACATACGGATCCCGGCCCTTCGTAACGTGCCTTCGTTACCTCAGAAAGTAACGGCGCAGGGCCGGAGCGATCAGGGCTTCGAGCCGCGTTCGAAGCGCTCGGGCGCGAAGATGGAAGCACCTTCCGGGGCTTCCTCTCCCGTGATCAGGTTGGCGATCACTCTACCGGACTCGAAGGCGAAGGGGAGACCGCCACCGGAGAAGCCGGAGATCACGAACTCCCCGTCGGCTCCCGGTACGGAGCCGACCAACGGAAGGAAGTCTGCCGTCCACCCGAATACGCCGCTCCAGCGTTCCCGGACCTTGAAAGGTCCGAGCTCGGGGAAGGCCGCTTCGAACCAACGCAGCAGATCGGTTTGCAGGCCCGGGTCCACCTCGGGCGAATCCTTGCCGTACGCGCGGGTCCAAGCGTCGTGCCTCCAACCTCCCACGAGGAGGCGACCGACCGCGTCCTGGCGCCACACGTTCAGCTTCCAGTGCGTAGCGAAAGAGCCCTCGAAAACGCGCTCCATCGGCTCGGTCTTGAATCCCTGCCCCCGGATCGGGACGATCTCCTGTTCGAGGAATGGGGAGAATCGACGCGTGTCGGTATGTGTGGCATGGACCACCGATCCGCAGCGGAGCTCCGAACCGTTTGCCGAGCACACGAACCCCTCGTCCGTCCGGTGCACCCCGGAAACGTCGACGTTCTCGAAAATGCGGGCGCCTTCGGCTTCGGCGGCCTTGGCGATCGCCACGGCCGTCTGACCCGGTGCGATCGCGCCGCCACCTCGGATGCGGTAGCCACCGGCGAAGCCGTGTGCCGACGAGCACCAGCTTCGGATATCCTCCGCGGTGAGCCAGTCGACCGGCAGGCCGGCCTGCTCGAGCGCCCGGAAGGCGTCCCGTACCTCGTGCAGTGAATGGGATTCAGCGAGCACGTAGCCGCCGGCAAGATCGAGCTCGGCGGTGTCTGCCGCCTCCGTCGACTCCAGCATCTCGGCAAGGCCCTCGATCGAGCGCTGCGCGAACTCCCACAGCTTCTTCGCCTGCTCGATTCCGCTGAAGCGGGCGGTTTCGTGGAACGGTTGGCGGATGGGTGGAGAGAGAACGCCGACGGCTGCGGAAGTGGTGCCGCTACCGACGGACCCTCTCTCGACCAGGACGACCTCGAGCCCACTCTGTGCTGCGTGGTACGCGGCCGACGTCCCGGCGATACCGCCGCCGACCACGACGACGTCCACGAAGCCGGGAAGCTCGTCGGAGAAGTCCCAAGCCGGAACGATCACGGTCGGGCGCGGCTCCCTGTGATGAGGACATCGGTCGGCTCGCCCGCCATGTCTTCCGGTCGTGAGACGGGAATGCGGAGCTGGACGCGCGTGCCCTGCCCGAGTCGGCTCTCGATCGTCACCCGCCCGCCGACTTGGGCGGCGCGCTCCATCACGGCCGCGAGTCCGAATCCCTTGGCGTGGTCCAAAGTCAGCGCCGGATCGAATCCGAGCCCGTCGTCGCAGACGTCGACCTGGAGCTCGTCCTCGTCGATCGCGAGCTCGACCCAGGCCCGTCCGGCGTTGGCATGATCCGCGGCGTTGGAGAGGGCCTCTTGTACGATCCTGAAGACGGTGAGGTCAACCGGTGCGTCGAGTCTGCGAAGGGCCTTGTCGGTCTGGACCTGGATGTCGAGACCGGTCGCGTCGGACACGGTCCGAGCCAGAGCTTCGATCGCCGACTGTAGTCCGAGCTCCTGGAGCTCCGGAGGGTACAGTCTCCTGGCTACGCCTCGAACTCCCTCGAGGGCCTGGAGCACCTGCTCACGAACTTCGTTTACGATTCTTCGGGTCTCTGGCGAGGCCTCACCCAGCGACGAGTCCCGGTCGAGTAGTCGAAGTCGGAGCAGCACGCCGGCGAGTGTCTGGGCAAGATCGTCGTACAGCTCTCTCGACGTCCTCGTATGCTCCGCATCCATCGCCCTCAACGCGCGGTGGGCCCGATCACGCTCCCGGCCCCTGGTCTCGGACTGACGGTCGAGCATGCGGTTGAATACGCGTACGAGCCCTGCGACCTCCCTGTCAGCGACCTGTGAGTTGGTAGCCCGTGCGTCCGAGTGGCCCGCCTCGACCTCGAGCGCGGTCCTTTGGAGCGAGTGGATCGGCCCGAGTGCCGTCCGGGTCAACAGGACGTTGACGACGGTCGCCGCCACGATGATCGCGACGACGAGTGGCACGGTGATCGGCTCGCTCGTGGCCGAGCTCAGGGAGTATCCCACCGACAGCCCGATCACCAGCAGAACCCCGTTCGCCAGTGCGATTTTGTGGAAGAGCGGGATGCGCAGAACGGGCCAGAGAAGGCGGCCTAGAACCGAATACGGCCTCAACGAAGTCGGTGCTTCCGACGTGTCCCCCAGGCCGCGGGGCCTTTGCACGAGTGGGACCGACCGCACGGGATCTCCATAAAGGGGTCGCCTATACTCCTGTGAGTCATAAGATTGAGTGTGGCTGTGAAGCCGGTCTGTAGGGAGAAGCTTGGGAGTGGGTGTGGGGAAACTCGCTACAATCAAGGTTTTATGCCTATTCGCATAAGGATGTCCGGAATCTGAGACCGCATTGAGTCACCACCCGCAAACCCCGCCGATCTCCAGCGAGCTCGATTTTCGCGCCGTGTTCGAGGCTGCCGCCGACGGAATGTTCGTCGTCTCCCCGGACGGCCTCATCCTCGAGGCGAACCGCGAGCTCGAGCGCCAGTTCGGTTACGAACCCGGTGAACTCCTCGGTCAGCCGGTGGAGTTGCTCGTGCCGGAGCGCCTCCGGGCAGACCATGTGCTGCACCGGGAGCGCTACCAGCGTTCCGCGCAGTCTCGCCCGATGGGTGTGGGTATGGAGCTTCGAGGCGTTCGGAAGGACGGAACGGAGTTTCCCGTGGAGATCAGCCTCAGTCCGCACGGCAGTAATGGGAGCCGGCTGACGATCTGTATCGTCCGGGACATGACCGAGCGCAACCAGCTGCGCAATCTGGGGATGGCGGCGATCAGAGGCGCGGAGCGCGAGCGGAGGCGGATTGCTCAGGAGCTCCACGACGACACGGCACAACTCCTGTCCGCCCTCATGCTGCGCCTGCGGTTGCTGGTCGACGAAGAGGATCGTGAGCGCCGACTGGCGTTGGGGGAGACGTTTCGGGAGAATCTCTATGGCGCCGCCGAAGGCGTTCGGAGAATCGCGCGTGGGCTTCGACCCCCGGCTCTCGAGGATGCGGGTGTGGTGACTGCGCTCCGTGGCCACGCATCCAGCTATTTGGAAGCGTCGACGGTCACTTGGGAGCTCCACGCAGACGCCGTGGACCACTTGCTCGAGGAAGACCAGAAGCTGGTGCTCTACCGTGTGGTGCAGGAGGCGATGTCGAATGTCGTCCGGCACTCCGAGGCGTCCTCGCTGGAGATCCTCGTGAGACTTCAGGAAAGCGGTGTGGTAGTGAGCATCGAGGACGACGGGATCGGCTTCGACGTAGAGCGGGTGACCTTGGCGGGTCAGGGCCTGGGGCTTCTCGGGATGCGAGAGCGTGCCGTCGGGGTGGGCGGACGCATTCACTACGTCAGCAAGCCGGGAGAAGGAACCAGAGTTCTGTTGACGCTTCCTTTGGATTCTTTGGAGACGATGAATGGCTGATACGGTCAAGATCCTGTTGGCCGACGATCACGCGATGTTCAGGGCGGGCCTGAGAGCTCTTCTCGAGGCCGAAGGCCGCTTCGAAGTCATCGGCGAGGTCTCCAACGGAGACGAGGCCGTCGACCAGGTGCGGATTCAGAAGCCTGACGTCGTCGTGATGGACCTTTCGATGCCCGGCACCAACGGCTTGGACGCCACGAGAAGGATCGCCGCGCTGGGGCTTCCCACGCGCGTGCTGGTTCTGACCGTCCACGCCGAGGAAGAGTACCTGGTGCCGGTCGTCGAGGCCGGAGCGAGCGGATACCTGACGAAGACGTCCGCTGATACGGACCTCATCGAGGCGATCAAAGTGGTCGCGCGTGGTGAGGTCTACCTGCCACCCAAGGCGACGACGCTGCTGCTCAGGCAGTATAAGGCGGCGGACGGGGACGATCCCAGCCTCAAGGACCTGAGCTCGCGGGAGCAGGAGGTCCTGGCGCTGACGGCGGAGGGCTTCAGCTCGAGGGAGATCGGGGAGAAGCTCTTCATCTCGCCCAAGACCGTCGACACCTACCGGGCCCGCATCATGGAGAAGCTCGGTCTCCATCACCGCTCGGAGCTCGTGCGCTTCGCGCTCAAGGTGGGCCTCCTCAAAGAGATGTAATTTCGCACCTCTTTGTGGGGAACCGCCCCACACGATCGTTCTGACGATTCCCTACAGCGGGCGCTTTCGCCGCACGCGACTCTTTCTCGGACGGTCTTCTCAGCGGTTGTCGTGCGCCTGTTCCTGCCCAGGCGGGTGGAGGTGCCGTACCCCTTCGCTGGTAACGACGAAGCGTCTCGAAACCGTCCAGAGTCCGGTCACGAGGATGAGCAACGCGACGGATCGACGGACCCAGGGCCCCTGTCGGGCGAGCTTCCGGCCACCGACGGAGAGCGTGGTGAGCAGCGGCGCCGTGCCTAGCCCGAATGCCGTCATGAGCGCCGCGCCTCGGCCCGCGTGGCCCGAAGCGACAGCCATGCCCAGCGCGGCGTAGACGAGTCCACAAGGGAGCAGGCCATTGGCGACACCGAAGGTGAAGCGGGAGATGACCTTTTCGTCCGCCGCAGCCCGTGCCGCCAACCGCTGCAGCCCCGGCAGACGCACTGTCGGCTCGGGCGCCCATCCCGCGAGAGAAGCAGAGAACCATACGACCAGGCCGGCCGAGATCGCCGCGGCGATCCACGCCGGCCCGGGCACCGCTTTCCCCACCAGGCCGGCGAGCCCACCGAGGGCCGCGTAGGTGAACAGCTTTCCCGTCTGCCAAGCGATCGAGCTCGACATGCGTCGACCGCAGGCGAGCGCGAAGGGGCCGCACATGGCCAGACAGTGCGGGCTGCCGACGAGGCCGGCCAGGAATGCTGCGCTGAGGAGTGGGAGCATGAAAGCTCGATGAAGGAGTCACCCGGAACCGGAAATCCTATGGAACAACAGACTCCCGGTACAGCCACGGCAGCCCCGGCGGGCACGGGCTACGACAACCAGATCGTGAAGATGTTCTTCACGGCGACGGTCGTCTGGGCCCTCGTCGGCATGCTCGTGGGCGTGATCATTGCCCTGCAGCTGGCATGGTGGCCGGCCAACCTGGGCCTGCCCTGGACCACTTTCGGACGCTTGCGTCCCGTCCACACGAATGCGGTCATCTTCGCGTTCGCGGGCAACGTGGTCTTCATGGGCATCTATCACTCGATGCAGCGCCTGCTGAAGACCCGGATGTGGAGCGACGTGCTCTCTCGCGTCCACTTCTGGGGATGGCAGGCGATCATTGTGGCCGCCGCGATCACGCTCCCCCTCGGGCTGACCCAGTCGAAGGAATATGCTGAGCTCATCTGGCCCATCGACGTCGCGATCGCGGTCGTGTGGGTGATCTTCGCGATCAACTTCTTCGCGACGCTGGCGATCCGGAACGTGAAGCACATGTACGTGGCGATCTGGTTCTACATGTCCTTCGTGATCACGATCGCCGTGCTGCACATCGTGAACAGCCTGGTTGTTCCGGCGGGGCTCCTGCGCTCCTATCCGATCTATTCGGGCCTGACCGATGCGCTGGTGCAGTGGTGGTACGGTCACAACGCGGTCGGTTTCTTCCTGACCACGCCCTTCCTGGGGATGATGTACTACTACCTGCCCCGGGCCGCGGACCGTCCGATCTTCAGCTACCGGCTGTCGATCATCCACTTCTGGGCGCTCGTCTTCCTCTACATCTGGGCTGGACCACACCACCTGCTCTACTCCGCGCTCCCCGATTGGGCGCAGACACTCGGGATGGTCTTCAGCGTGATGCTCCTGGCACCGTCGTGGGGAGGGATGCTGAACGGGCTGCTCACCCTGCGAGGGGCCTGGGACAAGGTTCGAACCGATCCCGTCCTCAAGTTCATGGTCGTGGCGGTGAGCTTCTACGGAATGAGCACCTTCGAGGGGCCGATGATGTCCATCCGGGCGGTCAACGGCCTGGCCCACTACACGAATTGGGTGATCGGTCACGTCCATTCCGGGGCGCTCGGTTGGGTGGGGATGATCTCGTTCGGGATCCTGTACTGGATCGTGCCCCATGTCTTCGGTAGACCACTCGCGAACCAGAAAAGCCCGACGACGCACTTCTGGTTGGCCACCATCGGGATCGTGCTCTACACGGTCGCGATGTGGGCCGCCGGTTTGATGGAGGGCCTCCAGTGGAGGGCACTGAACGACGCCGGTCAGCTCGCGAATCCCAGCTTCCTGGACATCACGAACCGGCTCGATCCCTTCCTGTGGCTGCGGCTCGTGGGTGGTTCGATGTACCTGCTCGGCGCCGTCATGATGGCGGTCAACTTTTGGAAGACCATCCGTGGACCGGGGCCCCAGGTGGGGCCGGAGCCGGTTCCGGTCGGTGCGGACTGAGGCGGAGGACACCATGGAACAAGAGAACCATCCGGGGTCCGAGAAGGCCTACGGTCAGATGCACCGGAGGCTCTTCGAGGGACGTGCCGCGTTCTTCGCGGTGATGACGACGGTCGCGATCTCGATCGGTGCTTTGGTGGAGCTCGTTCCCATGTTCACGGCCTCGTACGGGCCGGAACGGGCGGAGTGGGTGACGCCGTACACGCCGCTCGAGGTTGCGGGTCGGGACCTCTACATCCGGGAGGGCTGCTATCTCTGCCACTCGCAGATGGTGCGGCCCATGCGTGCCGAGATCCTTCGCTACGGTGAGTGGACGAGGGCGGCCGAGTACATGTACGATCGCCCCTTCCTACTGGGCTCGAGGCGTCTCGGTCCGGACGTGCAGAGGGTCGGCGGCAAATACCCGGATGCATGGCACTACGAGCACATGAGAGACCCTCGTTCGACGTCTCCCGGAAGCGTGATGCCGTCCTATCCGTGGCTCATCGACGCCCGGATCGATCCCTCGGACGTCGCGCGGTCGATCCGAGCTTTGGCGCGCGTGGGGACCCCCTACGACGCGACGGACGAGGCGTCGGTATCGGCGTCGCTCGAGAACCAGGCGCGTGGGATCGTCGAGAACCTCGCCGCTACGGGGATCACGACCGAATGGGACACCGAGATCGTTGCGCTCATCGCCTACCTGCAAAGGCTGGGAGTGGACGGTAGAAGGCATCTCCAAGGGGAGGGCGGCGAATGAACACGCTCCTGAAGGAGGCGGCCGGATCCGTTCAGGGAGGCTGGATCCTCGGCCTCGTGACCGTGCTCTTCATCCTGAGCTTCCTGTGGTGGCTCTGGTACGCATACGCGCCGGGACACAAGCAGATGATGGAGGAGGCGGCCCGGATGCCATTCGATGACGGAGGTGCGTCGTGAGCAAGGATGCCAACCGACTCCTCGGCCATGCGGACGAGGCCGACGGAATCGAAGAGTACGACAACCCGCTTCCGGATTGGTGGCTGGGTCTGTTCTGGATCACGATCGTCTGGGCGATCGGCTACACCGTCCACTACCACTTCATCGCGGACAAGTCGTTCGAGACCGCTCTGGCCGACGAGATGGCGGCGGCGGAGGCGCGATGGCCCGAGCAGGCGGCCGCCGTGTCCGCTCCATTCGTGGTTACGGCCGAGGCGGTGTCGGCCGGAGAGGCTGTCTACACACAGAACTGCCTACCCTGCCATGGATCTGCGCTCGAAGGCGGGATCGGCCCGTCCCTCGTCGACGAAGAGTGGATCCACGGCGGCCAATCCTCCGACGTTCTTCGAACGATCCGGCAGGGGGTGCCCGAGAAGGGCATGGTGCCCTGGGAAGGGATCCTCGACCCGGACCAGATCAACCAGGTGGCGGCCTACATTCTCTCGAAGTATTCCGAGGCCACCGGTCGGCCGATCGAAGAGATCGCAGGTGCAGGCGGCTCCGACTCGGATCCGGTCGGCTAGGACCTGGAAGGCGGACGGATGGCCGTACCGAGGGTGCTCGGCTTCAGTGGGACCCGTGACTGGGTGTACCCCCAGTCGATCCAGGGCACCTTCATGCGTCTCAGGCGCTGGACGTTCCTGGCGCTCCACCTGATCCTCTTCGTCGCGCCGTGGATCACGGTGAAGGGATACCCGCTCCTGCTGATCGACATTCCGGCTCGCCGTGTGCACCTGGTGGGAACGATCTTCACGGCCTCCGACACGATCTTCCTGCTGCTGCTCCTCCTCTTCCTGGCTTTTTCGCTCTTCTTCTTCACGGCCATTCTGGGCCGCGTGTGGTGCGGCTACGCGTGCCCGCAGACGGTCTTCCTCGAGAGTTGGATCCGTCCGATCGAGCTTTGGATCGAAGGAGATCGAACGCAGAGGAAGCGTCGGGACCTGCAGCCGCTCTCGTTCGACCGACTGTGGCGCAAGCTGACGAAGTGGACACTCTTCCTGGCTGTCTCGTTTCTGCTGGCCATGGCGATCGTGAGCCTCTTCACCGACGCGCGTCTCCTGTGGACCGGGCGGGCGGGACCCGTGGCCTATGCCTTCGTTTCGGTGCTCACGGCGGCGTGGTACCTCGATTTCACGTGGTTCCGAGAGCAGTTCTGCATCTACCTGTGTCCGTACGCCCGCTTTCAGAGTGCGTTGACGGACGACGAGACGCTGCTCGTCTCCTACGACGAGACGAGGGGCGAGCCTCGCGACAAGTCGCGGGGACCGGAAGGCGGGTGCATCAACTGTCTGAAGTGCGTCGTGGTCTGCCCCCAGGGGATCGACATCCGCGACGGCTTCCAGCTCGAGTGCATCCAGTGCGCGCGGTGCATCGATGCCTGCGAGAGCGTGATGTCGCGCTTCGAGCAGCCGACCCTGGTCCGCTACAGCTCCATCGCGGCGGACGAAGGGCGCCGCCGCAAGACGATGAGACCGCGCACAGCGGTCTACGGGGGGCTGTTGGCCGCGCTCACGATCTCGGCCTTCGTTCTCGCGGTCGGCAGAGTCCCTTTCGAGGCCACGCTGAATCGGGCGCCCGGCTCTCTCTTCCAGATGGATGCGGACGGCTTCGTCCGAAATACCTTCCTCCTCAAGATCACGAACAAGGACCCCGAGCAAGTGGAAGTGCGGTACCGGATGGCGCTGGAAGGGCTGGAGGGTGCCGAGCTCCTCGCGCAGGACGTCTCCGTGGCGTCTGCTCAAACCCGGACCGTACCCCTGATCGTGAGGCTGCCCGCGTCCTTGGCGGCGAGCCGCACGATTCCTTTTCGACTTCGCGTGGCCGCTCCGGACAGTGAGCTTTTCGTGAGCACCACCTTCAAGACGGGAGCCCGCGTTGGAGAAACGCCCGCAGGGTCAGATTGAGGTGAAGCGGGACTGGCTATGGCCGGTCGGTATCGGGATCGCGTTGGCGCTGGTCGTTCTGGTCAACGTGGCCTTCATCTACGTGGCGATCAAAGGAGCGGACGAGGTTGTCCCCTCGTACTCGACCGAGTCACGCTGAGTCGCCCGAGGGATGGGGCTCTCCGGACCGCGGTCGCGGCCCGAGCACGGCGGCCGCGTGCCCCCATTGCGGTACCGCGGTGGAGGGGGCGTCCGACGCCTTCTGCTGCGCTGGCTGCGAAATGGCTTTCGCGATCATCCACGGCGCGGGACTCGACCGGTATTATCGGGACCGAGAGGACTTCGCCCCCCGTCCCAGCCCTCTCCGGGGCTCTTGGGATACCCTGCCTCTGGAGCCGGACGAAGCGGGACGGTGTGAGGTCCGCCTCGCCATAGACGGCCTGCGGTGTGCTTCGTGCGTTTGGGTCACCGAGCGTGTGCTGCAGCGGACGGTGGGGGTCGACGACGCACACGTGAGTTATGCGACCGGGCGCGTGACCCTGCGTTGGAGGCCGGACCGCGTCTCCCTGGCCGAGCTCGCCGGGCGAATCGCCGCACTCGGCTATCGTCCTCGGATCCTCGGTGAAGAATCCGCGCCCGACCGGGACCTTCTGGTGCGGTTGGGCGTGGCGGCCTTCGCCGCCGTCAACGTGATGACGCTCTCGATCGCCCTGTATGCGGGTTGGTTCGGCGCGATGGCGCCCCGCTTCGCTGCGCTTTTCCAGTGGGCATCCCTGGTCCTGGCAACCCCTGTCGCGCTCTGGTGCGCTCAGCCTTTCTACCGGGGTGCCTGGTCCGGACTGCACAGTCGCATTCTCCACATGGACGTGCCGATCGCGCTTGCGGTGAGCGTGCTGTACGGGCACGGGTTGATCGGCACCCTCTCGGGGTGGGAGACCTACCTCGATTCGCTCACGATGCTGGTTGCCCTCCTGCTCGGCGGCCGGCTGTTGGAGACGAGCGGGCGTAGACGGGCGTCGGAGGCAGCCGTAACGCTCGCGGCCTCCGTCCCCGCTCGGGCGCGACGAGTGGCCGGCGACGCCATCGAAGACGTCGGCTCGGCGGATCTCGTTGCGGGCGACCGGTTCGTGACGGGCTCCGGCGAGGAGTTTCCGGCGGATGGTGTCGTGGAAGAGGGGACCGGCTCCGTGCGGGTCGCGCTCGTCACGGGGGAGTCCGAGCCCGAGGAGGTTGCGCCCGGCGACGAGGTTTGGGCGGGCACCGTCCTGATCGGGGGTGCGCTGACGGTTCGGGTCACGGATTCCGCGGACAAGACGGTCGTGCGGCGGATGGCCCGCACGCTCGAAGAGGCCGCGGACCGGGGCACGCGACCCTCGTCGACAGACAGGATCGCGCCCTGGTTCACCGGCGTGACGCTCATCGTGGCGGGACTGTCTCTCCTGGGCTGGTGGTGGTCGGTCGGGATCTCGAGCGCGATGCCCGTGACCATCGCCGTGCTCGTCGTCGCGTGCCCGTGTGCGCTCGCGCTGGCGAGACCGCTCGCGGCGGCGGCGGGGTTGGGTGCGGCCGCACGCAGGGGGTTGCTGTTCCGGTCGGCGGACGCGCTGCTCGATCTGGCCGAGGTCGACCTCGTTGTCCTCGACAAGACCGGGACCGTGACGGAAGGCGAAATGACCGTCGTCTCGGCCGACGACGCGGACCTTCGGGTCGCGGCCGGGCTGGAGCGATACAGCCGGCACCCCATCGCGGAAGCGATCGTCGTCGAGGCGGCCGGCCGTGGAATCCCCCTTCCGTCGGCTTCGGACGTACGGGAGGTCGCGGGGAGTGGAATCGAAGGAGTGGTCGACGGGAAGCGATGGAGGCTTCGAGCCGGAGGGACGGGCGGCGTGATCGTCCTCGAGGGCGATGGCGGACACCGCGGGATCATACGGTTGGGTGACGCCGTCCGCCCCGACTCCGCACGTGCGGTGCGCCGGCTGCAGGCGGCCGGCCTCGAGGTGGTCCTGCTGACCGGCGACGATGCAGGAGTCGCGGATCGCATCGCCGAGGCGGCGGGAATCGCGACCGTGCATGCTCGTGTTTCCCCCGAAGGAAAGGCGCAGTGGATCGAGCGCGCCAGGCAGCGGGGGCGTCGGGTCCTCTTTGCGGGAGACGGCCTCAACGACGGTCCCGCGCTCGTAGCGGCCGACGTCGGTGTGGCCATGGGAACCGGGGTGGCGAGCAGCGTGCTTGCCGCCGACGGGGTCTTGGGCTCGCGCTCGATCCTGCCGCTCGTCGCGGGGTTCGAAGCCGGCCGGGCCTGCAGGCGCACCGTTCGCACCAACCAGATCCGCTCGATCGCCTACAACGTGAGTGCCGTCGCGGCGGCCGCGGCCGGGCTCGTCAACCCGCTCGTGGCGGCGGTGCTCATGCCGCTGTCCAGCACGCTCGTCGTGGTCAGCTCGTTACGTGTGGAGCGGGTCGTGAGGAAGCGGTCGTGAACTCCATCGCCTTCCTGCTGCCCGTGGCGATCGGTCTCGCCCTGGTCTTCGTGCTCCTGTTCTTGAAGGCCGCGCGGGAGGGTCAATTCGACGACCTCGACGATCCGCCGGAGCGCATCCTCCACGACGACTAGCGCACGCACTCCCCGTTGGGGTGGGCCGCCTTCTCAGCGACCGTCGCCGCGCAGCGCTCCCACGGCTTCGACCATCTCCGACAGGCGCGCGCGATCATACCAGATGCCTCGAACCATCAACCCCTCGGGGGTGCGCAGCACCGAGGGATCGGTCAGGGGATCGCCCCGTAGAAGAACGATGTCTGCTCTGTAGTCTTCCGCGATCCGTCCGAATCGTGCCGACGTATCCAGGTGCTCACGGACGAAGCGGCCCGGATGCACCGTCGCGGCCGAGAGCGCTTCCGTGACGGTCAGCCCGGCATCGATCAGCGCCTCGATCTCGTCGTGCAGTGAGAAGCCGGGATAGAGGACGGGCAGCGGGGTGTCGGTTCCCGTCAGGATTGGGACACCCTGGGTCTGGAGCGCCCGGACGAGCGTGATCTGGAACTCGTGCATCGCCCGGATGCGAGCCGCGTCGGACGGATCGCGGGAGAGATAGGGGTTGGCTTCGCGCCAGTAGCGCTCGATCGCCGGGGGCAGGAGCTCGCGATTGGCGCCGGCCAACCCCGCCTCGAGGCCGGCTTCGTCGCCCCACTGAGTCACGATGTTCGCGAACGTCGACAGGGTAGGGATCAACCAGACCCCGACGGACGACATCCGTGCCGCCAAGGGCGGAATCCGGGTTTCGTCCAGGTTCTGGAAGTGCGTATAGATGAGCTCCTCGGCATGTGCGATCAGCCGCTGACCTCCGTCGAGCGCCGTCTCCAACGGCAAGTTCCTGGGCACGTGCCCCGTGACGGGCATTTCCCAACGTTCTCCGGCTGCGACCAAAGCTCGAAACGCCTCTTCCCGCAGGGGACCGTGGATCTTCACGAAGTCGTAGCCCGCGGCCCGCTGACGCTCGACCGCGGTCCTGGCCTCCTCGGCCGTCCGGACGCCGGGCTCGTTCGTGTACGGCCCGGCCGTGTAGATGTCGGGACCGGGCAGGGCGCAGGCCCGAATCCGCTCGCGTAGCTCGAGGTGCTCCGGCCCTCCGCGCTGGTTGAACACCGTCGTGACGCCATTGGCGAGGAAGAGTCCCATCCAGCGCTCGGGCTCGAAAGAGAGGTGGACGTGCGCGTCCGTCAGGCCGGGAAGCAGGAAGCGCTCGCCCTCACCGCCCACGATCCTGGCTCCGGCCGGGAACGAGCGATCGTCAGAGCGGAGAACCCGCGTGATTCGATCCCCCTCGACCACGACGTTCCGGTCGCGCGCCAGGATTCCCTCCGGCAAGCGAACGACGTGGACGCCCGTGAAGACGGTGGCGGAGTCCGTGCAACCGGAGGGGGCTTGGCCGAGCGAGGAGGCCGGCGAAAGGACCAGCAGGCCGACGGCCCAGCTCGCGCCCAGTCGTTGCGCGACCGAGCGTCGATCGGCACCATTCGCCCTCGCCGCCATCTTCGCGCACAGGGACCGGAAGACGATGTCACGAATCAGATGCATGGCCATGGCCCCGATTTGTGGACTCATCCTCTCCTGGCCGAGCGGGTTGGCCGCGCAGGAGGGGGACTTCCTCTGGCGCGTCCTCACGGTACGGGCAGCGCCGGGTGCGCTGCTCGAGCTCATCGAGCTCTACGAGGAACAGTCGGCAGTGAACCGTCGGGCCGGGGACGGCGAGATGTTCTGGATGCGTCACAGTCAGGGGGATCACTGGGACCTGATGATGATGTTTCCCATGGGCTCGTTCGGATCCTACTACTCGGAGCAGCGCGTGGCGGCTCGAGCGGCGGGCACGAGCGCGCGCGGCCGTTCGGGGGCAGATATTCAGCGGCTGATCGACGCGGCCACGAGCGAACGTGAGGAGATCTTCGCCCGGGGACCCGATCCGGGCGTGTTCGCATCGCGCTACGCCGGCGCAGGGCTCTTCCATGTCGAGATGTTCGTTGCGCTGCACGACCGGAGGCAGGAGCTCCTCGACCAGAGGCGTATGGAGAACGACTTCTACCGGTCCTTGGATCGCGAGCCGAACATGATCTTCGTGCGGGAAGCCGGGGCATCCTGGGACCTGTTCACCCTGGGCTTCTACGAGAGCCTCCTCGCCTATGCGCAAGCCGGCGAACTATCGGAAGCGGAGGAGGATGAGGCTGCGCGCCGTGCGGGGTTCGAGAGCGCCAGCCGGATCGGCACCTATCTCCGTTCCCTGATGCTGAGGCACAGCGACACGCTGGCCGGCCGGGTGAACTGACGCTCGACTATTCGAGCTCCCGCGGCTTCTTGAAATCTTCGAGCGTCCCCGAACCGGCTCTCACATCCGACCAATGCTCCACGTCGAACGAGATGACCGCGAGGGCCCCGGTCGGGTACTTTGCGCCCAAATCGTCGAGGAGCTCGTCGTTGCCGTGTCCCGAGAGCCAGTCGGCGACGGCGTGCATGCCCGGATTGTGCCCGATCAGCATGGCGGACGAGTAGTCGTCCGGGATCTCGGTCGCGAGTACGAGCAGCGAGCCGGCAGAGGCGTGGTACACCTCGTCCAGGAAACGCACGTCGGGTCGGGTCGACAGCTCGGGCTCGACGAGGGCCCAGGTCTGACGTGTGCGCTCCGAGGTGGAGCAGAGAACCAGCTCCGGCTCGTAGCCTTGCTCACTCATGTAGCTGCCGACACGCGGAGCCGCCTTTTGTCCGCGATCGGCCAAAGGCCTCTGGTGGTCCCTCAGGCCGGGATGATCCCAGCTCGACTTGGCGTGTCTGAGTAGATAAAGCGTCTTCAAGCAGAAGCTTCCGCAGCACGGGTGTACGCTCGGATTCAGGAATACTGCGGACCCCGGTCCCGGGGCGCAAACCGTCTCCTACCGGGCGTTGCGGCGGCCCTCGCACGGTCCGACGTCTCTGTGTCGGCCTGCCGCGGGCGCCGTTCGCCTGGACATCGACGCCCGGTCGTCCGATTCTGGCAGAGGGCCGTGCCCCGGCACCCGTGCTTACCCCGACCCGAAAGAGGCGGAAGCTTGAGAGATCTACTCCCGGCATCGATTGCCGTCCTTCTGGTGACGGGAAGTGCGCCGGCGCTCGCGGCGCAAAGCACGCCCCTGGCCGATGCGTATCGAGAGGTGGCTGATCGGATCATCGACGCCGCGCTCGCGGACAGCGCTGCGTACGAACGCCTGACGGAGCTCGTGGACGGATTCGGACACCGTCTGAGCGGGTCTACGGCGCTCGAGAGAGCTCTGGACTGGATTCTCATGGAGATGGACTCCGACGGACTGGAGAACGTTCGGGGCGAGGCCGTGATGGTTCCCCGGTGGGTGCGGGGTGAGGAGTCGCTTCGCATGACCGAGCCTGTCGACCGGCCCCTACCGATGCTCGGCCTCGGGGGCAGCGTGGGTACGCCCCCCGGCGGGCTTCGGGGCGAGGTGATCGTCGTCGGCAGCTTCGACGAGCTGGCGGCCCGTGCCGACGAGGCGAGCGGTCGGATCGTGCTCTTCGACGTCCCCTTCACGACGTACGGCGAGACGGTGGAGTACCGCAGCCGTGGGGCCTCGGCCGCGTCACGCGTAGGGGCCATCGCGAGCCTGCTGCGTTCCGTCACTCCCTATTCGCAGCAGACGCCGCATACCGGAGCCCTGAACTACGAGGGGGGCGTACAGCGGATTCCCCATGCCGCGATCACGGTCGAGGACGCCGAATTCATTCGGCGCGCTTCGGAGCGAGGCCAGCGCGTGGAGGTGCATCTGGAGATGGAGGCGCGCACGCTGCCGGACACCCCGAGCCGGAACGCCGTCGCCGAGATCGTGGGGCGAGAACGGCCGAACGAGGTGGTCGTGCTCGGAGGCCACATCGACTCCTGGGATGTCGGGCAGGGCGCCATGGACGATGGGGGCGGCAGCGTCGCGGCGTGGGAAGCGGTTCGACTGATGAAGGTTCTCGGGCTCCAGCCGAGGCGGACGGTGCGCGTCGTGCTCTGGACGAACGAAGAGAACGGCCTGAGGGGGGGGACGGCCTATCGGGACCGGTACATGGCCGAGCTCGAGAGCCACGTCCTCGCGATGGAGTCCGACAGTGGCGTCTTCGAGCCCTTCGGTTTCGGCTTCTCCGGGTCCGACGAAGCGTTCGCCCTCGTCTCGGAGATCGGCACGCTGCTCGAGCGTATCGGCGCGGGCACCATCACGCGGGGAGGGGGTGGTGCGGACATCGGCCCGATCATGGCAGAGGGGGTCCCCGGGATGGGACTGGAGGTGGACGGGACCCGCTACTTCTGGTACCACCACACGGAGGCCGACACGATCGACAAGCTCGATCCGGACGAGATGGCGCGGTGTGTGGCCGCCATGGCCGTGATGGCGTATGTGGTGGCCGAGATGCCGGAGCGGCTGCCCCGCTGAGGTCCCTCGTACGGTCGGGTCGGTGAGGGCCTGCGCTCGGGTGTGCGGTCCGCACCCGAGGGGGGACACGCTAGCCCGCGAGGACCCTGGTGCCGGCTTCGCCTGCGAGAATCCGGTCTGCATCGGCGAGCGTGCCGATCGCGGCCAGTCGGCCGGTTTGCTCCACGAAGCGGCAGGCGGCGCGGATCTTCGGTCCCATGGAACCCTCGGGGAACTCCATCTGCTGCAGCTCCGGGACGGACACTTCGTGCAGGGGCCGCGCCTCGCGGGTACCCCAGCCCACCTTGACCGCGCTGACGTCCGTCAGAAGCAGCAGGGCGCTCGCTCCCACCGTTCGGGCGAGCAGCTCCGCGGTGAGGTCCTTGTCGATCACGGCCTCCGCGCCGCGGAGGGCACCTTCGGCATTGCGGTAGACCGGAATGCCGCCCCCCCCGGCGCAGATGACCAGCACCCCTGCGTCCACGAGCCTCTGAATGCTCTTCGCTTCGAGGATGCGATGCGGAGCCGGGGAGGGCACCACGCGTCTCCAGTGCTCGCCGTCACGGGCGACCATCCAGCCGAAATCCTCGGAAAGCCTTCGGGCTTCGGCCTCCTGGTAGACCCGACCGATCGGCTTCGTGGGCTTCTCGAAGGCGGGGTCGGAGGGGTCTACCTCCACCTGGGTCAGCAGGGTCGCGACTTCTCGACCCGGGATCGCGTTCGCGATCTCGCGCTCCAGCAGGTAGCCGATCATGCCCTCGGTCTCGGCGCCGAGCATGTCGAGCGGGACCGGCTGCGTAGTCGGGGAGCCCCCGTAGAGGCGCGCGAGGATGCCGACCTGCGGTCCGTTGCCGTGCGTGAGCACGACTTCGTGCGTCTTGGCTACCCGAGCGACCGCTTCGGCCGCCACCCGGGCGTTCTCGAGTTGGCTTTCGAGGGTGGCCTGCTGACCGCGCTTCAAGAGCGCGTTCCCTCCGAAGGCGAGGACGACCCGCGGTCGCTTCCGGGGTGAAGCCTCCGCGGTCATCCGAGAATCAGGCATCTCGCAGGATCGGACAGGTCATGCATCGGGCTCCGCCGCGTCCCTTGCCGAGCTCGGATCCGGGAATGGTCAGGACCTCGATGCCTGCCTTACGGAGCTTCGTGTTCGTCGCGACGTTGCGGTCGTAGGCGATCACGACCCCCGGCTCGAGGGTGAGGACGTTGTTCCCGTCCTCCCACTGCTCGCGCTCGGCCTGATAGTCGTCTCCTCCCGTCGTGACGACCCGCAGCTCTCTCCCGAGATGCCCACTGAGCGCGGCGATCAGACCGTCCTCCTCCCGGACGCGCAGCTCGTCGCCCTCTGCCTCGATGCTCCACACTCTCAGGGAGTCGACGACCGTGGGGAAGGCACAGACGGCGTCACGATCCACCATCGTAAATACCGTGTCCAGGTGCATGTACGCTCGTTCCTCGGGCAATTCGGCCGCGATCACACGGGTCGCGGTCTCGTCGGCAAGCAGCCTCTTGGCGAGCAGCTCGACCGCCTGGGCCGTGGTCCGCTCTCCCATCCCGATCAGGACGCATCCCTCCCCGATCATGAGCACGTCCCCTCCCTCGATCGTCGATCCCGCGCGTATGCCGTCCCCTTCGCCGACCCAACGTCGGATCCGGGTCGAGGCGAACGTCCGGTGGAATCGGTAGATCACCTCCATATTCAGCGTCTCGGGACGCCGTGCGGGGCTGGCCATGGAGCTGATGGAAACGCCCTCCTGTATCCAGAAGGAGCTGTCTCTCATGAAGAGGTGGTTGGGAAGGGGCGGCAGGACGAAGTCGTCGGGATGGAGCTTCTTTCCGAGGAGTCCCTTGAGGCGGAACGGCAGCTCGCGCAGGGACATCCCACCCACGAGATGGCCGGTGAGCAGGTCGGAGTCCATCTCGGCGAGGCTCGCCCTCACATCGTCGGCCTCCGCCCCGTAGCGTCTGGACGTGATTCGCTGGCCGAGTAGCCAGCCTCGGGCCTCGGGGTCCTCGAGGGTCTGACTCAGCAGGTCCCCGAAATAGAGGACCTCCACGCCGCGCTCCCTCATCGTGTCCACGAACACGTCGTGATCTTCTCGCGCCTTCTTCACCCACAGGACCTGGTCGAAGAGATACGTCCGGACGGTGGACGGAGTCAGCCGCCGCAGGCTGCGGTCGGGTCGGTGGACGATGACCCGCCGCAGCGTGCCCACCTCCGAGGCAACCACGAACCCGCTCAAGGACGGCCGGCCGGCTTCATGGGATGCTCGCTCAAGTATGACTCCTTCAGGCGGGTCGGACATTCGCTCCGTGTCGGTGGCCCGAGAACGCATTCTGTCGCGTACGCTGCCACCGCCGCAACCGGGCGGTAGAGCATCATGCGGCGGTCTGAATCCGGTCGGGCACAGAAACCGTAGTGCCATCAGCATGGAGCGCACCGGTTCAGGGAAGGTCGAGGGAGGTCGGGATGCAGGAGTTGATCGGAGACATCCGCTACGCTGTCAGGCTGCTGATGCGGAACCCGCTGTTCACCGCGGCGGCGGTACTCACGCTCGCACTCGGAATCGGGCTCAACGCCGCGGTCTTCAGCGTGGTTCACGGGATGCTCTTCCGCCCGATTCCCGGCGTCGAAAACGAGGCCGAGCTCGTTCAGATCTATCGGCAGTGGCCCGGTAATCTCCGTTACGGCTCAAACTCGATTCCGCACTACCAGTCGGTTCGGGACGGAAGCGCGGTCTTCACCGACGTCGCGGCCTTCACGATCATCCCTGCGACCGTGAGCGGGGGTGACCGACCCGAGATGGCCCTCGGCATGATGGTCTCGGCCAACTACTTCCGGACCCTGGGTGCAACCACTCAGCTCGGAAGAGCTTTCGTGCCCGAGGAGGCGGTCGGCCCCGGGGCGCATTCGGTCGTCGTGCTGAGTGATGCGGCCTGGCAGGGACGGTTCGGAGGCGATCCCGACATCCTCGGCCGCGCCGTCGACATCAACGGTCACAGCTACACGATCGTGGGGGTGGCGGAGAGAGGCTTCCGCGGCACGATGCCCGTGTTGGAGCCGGAGTTCTTCGCACCACTGATGATGCAGGCCGAGCTACAGCCCAACTCGGGCAACCGGCTGGAGGCCCGCGGGAGCAACTTTCTTCAGAGCTTCGCTCGGCTGGCCCCCGGCGCGACCCTCGAGCAGGCGCGGCAGAACATGACGGCGCTGACGCTTCAGCTCCGGGAGGAGTTCCCGAACAACTACGCGGATTCGGAGATTCTCCTGGTGCCGCAGACGGAGGCAGGCCTGTCACCGCAGTTCCGCAGCGCCCAGGTCGGACTGTCGACGGTCGTGATGGTCGTCGTCGGTATTCTCCTGCTGATCGCCTGCGTCAATGTCGCGAACCTCTTCTTCGCACGCGCCAGAGAGCGCCGGCAGGAGATGGGTGTGCGGCTCAGCCTCGGCGCCGGTCGTGCGAGGATCGTGCGACAGCTGTTGACCGAGTCCGTGGTCTTTTCCGTTGTTGCGGGAGGCCTCGGGATCGCGCTCGCACAGGTCGCGATCGGGGTGGCCAACGGGATACAGCTGCCCGCGCCCTTCCCGATCGTCTTCGACTTCGCGTTGGATCGTCCGGTGCTGCTCTTCGCGGTCGCGGTCTCGCTCGGCACCGGCATCGTCTTCGGGCTCGCGCCGGCGCTGCAGGCCTCGAAGGCGGAGACGGTCTCCGCCCTGAAGGGAGCGGCCGCGGCCAACCGCTCACGCTCCTACTTCAGCAGCGGACTGGTCGTAGCCCAGATGGCGCTCTCCCTCCTGCTTCTCATCAGCTCGGGCATGTTCCTGCAGAACCTGCGCAGCGCCACGCAGATCGAGAAGGGGTTCGATTCCGACAACCTCTTGATGGCGTCGGTCGATCCCTCGCTGCTCGGCTACGACCGAGGGCGGTCCGAGGTCTTCTTCGAGACGCTGACCGAACGCGTGGCCAGCCTGCCGGGCGTGAACAGCGTCGGTCTCGGTCAGGCCGTGCCGCTCGGGTTGTCGAGCCAGCAAAACGGGCTTTCGGTCCCCGGATACGAGCCTCGCGAAGGCGAGCTGATGAGCGTCGACTTCAACGTCGTCGACGAGGGATACTTCGGCGCCATGGGTGTCGAGCTGCTCGCAGGGCGGACCTTCGACGAGAGGGACGACGCTTCGGGAGCGCCCGTGATCATCGTGAACGAGGTCATGGCCCAGCGCTTCTGGCCCGGCGAATCCCCCCTCGGCAAGGTCGTATCCACGACCGGTGCGGAGCGTGAGGTGATCGGTGTCGTCGAGAGTGGGAAATACCGCACCCTCGGTGAAGAGCCGCTCCCCTACATGTACTTCGCCCACGGTCAGATCTTCCGGCACGACATGACGGTCCATGTCCGCACCCAGGGGGATCCCGGCGCCCTGACGGGCGCTCTGCGCGACGAGGTGCTGGCGCTCGATCCGGAGATGGCCGTCTACAGCGTTCAGACGATGGACTCCTACCTCGGGTTGGCCCTCATGCCGGCGAGAATCGCGGGAGTCACGCTGGGCGCCTTCGGCCTGCTCGGGCTGCTTCTGGCAGCCGTGGGCATCTACGGGGTGATGGCCTACTCGGTCGCTCAGCGAAGGCGAGAGATCGGGATACGCGTGGCCCTGGGCGCCGATCGGGGTTCGGTCCTCGGTATGGTCGTGCGCCAGGGGATGGTCCTGGCCGGGATCGGCGTCGTGATCGGGCTGGGGGGTGCCTTCGGAGCCTCCAAGTTCGTCACGAGCCTGCTCTACGGAGGGCAGGCGATCACGCCGGCCACCTTCCTCGGCGTTCCTTTCGCGCTCAGCCTCGTCGCTTTTCTCGCGACCTACCTACCCGCCCGGCGGGCGGCGCGGTTGGATCCGATGAAGGTGCTTCGCTCGGACTGAACCCACGGGATGAGGGCCGGGAGCGACCGCTGGAGCCGTGCTCAGGGTCGGGATCGGAGAAGTGCTTCCCCGGCGGCGAGCGCGGCCTGCACCTCCGCGTCCTCCCGGATTTCCCGGAACGGGCGGGGTGCGGCCGGCACGTCGGGTGGACGCTGAAGTCGCATCTCCCACCAGCCGACGTCCCTCCAGCCACCGAGCTTGTAGCCGACGCTCGAGAGCGTACCCACGGCCGTGAAGCCCATGCCTTCGTGCAGCGCGATGCTGGCGTCGTTCGGCAGTGCGATTCCGGCCAACGCGTTCACGAATCCCTGGTGGGTCAGGATGGCGAAGAGGGCGGTGTAGAGCGCTCTGGCGATTCCCCTTCGCTGAAAGTCCGGATGGGTGTAGGCGGATACCTCCGTGCTCCACTCGTATGCCTCTCGGGCCTTCAGGCGGTCGGCATAGCCATACCCGGCGACCCTTCCGGTCTCGGTGGCACACACCAGCCACGGATGCGTCAGGAGATTGCTCTGCACTCGAGCGTCCAGCTCTCCCACATCGGGTGGGTCGAGCTCGAAGGAGATCACGGTCTCGAGCACGATGGGGCGGTAGATCTCATGGATGCCCCGGGCGTCGTCCGGCGTGGCCGGGCGGATTCGAAGCGTCATGCCTACGCCTTACCGACTCGGACCGTGTGAGGTCCTGTGGATCGGCTCGCGGGACGTGGGCAGGCAGGTAGGGTGTTCGATCATCGGGGGATCGCTCGTTGTATCCGCGCGTCGAGGGCACTACCCTGGGACATGTCCATCGTTCGAAGCTGTCTCTCCGTCCTGGGCGGTTTTTTCGTCGCTGCCGTGATGGTGGGTATCACCACCGCCGTCGCCTCGACGGTGATGCTCGGCGGCATGGAGCCCGGAATCGAGCTCACACCGGCCTATTTGAGCGTAAACCTCGTCTACAGCGCGGGTTTCGCCGTGCTGGGAGGGTATGTCACGGCGACCGTCGCGGACCACTCCGAAGTCGCTCATGCCGCGGGACTGGGCGCGCTCTTCTTCGTGATGGGGCTGGGGACGCTGGCCTTCAACGGCTGGCAGCCGCTCGAAGGTCAACCTGCCTGGTATCCCTGGGCTCTGGCTCTACTGATGCCGCTCTTCGCTGTCGCCGGGGGAAAGATCGTCGTGCGGCGCATGAAAGCCGGCCCGGTTCGGTACTCCCGACGGGCCGAGGCCGCGGATCACCGGACCGACTAGCCCGCCCCGAGCACCAGGAAGGCGACCACACCGAGGACGAGAAGCGCCACCGCGACGACGAAGGCGATCGCGGCGCGTTTTTGCACGGTGCCTGCCGGCCGGGCAAGCTGAAGCGCCATCTCGATGTCCTGCGTATCCAGCCCGGGATCGTTGGCCTGGGCCGACTGGATCACTTCCTGGAGCTTGTAGCTCAGGTTCTTGGCGCGGCTCGAGGCCACCTGTGGCGTATGCACGTGGATCGGAACGTAGCTCACCCGTACCTCCCGTTCGGGATCCCGTCCGGCGGCCGCGGGATCCGGCTGCTGTGTCACCCTGCCCGTAATACGGCACGGCCGGGCGTCGACTTCAATAGGGCCACTCGGACTTTCAATGGGCGACGCTGCAACAATTCCGTATTTGGTGCCGTCCTATCTGTAGCGGCCGAAGGCGTCTCGCCGGGCCGCGTCGCGGCGGCCGAGAGACGCTCCGCGACCTTACTCTCGAAGGGGTGGGTGGCATGCGGAAGGGATTGATGGGGACGGGTTGGATGCTCGGAGCCTGTGCGCTGGTCGGGGCCTCGCCTCTGGCCGGGCAGGAGGAAGTCACGGAGTGGTCGGGACGGGTGGCCGCCGGTGATTTCCTCGAGGTCCGAGGCATCAGTGGAGATATTCGCGCGACGCTGGCATCGGGTGGTACGGCCGAAGTGACTGCAGAGAAGCGGGGGCGGACGCGCGACTTCGACGAGGTCGAGATTCGAGTGGAAGAAGTGCGGGGTGGGGTGATCGTGTGTGCGGTCTATCGCCCGAGGACGGGAGATTCCGGCTGCGACCATCGTGACCGTGACTGGGACGACGATCGGGACCGGGGGCAGCGCAGCATCAACGTCAGCGTCGATTTCGAGGTTCGGGTTCCCGAAGGTGTGGAGTTCATTGGCGGGATGGTGTCGGGGGACGTCGAGGCGGACGGCCTGCGCTCCGATGTCGATGCCTCGACGGTGAGCGGAAGCGTTTTCGTCTCGACGACCGGCGTGGGACGCGGCTCGACCGTGAGCGGGGAGATCGAGATCGAGATGCAGTCCGCCGACTGGGACGAGTTGCACTACTCCACGGTGAGTGGTGACATCACGGTCTGGATGCCCGACGGGGTCGATACGGAGATCGACTTCGAGTCGCTTTCGGGTGACTTCCGCTCGGACTTCGACCTCAGTGTGCACCGAAGCCGAGACCGCTTCATCGGCTCGGAATTCAGTGGAAGGCTCGGGGACGGTGGTCGGGAGCTGAGCTTCAACACCGTGAGTGGAGACGTACGTCTGCGTCGTCTGAGGGACTGACGCGGAATTCACCCGCGGATCAGGCCGCGAGACCCCATACCGTCCCGCACGAAGCCGGCGGGGTGGTGTGGGGTCTCTGCCGTGATCGTGCTCCGACGAGACGACGGCTCAGAAACGAAGCATCTCTTCCAGTCGCGTCATCACCGGCATCGCGTTGATGAGCGAGTGCAACACGATGGGAGCCACCAGATTCCTGCTCCGGGCGTAGAGGATCCCCAACACGAGACCTCCCGGAACACCGTTACCCAGAGCGGCGCCCCAGGCGGCACCCCAGTCCCCGGCGCTGGGCCAGTTCGGGTTCAGGTACGCGTAAGGCAGATGGTACACGCCGAAGAGCAGCGACGTGACCCCGACAGCGACCCACGTGCGACCGGTGGATTCCTGAAGCCGGGTCTGGAGAAAGCCCCTGAAGAAGAACTCCTCGGTGAAGCCGGCCATGACCAGCATGAGCGCGAACGTGATCGGGAAGAGGTAGAGAGCCTTGCCACTGAGGATCGTGGCTCGGATCGCCTCCCCCTGGCTCATCGCGAAGGTCTGGAGGAGGCCGATCGCGACGCCGATGCCGATCGCCCAGCCGAGTCCGATCTTCCAGCGGTCCCGGCGCAGACCCACGGAGGCGAGCGCGTGGGAAAGGCTCCGGCCCGGGTGGGGCAGGCTGATGTAGGCGAGTGCAGCCGGGATCAGGACCAGCGTGGCCCAGTGCTCGCGCTCGGATTCGGGATTGAGGAACAGATATGCCCAGTACACCCCGAAATACGCCAACGCGACCCTGCTCTTGCTCTCTTGCATCACCCGGCCCTACGAGAGCCGAGGCCGGTAAGTGACAGTCCGGCGCGCTCAGCGGCGATCAGATCGACGGTGCCTCAGAAGCCAGTCGTAGAAGTCCTCCCCCGCGTATGGCCGGATCCATGCGTCGTGGCTCATGTCCTCGTGAACCGTGAACCGAAGCGAGGGGTGGCCGGCCTCCTCCAGCCAACGTGCCATCTGGTAGAGCCAGTGGGGCTTCACGACCATGTCCGCCCCGGCACCGATGAGCCACGTCGGGATCCCTTCGGCGGCCAGTCGCTCGACATCCTCACGCCTCCCGGTGCCCACGATGGGGCTGATGGCGGCCCACCGGTCGGGGTGCTCTGCCGCCAGGTCGAACGTTCCAAAGCCGCCGTAGCTCAAGCCTGTGAGGTAGACACGATCCGGATCGGCGTTGTAGTCGGCGAGGACGGTATCGAGGATGCGTAGAACGTCCGCCTCCACCGCCATCCATCCGTCCGGCGGATCGCCGGACTCCGGATAGGGGGCGTGGTCACCGGGAAAATCCTCGGAGCGCTGGCGCTCGATCGGATATGCTTCTCGGAGCCTCGCGCTCCGGGAGCGCCCATGAGCCTCGCGGGCTGGGATGGCTTCGGCCAGGGCGTCGGGCGGATCCGCGCCCGACGAGGCTGGACTGGCGCGTCCGAAGAGCGGCAGCTGGGGCGCGATGATGATGAAGGGGAGGTCCCGCTTCTGGATCCATGCCTCCATGAGGGGTCCGTGCTTGAGCACGTAATCGAGCTCGGTGAGCCCGTTGCCTCTCTCTCCGTCGCCGTGAAGGAAGTAGATGACCGGCCACAGCTTTCCTGCGGAAGCGTATCCTGCCGGGAGGTAAAGAAGGAACTGTCTGTCCAGTCCGGTCGTCCGACTGAGATAGGTGGGGCGCAGGAGCTGCCCGTTCGTGACGGTCGGGAGGTGGGGAGCAGAGGCGCAGGCGGTTACGACCAGGATCGCCGTAAGGGGGGTGAGGCCGCGTGACATCTGTATATCTTCCCATTCGCAGGAGGATGATTGCGGGAACGTGCACGGAGCGCGAGACTCGCACAACCCACCAATCTCGAACTCGTGCCGGAGGAACCTCGCGAGACCTCCGGTGGTCCATCTAATCCCGACAGCTTCAACTCATTCGGAGCATTGCATGCGCCTTCTCCGTCTCCCCATCGTCTCCGCCGCTCTGGCGCTGATCACCGCCTCGACCGGTCTCGAGGCCCAGCAACCGAAGAACATCGTGCTCTTCATCGGCGACGGTGTCGGTGTCAGCTATTGGACTGCCGCCCGACTGGCAGCAGACCGACTCGCGGTCGAGGAATTCAAGATCCTGGGGCTGGTCGACACGCGGGCGTCGGACTCCGACGTCACCGACAGCGCCGCGGGCGCGACGGCGTTCGCTTCGGGAGTCCGGACCTACAACGGGGCGATCGGAGTCGGGCCGGATTCGGTACCGGTGCAGTCCGTGCTGGAGGTGGCCCGAGATCTGGGGATGGCCACAGGGCTGGTCGCGACCTCGAGCGTGACTCATGCGACCCCGGCTTCTTTCGCAGCGCATCAGCCTGCGCGCTCCATGGAGTTCGAGATCGCGGCGGATCTCGTCGAGGCCCGCATCGACGTGGTCTTGGGTGGTGGTGTGCGCTGGTTCCACGAGGAGGTGCGCCCGGACGGTGCGGACCTGATCCGGCCGCTGATCGAGGGCGCCACCGTCGCGAGTTCGGCCGAGGACCTCGAAACCGCGAATCTGCGACGCGCCGAACGGCTTGTCGGGCTCTTCGGTGAGAACGACATGCCGGCGGCGAAGGACCGCTCGCCGACGCTGCCTCAGATGACGGCGGCGGCGCTCGAGGTCCTGAGTCGCAACGACCAGGGCTTCTTCCTGATGGTCGAGGGTTCGCAGCCGGACTGGCGGGGTCACGGGAACGAGCCGTTGGACCGGGTCACGGACGAGATGCTGGAGCTGGACGCGGCGGTGGGTGTCGCCCTGGAGTTCCAGTCTCGTGAGCCGGAGACACTGATTCTCGTAACGGCGGATCACGAAACCGGAGGGTTGGGTCTCCGGGTCGCGCAGGACAGCCTCGAGCTCGTCGCCGCATCCGAGCGGCTGGAGCAAGCTGCGCAGGATCTGAACGCGACGCTCGGGCTGCTCGTGGGCGCGACGAGAAACTCCGCGAGAGAGCAGGCGATCCGCATGGGGATCATGGCGCAGCAGATCCGGGCGCTCGCGAGCGTATCCGGGGGTAGCGAGTCGCTCGTGGCCGACTACACGACGGTGGATCACACCGCGGAGATGGTACCGCTCTTTGCCAAGGGCCCTCAGGCGGAGCTCTTCGCGGGCATCATCGACAATCACGTGATCGGGCAACATCTGCTGGACCTCGTGCGGCGCTAGCGCTCAGACCGCCTCCGGCGCGCGTCGCCGACCCCGCATGTAGACCACGGCGACGACGAAGGTCGCACCGACGAGGCTGGCGGCGAGATCCCACCCCGCATCGAGGTCCCCCCCGCAGGGTGGTCTCGGGGATCGAGAGCGCGACGAAGAAGTCGACGACCTCGTTCAGCGCACCCAGCCCCGGTAGGAAGCGTCCCGAGGGCGCGGTCCCCGGCATGACGCCTCCTCCACGGTAAGGGGTCTCGTCAGTGGCCGAACGTGCCGGCCACCCGGCCGATCGGGGCAAGGGGCACATTGGACGCGAGCCCCCCTTCACGCCACAATGCCGGCATGAAAGGCCCGCGCGAGGTTCCCGGATACGTGTGGATGCTGGTAGCGCTCGTTGCCGGCATCGGTCTGGGCGGATTCTTGCCCGATCAGCTCGCGCCGGTCTCGGACGGTGTCGTCGAGCTCATCGCGTGGATCGTGCGCCTGGTGCCCATTCTCATCGTCATGGCCCTCAGCCCTGCGATCGCGGGACTCGTCCGGCGTGGTCGCGCCGGGCGCTTCGCGGGTGTTGTCGTCGGGTGGTACTTCGCGACCTCGGTCGTGGCGGGGCTCTTCGGGCTCTCCGTCTCGACCTTGCTCTTCGGGGTCTCGCTGCGGGGGGGGGCCGAGGAGGGCCTCACGCGTGCGGGCAGCATGTTGAGCACGTTGGGGCAGGGAGGGGCCTCGGTCGCGCTGCTGGCGATCGTGCTCTCGGTCGTCGTCGGCCTGATCGGCGCCCGCTCCGAAGCCGTCTACGGGACGCTTTCGAAGGTGGAGGAGGCGATCTCCCGGGCCGGCCCTCGGCTTGCCGGGGTGCTCGTCCCGATCGTCTTCCTCCTCGGGATCTCAGTCGGTGTGCGCTTCGGTGCCCGGCTCGGGCTCGCGAACTACCTGGCGATGACGGCCTATACGGCCTTTCTGTGTGCCGTCTGGTGGGCCTTCTACGTCTTCGTCGTGCTTCGCATCCTGGCCCGGCAGCCGGTGGGCCGGGTTCTGGGCGTCTACTATGTGCCGACGGCCGTCTTCGCGGCCGGCACCTCGTCCTCGCTCGTCACGCTTCCGGTCAACCTGGCCAACGCCAAGGCGTATGGGGTCCGCGACGAGGTGGCCGACTTCGTCCTGCCTTTCGGGGCCGTGATGAACCTCGATGCGAGCGCGCTGGCTTACGTGGCCTACGCACCCTTCGTGCTTTCCCACGTCTTCGGGATCGAGGTCAGCTGGACGCTGCTCTTGGCCGCCTGGCCGGCGGTCGTGCTCTTCACGATCGCCGCCCCGGGTCTGCCGGCGGGCATGGGCACGGCTCTGTGGAGCGCCACCCTTTTCGCCTCGATGGTCGGGCTCGAGGAGCCCGCGAGCAGCGAGTTCGTCGCGACCTGGATCGCACTCTCGAGCGGGATTCCGGATATGTTGCGTACGGCCACGAACTGCACGGGCGACGGCTTCACGGCCATCCTGATGGATTCTTTCTTCGGCGAGTCGAAACGTCCGGACGCACCATCGGAGGGCGACACATGAGCTCAGGACATCCCGGAGCGATCAAGCTCGTAAACGTGAATGGACGTGTACGGGCCGGTGAGCGCGTCGTCATCGTCACCGACTACACGATGACCGACATCGCGAAGCTCGTGGCCGTCGAGGCACGGGCGGTAGGCGCGGACGTGACGACCTGCGTGATGGCGCCGCGAAGCCACGATGGGCAGGAGCCCAGCGCTCCCGCGGCGGCGGCGATGCTCGAGGCGGACGTGATCTTCTCCCCGGTCAGCACGTCCATCACGCATACGCAGGCGACCCGGGCCGCGCTCGAGGCGGGTGCGAGGGCGATTCTCATGACCGCCTACACGGACGAGGTGCTGAGCTGTCCTGCGCTCCTCGAGACCGATTTCGAGGCGCAGGCCGACGTGTGCCACAGGCTCGGCGAGGCCTTCTCCAAAGGCTCCCGGGTGCGTCTGACGTCCCCGCGGGGCACCGACCTGAGCTTCTCGATCGAGGGGCGCCGCGCGAACGTGCTGACGAACATCCCCGAGCCCGGCCAGCTCGCTCCCGTCCCCGACATCGAGGTGAACGTCGTGCCGGTGACGGGTAGCGCCGAGGGACTCCTGATCTCGGATGCCAGCGTCCCGTACTTGCGCATCGGTGTGCTCGACGAGCCGATCACCTGTGAGGTCGAGGGCGGTTTCATCCGGCAGATGCGGGGCGGTGCGCAGGCGGACGTGCTGCGGACCGATCTCGAGAGCCACGAAGACCCGAACTGCTTCAACGTGGCCGAGCTCGGAGTCGGCCTGAATCCGAATGCGCGTCTGACCGGGGCCATGCTCGACGATGAAGGCGTGCTCGGAACGATCCACATCGGCATCGGAACGAGCTTCACGCTCGGCGGCGAGGTCATCGCGCCGACTCACTACGATCTGCTCATGTGGGCGCCCACGATCGAAGTCGACGGGGTCGTCGTGCAACGCGACCGGGAGATTCTCGTGTGACCTCGATGGCCCCGGGGGCGACCGTGCTCGTGGAGACCTGCGCGGGGGTCGCGAAGGGTGAGCGGGTCGTGGTCGTCTCGGACCAGGAGCGCCTTCCGATCGCAGAGGCCCTGCAAACGGCGGCGACGGAGGCCGGTGCCGAGGTCGAGATCGTCTCCTCCCCGAGACGCACCATCGACAACGAAGAGCCCACCGTCGCCGTGTCCGAGGCGATGGCCCGGGCGGACGTGGTCTTTCTCGTCGTCTACCACTCGCTCGCGCACACGGCTGCCACCCGGCGCGCCATCGCCGCTGGCGCGCGGGTCGTTTCGATGAGCGCCTTCAGCGAGCGGCAGATGCGAGAGGGGGGGCTCTTCACCGATTTCATGGCGCGCAGGCCGGTCTGTGACGCGCTCGCCGAGGCACTGGGCCGGGCGGAAGAGGTCCGCGTCTCGAATCCGGCCGGCACGGAACTGACGATGTCGCTCCGTGGAAGACCCGGGAACAGCCACGCGTGTGTCGTCCGCAGCGCAGGCTTCACGGCCGTCCCGAACATCGAAGCCAACGCGTCGCCTGTGGAGGGGACGACCGAAGGCACGCTCGTCGTCGACGGCAGCATCCCGTACTACGGCGTCGGGGTGATCGAGGAGCCCGTCGTCTTTCGCGTGCGCGGAGGTCGGGTCCGCTCGATCGAGGGAGGCCGCCAGGCGAGCTTCCTCCGGGAGCTGCTCGCCCGCCAGGGCGATCCGGCGGTCTACAACATCGCCCAGTTCGCGATCGGGCTGAATCCCGACTGCACGGAGTTCACCGGTGAGATGCTCAACGACGAGGGGATCGACGGCACGATCCACATCGGAATCGGGACCTCGGCCAATCTCGGTGGTGTCGTCCAGGCCAAGACACACTTCGACGCCGTGATTCGCACCCCTTCGGTCTGGCTCGACGGGACCCCGATCCTGGTCGACGGATCGCTCTGAGCGGGGTCTCCGCTCGGGTCAGGCCAGACCGACGATCTCGCCGTCGTCGGCGATCGACATGCCGAGCGCAGCCGGTGCAGCGGCAAGCCCCGGCATGGTCATGATGTCTCCCGTCTTCACGACGACGAAGCCCGCCCCAGCCGAAGGCGTGACGTCACGGACCGTGATTCGGAAGCCGCTGGGCCTGCCCAGGAGCGCCGGATTGTCCGAGAACGAATACTGTGTCTTGGCGATGCAGACGGGCACGTCCCTCATACCGATGTCCTCGAGCTGGGTGATCGACTTCTGCGCCGCCGGAAGGACATCCACTCCGTCGGCTCCGTAGATCTCTTTCGCGACCGTCTCGATCTTCTCCACGAGCCCCATGTCATCCGGATAGAGCGGCTTGTAGGCGGCCTCTCCGGATTCGACCGTCTCCATCACCGCGGTCGCCAGGTCCAGACACCCGGTACCTGTCTGCGTGTGAGGATCCGACTCGATTGCGCGCACGCCCCATTCTGCGCAGGCGTCCAAGACCATTCGCACCTCGGCGTCGCTGTCCGACGCGAAGCGATTGACTGCCACGACCGGCGGGACACCGAACTTCCGGACGTTTTCGACGTGTCCCTGCAGGTTGGCGAGGCCGGCCTTCAGGGCCTCCAGGTTTTCTGCGGCCAGGTCCGTCTTCGCGACACCACCGTGCATCTTGAGCGCCCGAATGGTCGCGACGACGACCGTCGCGGCCGGCTCGAGCCCACCATAGCGGCACTTGATGTCGAAGAACTTCTCGGCTCCGAGATCGGCACCGAAACCGGCTTCGGTGACCACGATGTCGCCGAGTGCCATTCCCGACTGGGTCGCGATGAGCGAGTTGCAGCCGTGCGCGATGTTGGCGAAGGGCCCGCCGTGGACGAAGGCCGGTGTTCCCCCGATCGTCTGGACGAGGTTGGGGTTGATGGCCTCGTGCAGGAGCAGGGTCATCGCGCCCTGGGCCCCCAGCTCGCCTGCCCGGATCGGTGTGCCGTCCCGTGTGAAGCCCACGATGATCCGGGCGATCCGCTCCGTCAGGTCGCTCGATCCACTCGCCAGGCAGAAGATCGCCATGATCTCGGAGGCGGCGGTGATGACGAACCCGTCCTCCCGAGGGATTCCGCCGTTCCGGCCCCCGAGCCCGATCACGATCGAGCGCAAGGCGCGGTCGTTCATGTCGACCGCACGCGGCCATGTGATCTGGCGGTGGTCGACGTTGAGGGAGTTCGGCCGGAAGAGGTGGTTGTCCAGCATCGCCGCAAGCAGGGAGTGCGCGGACGTGATCGCGTGG
Source organism: Gemmatimonadota bacterium (assembly GCA_039587515.1). Taxonomy (GTDB): domain Bacteria; phylum Gemmatimonadota; class Gemmatimonadetes; order Longimicrobiales; family Gaopeijiaceae; genus JBDHII01. The sequence goes on from JBDHII010000005.1 coordinate 49,797, forward strand.
AAGTCGCCCGTGAAGTGCAGGTTGATGTCCGCCATCGGAACGACCTGTGAGTAACCGCCGCCGGCTGCGCCACCCTTGATGCCGAACACGGGCCCGAGGCTCGGCTCCCGAAGACAGAGAACGACCTTCTTGCCCTGCCGGTTGAGCGCGTCGGCAAGTCCGACCGATACGGTCGACTTGCCTTCGCCGGCGGGCGTGGGGCTGATTCCCGTCACGAGCACCAGCTTCCCCGGCGTCCCCTCGCGCTTGCGGATGACCTCGAGGGGTACCTTGGCCTTGTAGTGGCCGTAGGGCTCGATCTCGGTGGGGTCAAGGTCCAGCTTGGCGGCGATCTCCGTGATGGGCCTCAGCTCGGCCGCCTGTGCGATCTCGATATCGGTCAACATGAGTTCCTCGTTCGCTTCCGGTCGGGCGCTCGTCCCGAAGCTGCTGTTTTCGGGCTCGGCGGGCTCACAGGCTGCGACTTGAATCGGATTGATGCAAGCCCGTCGTGGTCCCAGGGGTGTCCCACGCCACGTAACTCCATAAGCAAGATCGGGTTGGGGTCCTTCGTCGAGTCGGGAGAACTCCCACGGTCGGTCGAGTGACACCCCACAACTCCGGTGTGCGGTCTCCCGACCTGCGGCACCACCCAGACCCCGACAGACGGCATCTCAGTCGCGGTAGACCTTACTTCAGCGTCGCCGATCGCTTGGGCATCGTCGACGTGGAAGATGGGGGGACCCATGAAGAAGATCGTGATCCTGGGAGCCGGAACTGCCGGCACGTTGATGTCCGCAAAGCTCCGGAGGGAGCTCGACCCCAACGGGTGGGAGATCACGCTCGTCGATCAGGATAACGCGCACTTGTATCAGCCGGGGCTGCTCTTTATTCCCTTCGGTGTCTACAAGAAGCGCGACGTCGTGCGCCCACGGTCGCGCTTCGTTCCCGCCGGTGTGCAAATGATCCTTTCGGAGATCGATTTGGTCGAGCCGGACGACAATCGCGTGAGGCTGAGCAACGGCGTAACGCTCGACTACGACTTCCTCGTCATCGCGACCGGCAGCCGCATCGTACCCTCGGAGCTCGAGGGCCTGACCGGGCCCGGGTGGCGCAAGAACACCTTCGACTTCTACACGCTCGACGGAGCCGTCGCGCTGGCCGATGCACTCGAGCACTTCGAGGGTGGCCGGCTCGTCGTGAACTTCGTCGAGCTGCCGATCAAGTGCCCCGTGGCGCCGCTGGAGTTCACCTTCCTCGCGGACTGGTATCTCACGCAGAGGGGTCTGCGCCACAAGACGGAGCTCGTGTACGCCACGCCGCTGGACGGAGCATTCACCAGGCCGAGAGCGAGCGCGGCGCTGGGTCATCTCCTCGAGGCGAAGAATGTCCAGGTCCTGACCGACTTCAATTCCAGTGAGGTCGACGGAGAACGGGGCGTCCTGAGCAGTTGGGATGGGGCGGCCGTCGACTTCGACCTGCTCGTTTCCGTCCCCACGAACATGGGATCGGAGGTCATCGAGCGGTCGGACATGGGTGACGAGCTGGCCTTCATTCCGACAGACCGCGGATCACTGCAGTCCGAGGGCTGGAACAACGTATTCGTGATCGGCGACGCGACCGACCTACCGACCTCCAAGGCCGGATCCGTCGCTCATTTCCAGGGCGAGGTGCTCCTCGAGAACCTGCTGCGGGCCATTCACGGGCGCCCGCTCGATCCTTGCTTCGACGGCCATGCCAACTGCTTCATCGAGACCGGATTCGGAAAGGCGTTGCTGATCGATTTCAATTACGAGACGGAACCGTTGCCCGGTCGCTTCCCGCTGCCCGGCGTGGGCCCGATGACCCTACTCGGCGAGAGCGAGATGAACCACTGGGGCAAGCTCGCCTTCAAGTGGATCTACTGGAACGTCCTCCTGAAGGGTGAGGATCTCCCGGGTGTCCCTCACCGGATGACCATGTCGGGGAAGTGGAGCTGACCGATGAGATCCGAAGAGGCCGCAGCCCTGGACTCGGGGATGGAGGTCGTGCCCGAGACGGACATGATGATGGTGCTCACCTCGGTCTGCGAGAGGCTCGAGAACATCGAGCGCTCGCTGACGACGCTGGAGCGCCGGTTGGAAGGCATCGTCGAGCTGCGCGAGGACATGATGCCCGTGGCGAACGAGGTGTTTCAGGTCGCCTCGGCCAAGCTCTCCGCGATGGAAGAGGACGGCACGATCGATTTCGTGCGAGAGGGCCTGCAGGTCCTCAGGAACGTCTCCACGAGCTTCACGCCCGATGACGTTCGGCTCCTCGGGCAGAACGTCGTGAGCATCCTGCTGACCGTCCGAAACCTCACCCAGCCCGAGGTGCTCGACGTGGCGGACCGCGCCGCTCACGCGTTGGTCGAGCCGGTGCCGAGCAAGAGGCCCGGACTTCTCAAGGGGCTGAGAGATCCCGAGGTGAAGCGGGGCATGGCCCTGCTACTCAGTGTGCTTCGGGAGTTGGGGCAAGACACGACGAAGAACGAGAACGGTCAGGGAACGCCGGCCTCGGTCCAACAGACCCGATGACAGGGAGCGTATCGATGACGACGACCATGATGGCAGGGCACGCCGTGGAGGTGGATGACGACGGATTTCTGGTCGATGCGGGCGACTGGACCCCCGCGATCGCCGAGCAAATCGCCGCAAGGAGTGGAATCGCGCTCACGGATCGGCACTGGCAGGTCATCGAGTTCTGCCGCAGAGACAACGCGGAGAAGGGGACTCCACCGACGGTTCGCAGGATCACCAAGGTCGGGGGCATTCCCACCAAGGAGATGTATCAACTCTTCCCGAAGGGCCCGGGAATCCTGGCTGCGAAGATCTCCGGCCTGATGAAGCCGAAAGGGTGCATCTGATGAGTACGGTCACGGACGAAGCGGGCGTGGAGCTGCTGGATCAGTCGGAGTTCGCGAACGAAGCCTCGGAGGAGAAGACGCGCAAGATCGCGATCATCTGCTCGAAGGGCAGCTTGGACATGGCCTACCCCGGGCTGATCCTGGCCAACTCGGCTCGCATGATGGGCATCGACGCCATGCTCTTCTTCACCTTCTGGGGGATGGACGTCATCACCGAGAAGCGGGTCGACAACCTGCATGTCGGGATGGTGGGCAATCCGGCGATGCACATGCCGACCATGCTCGCGGGCCTTCCCGGGATGGAGACGATCGGCACGCGGATGATGAAGAAGAAGATCGAGGAGCTCGACATCCCGGACGTCCGCGAGCTGCTGGAGATTCTCGACGACTCCGGAGCCGAGATCTACGGCTGTCAGATGGCGGCCGAACTCATGGACCTGTCCCAGGACGACCTCGTCCCGCAGGTGAGGGAAATCATCACCGCGATGGATTTCTTCGAAAAGACGGAGGGGGCTCAGCTCCTCTTCATCTGAGCGCATCGGGGCTCAGGGATAGAGCCTCTCTGTCCGCCACGTGTCGCCGTCTCGCATGAAGGTGAGGCGGTCGTGGAGGCGGTTGGCCCGGCCCTGCCAGAACTCGATCCGCTCGGGAGCGACCCGATATCCGCCCCAGAACGGGGGCAGTGGCACGTCCTGTCCCTTGAAGCGCTCCTCCTCCTCCTCGAAGCGTCTCGCCAGGTCGCCTCGGTCCATCAGCACGGAGCTCTGATCCGAAGCCCACGCGCCGATCCGGCTGCCTCGCGGGCGAGAGGCGAAGTACGCGGCCGACTCTTCCGTGCCGACTCGCTCTACCGGGCCCTCGATTCGGACCTGCCGCTCCAACACCGACCAGTGGGACAGGAGGGCGGCACGCGGATTCGACTCGAGCTCGGAGGCCTTTCGGCTCCTGTAATTCGTGTAGAAGACGAAGCCACGGTCGTCGAAGCCCTTCAGGAGCACGTTTCGGACGGACGGAACGCCGTCGGGCGTCGACGTGGCCAGAGCCAGGGTCTCGGGCATGAAGATGCCGGCCTCGGTCGCAGCCTCGAACCATTCGCCGTAGAGCTCGATCGGATTCCGGTCTTCCGTGGCCTCGGGGAGACCCTGGACGACCCCGCGCCCGAGGGTGCGGAGCGTGTTGAGCGTGGCTTTCAGTGACATGAGCCCGTGGGAAGATGACAGTGGCGCCCGACGACCCGCTGCGCCGTCGAATCGTACGGTCTATATTCGCGCGCTCACGCGCCTGTGTCACACCCTCCTTCCGGAGCGAGATTCATGAAGTACCGCATTCCAGTCCTCACGGCCCTCGCGCTCGCCGTGGCGGTGGGCGTGCAAGCGCACGACCTCTTCATCAAGATGGACTCCTACCACCTGCCGGCGAATTCGGCCGTCACCGTGCCGATTCTCAACAGCACGTTCCTGGTTTCGGAGAACTCCATCACGGCCGACCGAGTCGCCGACGCATCGGTGGCGTCCGGCGGGCATCGCCAGGAGGTCTCCATGGACGGCTGGCACGCGGACGCGGACACGACTTTTCTGGACATGCGGGTCGGAGAGGCAGGGACCTACGTGCTCGGAGTCTCCACGCTCGCGAGAGATCTCGGGATGTCGGGAGAAGACTTCAACACGTATTTGGCCACGGACGGGATACCGGACGTCTTGGCACAGCGGGAACGTGACGGGGAGCTCGACCAGGACGTATGGGAGCGGTACTCGAAGCACGTGAAGGCGGTGTACCAGGTGGGTGACCAGCGTACCTCCGGCTATGACGAGGTCTTCGGGTATCCGGCCGAGCTCGTCCCGCTGAACAACCCCTACGAGCTCTCGGTCGGCGACGAGATCGCGCTCCGGGTGATGGTCGACGGCAAGCCCGTCCAGCGGCAGCTCGTGCTCGCAGGCGGCGTACGTGACGGGAAGCTCTTCGAGGAGCGCGAGGATCGGAGTGACGGGGAGGGTGTCGTCCGCTTCACCCTGCACGAGTCTGGCCGGTGGTACGCCAAGTTCATCAACATGGCGAAGACCGACGCCGAGGACATCGACTACGAGTCGAAGTGGGCGACGATCTCGTTCGAGGTCCGCTGATCGGATTCGAGCCCGGCCGTCAGGGGCAGCCGGGCTCGGAGCTCGAGAGCTACTCCACCTGGAAGCTGTAGCGGCCCCGCACGGTGTGGTCCTCGAGCGGGGCGGCCACCCAGGAGACCGTATACGCTCCGGAGGGCATGGCCCCGTCGACGGTCGCCTTGACGACCGCAGGATCGTCCATCTGCCGAAGGTCTCCCAGCGCGACGCGGCCATCGGGCCCGCGGATCGAGAAGCTCGTGCGCTCCATGTCCACCTCCGTGCTGAATTCCAGCCAGACCTCGGTGGGTGCCTCGGAGAGAACGGCGTCCGCGTCGGGGTAAGACGCGTTCAGCTCGACATGCACGGGAGTGCCGGTCGCGGCGAGGGTGAAGAGGCAGACCGCGATCAATCCCGAGGCTCGCGGCAAGACGGTTGCCAATCGACGCATTTGTATCTCCTTTTCGCTCGACGTGACCGACCGGACCGGGACGATAGAAGATTCCCGCCCGGTTTGACAGTGGGTGATGCCGACCGGAAGTTCGCTGCATGAAGTCCGCCCACCGTCGTCTCGCGGGAGCCGTCCAGGCCCTCTTGCTCGCGATCCCGATCGGATCTGGCGTGACGCAGCTCGGGGTCCATCATGACGGTGCGGAGGAGCGTGTGGGGCATCCTCGCGGGGCCCATTTCGCAGTGGCGATCGAACTCGGCGTGCAGGGTGCGGCGTCCACGCTCTCCGCGCCCCGGACCGAACGGATCACGGAGTCGCGAGGCCTGGAGGGCACCCGTCGGCGGGTGGAGGGTGGGCCCGTCGACGAGTCGACGGGCCCTCACAGCCGCAGCCCGTCGGCACCCGAGAGCGGACGCGCCCCTCCCGGTCCTTCCCACTGAACCCACGGCGCACCCCCCCCCGGAGTCGCCGATCGTATGGGCACGCCCCGACGGGGGCGGCCTGTCACGCGGCGGGCGATGGGCCGTCCACCGCCGGACGAGAAACCTCGGAGGCACGACTCGTGCGAAGCACGAAGATGACCATGGCGCTCCTCGCCTTCCTCACGCTCCAACCCGGAGCCGAGGCACAGGAGCGGATCGAGCGGATCGGGCTGAACGACGCGCTTCGTCGCGCGGCAGAGAGCAGCCCGGGCAAGCAAAGAGCTTCGGCACTCGTTCGAAGAGCTCGGGCACTGTCGGAGGTGTCGAACGCGTTCGCCAACCCCGCGTTGGAGGTCACGCACGAAGACCTGGACGGGTACAGCGAGAGCTACGTCACGCTTCGCCAGGACCTGGGCGGCCTCTGGGCGCGGTCGGCTCGCGGCCGGTCGGCCGACTACGGGGTCCGGGAGGCCGAAGCCGCCGCTCGCGCCGTGGACGCTGCCCTCGTCCTGGAGGTCCAGAGGGCCTTCGGGGAGGCATGGGCCGCCGAGCGCAAGCTCGAGGAGGCTCGACGGATCGCCGAAGTGATCGTCGCCGCCGTAGAGCGTGCGGAGGTGCGCTATGCGGAGGGTGATCTCTCGGGTATGGAAGTTCGGCGTCTGCGAGCCGAGGGTGCCGCGTACGCCCGACTCCTCGCCGGGATGACGGCGGACATGGCGGCGAGGCAGGCGCGACTGGGGCTGCTCGTCGTTCCGGAGGAGCCCGGGGCGAGACTTGCACCTTCGAGCTTCCCCGAGGCCGTTCCGACGGTGCCGGCCACGGTCGGTCGGCCGGCCTTCCGCAGGGCGGAAGTCGTCGCTGCATCGGCCGCGCTCGAGAGTCGACGTGCGCTGGAGGGCGTCGGCGCCTCGGGTCTGTTCGACGGAACGAGCGTCCTCGGAGGGCTCAAGCGTCAGTCCGACGGCCAGGACGGGCTGTTCCTGGGGCTCTCCGTACCGCTGCCGATCGCGGACCGGCGGGCTGGGGCCCGTAGCGTCGCGCTCGAGGCGTCCCGGATCGCGGAGGCGGAGCTCGATGCCGTTCGTCTGCGCACGGCGTCCGAGGCCGTCGTCGCCGAAACGACGCTTCGCGCGCTGTTGCCGTCCGCCGAGCGGGCGCTGGCACAGGTCAGAGGAGCGGCCGGTCTTCTCGAGTCGGCGTTGGCGTCCTACGAAGAGGCGGAGACTTCGCTCCTGGAGCTGATCGACGCCGCGAGGACCGAGCTGGAGCTCGCCACGATGGAGGCCGAGCTTCGACGGGACGCCTGGATGGCACTGTACACATGGGAGTGGGCTCGGGGCACCGAGCCCGGGCAGGAGGTCGAGGACCGATGATCCAGCTCGCACGTCAACTTCGTATCGGTGTGTGGTTGCTCGCCGCCACCCTGGTCGCGTGTGCCGAGCCCCCGACGGAGGAGGTCGTGGAGGCCGAAACCGAGGTCGCGGGGGGCGGAGCCATCACGATCTGGACCGAGGCCGTCGAGCTCTTCTTCGAGCATCCGCCCCTCCTCGCCGGGCAGGAGAGCGAGCCCTGGGCGGTCCACCTCACCGATCTGAGCGACTTCACAGCCGTTACGGAGGGGGCGCTCGTCCTGATCTTCGAAGGCGACGACGTCCACGAGTTTCGGCAAGCCGCTCCCTCCCGGCCCGGTGTCTTCGATCCGACAGTCACACTTCCCCGTGCGGGTATGTACGATCTGGTCGTCGCCCTCGAGGGTGGTCGGATCAGCGACGAGATCTTCGTCGGGCCCATTCAGGTCTTCGGCGGGGCCGACGACCTTCCGGTCCTTTCCGTCGAGCCCCCGGTGGGGATCAGCTTCCTGAAGGAGCAACAGTGGCCGATCGAATTCGAGACGGTCGAGGTCGCTCCCCGTGAAGTACACGCCTCCTTCAGAGTCACCGGGGAAGTCTTTCCGCCGCCGAACCACACAGCCCGACTGAGCGCTCCTGCGGACGGAATCGTTCGGGCCGAGGATAACCGACTCATGCCGGTCGTGGGTGACCGGGTGAGTCGTGGCGAGACGCTCGCGGTGCTCTCACCGGTCGGGGGTCCCGAGGCCTTCTCGGCTCTACAGGCGCGTGTGGAGCGCCTGCGGATCGAGGTGGACCGCAGCGAGCGCCTCTTTGCAGCGGACGCGATTCCCCGACGCAGGCTGGATGAGGCCCGTCACGACCTCGGTGTGGCCGAAGCGGAGCTCGACGCGCTGGGCGGGAGGGAAGGTGACGCATACAGGCTCGCAGTCCGCTCCCCCATCGACGGTGTCCTCGCGTCGCGCAGCTTCCTTTTGGGTGAGCGCGTCGAGGCGGGGCAGATGCTCTCCCTCGTAACGGACCCGTCCCTCGTGTGGGTCCGTCTCGACCTGCCCCCCGGCCGCGTCGATCCGGCGGCGATCGCCGGAGCGACGCTCTCGGGCGAGGGGTCGATCGAGGCCGTGCGCGCCCGTCGCGTCGTTTCGGTGGGCCCGACGGTCGATCCGACCACGCGGGCGATTCCCGTCGTGGTCGAGGTCGCGAACCCCGGTACGGCGTTCCCGCTCGGGGCGCTCGTGACGGGCTGGGCGCTGGTCGGTGAGCCCGTTCGGGCGCTGGCGGTGCCGTCGGCAGCGGTCGTGGACGAAGACGGGCTCCTCGTTTCCTACGTGCAGATCGCCGGGGAGAGCTTCGAACGGCGTGCCGTGGAGGTCGGGGCCACGGATGGCGAGTGGACCATCGTGCTGTCGGGCGTACGTCGCGGGGAGCGGGTCGTGACACGCGGGCAGTACCCGATCAAGCTCAGCTCTCTCAACACGAGCGAGATCAGCGACCATGGCCATCCACACTAGCCCGCAGGCGGGACTCCTCGACCGTGTGATCGGCTGGTCGCTCACGAACCGGGCCGTGACGGTCTTCGTGTCTGCGCTCCTCTTCTCGCTGGGCGCCTACGCTGCGCTGACGATTCAGGTCGACGTCTTCCCGGACCTCACTGCACCCACGGTCGTCACCCTGACCGAGGCCCACGGCATGGCCACCGAGGAGGTCGAGCGCCTCGTGAGCTTCCCGGTCGAAACGGCCGTGAACGGCGCCACCGGCGTGCGGCGGGTCCGCTCTTCCTCGTCCCAGGGGATCAGCATCGTGTGGGTCGAGTTCGAGTGGGGCACCGACATCTATCGTGCCCGGCAGATCGTCGGTGAGCGCCTTCAGGGGATCGCTGCGCAACTCCCCGAAGGCGTCGATCCGCCGGCGCTCGCGCCCGTGACCTCGATCATGGGCGAGATCATGCTGATCGGCCTCCGGAGCGAATCCCGCAGCCCGATGGAGGTGCGCACCGCGGCGGACTGGATCGTGAGACGCCGCTTGCTCGCGCTTCCCGGCGTGTCCCAGGTCGTGCCGATCGGAGGCGAGGTGCGTCAGTTCCAGGTGCTCATCTCGCCCGAGCGCATGTCGCGTTACCGCGTCGGCATCCGGGAGGTGATGGAGGTGGCGGCATCGGCGAGCGCTGTCGCGTCCGGGGGCGTCTACGTCTCGGGGGGCCAGGAGGTACTGATTCGCGGCCTGGGTCGCGTAGAGGATCTCGAAGACCTCGAGATGACCGTGGTCACCACACGCGGCGGATCACCGGTGCTGCTGCGGGACGTCGCGGACGTCGGCATCGGCCCCAAGCCCCGCATCGGGACGGCTTCGGTCAATGCGGCCCCGGCCGTGGTGCTCTCGATCCAGAAGCAGCCGGGGATCAATACCCTGGACCTGACCCGCCGGATCGACGAGGAGCTGGATCGGGTTTCGGCAGGGCTCCCCGACGGGATCGTCGTCGAGCGCGACATCTTCAGGCAGGCGGATTTCATCTCGCTCGCGGTCGACAACGTGATCGAGGTGCTGCGGGATGGTGCGATCCTGGTCGTGATCGTCCTGATGCTGTTCCTGTGGAATTTCCGCACGACGATGATCTCCGTCCTGGCGATTCCCCTCTCGCTCGCCGGAGCGGTCGTCGTGATGTGGTTGTTCGGGATCACCATGAACACCATGACCCTCGGTGGGATGGCGATCGCGATCGGAGCGCTCGTGGACGACGCCATCATCGACGTGGAAAACACGTTCCGGCGGTTGCGGCTGAACCGACATCTGCCGGAGGCGGAGCAGCGACCCGGGCTCCAGGTCGTCTACGATGCGGCGCGGGAGGTGAGGGGCCCGATCGTGAACGCGACGCTGATCATCACGATCGTCTTTCTGCCGCTCTTCTTCCTCTCGGGAGTCGAGGGCCGGATGCTACGCCCGTTGGGATTGGCCTACATCGTGGGCATCCTGACCTCGCTCGTCGTTGCGGTGACCGTGACCCCGGTGCTGTGCTCGGTCCTCCTGCCTCGGGCGCAGATCGTCGAATCGGATCGTGAGAGCTGGCTCGTGCGAGCGCTCAAGCGCGCCTACGAGCCGACCGTGCGCTGGTGTCTCGGTCGGCCTGTGCCGCTTGCCGCCGCGGCGCTTCTGAGCGTCTTCGTCACCGTCGGTGCCCTCACCGCCATGGGTCGCGGGTTCCTGCCGGAGTTCCAGGAAGGGACGCTCACGGTTTCGGCCGTGACCGTTCCCGGCACCAACCTCGAGGAGTCGGATGCCATCGGTCGCCGCGTCGAAGAGCGGATGCTTGAGCACCCGGCCGTGGTCTCGACGGCGAGACGGACGGGTAGGGCCGAACTCGACGAGCACGCTCAGGGGGCCAACGCGGCGGAAATCGACGTTCGCCTCGATCTCGCCGTATCGCCGGTTCACGCCGTGATGGCGGATCTCCGTGAGATGCTGGCGCTGATTCCCGGGGTGAACACGACGGTCGGCCAACCGATCGGTCACCGCATCGACCACATGCTCTCGGGCACCCAGGCGGCCATCGCGATCAAGGTGTTCGGCCCCGACCTCTATGGGCTTCGGAGCGTCGGCGAGTCGATCCGAGCGGCGATCGAGGGAATCCCCGGGCTCGTCGATCTACAGGTGGAGCAGCAGGCCGACGTGCCCCAGCTGCGCATCCATGCGGACCGCGTGGCCATGTCCCGGTACGGGGTCACGCCCGGTTGGCTCGCCGAGACCGTGGACGTCGCGTTCAACGGAGAAGTGGTGGGGCAGATTCTGGAGGGGGAGACTTCGGTGGACCTGGTCGTGCGGCTCCCTTCCGATCGCCGTGAGGGCATCGACGAAGTGGGAGGCCTCTGGGTCGACACGCCGACGGGAGGGACGGTCCCGCTCGGCAACCTCGCCGAAATCCGCCTCGACCGGGGTCCCAACACCGTCTCCAGGGAGAACGTGCAGCGAAAGCTCGTCGTTCAGGCCAACGTCGAGGGGCGCGACGTGGGGAGTGTGGTCGAAGAGGTCCGACGGCGAGTCGAGGCCCAGGTCGAGCTGTCCGAGGGCTACTACGTCGAGTACGGCGGGCAGTTCGAGAGCGGACGGGCTGCCGCTCGAGCCATCGGCCTGCTTTCCGTCTTCTCGATCGTCGCGATCTTCTTCCTGCTCTTCCAGCAGTTCGGGCGCGCCCGAACGGTTCTGCTGGTGATGGTGAACCTTCCACTGGCTCTGATCGGCGGCGTGGTGGCTACGTGGGCGATGGGCAGCGTGCTCAACGTCGCCACGATGGTGGGTTTCATCACGCTCTTCGGGATCGCGGTCCGAAACGGCATCCTCCTGGTGAGTCACTATCAGCACCTGCTCGAGGAAGGTGTCGAGCTGCGCGAGGTCGTGATTCGGGGTTCGTTGGAGCGTCTGAGCCCGATTCTCATGACCGCGCTCACGGCGGCGCTCGCGCTCGTCCCCCTGGCGATGGGGGGTGGGGAGCCGGGCAAGGAGATCCTGTCACCGCTCGCCGTCGTGGTCCTGGGCGGGCTGCTCAGCTCGACCGCGCTCAACATGATCTTCCTGCCCGCACTTTTCTACCGGTGGGGCCTGCCTCGTCAGGAGGTCGAATCTTAAACCCGTGCGACAAACGTTTACGCGTCATACATTCGCATGACGCGGGCTGGAGGCGTGCCCTCCGGTCCTCCCACTGTGTCCACACGCGCGTATGATCCGTCCCAGCAACGAAGAGATTTTCGCGAGGCACGCCGGATTCCCGGCGCCGCTGCTGCCCGTCCTACACGACTTCCACGACAGGGACGGTCATCTCTCGGAGGAGGCGCTCAGGACGGTTTCGGTCCGGCTGCGCATTCCTCTGGCAGACCTCTTCGGGACGGTGACCTTCTATCACCATTTCTCGCGTGATCCCGGGGGTCTGACCGCTCCGAGAGTCTGCACGGGCCCGGTCTGCAAGCTCCACGGGGCCGACCGTCTGCTCGAATCGCTCGAAGGGGCCTCGCCGATGCCCTGCTCGGGGCGGTGCGACGAGCCCATTCCCGTGATCCGGGGCCACGACACGCTCGTGGGCACCGCGGAAGGGACGCTCGAAGCCCGTCCTTCCCCCGTCCCGCCATCGGCGCCGGACGGGGTGGAAGAATGTGTCTTCCGACACATTCGCGACGAGGGACGGGCGAGTCTGGGCGGCTACGAGGCCGGTGGCGGCTACGATGCGCTGCGCCGGGCCGTCTCGCAGATGTCGCCCGAGGAGGTTCTTCAGGTCGTCTCGGACAGTGGGCTCGCGGGTCGCGGTGGGGCCGGCTTTCCGACGGGCGTGAAGTGGAAAGCCGTGTCCGAGGCGGAGGGAGAGCCCAAGTCGATCGTGTGCAACGCCGACGAGGGGGAGCCCGGGTGCTTCAAGGATCGGGCTCTGATGGACCACGACCCGCACGCCGTCCTCGAAGGGATGGCGATCGCCGGCTACGCCACGGGTTCGCATCGGGGGTTCATCTACCTTCGGTACGAGTATCCCGAGACTTTCGGGGTTCTCCAGACCGCGATCGACGAGGCACGGGACGGCGGACTCCTGGGTGCAGACGTGGGCGGATCCGGGTTCGCCTTTGACATTCACCTGATCCGTGGGGCCGGAGCCTACATCTGCGGGGAGGAGAGCTCGCTTCTGAACTCGATGGAGGGCAAGCACCCGTTCCCCCGCAACCGCCCTCCTTATCCGGTCACACACGGCTTCGAGAACCGTCCGACGGCGGTCAACAACGTGGAGACGCTGGCCTCCGTCGCCCCGATTCTGCGGCTCGGTGCCGATTGGTACCGGGGCCTCGGTCGGGGCGAGCTTGCGGGTACCAAGGTGATTTCGCTCTCCGGCGACGTTGCCCGGCCCGGAAACTACGAGGTGCCGCTGGGTCTACCGCTGAGCGAGCTGATCGAAGAGTGGGCGGGCGGGGTGCCGGGGGGACGGTCTGTGCAGGCCGTGACGATGGCCGGTCTTTCGGGTGGGTTCCTCGCCGGCGAAGACCTGGACGTCACGCTCGACGAGCCGGCGATCCGCGCCAAGGGATCCTTCCTCGGTGCAGGGGGGATCATGGTGTTCGACGACTCGCGTGACATGGTCGAGATCGCCCACATGGCCATGGAGTTCTTCGCACACGAATCGTGCGGGAAGTGCTTTCCGTGTCGGATCGGTACCCAACGCCTCACCGAGCGATTGGACGGCCGGGCGGGGCCCGAGGATCTCACCAGCTGGCTGGACGAAGTTCGTGATCTCGGGCAGGCCATGAAGGAGACGAGCGCGTGCGGCCTGGGCATGGCCGCGCCCCTCATCAGCGAAAGCCTGGTCCGGTACTTCCCGGGCCGAGTGGAGCAACACGTCAACGGAGAAGGCTGAGCGAGACTTCATGAGCGCGAAGCAGAATGGAAGTGGGTCGGGACTGCCGACCATGATCCTGGACGGTGAGGAAGTCACCTTCACACCGGGTGAGACGATCTACGAGGTGAGCGAGCGTCACCAGCGCGAGATCCCGACCCTCTGTTACGACCCGAGGCTGGATCCGTTCGGCGGATGCAGACTCTGCATCGTCGAAGTCGAGGGATCGCGCAATCCCGTAGCGTCCTGCACCACCGAGGCTCAGCCGGGAATGCGCGTGAAGTCGCATGGCGGGCGCCTCGACATGCACCGTCGTGTCCTCCTGGAGATGGTGGCGTCCGAGAACCGCGAGGTCGACGTCGACGAGCTGTCGGGCTACGCCTCACAGGAGATGGCCACGTTGGTGGACCGGTACGAAGCGCGGACGGGACGCTTCGAGGGCCGCCGTTCGGGCTCGAGCCGCCCGGACGATCCCAATCCCTTCATCATGCGCGACTACGAGAACTGCATCTCGTGCTACCGATGCGTTCGGGTCTGTGCGGAGCAGGAGGGCGACTACGCGATCAGCGTAATGAACCGGGGCTTCGACACGCAGATCACCGTCGAGTTCGAGGGCCACCTGAAGGGCTCCGCCTGCACCTTCTGCGGGCAGTGCATACAGACCTGTCCGACGGGCGCCCTGGCCGATCTCAAGGCTCTGGCGAGCAAGGACGTACCGGGCGAGACGAAGAAGACGAGGACGATCTGTCCCTACTGCGGTGTCGGTTGCGCTGTCGACATGCTTTCCCGCGGGGACCAGGTCATCGGGATCCTTCCGGCAATGGACGGCCCGGCAAACGAGGGCGCCCTTTGTGTGAAGGGACAGTTCGCATTCGACTTCATCGGGCACCGGGACCGGCTCTCCACCCCCTTCGTGAGGGGCGAAGACGGCGAGCTTCGTCCGGCCTCCTGGGACGAGGCGCTCGACAAAGCGGCCAAGGGCCTGGGCAACGTCGTGAAGGAGTACGGCCGACACAGCTTCTACGCCGTGGCCTCGGGGCGCGCCCCCAACGAGGCCGCGTACCTCATGCAGAAGTTCGTCAGGGCGGGGTTGGGCACCAGCTACATCGACAACTGCAGCCGTGCCTGACACGCTCCCACGGTCGCCGGTCTGGCGGCAAGCATTGGGCGGGGCGCGATGTCGAACCCCCTTCAGGACATGGAGCACCCCGATGTGATCTTCTGCATCGGAACCAACATGACCGAATGCCACCCCGTGGCGGCCACGCGTCTCAAGAAGGCGATCGCCAAGGGTGCGAAGCTCATTACCGCCGATCCTCGTCGGATTCGGCTGGCCGAGATGGCCGACATCTACCTGCCGCTTCGGGTCGGCTCGGACTCGGCGCTTCTCCTGGCGATGGCGCACGTGATCGCGCGTGAGGGCCTCGTGAACGAGGGCTTCATGGCCGACCGTACCGCGGAGGGGGAGCAGTTCCTCGAGCACGTGAAGGCCTTCACGCCCGAGTGGGCGGAGGAGATCAGCGGCGTTCCTGCGGCCGATATCGAGGCGGCGGCCCTCCTGTATGCCGGCGCGGAGCGCGGGGCCATCTACTACACGCTGGGGATCACCGAGCACATCTGTGGCGTCCAGAACGTACAGAGCCTTTGCAACCTCGCGTTGATGACGGGCAACATCGGCCGCGAAGGCACAGGCATCAACCCGATGCGTGGACAGAACAACATCCAGGGTGCGGGAGACTGCGGGGCGCTGCCGAACAACTATCCAGGCTTCCAGCCCGTCACGGACCCGGCGAACCAGGAGAAGTTCGAAAAGCTCTGGGGCACGAAGGTCGATCTGGAGAAGGGAATCACCAAGGTCACCGCACTCGAGATGTGCGGCGACCAGATCCGGGCGATGTTCATCGACGGAGAGAACACCGTCGTTACCGATCCGGACCGGGAGCACTGCGAGAAGGCGCTCAAGGCGCTCGACTTCCTCGTCGTGTGCGACCTCTTCATGACCGATACCGCCCAACTCGCCGACGTCGTGCTTCCGGCCGCCGCATGGGGAGAGGTCGACGGTACGCAGACGAACACGGACCGGCGCGTCCAGCGTCTGCGGAAGGCGGTGCCTTCACCCGGGGACGCGATGCCCGACTGGTGGATCATCAGCGAGCTGGCCAAGCGGATGGGCTTCGAGGGCTTCGAGTACTCCGAAGCCAAAGAGGTCTTCAACGAGCTCTGCTCGTGCTCGGTCACCTACGCCGGGATCGACTGGGATCGGATCGCGGAGCAGAACTACCACTGGCCGATTCCCTTCGACGGGCACCCGGGCACGCCACGCCTGCACGAGCAGGAATTCCCGAACGGGCGCGGCATCTTTCAGCTCATCGAGTATGTGGATCCCGCGGAGACGATCGACGACGAGTACCCGATCTGGCTTACGACCGGGAGACGGTTGGAGTCCTATCACACACGGACTCAGACCGGTCGCTCCTCCGGAATCGACTACCTGCTCCCGGAAGAGGTGCTCGAGGTGCATCCCGAAGATGCCGTGGCGTGGGGCCTGGAGGATGGCGGTAACGCAGTCATGTCGAGCCGACGGGGCTCGGTCCGCATGAAAGTGCAGAAGACCAAGCGGTCTCCGCGTGGTACCGTCTTCACCTCGTTTTCGTTTGCGGACGTGCCGGTCAACAACCTGACCGGCGGAGGCTATGACCCCGTCACGCATACGGCGGAGCTGAAGGTGTGCCCTGTCCGGATCGAGCCCGACTGAGGGGGACCAAGGGAGACTGACATGATGCTGTGGCTGCGCAGGATCGTCTTCGGCGTCGTGGCGCTGGCCGCGCTCGGTTTCGGCGCGCTCTGGCTGCTCAGCAACCGAGCGCGCGCGAATGATTTCGGAGCTCCGCTGCACGGGCTCGCGATGGAGATTCCGCCCCCCGAAGACACGCTCGCGATTGCGGAGGGTGAGCGGCTCGCGACGGTCTACGGGTGTGTCGATTGCCACACGGCCAGCCTCGGTGGCCAGATCCTCATCGACGTGCCGGCGTTCGTGATCCTTCCCGCCCCGAACATCACGACCGGGCAGGGGGGCAGCCGGGCCGTTTACGACCCGGCACTCTGGGAGCGTGCGGTCCGACACGGCATCGGGCCGGAAGGCAACGCACTCATGGTCATGCCCTCCTTCGAGTACAACTACATGTCGGACCAAGAGGTGGCGCTGATTCTGGCCTACGCGCGTAACGTGCAGCCGGTCGCCGCCTCACCGGGCCCGTTCAAGCTCGGGTTCGGCGCGAGAATGGCGCTCGCGACCGGAGCCCCGATCGTCACCGCCCGGATCACCGATCACGAGGCCCCGCACCCCGAGACCAAGCCCGAGGGCGTGTCGCTGGAGTGGGGACGCCGGTACGGCCAGCTTTGTCGGGGCTGCCACTCCGAGAACTACGCGGGTGGACCTGTGGATGGCAGCCCGGAGGGTACGCCTCCCGCTGCCAACATCACACCGCACGAGACCGGTTTGGCAGGCTGGACGCTGGAGGACTTTCGCACCGTGCTGCGAACGGGTGTCCGTCCCGACGGACGGCAGCTCAATCCGGCCATGCCGTGGCCGTTGATGGCGAGGCTCACCGACGACGAGATCGAGTCGCTCTGGCTCTACATGGTGACCCTCGAACCGGTCGCGACGAACCCGACGGAGTAAGTCCTTCGGCCGCAGGGCCTGCTCAGCCGGCGTACGCCTCCAGGACACCCAAGACGTAGTCGATGTCGGCCTCGGTGTGGTCCGCGTTGACCTGCGCCCTGATTTCTTCGTCGCCCTGGGGGACCACCGGATAGGCCAGCCCGGTCACCAGCACGCCGTGCTCGTAGAGGTGGCGGACCATGTCGTGCGTCTTGGCGGTGTCCCGGATCATCAGAGGCACCACGGGGTGCTCGCCGGGGATCGTCTCGATCCCGATGCGGCCCAGGCCGTCCTCGAAGCGCTTCGTGAGCGCCCGGAGTCGCTCCAGCAGGGCGATGCCCTCGTCGGAGTCGACGATCTCCACCGACTTCCTCGCCGCCATCGCCTCACCGACGGTGATCGGATTGGAGTAGATGTACATCATCGAGGACTCTCGCAGGAACTGGATGACCGAAGCGCTCGAGGTGACGTAACCGCCGTTCACCCCGAAGGCCTTTCCCAACGTCCCGACCATGATGTCTGCGGGCTCGGCCGCCGTGTACTCCTCCACGCCGCGGCCGGTCCTGCCGAAGGCTCCGACACCGTGCGAGTCGTCCACGACGACGACGGCGTTCTCCTCGTATCCTCCGTCGTAGCGCGCCGCGATCTCCATGACCTCGTCCAGGGGTGCGTGATCCCCTCTCATGGAGAAGATGCCGTCGGTCACGACGAGCGCCCGTTTCGCCTTGCCCTGGAACTCACGGAGGGCCGTATCGAGCTCCGCCATGTCGTTGTGCTTGTAGACGCGCTTGTCGAGGGGACGGGCCAACCGCATCGCGTTGATGATGCAGTTGTGGTTCAGCTCGTCCGAGATCAACACGGTGTCCTTCGTGACGAGCGGAACGATCGTCGAGACGATCGCGGCGTAGGCGGAGGAGAAGATCATGGCCGCCTCGCGACCGTGGAACTGCGCGAGCTTTTCCTCCAGGGCGATGTGGGCCGTGTAGCTGCCGGAGATGAACCGGACCGCGCCGGGACCCGCCCCGAACTCCTCCGAGCCCTTCTCCTCGGCGGCGATCACCTCGGGTCTCAGACCCATCCCCAGGTAGGAGTTGGAGTTCATCCGGATGAACTCCTTGTCGCCTTCCCCCTCGAGCAGGAATCTTGGACCGCGCTCGCCCGCGGCGCGCCGTACCTCGCGAACCACGGTCTCCGCGCCCTTGGCCGTGCCGGCCTTCTCCAGGCCCATGACGTGGGCGTCCAGCGCCGTGCCGAGACGGTCGAGTGGCATGCTTGTCTCCTCTGCGGGTATCGGACCGAGCGTCAGAGCTTGGCCCGAAGCTGTTGGATCATGTCTTCGGTCGTCGCCGCGGCGTCGTAATGCGGATCCCAGCCCCACTCCTCACGGGCTGCCGTATCGTCGATGCGGCGGGGCCACGACTCGGCGATCGCCTCACGGGCCGGATCGACTTCGTAGTCGATCTCGAAATCAGGGATGTGCTTGCGGATCTCCTCCGCGAGCACTTCGGGCGCGAGCTGCATCGCCGTGACGTTGAAGGCATTGCGGTGCTTCAGGCGCGTCGGGTCCGCCTCCATGACCTCCATGGCCGCCCGGAGGGCGTCGGGCATGTACATCATGTCCAGCTGCGTCTCCGGCTTCAGGAAGCACGTATAGCGCCCGTGCTCCACCGCTTGATAGAAGATGTCGACCGCCCAATCGGTGGTCCCGCCTCCAGGCGGTGCGCCGTGCGAGATCAGTCCGGGGTACCGCACCCCGCGCGTGTCGACTCCGAAGCGCTGATGGTAGTAATCACACAGGAGCTCGGCGGCGACCTTGGTCACGCCGTACATCGTGCTGGGGCGCATGATCGTGTCCTGCGGCGTGGGATCCTTGGGAGTCCCGTGGCCGAACACACCGATCGAGCTCGGCGTGAAGACGGCACACTGCTGCTCACGCGCCACCTCGAGGACCGAGTGGAGCGTGCCCATGTTGACGTTGTAGGCGAGCTTGGGATCCCGCTCCCCGACGGCCGAGAGGATGGCCGCGAGGTGAAAGATCGTGTCCGCGTGATGTCGAATCGCGGCGTGCCCGACCGCGTGCTCGTCGGTGGCATCGAGGACCTCGAACGGTCCCTGTCGGGCCAGCTCGGTCTTGGGGTAGCGGATGTCGGTCGCGAGGACCTTGTCCTCTCCGTAGACCTTGCGCAGGGCGGGCACCAGCTCGGACCCGATCTGCCCGCCGGCTCCTGTCACCAGGATTCGTCTCACGTCTCGAAGCCCTTTCGGTTCGGCATGGATCGATCAGGGACGCTGGGGTCCCGGCGGTCGGGCGCCGCGAATATACCTCGGACCCGCGTTCGAGTCGACCGATGGCCGTCTCTGCCGCATCGGCCCGGCCCGGCGGCCGTGGCGCGTGTCTCGCGCGCGGACTGGCGTCCGATATGGCTCGTGAGTCACTTTCCCCGGGTGGAGCAATCAAAGTTCGTTGGGGAGGTGGAAGATGGCTGGCTTGCCCGTTGGCAGCTTCGTGTGGTACGAGCTCATGACGACCGACCCGGAGGCCGCGAAAGGCTTCTACTCGAAGGTCGTCGGCTGGAGCACCAGCGCGTGGGAGGGCGCTGACGACCCCTATACGATGTGGATGGTCGCAGGGGAGGCCCCGATCGGAGGCCTCATGCAGCTCCCCGAGGACGTAGAGGCCCAAGGTGTGCCGTCACACTGGCTGGCCTACGTGTGTGTGGACGACGTCGCGCAGACGATGGCGCAGGCCGAGGCGGCAGGCGGCGGGATCCTCATGGGTCCCATGGACATTCCGGAAGTCGGGCGCATCGCGGTCATCCGGGATCCGCAGGGCGCCGTGCTCTCTGTGTACACGCCGGCCGGATCACCCCCGGGCTGGGAAGGAGACCCTCAGGCCGGCTGCATGAGCTGGCACGAGCTGGCCACGACGGACCATGTGGGCGCCTTCGACTTCTACGCCGCCCTCTTCGGCTGGGAGAGGACGAGCTCGTTCGACATGGGGGAGCTCGGCCTCTATCAGATGTACGGCAGCGGCGGGAAGGAGCTCGGCGGCATGTACGACAAGCCGGCCGAGATGCCCGGGCCGCCGCATTGGCTCCTGTATACGCTCGTGTCCGATCTGGACGCGTCTCTGGAGGTGGTGAAGGAGCTCGGGGGGCAGGTGCTCAACGGGCCCGAGGAGGTTCCTGGCGGAGACCGGGTGGCCCAGTGCATGGACCCGCAGGGTGCGGTGTTCGCGCTCCACGCCAAGGGCTAGCGATTACTACGGCGAAGGGCGGCTGCCGGTCGGCGGCCGCCCTTCGCGCGGATCCCGGCCAGGGTCACCAGCCGTCGAAGAACCCTCCGTCGAACCAGTCCCAAAGTAGGTAGACCAGAAGCTTGGTCTGGCGTGCGCTGGCGTCCGTGAGGGGCAAAAGGACGCCGACGTTGAGCATGATGTGCTGACGCTTGTTGAGCGTCACCTGCATCTGGGGCAGCAGGTCCCAGGCGTACTCGGTCTCTTCGTCGGCGAACTCCGCGGTACCCAGAACCTCGACCATCGGACTCCACGCCCGACCGAACCGTCCGTTGGTCCACCTGCGCCCCAGAACCAGTCGGGCCTTCGCTTCGGGGTCACCCTTCTCCGAGTCCGTCACGAACTCGGCGATCCCCTGCGCGTGCAGGAACCAGTTGCTCGGTAGGATCTGACCGAACGAGACGAAGGGCTCGAGCACCGTGGTCCCTTTGCTGAAGCCGTCCTCCTCACTCCCG
This sequence comes from Gemmatimonadota bacterium, assembly GCA_039587515.1. Classification (GTDB taxonomy): domain Bacteria; phylum Gemmatimonadota; class Gemmatimonadetes; order Longimicrobiales; family Gaopeijiaceae; genus JBDHII01. The sequence goes on from JBDHII010000005.1 coordinate 70,747, forward strand.
ACAGGCAGCTTCACCTCTCCGCCCAGGGAGAGGATCGAGCCGGCGTCCACGGAGTGGAAGAGCGTGTGCTTCACCCCGAGCGTCAGGTCCCCGACTCCGGCGACCCAGTCATCGGTGGCGGTTTGCTCCCGAACACCGAAGGGAAACTTGACCTCGATCTGGGAGAGCGGGCCGAAGCGTTTCTCGTAGAGAAGCTCGTTGATGATCGCGCCCGGGCCCTCGGCGTTGACCGTGACGGTCGTGACGGCCTCGTCCTCGGGGAACGCTTTCTCCGTGACCAAAGCACGAGGGAGGTTGAGCTCGCCACGCGGCCATCGATCGTCCGAACACAATGTCCGGATGTAGTCGACGACGGCCTGGATCTGCGCTTCGGAGAACATCTCGCCATGGGCCGGCATCTCCGCGGAGAAGCCTCGCGAGGCGCCGCCCTCCAGAGCGACTGCGAGCCAGTCGCTGTCGGGCTCGCGAAGCGCGAAGCTGCAGTCCTGGAAGTCCGCGGGCTGCACGCTGAGCGCGACGGCGGCCGGTCCGTCGCCCATGCCTCCCAGGCCGTGGCAATTCGCGCAGACCGATTCGTAGATCTGTTGGCCGCTCTGGGCCGAGAGCGGCAGCGCGGCTACAACCAGTAGGGCGGCTGTCGGGAAGCCGGTTCTCCGGTGAAGCCGTGAAGAGCGGGGGTTGGGTCGCTTTCTCGATCGCATCGGGTTCCTCCGTCCCGGGGCCCGGTTCATCGTTCGCTTGGGTCGGATCGGCCGCCGAGCTGGAGCCGGTCACACCTTCACCACTGAGACGACACCTATATCTTACCGGAATGCTCGACGACGTCAGTGGGGAGATTTCCGTATCCTCCAGGATGCGGGGGTCGCTCAAGGTGATCCTCGGTTTCTCGATGCTCGGGGTGGCTGCTGAGCTGGCTTTGCTGGGGCATACCGAGGAAGTCGCACAGCGTGTCCCCCTCGTCCTTCTGGGGTTGGGGTTTCTGACGCTTCTCGCGATGCGCCGTCCATCGGTGTGGGCGCTGAGGGCTTTCCTCCTCACGATGGCTCTTTTCGTCTTCGGTGGCGTCCTCGGCGTTTGGCTGCACTATCGGGGAAACGTGGAGTTCGAGCTGGAGATGAGTCCGGCGAGCGCCGGTTGGGAGCTCTTCCGGGAGGCGATGACAGGGGCGACTCCGGCCCTCGCGCCGGGTACCATGGTGCTGCTGGGACTCGTTGGGCTCGTCGTGGGCTACAGACATCCACGACTGCGGGGAGAAGCTCCCGAAACTGGAGAACTGGGATGACCGTGAAGCGTCGTATGTTGGGTATCGGAGGCACGGTGTTGATCGCCGTGATGGTCTTTTCGGAGACGGGTAGGGGTCAGGTAGGCCACAACACCTCGGTGCTGAACCCGAACCTGGCCGGCGAGGCCGAGATGTCGGCACTGCCGCCGATCACGGCCGAGGCGGCGAGGGCGATCGTCGAAGGGCGGCCGTATCTCGCAATGTCGGAGTTTCACGCGGTGGTGTCGGCTCATGTGAGCGAGACCGAGCTCGAGGCGGTCTTCTCCCGACTCTTCCTGCCCCTCAACCTCAACGACGTCACAGAGGCCGAGATCCTGATGATCCCGGGCGTAGGGAGCCGGATGGCTCACGAGTTCGAGGAGTACCGGCCCTATCGGGGTCTCGCCGAATTTCGGCGGGAGATCGGGAAGTACGTGGATGACGAGGAGGTCTCCCGGCTCGAGCAGTTCGTTTTCGTCCCGATCGACCTGAACACGGCCTCGGACGAGGCGATCCTCAGTATCCCGGGCGTGGGTGATCGGATGCTGCACGAATTCAAGGAATACCGGCCCTACCGGGCGATCGCGGAATTCCGAAGGGAGATCGGCAAGTACGTCGACGACGACGAGCTCGCTCGGCTCGAGCGCTATGTCGTCGTGAACTAGCGGGAAGGCGCCGTCAGGGGAGCGTGAGGTCTCCCCTGAGCAACTCGACGGCCGTGCCGCCCACGCGAACCGCCTCCGGTTCCTCGCGGGGGCCGAGCACCTCGACCTCGGCGCGGCCCGGGCGGCCCATGGGGTGACCCTGTTCGGCGACGAATCTCCGGTCTTCAATCAGCCCGTAGTGCCAGAGGAACGCGGCCATACCACCGGTAGCCGAACCCGTGAACGGGTCCTCGGCGGTGTCCGGAGGCACGCCGTAGTGACGCGCTGCGGTGTCGCCGACTTCGGTGAAGCCTCCGAGACAGAAGAGGTGCGGGCTGAAGAAGTCGCCCGAAGCCTTCAGCGCTCGGTAGAGAGCGGCGTCCATCCTCGAGCGAGCCAATGCCTCGTGCCCCCGGACGGGAACCATCAGCTGCGGCGTGCCGGTGCTGACGGTCTGAACCACGGCCCCGTTCAGCAGATCCTCCGTCTCCAGCCCGAAGACCCGCATCACGGTCGCGGGATCGTAGCGCCGTCCGAAGGCGGGCTTCAGCTGCGTCATGACGATGACGGGCAACACCTCCGGTCCCGGGTAGACGTCGACGCGGATCACTCCGGCGGCGAGCTCGATCGTCAGCGAAACCGCTTCGCCCCGCATCGGGACGATGCCTTCGTTCACGAGAGCCGTGACCGTAGCGATCGTCGGATGTCCGGCCAGCGGGATCTCCGCTGCCGGCGTGAAGTAACGAAAGCGGAAGTCCGCGACCTCGGAGTCCAGAACGAAGGCCGTCTCGGACAGGTTCATCTCGAGCGCGATCGACTGCATCTCGGTGCCGGAGAGACGCTCGGCCTCGAGCACGACGGCACAGGGATTTCCCTCGAGGGGCCGGGTCGTGAATGCGTCGAGCTGCCTGAAGGGAAAGCGCCTCACGCTGCGGCGGGTCCCAGCACGAGCAGCACTGCGACGTATCCGACGTAGGCCGCCGCGAAAAGGGCTCCGGACACGCGCCCGATCGCCCTACCCCTCCAGATGTACAGGCAAAGCGCGAGCGAGCTCGCGACCATCAGGGGTAGATCCAGCAGGAGGAAGCCGTGCGGTACGGGGATTCCGACCGGGCTCGCGACCACGCCGACACCCATGACGGCCAACAGATTGAAGAAATTGCTCCCGATGATCGCGCCCATCGCCATTTCCGTGCGCCGCTGAATCGCAGTCACGACCGTAGTGGCGAGCTCCGGAAGGGACGTGCTGAAGGCGATGACGGTGAGCCCGATCACGGCCTCGCTCACACCCCATTGAGTCGCGATCTCCGTCGCAGACTCCACGACCATTTTCGCACCGAGCGGCAGTCCGACTAGGCCGAGCACGATGAACAGCGAAACCAGCCAGACGGCGCTCGGCAGGCCGAGCACCCACTCGATCGGCGTGCGGACGTCGGCCTTCCGGTACTCTTGCGCCGCCTCGCGGCCGGTGATGGTCGAAATGATCAACAAGACTGCGAGCAGCAGAAGCCCCATCCACAGAGACAGCGTCCCCGTCAGGCAGAGCGCGAAGAAGAGAACCGAAGCACCCACCATCGCTGCGCTGTCCCGCCGCACCGTTCCCTCGCCGGCCCTCAGCGGATAGACGAGCGCGGTCACCCCCCCCACCAACAGGACGTTGGCGATGTTGCTCCCCACCACATTGCCCAGGACCAGCGTGGGAAAGCCCGTCAGCGCTGCCCGAACGGCGACGACCAGCTCGGGTAGCGATGTGCCGAAGGCGACCACGGTGAGGGCGATGACGACCGGCGGTACGTGTAGGCGGCGGGCCAGGGACACGGAGCCGCGAACGAGCAGGTCGGCACCGAAGAGCAGGTAGATGAAGCCACCCGCAAGCTCGATGTACAGCGTGATGGTCACGAGGGGGCGGGGGCGTCGTCGATGACGCGGGCCGCCGCGTAGAGTAGCCCGGTCTCGGGCTCCGGGTGCGAGGTCCATCGCAACCGCTTGTAGGTGCCGTCCGCACACTGGAAGCGGTGGTCGAACTGGATCGTGGGAATTCCTTGGGCGAGCTTCTCGAGCTCGTCGAGGGTCGCCTGTACGTCGTCGGGGTGGACGAGATCCAGGAATGGCTTGGAAATCAGCGTCTCCCTGTCCCATCCGAGGGTGCGTTCGAATGCGGGGTTCGTCCGCTTGAAGTACCCGTCCGTGCTGGCGATGCAGAGCATGTCGAGCGAAAGATCGAAGAAAGTCTTGAACTCCCGCAGGAGCTTGAGGCGGTCTTCGAGCTCGTCGGCCATCTGATTGAACGTTCGCGCCAGCAGCCCGACCTCGTCTTCCCGCCTGACCTCGACGCGAGCCTCGAACTCACCCTTCCGGATCCGGTTGGCGACGTCCGCCAGATCGTGAATCGGCCGTGCGAATCGGAGCCCGACGAAGACCGCCACCAAGATTGCGAAGGCGGCCAGGCCCGTTGCGAGGCCGGTGGTCTCTTGGCGGAACCGCCCGATGTCATCCAGCTCCTCGTCTTCGTCGAACTTCACGACGATTCCCCAGCCCGTCTCCGGTAGGTAGCGGGTCGCTGCCCATACGGCCTGACCTCGGTAGTCGGTGAAGCCCGTCGCCGCTCCACCTTCACCTCCCTTCAGTGCGACGGCGGCAGGATCGTCGGGTCGCTCGAGTGCGAGCAGCCCGTCGAGTGCGTCGTCGAGGTGTCGCACGGGATGCAGCACCCGAATCGTACCCGTCGGGTCCCGCATGACGATCATCACTTCGCCCGTCGAGCCCAGACCGGCGAAGCTCTGGGTCAGGTCGTCGAGCTCGCGCGTATTGAATCGGGTGTGGACCGTGCCCAGCCATTCACCGTCGAGGACGAGGTTGGTCGTGAAGCCCGGCGAAGGGCGACCGTCGGCCAGGAATGTGATCCCCCCGTAGGAGGCCAGCGTGGAGGTGATCGGCCGGTCGCTCAGCTCGTCTTCTCTGGGCCGCGGGTCGATGCCCTCGGGGTCCGAGGCGACGAGCCTGCCCTGGGCGTCGTAGACCGCGACGGCCTCGACAGTGGACACCGAGCTCAGGGCATCCACGAGAATCCGTCTGATGCGGTCGGGTGCGGAGGGATCCAGTCCCTGATTGTGGTCCCGGAGGCTGAGGCGAAGCTGGGTGCGGCTCGCGATCAGCTGGACCCGCTCCCGCCAACCGGAGACGACCTTCTCCATAGCCTCGAGCTCCGACTGGGCGAGCCCGTCGAGCTGCTCGAGCTTATTGGCTTCCAGCAGCCCGTCGGCGTAGGTGTACATGATGGCCCCGAAAGCCAGCATGCTGACCAGGGATACACCGACCAGAGCGAAGACCAGCTTTGTACGGATGTCCACGTCGGACCATAGGCAATCCCTCGCCTCACTGCCACCATCCACCGTGCCGGGGCTTCGATGGCGTGCCCCGGACGTGGCTCCTGCGGGGCCCGGTCAACCGGTCGAGCGCCCTCCGTGCGATCAGCTTTTGGCGGCCCTCGCCTCCCGGCGTGCCCACATCTTGTCGATGTAGGGCACCGCAGCTGGTGTCTTGCACCCGGTCTCACCGTGGTCCACCTCGACTTCTCCGATGCGGTTGGCGGCGGCCGTGGCGCGTTGGCGCAGCGTCTTGTTGCGGGCCCCGATGGCGATCAAGCTCTGGTTCATCGCGTGTCGGACACGGTTGGCCGAGAGGTGGATTCGGCTCTCGATCAACCTGATCTGCTCGATCAGGAATGCGTTGGTGAGCTTGGGATCCCGCATCGCGAGGGTGGTCAGGACGTTCCAACCCGCCTGGCCTACGAACTCCTGCCGTGAGCGGCTCCATTTCTCGAACTTCGCATGGGCGAACCGACTCTTGGCCGCCAGGCTGCTGAAGGCATCGGCGATGACGTAGTTGTCCAGGTCACCGCTCCAGGCGTCGAGCATGCCCGAGCTGATGGCCGCGGGATCCGCGATGCGCGTGGCGAGCATCCGAGCGTCGTGATTGCCCGAGTCCCAGAGCTTCACGGCGAGCTCGTGATCCGTCTTGATTTCCTTCGCGAGCGCGTTCAGCTCCGCCATCGAAACGCCGTACATCTTCTTCCCGATGCCGTGGCGTGTGTAGACCTTTCGGAGCGGCTCGGTTCCGGCAGCCTTCAGCCTCGATGTCGCTTCACGAATCTTCACTACGTCCTCCTCGGATCGAAGCGTTCGCCTCCGCCATGCGGCGGAAGAAGTCCTGATGGCCGGTCATGATGCGCGTGGTGGCCTCGGGGTCGGGCTCCAGCGTCCACACGTCTCTCTCGAAGGTCCCTCCCAAAAGGATACCGTCCGACCGAGGCATCATGTAGTTGCCGCCCCCGATCTTCACGTAATCGATCTCGGATTGCGGCCGCAGCACGGTAAGCTGCCCCTTGATGGGAATCAGGTCCGTGTCGTCGAAGAGCAAACGCGCGCCCAAGCCGGTGCAGTTGAAGACCAGGTTCTCGGGCAGCGAGACGATCTCGCGGACGGAGCGGATCTCTCGAACCTCCACCGTCGCACCGAAGTGCACCACGTCACGGTGCAACTCTCGAAGGTAGCGCGGTGTCTCCACCAGCATCGTGTTGAATCGCAGAGCCCGCCCACCCGGGAACGGGTGCTGCCCCGGCTCGAAGACGCCCACGTCCGTGAACAGGTGCTTCACGGCTTCGACCTCCGGGGGAAACCCGGAGTCCGAGCCGACGACCCAGTTGTCGAGGAACCGCACCCCGTATTCGGGACCGAGGTAGTTCTGGAAGTGCCGCCAAGAGCGCTCAGTGGCGTCGACATGACGGGAGGCGAACCCGGCCGGGCCCCGGCCGGGTTCGACGACGGAGAAGGGGGCGAACTGCCCGCCCGCCACGTTCGACGTCGTATCGGGAGGCAGGTCCCTGGTGTAGATCGCGACGTCGAAGCCCCGACTCTGCAGCAGACGGGCCGTCGCGAGCCCGACGGCGCCGCTCCCCAGGACCGCCGCACTTCGTGACTCTGCGCCGCCAACCATGTCGCAAGCCAGCTCTGCGGTGCCCCACGAGAGGGTGATTCCGCCGCCTCCGTGGCCGTAGTTGTGGATCACGGTGGTCTCGTCGAGCCGCTCGAGCTCGACGCGATAGCCGCTCCTGCGGAACGGTCGAAGACCCACCACGGTGCGGATGACGCGATCGGGCGAAGCGTGGACGACCGGAAGCGTGGGCCTGGAGGATCCGGCGAGCGGGAGCGTGGGGGGCACGGTCCGCGGATCACCCGCCGGAGCGGAACGACACCCGAGCGCGGTGCCCGCCACAAGAGCGGACGCCGTCTTCAGATAGCGACGCCGGTTCATCCGCCGAGCACGAACACGGGCTGGACCCACGCCCGCCTGCCGCCGGAGTCGCGCACGACCGCCCTGACGTAACCCTCTCCACCCTGGAGCTCGTACCGGGCCGGGTTGGCGTTCGAGTGGCCGAGCACCCTGCCGCCCGACCCGATGAACGTCGTCGTATACTTGAAGCTGCCCTCCATGCGGATCTCGACCGTCAGCGAGCGCTCGTCGACGACGACGCGCTCGAGCTCGATCCCCGTGCTCGCATAGAACTCTCCGGCTTCCAGACGGGTCATGATCTCGAGCGGCTCCAGGGCATCGGCTCGGACAGCGATCCATCCCCGCCCGGGATTGGCCCGGTCCGCCGAGAATTCCCCCTGGAAATGGTGCGCGTCGTCGACGGCGATCCCGTAGATGCGCTTCCCACCCGTCAAGAGCACGTCCCAGATCTCCTCCAGGCTCGGCTCTCCACCACCGCCCTCGTTGTGAACCGTCGGATGTCCGTTGTAGATCTCGAGCAGCCGGTCACGACGTACCTGTGCGAGCTCCTCGGCGCCGAAGGACCACCCGAAGTTGGGGTGGTTGATGTGTGGCACGCCCTCCACTGCCCGGATGGCGTCGACGTTCTTCTGAATCGTGCCGACCATCGTGGAGTCCCTTTGCGGCTCCACCAGACCCGGGAGATTCAGTCCGTTGACGTGCACGGGCCGCTCTTCGAAGGAAGACGTGACCTCCTCGCCGGGGATCAGGAGGAAGGTCGAATCCACCAGGTGGGCGAGCTGCGCAGGGTCGGTGAAGACATTGTGGTCCGATAGGACCAGGAAGTCGAAGCCGTGCTCCTTGTACCACTGCGCCACGTACTCCGGCGGGGAATCGCCGTCGCTCTCGAGCGTGTGGGTGTGGGTGTTGCCCTTGTACCAACGTGCGCCCGGATCGGAGACCGTCTCGAAGCGTGCCTGTGCCGCGCCCGCGCCGGGGAGAATCCACAGACAGATGCCCGCGGCGAGCAGGCGAATCGGGCTCACTCCGGCTTCTCCCGAGCGAAGACCCCTGCGAGGGCGAGCTTGAGGAACAGTCCCGCGATCGCGGCGCCCCCGAACACGACGGCCCCTTCGACCCACTCCAGCGACTGCCACGCGACCGTCCCGACCGCGAAGACCGCCGCCGACGTGAGCCAGGATTCGTCCAGGGCCAGGCGGACTGCTCCCGGTCGTGGCTTTCCGCTCCGCGCGGAACGAATGAAGGTGCCGAGTCCGAAGAGGAATCCGGCAGCTCCCAGCGTCATCAGCAGAAGCCCTGTCGTAACGAGCATGGTCAACTCTCCAGGTGAGTTTCCGGTCGGCTCAGTCGTGCTTGGAGGTGCTCCAGAAACTGACCCACGTGGAGCCCGTCCGCGAGTCCATGGTGCACGTCGACCGACACCGGGAGCCGCTCGGAGGCATCGGGCCCGTGCAGCTTTCCGATCACGATGCGGGGCACTGAAGTCTCCGAATCGTACCGAGCCGCGTGGGAGAAGGCCGTGAAGGCGATCCAAGGAAGCACGGAGAAGTAGATCAGGTCGTCGCGCTCGGGCTCGTCTCGCAGGCCGGGCGGCGCCGAGCGTACGGCCTCGATGCGGTCCCGACCCTCGCGCTCGAACTCGGCGAAGGCGCCATGGTCTTCGAAATAGCAGAAGCCGAAGGTCTCGTCGTCGCGCAGCACCGTCGAGCCGGTGCGTACTCGGTCGTGAAGCCAGACGCCTCCGTCGCGGATCCGAAGTCGAAACGCCTCGACCTCGTTGGCGGCGGCCGTGGCGAGGAAGAGGGTCGCCAGAAAGAAGGAGCGATCGTTCTCGCGGCACCAGACGCGTGCGGGAGTCGCCTCGAGCTGCACCGTCACGCTGAAGAAGGGATTCGAGTATCCGGAGAAGAACTCGTAATGCGCGCGCCGGGGCCAGCCCTCCAGATCGATGAAGTGGCCGCTCATCCGTCTCTTCGCGTCAGCATCGCCGTGTAGCCCCCGCCCTCTTCCTGCAAGACCTCGAGCTCCCAGCCCGCGGCCTCGGCGTGACTGCGGGCGGTATCGCTGTCGATGTAGAGCTCGCGGAAAGGCGCTCCCTCCTTCCCGTCGAAAGAGAGCTGGACCCACGCCTTTCCCGGGTACCGCCCGGACTCCCGAGCCGTCCGCACGTCCTGGACGCCCCTCTGCCGAGCGATCTCGGCGACTCCAGGCATGATTTCGACCGCGGTCACCTCGAAGCCGCGCTCCTGCAGGATCAGGCTGTGCACACCGACCGCGGCTCCGAAGTCGAGCACACGACCTCGACACCGGTCGATCGCCACCTGCTCGAAGGGGTAGAGCTCCGTTCGGAAGAAGACTTCGACAGGGCACTCCTCGACGGGTTCTCCCTGATCCGTCCGGATCTCCGGGAGTGCGTTCGTGCGCCCGGCGTGATAGGCCGTGAGCGCTCGCGCATGGGGACCGAGGGGTGCGTCGGGTACCATCGCCCAAGCGTATCCGGGGTGAGGCCCAGGCACAAGAAACGGGCCTTGCGAAACTTTTTCGCTCCCCTCACGTCGTGTGGTAAGAGTCCCCTCACAACATGAGGTAAAGAAGATGAGTCCCAGAGAGCGAGGCCTGTTTCCCGGCACGGTCGACCTCGTCATCCTCAAGACGCTCTCGAAAGCCCCGATGCACGGCTTCTCGATCTCGCGCACCCTGAGAGACGAGTCCCAGGGTGTGCTCGACGTCCAGGACGCGGCCCTCTACCAGGCTCTCCACAGGATCGAGCGTCAGGGGTGGATCGAATCCGAGTGGGGTGTGAGCGAGAACAACCGGCGCGCCAAGTTCTACCATCTGACCGCTGCCGGACACCGCCGGTTGCACAAGGAGACGTCCAGCTTCAAGCGCTACGCCTCGGCGGTCTTCAAAGTGCTGGGTGCCGAGGCTCCGTAGATGAGCCGCACCCCTTGGCCACCTCTCGTTCGCCGCGTATTCCGGCGAACCCCGACCTCGACGGCGGACAGTCGTGCCGCGGTCGATGAGGAACTGGCCTTCCATCTCGAGATGGTCACCCAGGAGTACGAGGCTCAGGGCATCTCGCCCGACGAGGCGTACGAGCGGGCTCTGGCCGAGTTCGGCGATCTCGAGCTCACGAGGGAGTACTGCGCCGAGCAGGCTGCCCTGCGACATACGGAAGCGAGGAGTGTGATGAGAGTGGAGGAGGTGATCCAGGATCTCGGCTTCGCGTGGCGGACGTTGAGAAAGAACTGGAGCTATACGTTGGTCGTCGTGGGAACGCTCGCGTTCGGGATCGCGGCGAATACGCTGATCTTCAGCGTCATGAACCCCTACTTCTTCCGGCCGCTGCCCTACGGTGATTCGGATCGGATCGTGCAGCTGGGTCAGATTCGGGGCGGCTACGATGGCAACCGGTTCTCGTTGGGCCAGATCGACGACTGGACGGCACGGTCACAGGCCTTCGAGGATGTGGCGGCCTATTGGTACAACACGAAGAACCTCACCGGGGCGGAGGGCGCCGTCCGGGTGATGACGACCTTCGTCACCGACAACATGTTCGACGTGCTGCAGAGTGAGGCGCTCGTCGGGCGGACGATCCAGCGGGGTGAAGGCGGCCCCGGCGGCTCCGACGTCGTGGTGATCAGTCAGGGACTCTGGGAGAGCCGGTACGGCTCGGATCCCTCGCTGATCGGGCGGACCATCGCGCTCGACGGCGTCCCACACACCGTCATCGGCGTCATGGACTCCGAGTTCAGCTTTCCCTTCAACGAAGTTCGGCTCTGGCTCCCGGTGCGCGAGGATGCGGCCTCCGAGGGAAGATCCAACAACAACTACATGCCGGTTGCACGGCTCAAGGCCGATTGGACGCCCGAGCGGGCGCGGGCCGAGCTCAGCGCGATCCAGAGGGACTTCGCGTCCCTCTATCCCGAGGAGGAAGGGCGCTTCACGGGTGTGAGCGTCAAGCCGATCCGGGCCGCGCTCAACTTCGCCTGGGATCCGCTCCGGATCAGCTTCTCGGTGCTCCTGACGGCCGTGGTCTTCGTCCTGATGATCGCATGCGTGAACGTCGCCAGCCTCACCCTCGCGAGGGCGAGCACGCGGGCACGTGAGGTCGCCGTTCGCGCCGCGGTCGGTGCGGCGCGCGGACGCCTGGTCCGTCAGCTGCTGACCGAGAGCATCGTGCTGGCGATCCTGGGTGGTGCGACGGGCATCGGACTCGCGTTCTGGGGGGCAGCCCTGATCGGGCCGTTCATCCCGGAGGGACTCTACCGAGTCGGAGAGGTGAGCATCGACGGGACCGTGCTGCTCTTCTCGCTCGTAATCACACTGATCACGCCGATGGCCTTCGGTCTCGCACCCGCCATTTCCGCGACCCGTTCCGATCTGGCCGCCACGCTGAAGGAGGGCGGGGGAGGGTCGGGCATGAAGGGCGCCCTGCGGGGCCGCCGCGTCCTGGTCGTGGTCGAAGTCGCGTTGGCGATCGCTTTGATCGCGGGCACGGGGCTGATGGTGCGCTCGTTCGCAGAGATCCAGAGCGTGGACCTCGGTTTCGATTCGGAGCGGTTGCTCGTGGCCGAGCTCACTCCGTCGCCATACTCCTACGAGACCTCGGAAGAAGTGGACGACTTCTTCAACCGTGCATCCGAGCAGATCATGGCCTTGCCGGGGGTCGTCGACGTGGCGCAAACCACCTGGCTTCCGCTGAACCACGAGACGCTCAGCATCTCGATCGCGGTTCCCGGATCCGAGCCAGTCGACGCGGATGATTGGCCCTCCGCGATTCGGGGCCGCGTCTCGAACGGCTACTTCGAGGCGATGGGGATCCGTGTGGTCTCCGGACGGGAATTCCTGTCCTCCGACGGACCCGATGATCCTCCGGTGGCCGTGATCAGCACCCTTCTTGCCGAACGGCTCTGGCCCGGAGAGAGCCCGGTGGGTCGTTCGCTCAGCATGCGAACGGCGGGCGGTGCGACCCCGGTGACGGTCGTGGGTGTCGTCGACGACATCCAGCACTCGGACCTCAATGGCGCCAAGCGGCCCTACTTCTATCGGCCACTGAGTCAGGCGACGTCGCGGCGCCGTTTCCTGGTCGTCGCGGCGAACGGGCAACCTTCCCGCTTGATGGCTCCGGTGCGGCAGTCCCTGCAGGAGGTCGACGCCAACCTGCCGTTCGACCTCCGGGTGATGGACCAGGTGGTGCAAGAGAACACCTTGCAGTGGGCTTTGGGCTCGACGTTCCTTGGCGTCTTCGGCCTGGGGGGACTTCTGCTGGCCAGCCTCGGGATCTACGGGGTGATCTCGTACTCGGTGGCGCAGCGCAGACGCGAGATGGGGATCCGGATCGCGATGGGGGCTTCCAAGGGGGACATCCGCTCGGCCGTGGTTTCCGAGGGGTTGAAGCTGACGGGCCTGGGTCTCGTGATCGGCTTCGTATTGGCCCTGGGTGTGGGGAAGGTCTTGTCCAGCTTCCTGCTCTACGGTGTCAGCGGCTTCGATCCGGCGACATTCGGCAGCGTACTGATCCTCTTCGTCGCCGTCGCGGCACTCGCCAGTCTCGTGCCGGCGATCCGAGCGGGGCGTGTCGATCCGCTCAAGGTTCTCCGCACGGAATAGACGGCTGCACGGCCGGGTGGGTGGCCCAGGGGGTCGCCCACCGGCCGGCCTGGCCCAGGGTGGCTGTCGACCGTCGCGAAGGCTCGGCGGCGACGGCTGCCGAGTGGATCGAGGAGATCGAGCGCCGTCGGAGTGCGCTCACGGGTCCCGATCGGGCTCAGGCGATCAGACCTTGAGGTAGATCTTCTTGCGGTGCAGCAGCCACGCCACGCCGAGCCAGAGCAGCACGTGTGACAGGGCGAAAGCCAGAGATCCGTTGATGTCTCCGGCCCAGGGCCTGAAGAGCGTCTGGTAGGTCCACCCGTACAGGCTCGTCGCTTCGCCCTCTCCCGTGGGCACCGTGATGCGGAGCATCAGCTTCACCAGAAGCCCCGCTCCGACGTAGACCAGGATCGCGTTCATCCCGTAGACGATGAAGGGCTCGGCCCATCGCCTGAAGCCACGCTTGTCGATCACCCAGTAGAAGGCACCGAACACGAGTCCGGCAGTCCCGGCGGTGAACACGGTGTAGGAGCTCGTCCAGATCTGCTTGTTGATGGGGAAGACCTCGTTCCAGGCCAGACCCAGGACGATCGCGGCCGTCGCCGTGAGCATGAGGTCCCGCATTCCCGCCCGACCGGAGCGATAGCGGCGGAGCCACTCGCCGGTGAAGATCCCGAGCAGGGTGGTGGCAATGGAAGGCAGCGTGCTGAGCAGTCCTTCCGGGTCCCACGGGTCGTCGTTCCAGAGATGCTCCTGTCCCAAGACCGTGCGGTCCAGATACGCTCCGAGGTTTCCCTCCGGTGAAAGGTCGCCCGCCCCGAAGCCCGGGACGGGTACCAGCGTCATCAGCGCCCAGTAGCCCAGCAGAAGTGTGATCGTGACGGCCAGGCGTCCGCGCGCGCCCAGCCACAGGTAGAGGGGCGCCGCGATCAGGTAGACCACGGCGATCCGCTGCAGGACACCCATGATCCGGATCGTGCCCCAGTCGGAGAAGGTCGGGAATGCGGCCATGAGCAGGCCGAGCCCGAAGATGATCGCCGACCGCCGGGCGATGTGAGCCATCAGGGCAGCTCGATCCCCGCCGGATTCCAGCCGTCGCGCGAAGGAGAACGGGATCGCCACGCCGACGATGAAGAGAAAGTACGGGAAGATCAGATCCGTGGGCGTCCATCCGTGCCACTCGGCGTGGCGTAACGGCGCGTAGACGTGGGTCCAGCTCCCCGGGTTGTTGACCAGGATCATGCCGGCGATGGTGGCGCCGCGGAATGCGTCCAACGAGGCGACGCGATTGCGGGGTAGCGCCTGAGCTTCGGCTTGGGATTCCATGGCCTCCAACCTATGCTCACCGGTGGCCTTGACGCGACCTCGACACCCTTCGAGCATCCGTGGCCCGCGAGGGCGTTCCGTCCCTTTGGACCCTTGAAAACGGAAGTGGCGCATGCATGAGGCGATGAAGGGTATTCACCACGTAACAGCCATCTCGGGTGGGGCGCAGCGGAACGTCGACTTTTATGTAGGTGACCTGGGTCTGCGGATGGTGAAGCAGACGGTCAATTTCGACGATCCGGGAACGCATCACCTCTACTACGGGGACGCGGGCGGCAATCCCGGCTCGATCTTGACGTTCTTTCCCTGGGCGACGGCCGCGCCGGGATGGTCCGGTCCGGGCTCCACTTCCGTCACAGCGTTCTCGACGAGGCCGGGGGGCCGCGATTTCTGGGTCGCCCGCCTCGCCGAGCGCGGAATCGACGTCGAGGAGGTCGAAGTGCCGGGAGGCTTGGCGCTGAGCCTCGCCGACCCCGACGGGATGATGCTCGAGATTGTGGAGACCGCTGGCGCAGGAGAGGGCGCCGGTGTCGCGGGCATCGATCCTGCCAGTGGGATCGCGTCGTTTCATGGCGTGGTCCTCGACGTGGCACTGCCCGACGAGACGGCCCGGTTTCTCACGGACGTCTTCGGCTACCGGGAGGTGCGTGAGGACGCGGGTCGGATTCGCTTCGAGAGCCCTTCGGGGGAGGCCGGTTCGATCGTCGATCTTTTGGCGACGCCGTCGGCCCAGAGCGCCCGGATGGGTCGTGGCAGCGTGCACCACGTCGCTTTCCGCGCCTCCGACGACGTCGACCAGCAAGCGTGGCGTGAGCGGGTCCTGGAGTTCGGAATTCCCGTCACGCCCGTTATGGACCGGAACTACTTCCGTTCGATCTACTTCCGGGAGCCCGGCGGCGTGCTCTTCGAGATCGCGACCGATCCGCCGGGGTTCGCCTTGGACGAGCCGGTCGAGTCGATGGGCTGTGCGCTGATGCTGCCGGATTGGCTCGAGCCGCGGAGGGGCGAGATCGAGGCCCGTCTTCCGAAGCTCGAGGTCCCCGGCACCGAAGGCGGATGACGGGTCCACACGGGGGCGCGGCCGTCGCCACCGCCGGGCTGCCACTGGAGCAGGCCCGTGCGGCGGGCATCCTGATCCACGGGCGCGGGGCTTCCGCTCAGGGTATCCTCGACCTGTCCAGAGCCGTCGGTGTGCAGGGCGTGGCGTGGCACGCGCCGCAGGCGGGTGGATTCAGCTGGTACCCGTACGGCTTCATGGCGCCCATGGAGGCCAACCAGCCGCACCTCGATTCCGCCCTGGAGCTCGTCGGCGCTCTCGTCGATCGGATCTGCGATTCGGGCATGGAAGGGGAGAGGATCGTCCTCGGCGGCTTCAGCCAGGGCGCGTGTCTGTCCCTGGAATGGGCGGCAAGAAACCCCGGGCGGGTCGGCGCGGTCGTGGCGTTGAGCGGGGGGCTGATCGGGCCGGAGGGCCGGGCTTGGGACTACGAGGGTGCGTTCCCCGATACGCCGATCTTCCTCGGGTGCTCCGACGTCGATGCGCACATCCCCGCAGAGCGGGTCCACGAGTCCGCAAGAGTACTCTCGGACATGGGAGCCCGCGTGGACAAGCGGATCTACCCCGGCATGGGCCATACGGTGAACGAGGACGAGATCGAAGCGTTTCGCGGGATCGTGCAGGCGGTGGTGCAGGCCGATGAGGAGGGCTAGAGTGATCGAAGTCAACTACACGGGAGGCGCCATGCTGAAGAGATTCTCGACCGTCACGACCCTCAGCCTTTTGCTGACTGCCTGTGCGGGCGGCCCACCTCCCGAACCGCCGCCTCCGCCACCGGCGGATCCGGCTGGGAGCTGGAACGTCTCCGTCGCTCTCGAAGGCATGGACATCAGTGGCGTGCTGTCGATTCGAGGCTCGGCCGAGGACGGATACACGGGCAGCATAGACACCGATCTCGGTGGCGCTTCGATCGCCAATGTCGTGGTGGACGGCCAGACCGTGACCTTCACGATCCCCGACGCCGGAGTCGACGTGGCCCTCTTCTTCGAGGGTGACGAGTTCACCGGGGAGCTCGGAGGGGCCATGGGGGTCGGCAGCATCCGAGGGGTGAAGCGCGCAGGAAGTTGATCTCTCCAGCGCGCCCACATCCGATCCTCACATAGCGTGGATCGGGGTTCTCCGACGGGGTCGGGTGCCGAAATCTCCTTCCTGATCTCCGAGATCGAAGACGAGCTCGAAGACCTCGCACGGGCCGACCGGCTGTGGGGCCGCTGGACCTTTCCGACAATCCTCGGCGTCGCCGGGGCGATCTACCTTGCCGTGCGCACGCTCGGTGTCCCCGGCGTGAGCCTCTGGATCCTCATGAACGTGCTGATCGCCCTGGCTATCGTGCATGGCGGCCGCGTGCTTCGTGATCGCCAACGGCTGTCCCTTCGAGAGCGGAAAGAAGAGTTGAAGGCTCTGGAGGCCGCTTCGGACACCCCGACGCTGGAGACCGGGCCGCCGCCCGAGTGAGAGCGGCGGCCCGTCGTCTCAACGGCGCTTCAGCTCGAAGGGAGCCGTCTCACCGCGATACGCGCCGATCCGCGTGACCTCGATCGTCCGGCTCGCGGTATGCTCGCCCAGCGTCATCTGTAGCGTGTAGGTGCCCGGCTCGACCAACGGGCCCTCCCGGGTGGATCCCTCGAACCGTCGGATGACGCCTCCCAGCCCTTCCCCGGGCATGACGAGGTCCGCGATCGTCGAGATCTGGCTCATCCCTCCGAAGCCGGCCGCGGCCGACGACTCACCCGGACGCTCGCGGAAACGCTCGGGATCACCCCCGCCCCCGGTTCCCATGAAGGCTCTGTAGAGATCCATGGGGTTCGTCTCACCGGTGAAGAGCCCCGTGAGTCGCCCGGTCATCATCTCCGCCCACCCTTCGGCCACCAGCGAATCGCGGACGACCACCGCGCGCTCCGCCATCCGCTCCGCCTCGAGCCGAGCAGAGGGGGAGAGCTCGCCGGGGCCGGAAGCTTCGCCCTTGAGGTCCCACTTGATGTGGTTGAGACCGGCTGCGGCCCGTACCTCGAGTGTCCGGACGACCTCGCCCGCTTCGTTCGTGACCTCGATCTTCACCTGCGGACGCGGCGGGAACTGGGCATCGCCCTGCTGCGCCTTCATCTCTTCCTCGAGTCGTTCCAGCAGATCCCCGTCGACGTAGTACGCCAGGGACGTGCTGCTCCCCGGAGTCGGGCGCTGGAACCACGCGTGACCGTACGACTCTCCGCCACGGCCACGCTGCCCGAACTGGTATCCCGGGGCGGGCTCGAAGAGCGTGACACCCTGTGCCAGCAGGTCGTCGCTCAGCTGCTGCAGGGGCGCGATGTCCACGATCCAGAGCGATCGACCGTGGGTGGCCGCGATCAGCTCCCGATCGCGCGGGTGGATCTTGAGGTCGTGCACGGGCACGGCGTGGCCGATGCCCTTCATGAACCGCTGCCACGAACCTCCCCGGTCCGTCGAGACGTACACGCCGAGGTCGGTCCCCACGAAGAGCAGGTTTTCGTTCAGCGGGTCCTCCGTGATCACGTGAACGAAGTCGGTCGCACCGGTCGGCAGATCCGAGACGATGGAGCGGAAGGTCTGCCCATCGTCGTCGCTCACGTAGACGTGGGGGGTGAAGTCGTTGGTCCGGTGCCCGTCGAAGGTCACGTAGAAGCGAGAGGCCTCGTGCGCGGAGGGCGTGATCCGGCTCACGTAGGTGCCCGGCGGCACGCCCGTCACCCGATCGGTGAGCTCCGTCCATGCGCCGCCGTCGTCGCGCGTGACCCAGAGACGACCGTCGTCGGTACCGGCGTACAGGCGCCCAGCCTCCAGGGGCGACTCCGCGAGCGACACGATCGTCGCGTAGGCCTCCGCGCCCGTGATGTCCGGCGTGATTCCCCCGGTCGTTCTGCGGCTGATGTGGATCTTCTCCGCGTCCGCGTGGGTGAGGTCGGGGGAGATGGGTGTCAGGCCGTCACCCCACTCCGTGCTCTTCAGGACGCGGTTCGCTGCCGTGTAGAACCAGCTCCGTTCGTGGGAGGACTGCAGGAAGGGCGTGTTCCAGTTCCAGCGGAGATCGTTGGCGATGGAGTCGGCCGTGGCGCGTTCCCGGAGCGCGGCGATTCGCGCATCGTCTTCGGCAACGCCCTCCTCGAGCAGCAGGATGATCGTATCCTGACGCTGGCGCCAGCCGGTCTCCCAGTTCGGCTTCTTCAGGTTCGTCCGGTCACCCGTGGCGAGGTTCTGTCGTGCCATGGCACCGCCCTGCGACTCGGTCCAGACCAGATCGGAGTCGATCGGGTCCTGAGCCGAATGCATGCCGTCGCCGAAGTGGATGTCCATCCAGTAGTGGTTGTTGATGTTGCCGTCGGAGAGGCGGCTGGGACCGCACCAGAGCCCGTTGTCCTGTAGGCCGCCACAGACCCGGTACGGGACGTCCATGTTGTAGCTGACGTGGTAGAACTGGCTGATCGCGATGTGGTTCAGCGTGATCCAGTTGCCGCCGCGGTCGAAGGTGATCCCTACGCCACCGTCGTTTCCGACGATGATCCGTTCCGGGTCGGTCGGGTCGATCCACATGGCGTGGTGGTCCACGTGGATGCCGTTGGTCGTGGTGCTGTACGTCTCGCCGCCGTCGTCGGAGAACTGGACGGGCGTCGACGAGAAGTAGACCCGGTCGGGGTCCTTCGGGTCGACCCGAACCTGCGAGTAGTAGAACGGCCGGGTGTTGACGTCGTTCATGTGCTCCCAGGTCTCGCCGCCGTCTTCGGAGCGGTAGAGGCCACTGCCGCCCGTCCCGTCTTCCTCCTTCTCCGCCTCGACCATCGCGTACATGACCTCGGAGTTGCTGAGGGAGATGTCGAGGCCGATGCGTCCCTTCATCGCCGTCGGAAAGCCGTTGCCCGCGATCTCGGTCCACGAGTCCCCACCGTCGGTGGACTTCCAGAGACCGCTGCCCGGCCCGCCGCTCTGCAGGAACCAGGGGCCACGCACGCGCTCCCAGGACGCCGCGAAGATCACGGCGGGGTCTTCAGGGTGGAGGATGACGTCGACGAACCCGGCCTTGTCGGAGATGTGCTTGACCAGCTCCCAGGTCTCGCCGCCGTCCCGCGTCCGGTAGAGGCCCCGTTCGGGATTGGAGCCCCAGGCGTGCCCCAGGGCCGCCACATAGACGACGTCCGGGTCGGTCGGATGGACCCGGATACGGCCGATGACCTGTGTCTCTTCCAGTCCCATGAGCTCCCAGGACTCGCCTCCGTCGGTGGACTTGAAGATCCCGGCGCCGACCGAGATCGAGTTGCGGGAGTCCTCCTCGCCCGTGCCGACCCAGACCTGGTCGTGGTCGCTCGCTGCGATGGCCACATCACCCATGGCCACGACCCGCTCGTCGTCCCAAACGAGCTTGAAGGTCGTCCCGTTGTTCGTGGTCTTCCACAACCCTCCGGCCGCCGTGGCCACGTAAAACGTCTTGGAGGGGTGGGGTAGGCCCTCGACGTCGCTGACGCGCCCGGCCGTGTTCGCGGGCCCGATGGATCGCCAGGTGAAGGCGTCCGCGAGATCTCCCAAAGGCCGGGTGAGCTGCGCGGAGAGCGCTTCGCCTCCGACGAACAGGACGAGGACTGCCGCCAGAGACGGCCGGAGCGTCTTCTTCACGATGTACTCCCGATGCCTGTGCGCGGCCGTTCGTCTCTGGTGAGACCGACTGCCGCCTCGGTGTTGGACTGGTCTCTCGATCTCAGCTGTGGGGAAGCCTGGGCCGCAGGAGGCCATACGTCCAGGCTCCGGCGATCGCCGCCAACAGGCCGACGAGCATCACCCACACGCCTGCGCCGATGAGCGCGTACATCGGCCCAGGGCAGGCGCCGATCAAGCCCCACCCCAACCCGAAGAGGGTTCCGCCGATCCAGTGCTGCGGCCCCGGCTTGCGGTCCTCGGGGGTCGGGAAGGCGATGGGCCGCCCCAGAAGGCTGTGCGAGCCCGCCCGCTTGATGAGGAAGATCCCGAGCGCACCGACGCCGATGGCGGCTCCGATGATCCCGTACATGTGGAACGCGTGGAACCGGAACATCTCCTGGATGCGGAACCAGGATACGACTTCGGTCTTGGTGAAGACGATTCCCAGGTAGACGCCCATGAGGAGGTAGGGCCAGCGGGGCTCGGCCAGATTCAGCGGTCTCGTCTCCATCAGAACACCCACGGGAGAACGAGGTGCGTGACGATCAGCCCACCCACGAAGAACCCGATCACGGCCGTCAGCGAGGAGAGCTGCAGGTTCGAGAGTCCGGAGATCGCGTGACCCGACGTGCAGCCGTTCGCGTAGCGGGCTCCGAAACCGACCAGAAAGCCGCCCCCGACGATCAGGAGAAAGCCTGTCGGCGTCATCAGCCCCTCGAACGAGAAGATGGAGCCGGGCACGAGCCCCTCTCGGTCCGCGAGCCCGATCTCCGAGAGGGCCGCCCAGGTTTCGGCGGAAATGGGAAGCACGGGGTCGGCTGACGCCAGCCACGTGGTGGCGATGAAGGCACCGATCGCGATGCCGACGGACATGAGAAGCTGCCAGGCGCCGCGGGCCTTCCAGTCGTACCGGAAATACTCCAGTCCCGCCGGTATGGTCGCGGCGCACATGTGCCTGAGCGTGGAGGAGATGCCCCACTTCTTTGCGCCGTACAGGTACACGAGGGGCACGGTGAGCCCGATCAGGGGTCCACCCACCCACCAGGGCCAGGTTTCACGGAGTATGTCCATGGTTTCTCGATCTCGGGTCGTCGGGTGCTAGCGAAACATGGTGATCGGGGCCGCACCTTCAAGTCGGCCTGCCGACTCGACGAACGCGACCGGCCGTCCGGCTCAGATGCGGAGCAGGGCGGGGAGCCTCTCCCGCACCGCCTCCGGTGAGAGTCCCAGACGAGCCGCACCCCGGACGAGGTCCTCCGGGTCCGCCGGGTAGAGGTTGGCCTTGGTGCTGTCGGCCAGGCCGGCGACGTTCCGCCGCGCGATCGCGTCGGCGACCCATCGCTCGAAGACGTCGGCCGACGTATCGGCCTGCAGCCGCGCCAGAGCCTCGGCCGGAAGATGGGCGAGGGCCGGGTCGCCCACGCCCAGGAAGCCCTGCCAGTGGTCATCTTCCGACGGCCGGAGTCGCTGCACGCTCTCTGCCCAGCTCACCGCGGCGAAGTACAGCTGGGCGTGGGCGGAGGTGAGCCGGAAGTCGTGCCTGGCCTCGTAGGCGCCCCGCACGAGGCGATCGATCTGATCCGCTTCGGCCGAGAGCACTGCAGCGTACCGGGCAAGCAAGGGTGAAGGTCCGCCCTCGGTGGTCTCTCGCAGGACGGCCTCGATGACCTCCGCGAGGCGCTCGACACCCAGCAGCGTCCAAGCGATTCCCGTCGAGAAGAGCGGGTCGACGAACGCGTAGGTGTGCGGAAGAAGGGCCCAACGCTCTCCGCTCGCCCGTTGTCGCCGATGCTGCAGACGGGAGGCGTGCAGCCAGCGCTCGACATGTCGGGCATCCGTAAAGCACGCGCGCAGCGAGGGATAGCGGCCGACGACGGTCTCGAACACCGAGCTGGGGTCGGCCGCGACCTCGTGCTGTCCCTCGAGCAGCACACCTGCGCTCACCCGCCCGTCGTCGAAGCGGAGCATATAGAGCCAACCCTCGTCCAGAAGATGGTGCGCCGCGGCCCAATCGTCGGGGTAGGGCCCCGGCCCCAGACAGGCGCCCGCCTCCGACGCGATCTCCCGAAATGGCGGCACGCCGGTGAAGTGCGTGCCGACGAACGCGCTGACCGTGCCGAACCCACGGGGGTCCGGTGCGACCCCGAGGGCCTCCGCGAGGGCCCCGGCGGGACCCGTCGCATCGACGGCGAAGGCGGCAGTGAGCTGTGCCGGCCCATCCGGGTTCGAGAGTTTGAGCCGGACGCCGTCGGCCCGCTCTTCCGCATCCAGGAGGGTGGTTTCGTCCCGGCAATCGACGCCTTCGGCTTCCGCCCGCTGCCACCAGAAGCGATCGACGTCGGCACGGAGCCAGTGCGTATCGGCGACCGCGTCCGAGGGACTGGCGGCGACCAGAAGGCGCGCATCGTTCGAAGCACCGTTGGCGTACGGCTCACCGGCTCGGTGCCGGTAGAACGTGAAGCCCCGCTTGAGTCCCCTTCCGAGCTCCGGATGGCTCCGCACCCAACGACCGTGAGACGAGAGCTCCTTCAGGTCGGTGAGCCCGTAGCGCCTGCTCAGCCGCTCCATCGCGAGATTGCCGAGCGGGGTGGAGGACTCCCCGATCCGGAAGCGCGGATGATGTCCCTGCTCGACGAGCACGACGCTCCACCCGCGAGACGCCAGCGTGCGGGCCAGGAGCGTTCCGCCGAATCCTCCTCCTACGACCGCGACGTCGAAGTCGGGATTCACCATGCTGCAGCTCCGCAGCTTTCACAGGCGAGGGCCCTCCGCGGGATCCCGTCGGCGTTCATCGCACGCAATCGCCCGATTCGCTCGTCGTCACAGTCGGGGCAGCGACGAAAGCCGTCGACTTCCCACAGGTCGATGGCGACGACCCCCGCGCCGAGCCCGAGAGACCGCCCGAGGGCCTCTTCGAGCTGTGGCAGGGTCGGGGGTGTCCACTCACCGGCCGTGCTCAGCGCGTCCAGGTATCCGTTTCCCGGTCGGACCGGGTTGATCGCCACGAAGCGTGCACCCGAATCCAGCGCATGCCCTACGGAGATCACCGTCGTCTGTACGGCGGATTCGGGAGGCTGGTGGGGTGGGGCCAGGAGCACGAAGGCCCTCACGTCGATCTCGGACGCCCGAAGGGTGGCGGCAGCTCGATCGAAATCCGCTACGGTGCTCTTCTTGTTGAGTGCCGCGAGGACCTGTGGATCGACGGTCTCGAGCCCCATGGCGACTTCGAGCCGCGGGGAGAGACGGCGAGCGAAGTCGAGGCAGCGGCCTCCGACGAGCTTGGGGTGCGCTTCGACCGTGACGGCCGCGAAGGGTGACAGGAGCTCGGCGATCTCTTCGTCGTCCACCGGCGGTACGGCGCGGTCGTCGAAGAAGTTGCTGGCGTTGTAGAGCTTGATCCGCAGGGTGCCAGAGTCCACGTCCGCCGGTATCTCCTCGAGCGCACTGCGGATCTGGCGGGGTATGGCGCCGACCGGCGTGGGCGTGTCCAAGGTGTACTGCCAGAGGTCACAAAAGACACAGGTGAAGGGACACTCGGCGCCGGCCAGGAAGATCGTGAAGGTCTCTTCAGACGATCCGTCGCCGAGGCGCTCACGCTCGTGCAACGTCCCGATGGGCCGCCACGGATCGATCTCGGGCTTTGCAGGACGGTGCGAGCGGACCCGGGCCGCCAAGTGACCGACCAAGCTCAGCCGATCGCGTTGAGGCTCAGGAAGTGCTCCCGGTATCGAGCCTCTTCGTCTTCGTACAACCAGGGGTGCACGGAGGGATCCGAAGTTCCGTGCTGGAAACGGCGCTTCTCGTAGACCGGCATCGTCATGCCGAGGACCTGTCGAACGCCGCGTCTCACCACCTCGCCCTTCAGGGCGTACAGGCGTTCGTGCGAGCCTTCGGTCAGCTGACGGAAGGGGATCGCCTCCGCGACGGCGATCACGGCCGGCCGGGTGTACGGGCTGAATCCGTCGAACCCGAAGCGTCGCAAGGGCGCGTGGGTGCGCACGCAGCCACGGCTGTAGCCGCCGCTGTGCACGAGGGAGTGCTTGATCGAGTCGTGCCCCCATCCCTCCTGGTAGAGCATGGAGTTGTTCACGACGCTCCGAATCGTGAGCTCCGGGTTCTCCTCGATGGGGTAGTCCTTGAGATTCTCGTCCCCGCCGTCGCCGTCCACGAGCAGGCGCCATTCCGGATAGCGCTCTCGGATGGCACCGACGAGGGCCAACGCGACCGCGGCACACTGGACGTCGAGCGGCTTGTAGTCCTCGATCACCCGCACGGCCTCGAGCGGGTCGACCGCCTCCTCGGAGACCTCGACCGCCTCCAGAAGCATCCCGAGCTCGACCGCCTCCAGGAATCGGTGTGCCTGCTGCAGGTCGGCTCCCCGGCCGCCCACCGAGAGCGTGAACGCCTTGAGGCGCGTGGGAGCCTCGCCACGCTCCAGGAGCGCGTGGTGGAGCGAGAGGAGGACCGCACCGGAGTCGATGCCTCCCGAAAAGGGCACGCCGATCGGCGCCGCGCCGTCCTGCGCATCCAGCCATTTGTGGATCTCGCGGTGCAGGGCGCCGATGTAGGCTTCTCCGATCACGTCCAGATCGGCCGGGAGCGTCGCCCTCGGCGGATCGAAGAACCGCTCGTAGATCGGATTGGGATCGGGACAGCCCACGAGTCGAAGCGTCGTGACGAGATGGGCGGGCACCATTCGCGTGTACGACGGATGAAACTGCTTCTCGTAGCCCAGCTCTTCGAGGGCGGATCGGATCTCGTCGATCCGCTCGGCAACGATCAACGCGGGACCGTCGACCTCCTTGGCCAGGAAGTAGCGGAGGGGGCGGTCGAGGCTGCGCGCCAGGCACACACGCTCACCGTCTCTCGCCCAGAGTGCGAAAGAGCCCTCGATGCCGAGGACCGCGTCGGTGTCGCCGGAGAGGATCCGTCGCCGGGCTTCGTCGGTCGTCATGTTCCAGATCTGCTGGGACTCGGCAGGGATGCGGTCGAGGACGCGCGCGATCGCTTGCTTCACGGGGAACTCCGACGCTCGGGACTGATTCGGGTTTGGGCCTCGGGCATGGTAACCCCGACGCTCGGCCGGGTGCCACGCCCCGTGGATCGCGCCGAGCACCCTGGCCCACGAAACCCGTGGGCGCAATTCTTCGTCGTTCCTTGAGACATCCGCTGTCGCCCCCCGGGAAGGAGCCGAAGTGTCTCCCGAGATCATCGTCACGATCGTGGCCGTCTTCGTCAGCGGCGGCGCGCTGGGAGCAGCAGGGACACTTCTGGGGCAGTGGATTCTCCGCAAGATGCAGGGTCCCGAGGCGGACCGCCGGCTCAGCCCGGGCGACATCGACCTGCTGCGCCGAGACGTGCACGAGCTGGCGAACAAGGTTCACTCGATCGACGTCCGGCTCGATTTCACCGAGCAGCTCATCGGCGGCGCGCTGCCGACCAGCCGGCCGGCGAGCGCACTCGAGTCGGGCGAGACGGACGACACCGAAGCGCGTGGCGCCGACTGACGTCGGAATGCCGCCGATTCAGCTGCAGCGCAACCATGTACGGAATCGTGCACTTTTCCCACGCGGGTCGGCTCCAGAGGTCCTGCGAGAGGGGCGCGCTCGCAGTAGTCTTCCGGCCTGACGAAACATCTCACCGCCGGAGGACGCATGGCACCCTTCCGCATCGGGATCGACCTGGGCGGAACGAAGATCGAGGCGATCGCGCTCGACGCCGGGGGCTCGGAGCGCGCACGCATCCGGGCGGACACGCCCAGAGACTATGACGGAACGGTATCCTCGCTCGTCGACCTCGTCGCCGCAGTGGAGTCCGAGATCGGAGCGCGTGCCTCGGTCGGCGTCGGGATTCCCGGCACCATCTCTCCGGCCAGTGGCTTGGTCAAGAACGCCAACTCGACCTGGCTGATCGGTCATCCACTCGACGCCGACCTCACCAAGGCCTTGGAGCGTCCGGTCCGAATCATGAACGACGCCAACTGCTTCGCGCTCTCCGAAGCGTCGGACGGGGCTGCGGCCGGGGCGGATGTCGTGTTCGGTGTGATCATCGGCACTGGCGTGGGCGGTGGGATCGTCGTGCGCGGAAGGGTCGTCGAAGGGCACCAGAGCATTGGCGGCGAGTGGGGGCACAATCCGCTTCCCTGGCCTCGTCCGGAGGAAGCTCCGGGCCCGTCCTGCTACTGTGGACTGGCGGGATGTATGGAGACTTTCGTGTCCGGCCCGGGCATGGTGCGCGACCACGAGGCGGTCAACGGCACTCGGTTGGAGACGCGGGAGATCGTGAGCGCGGCAGAGGGTGGTGACGAGTCTGCCGGAGCCACCCTCGAGCGCTACGCGGACCGGCTGGCGCGGGGCCTTGCGACGGTGGTCAACGTGATCGACCCCGACGTCGTGGTGCTCGGCGGTGGCATGTCCAACCTGCCGGGGCTGGCCGACTCGGTGCAGGTGCGGCTCGAGCCGTTCGTCTTCTCCGACACCTGCACGACGCGGGTCGTCCGCAATCTGCACGGTGATTCGAGTGGTGTTCGGGGCGCAGCGTGGCTGTGGCCCCTTTCGGACTGATCGTTCGATGTGGCTGCTCCCGTTCCTCTCTCTGGTCTGTCGGTTCGTGGCCCGTGTCTTCTACCGGCTCACGGTTTCGGGCGGGGACGTGCCTCGCGACGGTCCGGTCCTTCTGGTCGCGAACCACCCCAACTCTCTGTTGGATCCTGTGCTCGTCGTCGCGGGCGCGGGCAGGGCCGTACGGTTTCTGGCAAAGGCACCGCTTCTTCGAGACCCCCGCGTAGGTTGGTTGGTACGCGGCGCGGGATCGATTCCCGTGTACCGTCGGGAGGACGATCCGGCCAAGATGGCCCAGAATCTCGACATGTTTCGCGCCGTACACGCGGCGCTGGGTGAGGGATCGGCGGTCGGCATCTTTCCCGAAGGCATCAGCCACTCGCGACCGTCGATCTCCGAGCTGAAGACGGGCGCGGCCCGGGTCGCGCTGGGAGGCGCAGTCGAGGCCGGGCAGGCATTCCCCATCGTCCCGGTCGGCATCGTGCCCGAGCGCAAGGAGGAGTTCCGCTCCGAGATGCTGGTCGTCATCGGGGACCCGATCGTGTGGGACGACCTGGCCTCGGCGGGGGACCGGGACCGTGAGGCCGTGCGGGAGCTGACCGGGCGAATCGAGGCGGGTCTCCGCCTCGTCACGCTCAACCTGGAGGCCTGGGAGGACGAGCCCCTCGTGAAGGCGGCCGAAGAGATCTGGGCGCTCTGGGCCGGCGCCGACCCGAGCCCCGCGGCTCGGGTCCGGCGACTCGAGGTGACCACGCGAATCCTGCATGACGTGCGCGCCGGTCGGGACGTGCGCTCGTCGGAGGTCCACGACACCCTGCGTGAACACCTCGGCCGACTCCGCCGCCATGGGTTGGAGCCACGCGAGCTCTCGGTCGAACCGAGGATCAGCGCACACGCCGGTTGGGTCCTTCGGCGCGCCTACCTGCTGGGCCTCCTGACCTTCGTCCCTCTCGTACTCACACTCGTCGTCTTCGTCCTGCCCTATCAAGCGACCGATCGCCTCACGCGGATGGCGCGGCAGGAGGAAGACCGTGTGTCCACCTACAAGCTGCTCATCGGAATCCTGGTCTACGGGACCTGGATCGTCCTGCTCGCGCTCGGCTCCGGACTCCGGCTCGGGCTGCCGTGGGGGCTGGCGACCCTCGCGGCGCTACCGACCCTCGGTCTCTGGGGCAATGGCCTGAGAGAACGGTGGCGAGTGACCCGAAGCGACGTGGCGCGCTTCGTGCGCGTACGACGCGTAGGCGGGACGCTCGAGGCCCTCAGGTCCGAGCAGGAGGCGCTGGCGATCCGGCTGGACGAGGTCTTCCGGCTCCACGGATCCGGCGCGCTACTGCAATCCGATCACGATGGCGAGGGTGATCGAGATCGCACCGAGCCCCATCAAGAGGGCGAATAGCGGCGTCGCGAAGCGAACCCAATCCTCGTAGCGCACGCCCGCCGTCGCCAGAATCGCCATCAGCGCACCGTTCGTCGGTGTCAGCAGGTCACACAGGCCGGCGCCGTAGTGGTACGCGAGGATCGCGACCTGCCTCGACATGCCGAGGAGGTCCGCGAGTGGGGTGATGACCGGCATCGTCAGCACCGCCTGACCACTGACGCTCGGCACCGGGACGTGGACAACCGTCTGCACCAGCATCATTCCGATCGCCGAGAGGGTGAGCGGCAGCTCCGCGAGGGGCGTGAAGAGGCCGTGGACGATGGTGTCGATGATCAGGCCCTGTTCCAGTACCACAGAGATTGCGCGGGCGAAGCCGATCAGGATTCCCGCGAAGGCCATCTCCCGAAAACCGTCCGCGAAGGCGGCCGCGGTCCCCGAGAGGCCGAGCCGCCCGATGACGCCCACCGCGACCCCCATGATCACGAAGAGTCCGGACATCTGGTTGAAATCCCACCCCTGGTCGAGCAGGCCCCAAACCAACACGGCGAAGGTGAGGGCGACGATGCCCAGGATCGTCCCGTGCCTCGCGACGTGCTCCAACTCGGCCGCAGGCTCCTCCTCCGCTTCGGTGGGAATCACACGGGTGGCCATGGCGTTGCGCATCGTCGCCACGATCCAGAGGCCGAGCGCCAGGGCGAGAAAGCCGGAGCGGTAGAGCCCGCCCGAGAGCAGGGGCACATCCGAAACGCGCTGGGCAATCCCGACCTGGAAGGGATTGATCGGGCTGAAGGCCGAGCCGACGAACGCCGCTCCGGCGCTCATCGAGACGGCCGTCAGCGCGGTGAACCCCAGTCGCCGTGTGAGGATGAGCACGACCGGAATCAGCGGAATGATCTCTTCCTGCATGTTCTCGACCACTCCGCCGATCGCGAAGAAGACGCTCACGACCGGCACGGCCAACACCGCCCGTTCTCCGAGGTTGGCCGTCATCCAGTGGACCGCGGTGCGAAGCGCACCGGTCTTGTCGACGACCGTGAAGGCTCCACCGATCAGGAAGACCAGGAAGACCACGTCGGCGGCGCTTTCCAGGCCTCTCGGGATCGCCACGAAGGCGTCGAAGGGTCCGACGGGGTCGGGATCGACCCTCTCGAAGGTGCCGGCGACGACGATCGTCCGATCGGTCTCTGCGTCGTATTCACGCTCGTACTGTCCGGCCGGAAGCACGTAGGTGAGCACGGCGGCGGCGAGGATGCAGCCCGTAAGGAGCGTCAGCGGGTGGGGGAAACGACTGCTCTTCATGTGCGTCCTCGTCTACCAGCGACCGGCATAGCCGATCGCGTGGGGATCTTCGTGATCGAGAAACTCGTGATGGAGGCGGGCCAGTTGGCGGATATGCAGAAGATCGTGGGCCACCCAGCTGGCGAGGAGGTCTCCGACGGACATCGGCCCGAGGCTCGGGTGGTCGTGGACGTTTCCCGGCCCGTCCACGTTACACGTCTCGAGCCAGGACAGGGAGGCCTCGCGCTCGGTCAGAAAGTCGTCCAGGGCTTCGCCGAGCTGTCGGGTGGCGTATCCACGCTCCTCCACCCAGTGCGGCGGATCGATCGCCGGCCAAGGCAGGGTGGGATCCTCCAGCGTCCGCTGGATCCGGGTCCGAAAGTCCTCACGCTCCTCGTCGGCCAGGTGGCATACGACTTCCAGGATCGACCACTTCGTCGGCTCCGGCTTCCAGTGCGCCTGGCCCGCCGCCGTCGCCCGGACCAGCGAGGCGATCGCGTCCCTCGTGCTCGCCAGGCGCGCCAACGCGGCTCCCGTGGTCATCCGGCCTCCGAAGCTTCGAGTGGGTCCTCGCTCATGATCCCGAAGGTGTTCCCCTCGGTGTCGTTGAAGAACGCGATCCAGAGTTCGGTGGAATCCGTCTTGTGTGTGAGTCGGGGCTCCCGCACGGGCTCCGCACCGGATTCCACCAGGGTGTCGTATGCCGCTCTCGCGCTCGGAACGCGGTAGTAGAGCAGGGAGGACATCCCTTCGTTATCCTGGCCCGGGGAGGGCAGCGTGATCATCAGCCGCACCCCGCCACAGTCGAAGAATGCGAGCCCGGGAGGCGCCTCGAAGAGAAGCGGAAGTCGGAGAACGTCCTTGTAGAAGGCGGTGGCTCTCGCCACGTCCTTGGCCACGATCGCGATCTGGCCGAGACCGTCGATGCCCGGTTCCCCCCGACTCATGCCCGTCCTCCGTCGCGATGAAGAGAAAACGCCCCCGGACGAAAATGCCGTCCGAGGGCGCCCACGCCAGTCTGCAGGGCGAGAGCGGGACTAGAGGTCGATCCCCTCCGTCCTGCGCATTTCACGCCGTACTTCGCCGATCCGTTCGACGAAGAAGCCGACGAAGAAGAGGGCCATGCCGACGATCCAGACGTAGAGACTCTCCATCCCTTCGAAGAGCACGGAGCCGACCGTCATGACCACGAGACCGAAGGCGGCCATCGCGCCAGCCCACTTCCGGCTGAGCCCGCCCGGACGTTTCGCCTGCATTTGCCCGAGAACGACCGCCGCAACGGCGGCGACGAGGGCGATGATCCAAAACGTCATCGGCCACCACCCTCCGGATGCCGACGCTTCTTGACGATCACCTTGACGCGCTTCTTGCCCTGCTCGTCATGGAGCAGGATCTCCCCGTCTCCCGCCACGTCCGTGGCCTCACCCGCTCGCTCGAGTAGGTCCTGCAGCGACGAGACCTCGACTTCGTAACGCTCGAGGTGATCGCGGAGCTCGTGGAGCTCGCCCTCGAGCGCTTCGGCGTGGGGACGGACGGTCATCACGGTCGGAGCCGTCTCCGGCAGCGGTACCAGCTTCATCACCGCGTCGACTCTCGGCGTGACCACGACCACCGACTCGGGCGCCCCGTGACGCCGGATCACGATTCTGCGCTCGTTCTCGGGAGCGGTGTCGTACATCCTGATCAAGGTTCCCCGATTCTCGTCCTGGCGCTGGGCGAGCAGTGCGCTGACGATCCCATGGCTGAAGAGCACACCCCCCGCGATCGCACCGACTGCCAGCAGATCGTAAGAACGAATGGCCATCCCGACTCTCCTCTTCCCGGTTTCTCTTCGCCTCACCACTGAGACGCACCCGGTCGCCGAACAGTTGCCCCCGGCCGAGCGGCTGTCAAAGCCTGCGGAAGCTGCCCGTCTCCTCCAGCACGACCCGATAGCCTCCCACTTCCTTGGGGATCGCCGACCGGCCCTTCGCATCTGCCGATCGGAGGTAGACCTTCAGGCAGGGCTCACCGTCGTCGGTCGTGATCGCCGTCCCCGAGATCCCGTCCAGATCGATGACCTGCTTCGTGAGCCTGTCGAGCGCTCGCTTGAGCGGATTGTCCGCCATCGCCGACTAGTTCCCTTCGATCGTGATCTTGAAACGGTCGAGCACCGCGTCGATCGGGTTGGCGATGGTGTTGGTCGCACTGCCGGCGAAGAGCAGCCCGACCGGATTCCGGTCGCCCGTAAGCAGGCCCTTCGTGACGATGAGGGAGCCGGAGTCGCCACCCGCGCTGAAGGTCCGGCTTCCGGAGATCATGATCTGATCCACGAAGCGCGCCACACCCGTGCGGTAGTTGACGTTCACCGTGGCGTTGATCCCCGTGACGCGCCCGATCGTGTGCCCGGTCGTTCGACCGTACTTCTGCACCTGTTGGTTGAGTCGTGCCTCGACCGTGTTGGACCTGGGAGAGCCGTAGCCGCCCTCGGGGGTGGCGGTCCCGAGGTTCTCGGACGAGGTCACCGCGATGGCGGCGTCGATCGTGTTCGTCGGGCAGGTCACGCCCGAGCAGAACTCGATCGGCTCGAAGTCGTGAAGCTGCCCGATGGCGTGGTCGGGATCGGAACCTCCGTCCGCCACGCCGGGCTGCAGCACGTTGTCCCCGATCTCGGCCAGGTTGCGGTTCGCGAACACGTGATTGTTGCTCAGCGCGAAGATCCGGGAGCCGTCCGTGGCGCGGGCTCCGATCGTGCCTGCCGTCACGCCGCGCTGGCCCGTAGATACGCCGATCGGCACCGGCCGGGGGAACCGATCCCGAGGATTGGCTCGGGCCTCGGCATCACGGGAGAGGACGTCCCAGGGTGCGTCGCCCAGAGCATAGATCCTTCCCGTCACTTCCGGGACGACCGGAATGCCGTCGAAGGCGGCAGGCAGCAGCGCCGCACCGGGGTGCTCGAGGTAGACTTTGACGGCGACGCGTCCCGAAGCGTCGAGCCCCACCGCGGTGCCCACGACGCCCTCCATGGCCAGCAGACGAGCGGTCTGCGCCTCCTGCGCGGTAATCGCCGCCGAAAGCTCCGCCGCGGGAATCCCCAGCACGCCGTCGAGACCCGGGATCTCTCCGAGCTGGGCGAGCGGACGGGGTAGGAACAGCTCGGCCAGCAACGCGGCTGCCAGCGTCAACCTGGAAAACGTCTTCCTGCGCAAACCCACTCGCTCCCGCTCGAGAACCGCGACGCCTCTTGAATCTGTACGTCTCCGGACACCCGAAAGGTTCCCCTGCTCGGGGATCTTCATGGGGGCCCCACTTGTTGTAACGAGAGTAGCTGGTAGTCTTCGGCGGCGCCAAATCGGTGCCCCGGGATCTCCTCTCCCTGTTCAGTGAGGCGCTCTTGACTGTGAGTCGGATCAGGTGCGGTGCCGGCTGGATCGCCTGTCTGCTGCTCTTGGGCATGCGGGCGGACATGCTTTCGGCCCAGAGCTTCTACGAGGATGAGCCGCTCGCGAGGCTGCAGTTCGGGTATTCGGTGGAGCTGGTCGGGGACCGGCTCTTCGTAGGCGAGCCGGAGCGGGTCATGAGTCCACCCGCCATCTCCGTCTATGCCCTGGAGGAGGACAGCTGGGGGCTTCTCGCTGAGCTTCGCTCGCCGTCTGAGCTGCGGCGCAACGGGTTCGGCCAGCTCATCGCCGCCGACGCCCGGATTCTCGTGGCTTCGGCTCTCGGCGAGGACGGAGGTGCGCGTGTCCACGTCTTCGAGGAGATCGAGGGCGGGGAATGGGTGGAGATGACGGCGCTGCAGGACCCGCGTGGAGCCGATTCACAGGTCGGCTTCGGTCAGGCGCTCGCGGTAGAGGGCGAGTGGATGGCGGTGGGTGCTCCGGGGGCGGACGGGCGGCGGGGAGCGGTCCACGTCTACCGGAGGGACGAGCTCGGTTGGTCGGAGCATGTCGTCCTCACGCCACCCGACGATCTCGTCGATCTTCTCTTCGGCTGGTCGGTGAAGGTGGACGGAGCCCGTGTCGTCGTGGGTGCCCCGCTCTTCGAGGATGCGACGGGCGCGGCATTCGTCTTCGAGCTTCTCGAGGAGGGGGCCTCGGTCGGCACCCTGCTTCGACCTGAGGATGTCGGGCCGGATGCCGTGCTGGGCTACAAGGTCGATCTCGACGGCCCGAATCTGGCGGTCAGTGCGCCCAATCGGGACGGTTCGTCGGGGACGGTCCACCTTTTCCGGATCGATGCCGCTTCGGGTGACTGGAATTGGGATGCCGGGTTGACGTCGCCGGAGGGGGCCCCTCGCAACAGCTTCGCGTTCGACCTCGCCCTCGATGGCGACGGGATCTGGATCGGTGACCCCAGCTCCGATCGGGGTGTCGGCGCGGCGTTCGTCTACGGTCGCTCGCCAGGCGACTCTCTGACCTGGGCCGAGACCGGCCATTTGGCTGCGCCGGGCGGCGTGCGCGGGACGGGGTTTGCCGCTTCGCTCTCGGTCTCGGGTGCGTGGGCCGGCATCGGAGCCTTTCAGGCGCGGCAGTCGACCGGGGCGGTAAACGTCTATCGTCGAACCGAGGAGGGGTGGGTCGAGCATTCGGTCCTGGCCGCGGAGATCGAAGCGCTTCCGAGCATGAAAGGTGAACCGGTACGCTGCCTCGATGGGGCCGCGGGCGGTTTCGAGTGCTCCGACGTCGATGTCGTCTCCTTCCTGTCGCTTCCCGAGCTGGGCGGCGGCCCCGGTATCCAGGTGAACGACCTGTGGGTCTGGTCGGACGAGGAGCTCGGACGGGACTATGCGCTGGTCGGGCGGACGGACGGCACCTCCTTCGTGGACGTGACCGACCCGTCTCAGCCCGTTTGGGTGGGCGAGATGCTTCGCACCGACGGCACGCCGATCACGAAATGGCGGGACGTGAAGGTCCATGCTGGACACGCATTCGTCGTCTCGGACGGATCCCCCGGGCATGGCGTTCAGATCCTGGATCTCACGAGGCTGCGCGAGTTCGACGGGGAGCCACTGCTGCTCGAGCCGGACGCGACGTTCGAGGGCGTGTCCAGTGCGCACAACCTGTTCATCAACGAGGAGACGGGATTTGCCTACGTGGTCGGCTCCCGAGGAGGCCGCGACTGCGGCCCCGGGCTGCTCATCCTCGACGTGGCGGATCCGAAGAATCCGGTTCTGGCGGGGTGTTTCGTCGACACGCTGACGGGTCGCCAGAGCGACGGATACAGCCACGACGTGCAGTGCGTGCTCTATCACGGCCCCGACGACGCCTACCAAGACCGGGAGATCTGCTTCGGTTCGAACGAGACCGCCCTCTCGATCGCGGACGTCACCGACAAGGCCGAGCCCATCGCCGTCTCCCGAGCCAGCTACCCCGGAGTGGCGTACGCGCACCAGGGGTGGCTCACGGAGGATCACCGGTACTTCTTCCTCGGCGACGAGCTCGACGAGCCGAACGACCCGGATCCGCGCACCCGGACGCTCGTGTGGGACGTGACGTCGCTCGAAGACCCGATCCTGCTCACGGAGTATCGCTCCCCGGCCTCGGCTACCGACCACAACCTCTACATCCGTGGCGACCTCATGTACCAGGCCAATTACGAGGCCGGCTTGAGGCTCGTCGACATTTCCGATCCGGGGAATCCGGTCGAGGTGGGCTACTTCGATACGGTTCCATACCGGGAAGACAGCTTCCAGATGGACGGCGCCTGGACGGCCTATCCGTTCCTCGGCAACGGCCTGATCTTGGTGTCCAGTCAGTGGGAGGGCCTTTTCATCCTCAAGCGAAGTGAACCGATCACGTAGTCTTTCGGCCGCGCTTGCCGCGGCGCTGCTCGCGACGGCTTCCGCTGCCGCCGGGCAGGTCGGATTCGGATACGTCCGCGGGTCGCTGCAGGCGGAGTGTGCGAGCTGCCACGGAGCCGCACTCGCCGAAGGCGGCCTCCGCGTGGATTCGTGGGAGGCTTTGATCCGGGGCTCCAGCTTCGGCGAGGCCGTCATTCCCTTCGATCCTGGCCACAGCCTGATGATCCGTCTGGTCTCGGGTCCGCTCGAACATCCCGCGGACGTGGGCGGTGAGCCCCTGACGGCCGGAGAGGTCTCGCGGCTGCGAGATTGGGTCGCGGACGGGGCGCGGGACGGAGCCGGCCGTGTTCCCTTCGACGGCTCCCGCGACTTCCTCTACGCAGCCAATCAGGACGCGGCCGTCGTGTCGGTCATCGACACCGAGGCGAACGTGGTCGCGCGGCATGTGCACCTGGAAGAGCTCGGCTTCGGGCCGAATGCGAAGCCGCATCACATCGCGGTCGCCCCGGACGGCGAGCGCTGGTATCTGTCGCTGATCGGTGCGAACCGCGTGTTGAAGTTCGACCGGCAGAATCGCCTACTGGGACAAGCGGCCTTCGAGGTGCCCGGCATGTTGGCGCTGCACGACTCGGGCGACCCGCTTTACGTCGGTCGCTCGATGAGCGCAGTCGATCCTCCGCAACGGATCGGCCGTATCGACACCGGCTCGATGACGGTGGAGGAGCTCGACGTCTTCTTTCCTCGACCGCACGCCCTGTCGCTCTCTGGAGACGGCAGGTACGTGTACTCGGCCAGTCTCGGTACCAATCAGATCGCGGCCATCGAGCCGGAGTCGGAGCAGATCGAGCTCACGACCATCGAGGGCGGACGCCCGCACGCACCGGTTCAGTTCTCTCTCGCCCCGGACGGGGCGACGCTGGTGGCGGCGACGCAGCTCAGCGGGCTCTTGTTGACGTACGACCTCGGAGCCCCGTTGCGTCCGGAGCTGATCGCTTCGGTGGAGGTGGGTGGACAGCCCTGGCACCCCGTGCACACGCCGGACGGTGCGAGTGTCTACGTAGGCAACAAGAACGCCAACACCGTCACGGTGCTCGACCGGGCGTCCGGCCACGTTCGCACGGTTCGCCATCCGGGCCTCGCTCAGCCCCACGGCAGCGCGGTACGGCCCGATGGTCGTTACGTCTACGTGACGGGGACGAACACCCGGGGTGCTTACCCGTCTCGATATGTCGAGGAGGGAAGGGCGGTGGGTACGGTGGTCGTCATCGACACGACGAGGGGGGAGGTCGTGAAGGTGATCGAGGTAGAGGCGAACCCCACGGGCCTCGGGATCCGTGCGCCGGGCTGACCTCACGCTCGTAGCGGCGGCCCTCGCGCTCGGCTGTGGACCGGCCGTCGAGCGTCCCGCCTCTCGACCTCCGGCGACAGGTGCCTTCGCGCGAGAGGTTTCACCGTTCGCGGTCGTCGGGGAGGACGGGACTGCCTACGCGCACCCGTTCTTCGGAGGGATGAACGTGCCGAGACCCCAGTTCCGGGATATCGACGGGGATGGCGATCTCGACCTCTTCCTCCAGGAGCTCTCGAACACCGTTGCCTTCTTCGAGAACGTGGGTACGCCCGCCGAGCCCACCTTCCTCTGGCGGACGGATCGGTTCCAGGAGCTCGACGTCGGGGAGTGGAACCGGTTCGTCGACCTCGATCGTGACGGGGATCCCGACCTCCTCGCGGAGCAGCCCTTCAGCTTCATTCGCTACTATCGCAACGAGGGGACGGCGGCGCAGCCGCGATTCGTCCTAGCCGCCGACACCCTCCGACTGGCGGACGGCTCCGCCATCTTCGCGGATCGCCAGAACATCCCGAATCTGACCGATATCGACTGTGACGGTCGGTGGGACCTCTTCCTCGGCAGGGTCGACGGGACCGTCGCACGGTACGCCGAGGTACCCGGAACGGCGGGGGCCATACCGCGGTTCAGGCTGGTCACGCAGCGCTTCGAGGACATCGAGATCGTAGCGCAGATCGGGAGTGCGCACGGCGCCAACTCGATGTCCTTCGCGGATGCCGATTCCGACGGGGATCAGGACCTGTTCTGGGGCGATTTCTTCGAGCCGAGCGTGCTCTTCATCGAGAATGTCGGAACGTGCGAGGAGCCGAACCTGTCCACGGAGCCCGTGCCCATGCCGGTCGAAGACACCCTTTCGACGAGCGGATACAACGCGACGGCCTTCGGCGACATCGATGGTGACTCGGATCAGGATCTCTTCGTGGGGGTCCTCGGTGGTGCCTTCAACCCGAACCTCAGCACGATCGAGAACTTCCACTTCCTCGAGCGCGTGGAATCGGGGCGTTGGAGGACCCGCACCAAGCGGTTCCTGACCATGCTCGATGCCGGGAGCGAGAGCGTCCCCACGGTCGCGGACCTCGACGCGGACGGCGACCTCGATCTGCTGGTGGCCAACAAGCTCGATCCGGAAGATCTGGTGACATCCACGGTACGCGTCTTCTTGAACGAGGGCGGTCCCGCCGATCCGAGTTTTCGCCTGGTCGATTCCTGGGATCTCCTGAGGACGTATCACCAGGTCCCGGCCCTGGCCGACCTGGACGCGGACGGGGACCTCGACATGCTCGTGGGGACCTGGAACCGGGGCGTGGCTTTCTACCGGAACGACGGCGACCCGGGGCGGTCCGACTTCGTCCTGGCCGACTCCGTCATGGTCGAGCTCACCCGAGGCAGCAATGCGGCGCCGGCGCTCGTCGATGTGGACGGCGACGGAGACCAGGACCTCTTCGTCGGGGAGTCCTCCGGCGAGCTGAACTTCTATCGCAACGTCGGCGGCCCCCTCGAGCCCCGGTTCGAGCTCGTGAGCGACCGATTCGGCGACATCGACGTAGGGCGAAGAAGCTTCCCGACCTTCGTCGATTGGGACGGGGACGGTGACCACGATCTCCTTCTGGGAAGGGAAGAGGGCGGCGCGCTGCTCTATCGCAGCGAGGGCGTGAGCGCGGATCCGGTCTTTCTTCTCGACGAGACGGTCACGCTTCCCTTGCCCCGCTTCTCGACGCCGGCCTTCGCCGACCTGGACGGGGACGGCGACCTCGATGTGCTGTCCGGTGGTCTTGCCGGCGGGCTCGTCTTCCTTCGGGCCGTCGGTCCTCAGAGACCCTGACGGGGCGCCGTCTCTCCGGTTACCAGGAGATGTACTTGTACATCAGCCGGACCAGCCCGTAAGCCGCCGTCATGTCGTCCGCCCGGATGCCCACGGTCGTACCATCCACGCGACGCATCCCCGGCACGACCTGGAGGATGTCGGCGCGCGTCGTGGTCGAGAAGCGGGCCTCGACCTCGACCGGTCCGGAGATGCTCAACGCGTTCGCGCCACCGATGCCCGCGAGTGCCTCGAGGGTCGCCGAGCGAAGGCGGTCCCGTACCACGTCGGGATGGATCAGTCGGGCGACGCTGCTTCCGATGGCCGTCTTCGTCACGACCGTTCGGGTCTCGACCAGCGCACCGATCTCCTGAACGAAGGCTTCGTCGCCAGCGGCGACGATCACGGGCACGCCGTGGGAACCGGCGAAGTACGTGTTCAGTCCGCCTTCGCCGACTTCCGTGCCGTTGATCCAGAGGCCTTTGACCGAGCCACTCCCGGTATGGGCCTGAAAACCGTCCTGCGTGCCCGCTCGGGCGTGATAGCCGAGGAAGATCACCCCGTCGAACGAGCCGTCGAGCCCCTGCACCATGCCCAGGGGCTTGTTGTTGCCCTGGATGTACTCGACGCGCGGGTCGAGCCGGGTGTGCAGCAGGTTCTGCATATCCCCGTGCGAGTCGTTGACGAGGACCCGCGCGGGTCCGTGCTCGAAGATGGCGTCGACCACGGCGTTCACTTCCTCGGTCATCAAACGCCTGCCGGTCTCGTAATCCTTGCCTCCGCTTCGCGTCATGGCCGGGGTCCCGATCCCTCCGATCCCCTCCATGTCGACCGAGATGAACAGACGGAGAGGCTCCTGGGCGGACGCCGAACCCACCTGCAGGGCGGCGCACAAGACGAAGAGTCCACGCTTCATGATGTCACCCTCCGGGTGAAGCGGTTTCGGGGTGCCCCCTGGCAGCGACGATCCAGTCACGGACGCCGAGCAGGGCGTTCAAGAGGAAGACCACGTACAGTGCGGCGAACATCGCCGCTCCGGTGATCGAGTACAGGCCGATGGCCGCGACGTTCACGGGACCGATCCAAAGGATCCAGCTCTCGACCTTCTTGCGGCTCTGCAGGAAGAGCGCGATCACGCTCGCGGCGACGATGCTGGCGTCCCAGTAGACGAAAGTGGCCTGCTCGTAGACCTGTCCGAAAAAACGCCCCATCGCAACGGTTCCGAGCGCGTAGATCGGAACGTAGAGGAGCCATTCCCTCGACGGCGTATAGGTCACGCGGAGCCGGGAGTCCTCGCCACCGCCCTTCACCCAATGCCACCAGCCCCAGAACTGCAGCGGAAAGAAATAGAGGAGGTGCAGCCACGCTTGGCCCATCAGGCCGAGCTCGTAGAAGACGATCCCGATCGACGAGACCATTACGACCCCGATCGGCCAGGAGAGCACGTTCTGCTTTCTCACGAGCCAGACGTTGGCGAGTCCCGTCGCGGTACCGAGGAACTCCAGTCGTCCCGGCATCACGTCCACCCGGGAGGCGACGACCGTGTAGAGGGCGGCGAGGCCGACCGCCCCTGCGAGGACCGTGATCGCCTCACGCCGATCGGCTGAGGAGCCCAGGAAACGGGTGCCGCTCATCGGCAGAGGAGGCGCCTGAGCATACCGGGTCGGCCTTCCTGGCTCTCGCTCCCGGTGACCAATAGCGTCTCCGTGAGGAAGTCCACGGATTCACCCTGCGGCTCGTCTCCAGCGATGAAACAGGCCTCTCCGACCTGCTCGAGCTTTCCCTCGTCGTCGACCTCGAAGAAGAAGAGCTCCGTGTACGTTCGG
The DNA here is from genome assembly GCA_039587515.1 of Gemmatimonadota bacterium. Taxonomy (GTDB): domain Bacteria; phylum Gemmatimonadota; class Gemmatimonadetes; order Longimicrobiales; family Gaopeijiaceae; genus JBDHII01. The sequence continues at coordinate 110,536 of JBDHII010000005.1, forward strand.
ATCACCAGCCGCGCTCCGGAGGGGGAGTAGGCTGCGCCCGTGACGGTCCTCCCGATCGTCCAGTCGGCCTCGAAGGGGAGCGTGTCGGAAGGAGCCAGGAGGATCGTGTCTCCGTCCAGCGCGGAGGAGACCACATCCGGTTCGACGTGGTAGACGACGATCTCCGGACTCCGTCCCTTGCTGATCAGGGTCATTCGCCCCTCCGGTGAAACGGCGAGCGCCTCGACGTCCCTCTGTGCATCGGCGTATCGGTAGGTGAGCGTACGATGTGCGAGCGGCGCCTCCCCCTCTGCGTTCGGGTCCGGCTCACGTACGACATGGACGGCGCGCGTGGATCGGCGCAGGAAGTTGTCTCCCACGTCACCCAGGAACAGGCACCACTCGCTCCCCGGGGAGCGGTCTCGATCCGGGCAGGGGGCCAGCTCCATGGCCTCCCAGTCGGTCGCGGAGGCGCCAGGAACCCTGAAGCGCCGGATCAATCCACCGTCCATGCGCAGCGCGTAGACGAGAGGCCCGTCACCGGAGTCGTTGTGCGCCCAAAGCACGCCCTCGTGAACGCGGCTGACAGCCATTCCCGACAGCTCGCGGAGAGAGATTCCCAGGCTGCCGAGAACCACGACCGAGTCCGGAACGTGCGGCTGGCGGTCGGACACGAAGGTCCTGACGGCCCTGCTCTCGGTCGACTCCAGCACGAGCGTCAGGCCGATGATCGTCGTCGTCAGGAGTGCTCCAATGAGGACGATCCACCCGATGATCTTCAGGAACCGTATGTCGGTCCTCCTTCAATCGTCTTGTGGTTGGAGAGAAGGGTAACGACTTTCGCGACACGGCGGGGCCCCCTCGAGTCGTCCAACGGGCGTTGGCTCGGTCGCTCGGCAGCGTCTTCTCGGCCAGACTCCGGAGGATCCGGATGACACGTTTCCAAGCTCTCCCGTCGCTCTCCGCCTGGCTGCTCCTCGGTCTCTTGGCGGCAGGGGGTTCTCATGCCCAGGAGGCGGTGCCGGTCGATACGGTCGCCACCTTCTCCATCGTCGGATACGATCCCGAGACCGGGGAGGTGGGTGTCGCGGTCCAGTCCCGCGTGTTCTCCGTCGGGAACGGGGTCGTCTGGGGAAAGGCGGGTGTCGGCGTCGTGGCGACGCAAGCGGTCGTGGATGTGAGCTACGGACCACAGGGACTCGCGCTCCTCGAGCAGGGACTCTCTCCCGAGGAGGTCGTGACACGGATTCTCGCCGACGACCCCGACCCGATACCGGATCGCTGGACCAAGGCGGGTCGACAGTTCTCCGTCATGGATGCGCGGGGCAACGTCGCGACGCACACGGGTCCGGACGCCAGCGAGTGGGCAGGTCACCGGATCGGGGAGCACGTGTCCGCCCAGGGCAACATTCTCGCCGGTCCGGCGGTCGTCGACGACATGGTGTCCGCCTTCGGGGAGACGCCCGGGCATCTGTCGCTCAGGCTCCTGGCTGCGCTCGAGGCAGGGCAGGCCGCCGGAGGGGACCGCCGCGGGATGCAGTCGGCCGCGATGCTGATCGTGAAAGAGGACGGCGGTGTCTGGCTGAACAACGACGTCGTGCTGAGGCTGCAGGTCGACGATCACGAGCAGCCGATCCAGGAGCTTCGACGGCTCGTGGAGATTGCGGCACGCCAACGGGAGCGCCGAGGGCGCTGACGCGTAGCGGGCGAGTCAGCGTCGGATCGCCGTAACGTCCCGAAGCCTCCTTCGCACGTCGTCGGCGAGCCCACGCTCTTCCAGAGCCTTCCACAGGTGGCGAACCGTGTCCTCGTCGACGAGCCCTCGCGGCGAGCCGAGAACCGCTGTCGAAAGATCCTGATCGGCCCTGAAGCGGTCCACGGCCTCGATCGCCTCGAGCGTGTAGAGTCCGGAGCTTCCGTCCCGCTCCAGCTCCGGTGACTCCGGCCGGTAGTAGCCGAGCGCATGCAGGATGATCTTGAGCTGCCAGACGTCGTTGCCCTGTTGTTCCTGCAACGTGCGGTAGCCGAGCGTCTGGGACACCGAGTTGTAGATGCGGCGCAGCTCGGCTACGGCCGTGGGATGCTCGCAGACGTTGATGTTCACGGTCTGGCCGTCCGGGCGTCGGGCCCGACCAGGCCGGGGGTCGACGACGACGACGGCCGCCGACTGGCGGCGTCCTTTGCGAGCGTCGCCGCCCGCGGCCTGCCCCGCCTCGAGCGCCTCGACGAGGCGATCCCCGAGGTGACGACCGCTCTCCTCGGTGGCCTCGAATGCACTCGCCACGGCCGCGAGGACCTCCGCTCCGACGAGCATGTTGCCCTGGGCGGCGTAGTTCTTCCCGTCGCGATGGCCTGCCCAGGCCGTCGTAGACTCGCCCGTGTGCTGTGCCGAGGCCCCGTCGAGCGCGATCACCCCCACCTGTCTTCGCGCGCTTCCACCGTCTTCCGCCAGCAGTTGCGCGAGGGCTTCAGCCGGGCCGGTGCCCCCCTCCAGAAGGTCGAGGAGCTCCTCCCCGTACTCGACCCGCGTGGACGCCTGCGTCGCGACCGCACCGACGCCCGCTCGTGCCCACGGAACACCGTTTCCCACGCACGCGACACGGGTGGTGACGGCGACTCCGGATTCACCGGTCTCGGGGTCGATCGCCACGATCGAGAAGGTGCTGAACTCGGTCTCCGGCCCCACGCCCCAGCTGACCGGCTCCTGCGCGGCGACACCCGACCCCGACACGAGCGCCGAGAGTCCCACGAGCGCCAGGAACAAGCGTCCAGAAGACATTTCAGCGCCTCGGCTAGCGGAAGTTCCAGTTGACGATGGGGAGGAACCCGAAGGAATCCTTTTCCTCGATGAAGTTCACGAGCCCGATCTGCAGCCCGTGGAAGCGGTTCGCGATGTTGACCAGGCCCAGCATGAAGCCCTCTCCGTCCTCCACGTCGTTGACGAAGCCGAAATGCGCTCCCTGTGAGGTGCTCGCGATTCGATTGACGAACCCGAGCTGACCGAGCTGACCCCCCAGTGACTCATTGTAGAGACCGATCTGCACACCGGAGGTGTTGCCCTTGACCACGTTGACCCAGCCCTGCTGCCAGCCGGAGAACCCTCCATCCACCAGATTGACCAAGCCGAACTCCACACCGGAGACGTCTCCGGTCGTCTTGTTCACCGCGCCGAGGTCGAGCCCCGTGACCGAGGCGTTCTTCCCGTAGAGGAAGTTGAGCCGCACGCCCGCGACGTGATCTTCCGGACTGAAGATCTGCACCGGTGTGAAGAGTGCGATCTCGATGGGCTTGGCCTCCTGAGCCTCGGCCGTGGTCGCCCAGGCCATCAGGATTCCGAAAAGGGCCGGGTAGGCCCGGTAACGGCGTTCCATCACTTCCCCTCCACGCATCGAATGTGTGTCCTGCTCTGTTGGGTCGGCCACCCGTGTCTCTACGCCTGCCCGACTCCCTGCACGCATCACGCCATCGTCGAAAGATGATGCAAGGGTCCGAGAAAGCCAGCCGCCGGCGACTCCTCTGCCGAGGCGTCAGGCGAGTCGGGAACGGCTGGTTGCATTGGCAGAACCGCTCTCTGGCTCCGCTTCGGGGATCGCGGCCTCGGCACCCGACGCGTGGAAGCGGTTCTTTTGCGCCTCTGCCGAGGCATCGCGATATCGGATCAGGCCGGCGGGAATGCGCTGCGTGGACAAACCCAGGACGTTGGCCAGGCCTCGCGTCGAGGCTTCGAGAATCTCTGCCACCATCCGGACCGAGACGGCGGAGTCTCCGTCCTGGAGCGAGCGGAGACTCTGCACGTCCTCCAGCGCCTCCCGAAGACCCGTGAGCGACTTCACGACCTGGGGCTCCTTGTCCAGGGCGGAGCGCGCCTTGCCTCCGAGGTTGAACATCAGCGTCTTCGTCGGTCGCGTAATGGGGTCTTCCGACTTGATGCCGCCGATGATCCCGAGAAGCTCCTCCGTGCCGACCTGCTGCGGGCCACCCTGCCACGTCCAGATCACCCGCTCGAGGCCGTGCAGAAGCCCCCACGCGAGCTCACGGGCTCGGTCCTGACGACGCTTTCGATCGAAGAACCACTCGACCACGGCGATCGTCACCAGAATCCCGAAGATCTCGGTCCCCAGGTTGACGAGCACCGTTCCGTACGAGCTGGTCGTGCCCACGAGAAAGGCGATCCAGATCGCGCCGACGGAGACGACCAAGAAGGCGAGAGCGACTACGAGTCGGACCAAGGAAGCTCCTTCACGTGGATCCCGGGGCGAGCGGAGGATCGGCCTCCGCCACGCGAATGGTTGAAGGTCGGATCGGGAACCAGGGCACACAAGGACTGCAAGGTGCTGCTCACGGGTCGGGCTCGGCCGGGCCGATCAGAAGGGGTGACGGAGGGTGGCGCAGGTACTCCACCACGGCGGTGACGCCCCCGGCCATGAGGAGCAGAGGAAAAACCAGGTATCCCCACAGCACAGCGCGCAGCCCGGCCTCGAGAGCCGGTCTCCGCAGGAAGAAGGCGTCACGGATGGCGAGGTGGATCCACGCCTCTCGACCGAGAAGGAGCAACACGGCCCAGAGGAGCAGAGCGAGGGAGAGCGAGCACACGGCGACCCCGGAGGTCCGGCGCCCCACGAATGCCCACCACCAGGTCGCGATCGCCACCGGTGCCGCCACGAGGCTCCAACGGACGAAGAATGCGACTTCCCCGAGCTCGAAGATTCCGGGAAGGCTCAGCACCAGTACTGTGGCGGCTACCGACCACGCCGCGGCCAGCGTCCAACCGACCCTGCGATGCCCCTCCCGAGTCCCGATCACCGAGCGGACCAAACGATCGGGTCCACCCGCTCACCCGGAAAGGCGGCATGACTCCCGATCCGAGTGCCGTCTCTCTTCTCGAGAACGATCCTCACGGGGTCGTCGCTCTTCACGAGGATCCATGACCGGCTGAGCGCGGGACCGGGCGCCCATACCCGAGCTCCGCCGTGAATCCGGGAAGCGCATCCGTGTGCGGGCCCCCGGGTGACGAATGTCTCCACGAGGAAGCCGGTCTCCGAGTCGAACCGGATACCCGCGTCGGACTGAAGTGAGTCGACCCGAACCAGAATCCGACCGCCGGACTCCTGCGCTTCGGGCTCGAGCACCACGTGGACGGAGACCGTGTCTGCGGGCGATGGGCGGCCGCAGGACACCGAGAGCCCCGCAGCCGAGTCTCCAGCAGGCGCTGCGCACGCCTGGAGCACGAAGATCGAAGTGAGGGCCCGCTGCTTCAGCCTCATCGGATCAGTAGCGGATGTCCGAGCGACCTACCGTCTGGCCGATGTGCCCCACGCGCTCACCCATCGTGAAGAACTCACCACTGCCCGCCGTCATCCCGAAGAAGGGAACCGCGTCGACGATCAGACGCTCCTCGTCGTCCACCGCGCCTTCCAGGACGGTGGTCGCCGTCACGTCGGCGAAGAAGACCGTGCGCACCGGGGGGACCGGCAGCGAGTCGAAGACGCGGCACTCGACGTGGATCGGACACTCCTCGACCGTCGGAGCGTCGATCGTGGCCGCGTTGCCGGGCGTCAGCCCGGACGTCTCGAACTTTGGACCCGTTCGGGAAGAGCTCATGTCGATCCGGTCGAAGCGCTCTACGAGGTCGGCGGTCGGGATGTTCAGCACGAACTCACCGTACCGCTCGATCAGGGCCCGGACGACGTGTTCCTCTCCGACGCTGATCCCGACCTGGGGTGGGCTTCCGTTCACCACGAATGTCCATACGACCGAGATCTCGTCGGGCTGGCCCGGACCACCCCTGACCGTCAACAATACCGCGGGCATGGGGGGCAGCATGGGCCCGGCCTCCCTGAGGCGGACTCGGTTCGTCCCGATCTGGTCGGAAGCCGGCAAACGCGCACCGGCGAGCCCGGCGGCGCCGGCGACGAGAAATCCCCTTCGGCTGAGGCTTCTGCGATCCACTACGTTCTCCTTCGGGTCGGAAGGGCGGTCGAGTCGAGAATGCCTCTTCGGCTTGCACGGAACGTGCCGCAGATCAACCGTCGACTGGTCTTTCACGCAGCTTGTGCGCGAATCGACTTCTGAACTTGGCCACCTTCGGCTGAACCACGAAAAGACAGTAGGGCTGGTTCCCGTTCCGCTCGTAATAGGACTGATGGTAGTCCTCCGCCTCGAAGAACTCCGCGAGCGGGACGATTTCCGTGACGATGGGGTCGTCGAAGATCTGCTCCTGCTCCAACGCCTCCACCACCGCTCGAGCCGTCTCTTCCTGCGCTGGCGAGTGAAAGAAGATCGCCGAGCGGTATTGCGTGCCGACGTCGTTCCCCTGGCGATTCAGCGTGGTCGGGTCGTGCACCGCGAAAAAGACCTCGAGCACCTCCCGGTACGAGGTCTCCGCCGGGTCGAAGTCTACCCGGACGACTTCCGCGTGACCGGTCGTCCCGTCGCAGACCTGGCGGTACGTCGGGTTGCGTACCGTGCCGCCCGTGTATCCGGACACGACGCGCTCCACTCCCGACATTCGCTCGTAGACTGCCTCGAGACACCAGAAGCACCCTCCCCCGAGGGTTGCCGACTCGATCGCCATGCTCTCGCTCCTTCGCTCGTGCTCGCGTTTCCTCGGCTCGGTTGCAGGACCACCCCCCGTGCACGGTGCATGTTCCCTGCGGACTCTGTCGAGACCTTCGTGCGCTTCCTGTCGTATGGGATCCCTTACCCGGGACACGTGTCCCGCTTCGACCGCGGTGGGGAAGAGGCCTTGGAGTGACCATGGACGACGACAGATCCGAACTTGCGGCGATCACCCAGCTGCGCTTGAAGGCCGGGGCCGAGGGGGAGGGGCTCGACGAGGTCTTCGCGGCAGCCTACCCACACCTCCGCCAGATGGCGGAGCACCGGCGGCGACGGTGGTCCGGCGACCTGACGCTCGGGGCCACTGCACTGGTTCACGAAGCGTACATGAAGGTCTCGACGGCCGGTGCGAGGTTTCGTGACCGCGGTCACTTCTTCGCCGTGGCCGCCACCGCGATGCGGCAGATCCTGATCAACTATGCCGAGAAGAAGAGCGCGCAAAAGCGTGGCGGTGGCGCTCGCCCCGTGACGCTGCATCCCCGGGATGCAGTCGTCGACGGAGCCCTCGACGAAGTCCTCGCACTCGACCAGGCGCTCAAGAAGCTCGAAGAGCTCAGTCCCCGTCAGGGCCGGGTCGTCGAGCGCCTCTTCTTCGCCGGCTACGGCATCGCGGAGACGGCCGAGGCGCTGCATTCCGAAGCCCTCGAGATTCTCGAGGGTCTCCACGGGAGACAGGACCCCAACGTTTCCGCCGTTCTGTCGAGCCTCGCAGGGGTTGCGATGGCCAGCGGTGACAAGGCGACGGCAGAGGCACGGTATCGTGAAGCGCTCCGGATCGACCTCGGCCTGTATGCCGACATCGACGGCGGGAATCACCCGGGCCTGGCGGTGAGCTACTTCAACTTGGGCCGACTTCTGAAGTCCACGGGAGACACGGACGAGGCGGAGCGACTGATCCGGGAGGCGATGCGCATCTACCGCGTGTCACGCCGAACACAGCCCGACATGCACGCCACCGTCGCCACATTCCTCGGCAGCGCGCTCAGAGAGCAGGATCGGGCCTCGGAGGCCGAAGCGCTGTTTCGGGAGGCGATCGGGGTACTCGAGGATGCGTTCGGGCCGGGCACCCTGATGGAAGCCGACGCGCAGGTGGAGCTTGCCGCCCTGCTCGCGACCCGGGGAGAGACCGGTCAGGCGAGACGGCTTCTGGAGTCCGCGCTCGCGTCCTATGCGCCCTTCCTTGCCGGGGACCACGCCCGCGTGCGCCGCGCCCGGGAAGCGCTGGCCGGGCTCGAAGGCTAGACGCCCCCCGCCGAGACGAAGAGGTCTTCGAGCGCCGCTCCCACGCCGGCGGCCTGCGGGTGGCCGCTGCTCCTCAACATGGCCAGGACGCTGTACTCCCCGCCGTACAGGCGGGCGGTCGCGTTGGGGTCCGCCCCGTGTCCCAGGAGGAAGATGGCGATCTCGAAGGCATTCTCCGGCACGGTCTGGCGTCGGATCTCCACGCCGTTGGCGGCCACGTAGTGGAGCAGGCTGGCCGAGTGCCCCATGCGGGACCGCTCGGAGGCCAGGGTATGGCGTGTCTCCAGGAGGTTTGCGAGAACGTGATCCCAGCCGTTGACGACCGCGTCGACGGCCTGCTCGAACTCGGGATCGACCTCGACTCCACCTACGAACAGGACCTCCCCCCAGCTCGAGAACCCGTGATCCCTGGCCACGATCTCGAGCGCTTCGTCCGAGCTGAGGTTACGGGCGAAAAGATCCTCTTGAGAGAGCTCTGCCAGCTCCGGCATCCGGTTCTTCGCGAGCACGTAGACACCGGGGTGCCTTTCTCTGTGCCCGGCCGCGACAGCGATGGCCTGCTCTTCGATTTGCCGCTCGAGCGTGAGCCCTGCATACCCGGGATCGCTGACGGCGACGTCGAGAAGGTCTCGGACGGCCTGCACATGCGGATGTATGTACAGATTCACGGGCTTTCCGGCCTCCTACCTCTCTGGGGGAGGGGAACCTCGCATGGGAAACGGGTCACCGTGTCCCCCGCACGCGGTCGCGGACCCCGGTAGAACGCTTCCGTATCCTCACGCTCCGCGCAAGGCGCAGGAAACGTGCCGTCAAAGCCCGTGACCGCTGAACAGGCCCAACGCCCCGAACCATTCGGGATCCAGCTTCCGGGCCGCCCCCACGGCCACGAGCTCCGGATCCTCCGACCAGCGAGCGCTCGGAGCGGCCGACAGCCGCGCGAGCGCTGCCGACTCGTAGAGCCGAAAGCCACGTTCTCCCAACAGCTTCCGGCATCTGTGATAGAGCTCACGCGAGTGGAGCGATACGAAGAGCACACATCCGTCGCCGATCGTGTCAGCCGCTTCCTCGAGCACGTCCGCCTCCGAGCCCTCGATGTCCATCTTGATCAGGTCGGGGTCGGGGAGTCCGACCTCGGCGCGGAGGGTGCCGAGACGCATCGTGCGCACGCGCTCGTCGCCTTCCCCGAGGTGGAATTGGATGGTGGAACCGCGGCCTCCGAAACGGTCCTCACCGTCGCGGGCGGCTACGGCCGCTCGGACGACGCGGACATTCGCTACGCGATTCCAGGCAAGGTGGTGCTCCAGGAACCACAGGTTGCGGTGGGAGGGCTCGACCGCCCAAACCGACCCGTCGGGACCGACCTGCCGGGAGAGCGCCAGCGACACATAGCCCTTGTGGGCGCCGAGATCCCAGACGTGGTCACCCGGACGTGTGAGCGCGACGAGTGCTTCGAGCCTTTCCCGCTCGAATGTACCCGCGCGGCAGCCCCGGCCGGCGCTCGCCAGGGACCAGCGAAACCCTTCGTTGGGGCCGGATCGGACGCGAACGGGTACCCTCCGCATCAACGCGGCGGCGGCCGTCCGAACGGAATAGGGCAGTCTCACGCCGGCCTCCTAGGCGAGCAGTGCCGGGAGGTCCTTCATGTCGTCGAAGACACCTCCGGACGCAGCCTCGAGACGGCTCGCGGGCGTCATACGTGCGAAGCCGAAGCTTGTCATGCCGGCCGCGTTCGCGCCCTCGACGCCGAGCGGGGAATCCTCGATCACGGCACATCGTTCCGGGTCGGCGCCGAGCCTCTCGGCGGCGAACAGGAACAGGTCGGGGTGAGGCTTGCCGCGACGCACCTGCTCGGCGGAGAACACACGCCCGTCGAAGTACCGGTCGAGGCCCGTGAGCCGAAGCGAGAGGGCGATTTTTTGGGGGGAGCCGCTGGACACGACACAGACGGCGGTCGACAGCTTCTCCAGGACGTCTTCGACGCCCGGAACGGCGCTCAGCCGGGTCTCGTATTCCGAGAACAGGCGGCCGTAGAACACCTCCTCGAACTCGACGGGTAGGGGGCGCCCCAGACGTCTCTCGGCTTCGGCCCGAACACTCTGCATCGACCGGCCCAGGTAGGTCGCGACCGACTCCTCGAAGGAAGTCCTCAGCCCCTCCTTCGTGAGCATCCGCGAGAGGATGCGATTGGCGAGCGTCTCGGAGTCGACGAGGACTCCGTCGTTGTCGAAGAGGACGAGATCGAACCTGGCGGGCTTCGGCAAGACGCCTCAGTCCCCGCCGAGGTCGAAGTCGAAGCCCACCCGGAGTCCGAAGGTGCGCCCTGAGCTGTCGGTGTCGGGGCGCTCGTTCCCGTCGATGGAGTAGTCGCCGAACCAGAGCCCGTACAGCGGCGCGACCAGGGTGAGGCTGCTGCCCTCGCCCAGGGCGATCCTGAAGCCGACAAACGGCCCTCCGCCGAAGCCCGTTGCCGTGCGCTCGCCCCCCGAAACGTCCACCGCCTGGCGCAGCCAGGCGGCTCGCGCCCCGATGAGAGGGGCGGTTCGCCCATCCGTCTCGAGCGTGAGCTGCGGCTCGACGAACAGGGACCAAACGGTCCAATCGTCCTCGGAGAAGGGTACGCCGTGCCGGTTCCACTGGGCACCCGCTCCGATTCGCCACTGCTCCGAAAGCTTCCTCTGAATGACGGCGTCCAGACCGATCCCGCTGTCCGTCTTCTCGAAGTCGTCGCCACCGGGATTGTACCAGCCCGATCCAATGGAAACCGACAGGTCCTGGGCGGCGACCTCGGGAGGCCACACGAGAAGGGCGGCGATCCACAGAATTCGACCCATCCGGTGCGCGCGCATGATGTTCCCCTCAGTTCCGCTGGGGCCGTTCTTTCTTCTCTTGAAGCCTATCCGTCCCCTGAGCCGGAAGGAAGGCTCCGGCCGTCTGGACACTGGCTTTGAGGACCCCGAGGATCTCCCGATAGGCGGCGACGCTGCGCACGATGGGGTGCAGATAGCGGTGTCGATAAAGCCAGTAGGCGACACCTCCCGAACCGGCCGCGGCTGCAACCGCCGGCGCCGCCAAGAGGACGGCTGGGACACCGAGGCCCGCGGCAAGCACGGCCCCGACGTAGCCACCGACCCCGGATGCACCGGTCGTGAGCGCGCTGCCCACCCAGAACGCCGGCTCGGGGTCTGCCTCCACCCATCCACGGAGCGTAACCCGAGTCGAAGGATGCTCCTCCCGGCCTCGGCGCAGCGTGACGAAGATCCGCTGGATACGCCCCTGCGCCATCAAGACCGCATGCGCGTACGAGGAGCGGTCGACGAGCTGCTCGGGTGCGTCGAAGACGAGAACCCCGTCGCTCAGCGGGTCTTGGCCGATCACTTCGCGCAGACGCAGACGGTACGGCTCACCGGGGAGGAGCCGCTGCAGGATACCGTAAACGGTCTCCACGTCGGCCGGGATATCGGCCGAAGCTTCGAGGTTCGCGGGAGGAGAACCGAAGAATTTCGCCGCGAGTCTCTCCAGGAAGTCGGGGCTCTCCATCTCGTGCCGGCTGGAACGCTCGTGGAGCTCCTGCACGGCGCGCTCGACGTATTCCTCGTCGATGCCGACCTGTCGTGCGACCTCGACGACGTCGTTGAGCCGCAGGTGTTCGGCGTGGGAGAGACGGGCCGAGTCGGTGGCCGCGTCCAGCCGTCGTGAGCGCTGCTCGACCCGGCGTGAGGCCTCGAGCTGCAGCTCGGCAGCGCGCTTCCAGATTCGCTCCGCGTCTTCGTCCGAGACGTAAGCGACACGCTCTTCCTGCATCTTCTTCACCTCCCGACCGTTGCCTGCCGCCTCTCAAGCATCTCGACCTTCGGTGCCGGCCGCAAGCACCCTGTGCTACGACTCGGCACGGCAAAGGAGGGGGCGTTGTCTCAGGCGCTGATCTCGTGGGCCGTTCCGGCTCCTTTCGGGATCCGGATGAGCTCGACCATGCGCTGCACGTGAGGGGGAGGAGGCGCCGTGAAGCGAGAGACCACCATGGCCACCGCGAAGTTCACGAGCATGCCGATTGTACCGATCCCCTCGGGAGAGACGCCGAACCACCAGTGCTCGGCCGTGTTGGCGGCAGGATTCACGAACTTGAAGTAGACGATGTAGCCCGCCGTGAGCGTGATGCCTGCCACCATTCCGAGCACTGCGCCCTCCCGGTTCATGCGCTTGGAGAAGACCCCCATGAGAATGGCGGGGAAGAAGGAAGCCGCCGCGAGTCCGAAGGCGAACGCCACCACCTCGGCGACGAAGCCCGGGGGGTCGATTCCGAGGTATCCGGCAACGATCACGGCGGCGCCGGCCGCGACGCGGGCGGCGACCAGCTCTCCCTTCTCGGTGATGTCGGGCTTGAAACCCCGCTTCAGAAGGTCGTGACTCACCGCGGTGGAGACGACGAGGAGAAGCCCGGCAGCGGTGGACAGGGCCGCCGCGAGCCCGCCCGCCGCGACGAGTCCGACGATCCAGTTGGGAAGGCGAGCGATCTCGGGGTTCGCCAGCACCATGATGTCCTGATCGATGGTCAGCTCGTTCGTGACCGGGGCCCCCGAGACGTCGGTTGCCGCGGGCCCGACGAACTGCACCAGGCCGTCTCCGTTCACGTCTTCGAAGCTGATCAGGCCCGTACCCTCCCAGGTCTTGAACCAGTCGGGCATCTCCGCATACGGCTGCCCGGCGACCGTCTCGAGCAAGTTGGTCCTGGCAAAGACCGCCACCGCCGGCGCCGCCGTGTACAGGATGGCGATGAAGAGGAGGGCCCATCCGACGCTGATACGCGCGTCCCTGACCCGCGGCACCGTGTAGAAGCGGATGATGACATGAGGGAGCCCCGCCGTCCCGACCATCAGCGCGGCCGTGATGAAGAACACGTCGATCATCGACTTCCCGCCAGAAGTGTAGGCGGCGAAGCCGAGCTCTTCGTGTAGACCGTTCAGCCGGTCGAGGAGGAAGCCGCCCGTCGCCTGGTCGACGCCGCCGAAGCCGAGCTGCGGGATCGGGATGCCCGTGATCATCAGCGAGAGGAAGATGGCCGGCACCATGTACGCGAAGATCAGGACACAGTACTGCGCCACCTGGGTGTACGTGATGCCCTTCATGCCGCCGAGGACGGCATAGAAGAAGACGATGCCCATCCCGATGACGACGCCGACCCCCACGTCGACCTCGAGGAAGCGGCTGAACACGATCCCCACGCCGCGCATCTGTCCCGAGACGTATGTGAAGGAGACGAAGATCGCGCACACGACCGCGACGATTCGGGCGGTCTGCGAGTAGTATCGATCTCCGACGAAATCGGGCACCGTGAAGGCGCCGTACTTGCGGAGGTACGGGGCAAGGAGGAGGGCGAGCAGGACGTAGCCCCCGGTCCAGCCCATCAGGAAGACCGATCCATCGTATCCGCGGAACGCGATGATCCCCGCCATCGAGATGAAGGATGCCGCCGACATCCAGTCCGCGGCCGTCGCCATGCCGTTGGCGAGGGGTGACACACCTTTTCCCGCTACGTAGAACTCCCGCGTCGAGCTAGCCCGAGAGGCGATGGCGATCCCGATGTAGAGCGCGAAGGATGCCGCCACGAGTGAGAAGGTCCACGCCTGGACGTTCACTCGACCTCTCCTTCATCGACTTCGTATTCCCGGTCGAGCCGGTTCATCAGCGCCACGTAGACGAAGATCAGCACCACGAAGACGTAGATCGATCCCTGCTGTGCGAACCAGAAGCCGAGTGGGAAACCGGTGAACGGAATCCGGATCTGGTTCAGCTGCTCGACGAAGAGGATCCCTGCTCCGTACGAGACCGCGAACCAGATCGCCAGCAGGACGGTCACGTACCGGAGATTGCGGCTCCAGTAGGCTTCGGCCGACGCGCCGCGGCCGCTAGCGGCACCTGCTCCCGGATTCTCTTCGGTCATTCTCGCGCTCGGGTGTATTCGTGGGCTGCGCCAGAGTAGTCGGCACCCGCCGATTCCGCCAACCGCTCCAACTCAGCGCTCGCCCGTCCTCCATTCGTTGAGCAGGGCGATCCAATCACCGGCGGTTCTGGGTCCGTACGAGATCGACCCGTCCTGCCAGACTCGACCGAGTCTCTGTGGATACTCGTGCTGCAGCCAGGAGCGGGCGTTTGCGAGCATCGAGTCGAGGCGGGTCTGAAAGACGGGTGACGGTGTGCTGAGCTGGATTGCCGTGGCCAGCCCGTCCTCGACCACCAGGTAGCTCTCTTCCTCCAGGGAGACGACCGCGAGACCCAGGAGGGCCAGGGGAACACTTCGCAGTTGGACTCCGCGCAGAAAGACCGTGTCGCCTCTGGCTTCCAACCGCTCTACGTGGAGCTTGGCGACCGTGGCGGAGTCCCACTGGAGCCAAGGGAGGACTTGCGCGTGCCCGGCGAGATCCAGTCCGTCCGGGGTGTGGATTCGGACGCCTTCGTGCAGGAGGTCGAGCGTTTGTGAGGGTCGGTGGGCATCCAGGGATTCGAGCAGGCGGCCCCCGACCTCCTCCGCGGTCGGGTCCGAGCACGCCGAGGAGAGCAGGAAGAGCGCGGTGGGGACGGCCGCCCATCGACACCGTCTCCCGGAATCAGGTATCGAAGCTCTCCCACTCGTCCGGCGACTCGGTCGCCGGGGCGTCCCTCAGCCGGTCCAGCACCTGGAGCATGAACCGGCGCTTGCCCTCCGAGTAGGCGTCCGCGTCGCCGGCGTGTTCCTCGGCCAGCCGGCGCTTGTGCGCCTCGTAGGCATCCCGGCCCCCTGCGTCCGCCCTGAGGTGGTCCCGGAACGCGATATGTCGCAGCGCCTCGACATTCCCGCTCGTCGAGGCATACAGGTGGTGGGGATACCAGTCACGCTTCGGATCGCGGAAGGGAACGTCCGGTCCGAGCCTGCGGAAAGCCTCCCGACCCTCGACTCCCAGGTCGCCCTCGTGGATGTAGCCGATCTCTCCGAGGCGGCCGATCACTGCGCCGATCTCGGACCCCGGGCCGACGAAGACGTGAATGTCCAGCATGGCCTTGCTCGCGAGCCCGGGCACGGACGTGCTCCCCACGTGCTCGACCGAGACATCGAACTCGCTCAGCGCGTTCGCGAGGCACTCCCGCAGTTCCTCGAAGGCAGCCGGCCACGACTCTTGATAGTCCAGGATCCTGATCATTCGTGTTATCCCGTGCGTGCTGTGCGGCGTGAGACAGCCGACCGATCGCCTTGTCCAGCTCTCTGATCCGGCCGCCGGTGCGGAATGTTCGCATCCGTCGGCCCGCCACCGCAATGACGGCCGCCGAGCTTTGGAGGATTCCTCCTTGGAGCGGCCCTACGCAGGGCCGGACGGCACCGGACGCGGCAACCGGTCTGCGGACTCGAATATGTCGCCTGGACGGCGGTCGCGCAGCATTTCGACCGCCCGGTGAGGTCGCCGGCTCGAAGGGGGTACTCGAAAGCGCAGCTCGACCCGTGGTCCGTCTCTCCCGTCGAAGCTTTCTTGCTCCCAACCGGCTTCGGCATTCTCCTCTACCAAGCCGGTCCAGAAACAGAGGCCACCCGGATTGCCGAGCATGACCTGGAGCTCCCATGCGCCGGGGAAGAGGCGCCAGATTTCGCCCGCCGCCATCGAACCGAGCCCTCGCCGTCTGTGCTGGGGGACCACGTAGAACTCCGCAAGCTGCATGGTCGGTTCTCTTCGCTCCTCCATGCGTCGGACCAGGCAGAAGCCCACTGCCTCGTCGTCATGGACCAGGAGGAACGGGAAGCGCGAGTCCTCACGCCAGTAGTACGGTAAGTACCGGTACTCGTCCGCGCATGTGGCACCGTGGGGCAGCTCGCGGAAGGTGCCGAGCTCCCGGAGATAGTCGTCCATGAGCCCACGGAACATCTCCTGCTCCGACGCGGTCGCCGCCCGTACGTGGTAGGCCGGTGCCCCCGACGAACGCTCGGTCAAGTTCCGGCTCCGCACCTCAGCAGGTTCAGAGTTTCACCGGCCCAGCCAGGCCCGCATCGAGCGGGTGACGAGGTCGGCGGCGTCCTGCTGAACGAAGTGGCCGGCTCCAGGCACTGTCACGAGGGTCAGGTCCTGCTCCAACCAGTTCCACGTATCGTTCAGCCCGCCGGGCAGCAGCGCCCAGTCCTCGAGGCCATGAATCATCAGCACCGGCATCTGGACCTTCGTGACCGGCTCCGACATCTCCCGATAAGGCTCTCGAGGATAGTTGGCCTTGTAGTAATTCAACATCGCCTCGAAGTCGGAGCGCTCGAACGCCTCGACGTAGCGTGCCCGCGCATCCTCGTCACGCACCCACGAGGCGAGACTCTCGGCGGTGAGGGACTCGTGGGCCCCGGGTTGCTGGAAGTTGCGGGCGTACTGGCTGTTCTCCGCCTGGCGAGGGTTGTTGGCGAGCTCGCGTGAGAGGGCGGCAGGGTGAGGGAGGTTGCAGATGATCAGCTTACGCACGAGGTCGGGCCGGGCCATCGCGAGCGCCCAGGAGACGGCCCCTCCCCAATCGTGGCCCACGATGATCGCCTCGTCCCGCCCTTCGCTCGCGATCACGGCCTCGATATCGGCCACCAACAGCGGCATTGCGTAGGCTTCGACGCCGGCCGGCTTGTCGCTGCGGTTGTAGCCGCGCAGATCTACCGCTGCCACGCGGTGGTCCTTGGACAGCTCTGCCATCTGGTGCCGCCAGGTATACCAGAAGTCCGGAAAGCCGTGAACCATGACGACGAGCGGACCCTCCCCGAGGGTGACGTAGTGGATCTTCACGCCGTCGCTGTCGGCATAGTGATGCTCGACCTTGTCGAAGATGTCCACCTCCTGCGCCGTGGAGCCCGCCGGGCCGAAGAGCATGGCCGACGCGAGCAGAGTCGATGCCGCTTTCAATTCTTGCCGTCCATTCACTCGTTGCGCGTGACAGGGACGCCAACGTGGCCCTAAAGCCCTCGGAGCCGCAACCGAGCGGGGTAGGGGAGACGGAGGTCGAGCCCCGGGGTCAGCGGACCTTCTCGAGGTCGTGCCTGAGATGTCGGGTGATCTCGTCGGCGCAGTAGTCCGCCAGCGTCTGGAGCGTCAGGGTCAGATCGTCCACGGAGAGCATCGCCAGTGCCGCGACCGTCATGACCCCTCGGGTTCTTCGGTCACCTGCCTCCGCCGCACGGGTGACGGGTCTGCTCTCACGAATGTTCGCATGCCAGATCTCCCGACCGGACGCTCGGTCGAGAAGGGTCGCTTCGGAGTCGATGAAGAAGTGGGCCACGGAGTCCCATGCCTCGGCGTCGATTCCGTACTCGCGCACGTTCACTTCGAGGAGGAAATCCGAGTGTTCGATCTGTTCCTCGATATGCGTTCCGAGGTAACGCGAGGTGCGCATCAGTGCGCGGCCGGCCAGTCGGTCGGGCATCGCCGCCGCGGAGCTGGCCGTATCGAGTCTGGCACGAAGCTCCTCCGCGTGGATCTCCTTGACCAGCTGCGTTCCCGCCCGAACGAGGTCGCGAACCGGATCGGCAGGACCTTCGGACGCGAACTCTCCCGTCAACACCTCCGGGAACGGCGGGAAATCGTAGACGGCGGCGAGCGTTTTGTCCTGGAACTCGTACTCGGAGAGATGATGCGTTGTCGCGCAGGCGGCGACTGCGAGCAGCATACCGAGCCATAGGGCGAGACGTCCCGGACCGTGCGTCGATCGGGTCATGGGCACCCCCTGCAGGTACCGGCACCGAGTGGCCGGCCATCTCAAACAAGTTTACCCAGGCAAAGTGCCGCCGTCTGTCGGGAGAACCCCCTTCCCGACGCGAACCTCAGACGCTCGCCGGGTCAGGCCCAGCTCAGCTCGACCGTGCGCCCGTCCCAGTCGATTGCCTGCCACCGCTCGAGCTTTTCGATCCGGCTGTACGAAAAAGCCAGGGCTGGCCGACCCTCGATGAACTCCACGCCGTGCACCGGTTCCTCGAAGACGATCTCGGCTCCCTCGATGAGCCGCGCGACCATCCCGGTCTGGACGTTCCCGCCGAGAACCTCGCCAGGCACCATGAAGAGCGTTCGGGCTTCGAGGGTCTGGGGAGTTTGCGACTTGAAGTGTGCAGCCATGGTCCTCGCCCCCTTCAGTGAGCTCGTGAGCAAGCTGCGAGGCCCGACCCCCGAGTGGCAAGCCGCGGGCCGGTCCGGGAAGAAAAAAAGCGGGCCGATCCGCGCAGCGGACCGGCCCGTATATGGCCTTCAGTGCATGGGAACTTACGCGCCCATCCGCACCACGTTCTCGGCCGCCGGGCCCTTGGTCCCTTCAACCATTTCGAACTCGACCGACTCGCCCTCCTTGAGGGTCTTGAAGCCCTCGCCCTGGATGGCGGAGTGGTGCACGAAGCAGTCCCGACTTCCGTCCTCGGGTGTAATGAAGCCGAAGCCCTTCTCGTCGTTGAACCACTTCACGGTTCCCTGCATACGCATCATCGTACTCCTGCGGTGTTGGTCGGGTCGGAGTTTCGGATGATCCGCACCTGCCGACTACCTTCCTCACGGGGCACTGTGCCTCGTGTTTTGCGCGAAAAAGCTCGCCAATTGCCAGGGGGGGGTCAAGCAAAATCGTCGCCCCCCGATGCGGCGGAGAAGCGGGATCGGGATCCGGTACCGGATCCCGTTCGCGGCTCCGCCTCATGCGACCCGAAGCCGTCGGTCCGGCCGGATCCAGAGCCAGAGCAACCCCCCGACGACCGCGAAAACCGCCCCGGAGCCCACCGCCACCGTCCACCCGAGCGTTGCGGCGAGCGTCGGCACCAGAATCGCGCCGATGCCCCCGACCACACTGCCTCCCGTATTCATGACTCCGGTCGCGGCCGGCGCATACTCCCCGGCCACTGCGATCGCGGTCGTCCAGAACACCGCTTCGGTGATCTGGGTCCAACCGAACGACAAAGATAGCAGCACCACCGCCAGGACCGGGTCCTGGACCAGCGAGCCGGCGACGAGGAATGGCGCCGTCAGGAACAGCCCCGCCATGGCCAAGAGACGGTAGCCGCGGCGCACGCCCAGACGCAGTCCGAGTCGGTCGCACGCCAGTCCTCCGAGCGTCGCACCCACCGCACCGACGATCCACTGCGCCGCCGTGAAGC
>JBDHII010000140.1:0-2684 GCA_039587515.1 Gemmatimonadota bacterium
GGCCGGGCGGGCTCGATCCACGACTCCCACTCTCCCAAGCCGCTCCGCCGAAGCCCGAGCACCCTCGCACCCATCGGTGCGACACGACTGGCCACCTCCTGGCCGATCCCACCGAAGCCGATGATCCCGACGGTGCTCTCGGAGATCTCCCGCAGCGGCGACTCTGCCCGATAGTAAGGCTCCTTCAGCCAACGGCTCTGCGCCATGCCGGCAACGGCAAAATCCAACCCCCGAGCGAAGTACAGGATCATCCCCGACACCGTCTCCGCCATGGGCGGCCCGTGCACGCCCTTGGAATTCGTGAAGACGACCTCGCTGTCGAGCATCTGGGGCGTCAGCGAGCTCCCAACGCCCGCCGCTCCGGAGTGGACCCATCTCAGGTCCGGGCCGGCCTCGAGCAGCTCTGCCGGGATCCCGAAACCGAGATAGACCTCGGCGTCCCCGATCTCCGCCATCACCGCAGGCGAGACCCGGGCGGCACCGTCCCCCGAGCCGTCGCTCTCCTCTTCGATCACCGTAAGGGTCCATCCCGCAGGCAGCGCGGCCCGGATTTCGTCCACGACCCACGGCGGCATCGCCCACATCGGGCGACGGTCCATCATGTCCAGCACGACCTTCTTCACGGCGTAAGTCGGTTCATCAGCCTGGGATACGGGATCAGCTCGCGGATGTGGTGGCGGCCCGTGATCCAGGCCACCGTGCGCTCCAGCCCGAGACCGAAGCCCGAGTGCGGAAAGGTCCCGAAGCGGCGCAGGTCGAGGTACCAGGTATAGGCCTCCTCGGGGAGCTTCTCCTCCCGGATCCGCTCCTGGAGACGGTCGAGGTCGTCTTCGCGCTGGCTCCCCCCGATGAGCTCCCCATAGCTCTTCACGAGCAGATCGTTGCAGAGCACGGTCCGCGGGTCGGCGGGGTTCTCCTTCATGTAGAAGGCCTTGGCCTCCTTGGGGTAGTTGTAGACGAAGACCGGCTGGTCGAACTGCTCGGTGATGAGCATCTCGTCGGGCGCACCGAGGTCGGCTCCCCACTCGATGTCGCTGCCGTGCTCGTGCAGCAGATCGATCGCGTCCGAGTAGGAGATGCGCGCGAAGGGAGCCGCCACCGACTCCAGCTCGGCGGTGTCTCGCTCGAGGACCTCGAGCTCTTCGCCGCAGCGCTCGAGGGCGCGTTCGACGAGGTAGCAGACGAACTCCTCCTGCAGCCTCATGTTGTCCTCCGAGTCGGCGAACGCGACCTCCGGCTCGATCATCCAGAACTCGGTCAGGTGCCGCCTCGTCTTGGACTTCTCGGCTCGGAAGGTCGGGCCGAAGCAGTAGACCTTACGGAACGCGGGACACGCCGTCTCGACGTAGAGCTGTCCCGTCTGGGCCAGGAACGCCGGCTCCCCGAAGTAATCGGTCTCGAAGAGGGTGCCCGCGGACTCGCCGATGGAGCCCGTGAGGATGGGTGTGTCGATGCGGGTGAAGCCCCGGTCGTAGAAGAAGTCGTGAATCGACTGCTCGACCTCGTGGCGCACGCGCAGGCCGGCTCGCTGCAGACTCGAGCGCAGCCAGAGATGCCGCTGGTCGAGCAGGAAGTCGACCCCGTGCTCCTTGGGCTGGATCGGGTACTCGTCGGAAGCGCCGACGAGCTCCAGACCGCTGACGCCCATCTCGAAACCCCCGGGAGCTCTGGGCTCCTCCCGTACCTCACCCGTGAGGTGGATGCAGCTCTCCTGACCCAGGGTCTCGTGCATCTCCCAGACCTCTTCGGGAGCGTCCTTCTTGAGCACGACGCCCTGCACCGTGCCCGTCCCGTCTCGGACGACGACGAAGCCCACCTTACCGTGTGTCCGGGTCGTCTCGACCCAACCCTGAATCGTCACCTCGTCGCCGACGTGGTCCTTCAGATCGGCGACTTCGACGTAATTCTGCTCGCTCATGGCGATGATCACCGTTTGCGGCGGAAACTTGGATGGTCCTTGCTCGCGGCAAACTGTACCGGAGCCGGGCAGGCATGGGAAGGGGGACCGCGGGTAGCAGGTTCGGGAGGGCGCGCCACGTTCGCTCCTGCCCTCTTCCCCACTCCACGCCCCGACGGCCCCAGGGAAAGTCGCTTGCGTGGCGCGCCCTCCCGTCGTCCCCCGGACGAGGCACGTTGCCGATACCATGCGACACCGGTACCGGAGGGTTGTCGAGGGCCCCGACCCTCGCCCGACCCTACCCCACCTCGAAAAGCTTCATGCGCTCCGCGAACCGATGCTCCAGGAGTCCCTTCAGCCGACCCTGCTCCGGCCGTGAGAGCACCGGATCCGCCTCCACGATCTCTCGCGCCCACCGCTGGGCGTCGATCAGCAGGTCCTCGTCCTCGGCGAGATCCGCGAAGCGGAGGAGCACGTCCCGCCCATGCTGCTGGGCACCGAAGAGGTCGCCCTGCCCCCGGATGCGCAGGTCGGCCTGCGCGACCGCGAACCCGTCCTGCGTGTCGCGGAAGATCTTGAGTCGCTCGGCCGCGTCCTCACCCGGCTCCGCGATCAGAACGCAGTAACTCTCCGCGGCCCCCCGCCCGACCCTTCCTCGAAGCTGGTGCAGCTGGGAGAGCCCGAACCGCTCCGCATGCTCGACGACCATCACGCTCGCGTTCGGTACGTCGATCCCCACCTCGATCACGGTCGTAGCGACCAACACGTCGATCTCGCCTGCCGCGAA
>JBDHII010000141.1:0-3120 GCA_039587515.1 Gemmatimonadota bacterium
AGATCGGGGCTGATGATCTGCCAGGTGTCGCCCCGATCGTACGAGCGGAAGAGACGGTTGCCGCCGAAGAGGATCGTGTTCGAGTTGTGCGGTGAGAGCCGGAGCGCGGCCGACCAGTTGAAGCGGAAGTGCTCGCGCGGCAGCTGCGGGCCGCCCCCACCGAATCCGAAGAACCCGCCACCCCCGCCGCCACCCGGGGGCGCCTCCCACCCGGGCATCACCTCCTCGAAGTTGAGGATGTTCTCGGGCGTGGGTCGGATGCTCTTGCCCTGCTGGCGGA
This sequence comes from Gemmatimonadota bacterium, assembly GCA_039587515.1. Classification (GTDB taxonomy): domain Bacteria; phylum Gemmatimonadota; class Gemmatimonadetes; order Longimicrobiales; family Gaopeijiaceae; genus JBDHII01. The sequence goes on from JBDHII010000141.1 coordinate 281, forward strand.
AGACGGCGTCCAGTCGGCGGATGTTGCCGCCCTGGGACTCCGTGTAGACGGTCCGCCAGTCGTTCGGGTCCACCGTGGTGTGAAAGCCGTCTCCCGAGTGGAACTTGAACCAGTGGTCGTTGAGAACGCCGTTCCAGTCGCGGCTGTTCGACGGGCCACCCCAGTTCCCGTTGTCCTGAAGGCCGCCGTATACCCAATACGGGTCCCGGTTGTCCGCCGTGACCGCGTAGAACTCACCGATGTCCATGTTGTCGAACATCACGAAGTGGTGGCCCTGGTCGAAGCTGACGTACGAGCCCTTGTCGTTGCCGACGTAGAAGTGCTCGGGCTCGTCCGGATTGATCCAGAGGGCATGGAAGTCGCCGCTGATCCCCTCGAAGGAGCGGTCGAAGGTGCGACCCCCGTCCTCCGAGACCTGGGCAGAGCCCGAAAGCACATAGACGCGCTGGTCGTTCTGCGGGTCCATCCAGATGTGTGAGTAGTAGAACGGGCGGTTGTTGTAGCGGTTCACGTAGCTCCAGGACGCCCCACCGTCCTCCGAGCGGTAGATGCCCGTGCCGAGCTTGCTCATGTCGTCGTAGTCGGGGTCGGCCTGGCTCGGCTGGAAGCCGTGCTCGACGATCGCCATGACGATGTCGGGGTTCGAGCGGTAGATCGCGAGGCCGATCTTGCCCGTGTCGCCCTCCGGAAGGCCGTCCGTGAGCGCGGTCCAGGACGCGCCGCCATCCGTGGATTTGAAGATGCCGCCGTTCGATCCCCCGCTCAGGAACCGATACGGCATCCGGATGCGCTCCCAGAACGCAGCGTACAGCACATTCGGATTCGAGGGGTCCATCTTCAGATCGGACGCGCCGGTACGGCCGTCGTTGGGAAGGCCGCCGTCCAGGAGGGTCCAGCTCTCGCCACCGTCGGTGGTCTTGTAGATGCCCTTCTCACCGGCGTGGCCCCAGAGATGCCCCTGCGATGCCACGTACACGATGTCGGGATTCGTGGGATGGACGATCACCTCACTGATGTGGTGCGTGTCGCGCAGACCCACGTTCGTGAAGGTCCGACCGCCGTCCGTGGACTTGTAGACGCCGTCACCCCATCCCACCGAGTTGCGGGTGCACGACTCGCCGGTGCCGATCCAGATGATGTCCGGGTCGGGCTGGAAGATCGCGATGTCCCCGATGTTGCCCGAGCCGTAGTGCTCGAAGATCGGCTCCCATGTCGTGCCGGCGTTGTCCGACATCCAGGCCCCGCCCGAGGAGGAACCGACGATGACGCGGGCGAAGTCGCCCTCCACCGCCTCGATATCGGTGACGCGACCGGCCATGTTGGCGGGACCGATGTTCCTCCAGTGGAGATCGCCGGACAGGTCCTGCGCGGATTGGGCGGCAAGAGGGAGGACCACGGCGAAGAGGCACGCTGCCGAGGCTGTGGAGATGCGGCTGAGAGCGGTCATGATGGGCTCCGGAGGGTTCGGTTGTGGCGCGCCGGCAAGCGGCCCACTGCGATTGTCCGAGGTGGAGACGCCGGCCGCAAGAGGAGCCCGCGCAGCGCCTGCTTGTGTATCGGCCGAGCGGAGGGTTTCTTGAGCGGCATGTCCGACCACGCACCCGAGAAGCTGAGCGCTGCGCTCGAGCAGCACTACCGGATCGAGCGAGAGCTCGGCGAGGGCGGAATGGCCACCGTCTACCTGGCCGAGGACATCAAGCACAACCGCAGGGTCGCGCTCAAGGTCCTCAAGCCCGAGCTCGCCGCTCTGCTCGGAGCCGAGCGCTTCCTCGCCGAGATCGAGGTCACCGCAAACCTGCAGCACCCGAACATCCTCCCTCTATTCGACTCGGGAGAGGCGGGTGGCTTCCTCTTCTACGTCATGCCCTTCATCGAAGGCGAATCCCTCCAGGCGCGGCTGGACCGCGAGCGACAGCTGCCGATCGACGAGAGCGTGCGGATCGTGCAGGAGATCTGCGACGCGCTTCAGGTCGCCCACGAGCACGGTGTCATCCACCGGGACATCAAGCCCGCCAATATTCTGCTCAGCCGTGGAAGGCCCCTCGTGGCCGACTTCGGGATCGCCCTCGCGGTCAGCTCTGCGGGTGGCTCGCGGCTCACGGAAACCGGACTCAGCCTGGGAACCCCGCACTACATGAGCCCGGAGCAGGCGACCGGTGAACGGGATGCCGGCCCGCAGGGAGACGTCTACTCGCTCGGTGCCGTTCTCTATGAGGTGCTGGCCGGAGAACCTCCGCACACCGGGCCCACGGCCCAGGCCGTCCTCGCGAAGATCCTGACCGAGAAGGCCCCGCGGGTGTCGCTCAAGCGGGAGACCGTGCCACCCCACGTCGAGGCCGCGGTGCTCAAAGCCCTCGAGCGGCTGCCGGCCGACCGCTTCCGGAGCGCCGCGCGTTCCGTCACGGCTCCGTACCGGCAGCAGCAGCGGAGGACCGGCCCGGCTCACTCGCCCGCCGCTGGTGGACCGGCTGGGCTGCCGCCGCGGTGTTGGGCATCACCGCCGGGGGGTTGGCGCTTCAGCCGCGCGCCTCGGCCCCGGAGAGAAGGACGAACGTCACGAGCTTCGTCGTGCCCTTCGCGGAGGGCGAGACGACCGAGCGGGTGGGCAGCTGGGGGCCGGCGCTCGCCCTCTCACGGAGTGGCACCAAGCTCGCCTATGTCGCGCACCGCGAACCCGGGACCCCGAATACGCTCTACCTCAAGCGCATCGACGAGTTCGAGGCACAGCCCGTGTCCGGCGCGGAAGGAGCCTGGTCTCCGTTCTTCTCGCCGGATGAAGCCTGGATCGGCTACTTCGCGGAGAACAGGCTGATGAAGGTGCCGGTCGCCGGGGGTACGGC
>JBDHII010000142.1:0-4170 GCA_039587515.1 Gemmatimonadota bacterium
AGCTTACGAAGAGGATCCGCGCGTGCAGATCGCGCGCGCGGCCGGACTGTGGACGCTCGTCTCGGGAATTGCCATCGCCGCCGCCCTCTGGAGCTGGTCACGAGAGGCGGCCGGAGCGGTGGTCCTGGTCGCGGCAGCGCTGCACGCCGCACCATCCTGGTCGCGCTCGGCGCCCATTTCGGTGAAGCGGGTTTGGGCGGAGCTCGCGGCGCTCTTGGGCCCGGCAGGCGCTTTCCTCGTGGCGGGAAATCACGCGGGGCTGCTGGTCGCGGTCGCCGGCGTCGGGGTGATCTATCACGCCGCCAACCGAACCGGTTGGGATTCCCTCCGTAAGATCGCAAACGGGCTCATGATCGCCGCGGCATTCGTCTTCCTGATCGAAGCCGTCAGCAACCAGCATCCAGGCACGTGGGCGCTCCGAGAGGGCGGCTACTATCGGGCAGGTGTGCTGATCGTGGCCTTGGCCGCATCTCGCCTGGTGAGGAACGGGGCCCGTGATGCGCTCGGGCTGGGAGTCCACGTCGGGCTGCTCGCCTGGCTCCTCGCGGAGCTCGGGCCGCTCCCCAACGGCACCGCGCTGGTGAGCGTGGGATGGGGTGTCCTCGGTGGCGGCATCCTCGTGCAGTCGCTCCGGACTCGGGACAACGCCTTGCAGATGGTGGGCCTCGCGACCCTCGGGCTCGTGGCCATGAAGATGCTCGTTTTCGACATGACGATGCTGGACCCGGTTGTTCGCATCCTTCTCTTCATGGGCTTCGGCGGGGCTTTCCTGGCCTTCAGCTATTACATCAACCGGACGCCCGAGGCGGCTTCCGAGAATCCCGGTGAATAGCGTGCGACATCCCGGACTCGTGCGGGGGTGGTCGAGACCGGACGGGAGGTGAGGTGGAAGCGATCTTCGAGTACCTCATGGTTCTCACCTCCATCATCATCGGCCTCGGAATCGCGAACATCCTGATGGGCTTCGGCGAGATGCTCCGTTCACGTCACGAGGTGAGGGAGTCGATCACGCACTTGGCCGTCGTGGCCGTGGTCCTGGTGCTGATGCTCCAGCATTGGTGGGACTCCTGGAACCTCCACGAGGTCACATACTGGACCTTTCCAGGCCTCATGCTGCACCTCGCCGGGCCCGTGATCCTGTTTCTCGCGAGCTACCTGGTGTTCCCGCGGAGCGTGCGGGACCAGGACATGCTGCAATACTACCTCTCGCAGGCCACGCTACTCTGGTCGCTCGGCGCTCTCTACCTCCTGACCACGCTCGTCTACCGGCCGTGGATTCACGGCGAGCCCTTCGATGGTCTGAGGGCGGGAGTGCGTTTGGGAGGAACCATCTTCTGCCTCTCGCTCGCCCTGTCCAAGTCCCCACGAGTCCACGCCGTGGGCGTCTGGATCGCAGCTGCGCTGCTGGCGGCGTTCATCGGGCTCTTTACGCTCTCCGCCCAGGGCTAACCGCCGGTGTCGAGGTCACATGCGCGAACTCGGCCTCACTTGCCCAGCCTATCTGCCCGTGGGATGTTCGGTGGCTCCGTGGCCCCAGCCTTCGGACAGACAGTTCTACCCGGTCCATGAGCCATGACCGCCGTTCTCGAGCTCGACGAAATCCGCGCACTCCTCGACACCTCGACACCGAGGCTCTGGTCGGAGAGATCGAGGCCGGTTTCGTCCTCTACTCGGAGGGCAAGGTCAACGTCCCCCCGGTGGGTTTCCTGCACTTCGACGACCCGCCCGGCGACGTGCACATCAAGTACGGCTTCGTCACGGGCGGCGAGCACTACGTCCTGAAGATGGCCTCCGGGTTCTACGAGAACCCGGCGCTGGGCCTGCCCCCCTCCGACGGCGTCATCCTCGTATTCAGCCAGAGGACCGGTGCGCTCGAGTTGATTCTGCTGGACCGGTGCTGGCTCACCGACATGCGCACGGCCGCCGCAGGTGCCGTAGCGGCCAAGCACCTGGCGCCCTCGGTCGTGGAGTGCATCGGGATCGTCGGGACGGGCGTGCAGGCGAGGATGCAGCTCGAAATGCTTCGCAACGTCGTCGACTGTCCCAGCTGTCTGGTCTGGGGGCGTGACCCGGACAAGGTCCGGGCGATGCTGAACGATCTGGAGGCAAACGAGACCATCCGGGACTGGGGCCTGGACGTTCGTGCGGTACCGAGCCTCGACGAGATGGCCTCCCGCTGCAATCTCATCGTGACGACGACCTCGGCCAGAGAGCCACTACTGCACGCCGATCAGGTGAGGCCGGGCACGCACGTCACGGCGATGGGGTCGGACGACGACGGGAAGCAGGAGCTGGACGCGGCGCTGCTCGCAAAGGCCGATCGCGTCGTGGCGGACAGCGTCCCGCAGTGCAGCCAGTACGGAGAGTGCGTGCACGCGCTCGAAGCCGGGCTTCTCGGGAAGGACGTCATTCTGGAGATGGGACAGGTGATCGCGACACCGGAGCTCGGGCGTACTGCCGACGATCAGATCACCGTGGCCGACCTGACCGGCGTCGCGGTTCAGGACATCCAGATCGCAGAGATGATCGTCCGCGCCCGTCGCCCCTGAGGGGTGTCAGCGGATCAGGATCGGCTCGAGATGAACCGGCGTGATCACCCTCGATCCGGGTGAGACCGCGCGGGCCGTCTCGATGAACGGGAGGATGTTCCGCTCGAGATTCTCCTGCTGCGAAAAGCCGTACGGAAGCCTGAAGTTGTCCCAGTGCGTCGGAATCACGACCGCCGGAAAGCCCGTGGCGGTGAGCAGGCGACGGTCGTAGTCGTAGAGGCCGAGCCGCGATCCGTTGATGCCGGCCAACAGGATGTCCGGCTCGAGGCCCTCGAACTCCCGCTCGATGAAGTTCATCGAGCCCATCGTCAGCACCGTGTGACGATCGAACCGCGCCAGATAGCTCAGGGTCCCACCCTCGATGAACTGCTCGATCCGGAGGGGAGCCTCCAGCGGCGTTGCACGGTCGTAGCGTCGCGAGTCGTGGTAGTGCTTCTCCCCGAGGGCGGAGTGCAGACCCGGCACCACCCGCACGCTGAAGCCGTCGAACTGGTAGTCCTCACCGCCCCAGACGGCGTAGAGCTGGTCGTCCGGGATGCCGTAGGCCCGCAGAATCGAGATCGTCGTCTCCGTCCCGATCACCTTGGCGCCCGTCTTCCGGGCGATGTAGGGCACGTCACCCAGGTGATCGAAGTGCCCGTGCTGCACGAGGATGAAGTCGGCCTCGGTGACGTTCGAGTCGATCAGCGTGGTGTCGGACCACGCGAGATCGGTTCGGGCGAAGTCCGGACGGTCGTCGTCGGGGTGGCCGCCGCCACCGTACTTGAGACGCGACAGCCAGGGATCGACGAGCACGACGACGTTGCCGTCCGAGATGCGCCATCCGGCGGCCCCGAAATACGTCAGCTCGAGCGGCTCGTCGCCCGGATCGCGCACCGCAGCACCCTCCTCCGCCACCTCGACGACCAGCTCGATCTCCACAGCCTGCCCACGCGGTAGCGTGGCCATGCCCACGGCCGCCCTCGCGTGGCGCCCCCGGTCACCGAAGACCTCCACGATGAGGTCCGAGAACCCGTTGAGGACGGCAGGCTGCTGCACGAAGTCGGGATCGGAGTTGACCATCCCCAACACCTTCACGACGCGAACGACACGCGAGAGGTCACCGAGCATCGCCTTGAGCACGGCAAGCTGGTTGATGGCGGTGGTCCGTGCCGCCTCGTACCCCTGCTCGATCGTCAGATCGACGCCGAGCTTTCCGCGCACTTCCGTGCCGTCGGGACTGAGCGGCCCCTTCCCCGCCAGGAAGATCAGATTGCCCGTCTGAACGCCGTTCACGTAGTTCGCGACGGGGCTCGGCGGCACGGGAAGCTCGATCCCGAGCTCGGCCAGACGGGCCTCCGGATCGTACGTCTCTTCCTGGGCGGACAGGGCGGCGGCGGGGCCGAACAGCAGTAGCGCGGCCACGCAGGTGCGGATTGCTCGAGCTGTCTTCACGGAAGGTCCTCCCGGGGTGGAGTCGGGACGGGCAATCTACATGCCCGCTCCTTCGAGGGGCACGCGTACTTCCGTCGTCTCCCAGGTGAGGACCATGTGGACGCCTCCCTCCACGTCCTCGAAGGCGATCGTGAACTGATCCACGGGCTCGTCGAGCTCCGCGACGAGACCCTCGACCACGAGGAGG
>JBDHII010000022.1:0-68795 GCA_039587515.1 Gemmatimonadota bacterium
GATCCGGAGAGCCGAGAGATCCGCGTCGGAATCGAAGCGGAAGGGAGCCGGGATCGTCGAGGGGTCCTTTTCGTCCGAGCCGTGGATCGCGTTGAAGACCAGCGCACAATCCATTGCCGTTCGACACATCGGGCCCGGCTTGTCCATCGTCCACGACAGGACCATCCCACCGTGGCGACTGACGCGTCCGAAGGTGGGACGGAAGCCCGTCAACCCGTTCCGGCGGGAAGGGGAGACGATCGAGCCCCGCGTCTCCGTACCGATCGAGAAGGCGACGCAGCCGGCGGCCGTCGCAGACCCCGGTCCCGCGGAGGAGCCGCTCGAGCCCTGCTCGGGATTCCACGGATTGCGTGTCTGCCCGCGGTACCAGCGGTCACCCTGACCTGGTCCTCGAAGTCGGCCGACCCCCAAGTCGTGCGGGCGCCCCGGACCGAGAAGAGGTCCTTGACGCCGTAGGGGATCCCGTGGAGCGGCCCCCGCCACCGACCCGCTCGGAGGTCGGCGTCCGCCTGCTGAGACTCCTCGCGGGCCCGGCCCTCGAGCAGCGTGACCACGAAGAGCAGCTCGGGGTCGTAACGCTTGATGCGCTCGAGGTAGATCTCGGTGAGCTCCACGGACGAGACGTGTCCTTCGCGGACCAGCGCCGAGAGGCGATGCACGGGCAGAAAGGCCAGATCGACCTCGTCCGTGGGGACGGGGCCCGTCCAGGGTGCGATCTCGATGGGATGGCGCTCGAAGAGCTCGGCGCCGTGCTCGCGCCACAGCTTCTCCATGAGGGCACCGGTGCCGCCGGGATACGCCTGGAACTGCACGGCCGGCGCCTCGCCCTGCCCGAGCGGGATCGGCAGCGCCTCCTGCGCCTGCTGGCGAGGGAAGGCGCTCGGCCCGATCGTGGCGCCCGAAAGCGCGGCGGGGTATACACCGCCGGCTGCGGCGGCAGTGGCCGCGACCTTCAGAAAGTCCCGCCGGCGCAGATCGGCGGCGCCCGGGTCATGACGCTCGGACATTCGCTTCACCTCTCTCGTCTGATCGGATGGCCGGCCGGAGTCCTCAGCGCACCGTGAACACGACCGTGTCCACGACCCAGGGCTGCAGCGGCACGTGGAAGGCGTCCCCTACCACCGCGATGAGCCGGTGCTCTCCCGGTGCGACGCCCTCGAAGGTGTATTCGGTCGACGCATCGCCCATGTGGATGATGCTGCCCGGCACCGACGGGACGGGCTCACCGGCGGGGGTGAGGTCCGCGTCGAGGTACAGGTGGTGATGTCCGGTTCCGGCCGTCGTGTCACCGGCCGGACGAATCTCGAATCCGTCGACTGCGAGTTGGACCGTCACGGAGGGTCCGCCCACTGCGTCGACGGCGGTCGGGCTCAGGATCGTCACCGTCCTCGTGGCGGCCGGCGGTGCCTCCGGCGTCGTCTCGGCCGTGCTCTCCGGCTCCGGGCTTTCCGCGCAGGCGAGGGTCAGGAATACGGCGGCGAGCGGCAACGTGATGCGTGTGTTCTTCATGTCGGTCTCGGCGAGAGGGTTGGCGGATGACTCGACGGACAAAAGTCACGTTGGAGGCGCTCGGGGCAAGAGTGCGCGGCGGGAGCGCCGCACGTAGCTTGCCCGGATGACTCGGTCGAAGCGATACCTTTCGTGTCTCCTGACGCTGCTCGCCGCGTGCCAGGCACAGCCGGGCTCGGACGAGGGGGCGCCCCTGCCGTCGGGCTCGACCGACCCCCGTCCGAACGTCGTCGTGATCGTCGTGGACGATCTGCGGTGGGACGAGTTCGGCGCCGCGGGGCACGCTTATCTCGAGACGCCGAACATCGATCGGCTGGCTCGTGAGGGAGCGCACTTCCAGAACTCCTTCCACGCGGTGCCCCTCTGCTCGCCCAACCGGGCCAGCATCCTCACGGGCCAGTATCCCTCGCGCCACGGCATCATCGACAACGTCAGCCGCAGTCAGGCGAGTCACAGGCTGCAGACCTTTCCGATCGCGCTCCAGGCAGACGGCTACGAGACGGCGTTCCTCGGCAAGTGGCACATGGGCAACGACCCCACGCCCAGACCGGGGTTCGACTACTGGGTCGGGATGCCGGGACAGGGTCGCTCGGTCGATCCGGAGCTCTTCGAGGACGGCGAGCTTCACGTCGTGGAGGGCTACATCACGGACGTGCTCACCGACCGTGCGGTCGACTTCATCCGACGAGAGCGCGACGGGTCCTTCGCCCTCTATCTGGCGCACAAGGCCGTGCACCCGGATCGCAGGCAGCGCGACGACGGCTCGATCTCGGTCGGGGATTCGCCCGGGTACATTGCCGCGCCGCGCCACCGTGGACGCTATGCGGAAGATCTCTTCGAGCGCCGGCCGAACTGGATCGAGGACCACGAATCGCTCACGGAGAAGCCTGCTCTGCGGCGTGCCTTGGCATACCGAGCCACACCGGAGATCACGGACCAGTTCGGCGGCGTCCTCGATCCCGGCACGAGCGAGGCGACGATCCGTACGCGCGCGGAGATGCTGCTGGCCGTGGACGAGAGCCTGGGAAGGATCATGACCACGCTCGAAGAGCTCGGGACGCTCGACGACACGGTCATCCTCTTCACGAGCGACAACGGCTTCTTCTACGGGGAGCACGGCCTGAGCCTGGAGCGCCGCCTTCCCTACGAGGAGTCGATCCGGAATCCGCTCCTGGTACGCTACCCGAGGCGGGTGGAGGCCGGCTCCACACCCGAGGGTCTCGCACTGTCGGTGGACATCGCCCCGACCGTGCTGGAGCTGACCGGGACGCCGATCGGTGATCACGTCCAGGGCCGGTCCCTCGTGCCCCTGCTGACCGGGCAGGCTGCCGATTGGCGGGGGTCGATCCTCGTCGAGTTCTACACCTACGAGAATCCGATGCCATGGCTCATGGACATGGATTACCGGATGGTGCGCACCGACACGCACAAGTACATCCACTGGATGCAGCATCCGGACCTGGACGAGCTCTACGATCTCGTCAGCGATCCCTACGAAACGGTCAATCTCGTGGGTGATCCGGGCTCGGCCGAGCTGCGAACCGAGCTTCGAGCCGAGTTGGGACACCTCGTGCTCGATGCCATGGGCCTCGGAAGCGAGCGGTAGACTGAAGGAGGAGTCATGAGGCGGTGCGCACTTCCCACCGTGATCGCCACGGTGTTCCTGGCCGTACCGGGCGGAGCTGGAGCCCAGGATGGCAAGCAGCTCGTTGAGAACTACATCGAGCGACATCAGGCCGCGTTCGCCTCTACGGCGCTCGAGATCTGGGATCTGGCCGAGGTCGGATATCAGGAGGTCGAGAGCTCCGCGGCCCTGCAGGAACACCTTCGTGAGGCCGGCTTCGAGGTCGAGACCGGCGTGGCCGGAATGCCGACGGCCTTCGTGGCGACCTACGGCGGCGGCGGTCCGGTCGTGGGTCTGCTCGCCGAGTTCGATGCGCTGCCCGGGATCAACCAGGATGCGGTGCCGGAACGCCAGCCGATCGAGGGCAAGGCAGCCGGGCACGCGTGCGGTCATCACCTCTTCGGGATGGGCTCGGTCGCGGCGGCGATCGCCGCCAAGGAGTGGATGACGTCCACCGGAGCCGAAGGCACGATTCGCGTCTACGGAACGCCGGCCGAGGAGGGCGGAAGCGGAAAGGTCTACATGGTGCGTGCCGGCCTCTTCGAGGACGCGGACGTCGTCATCACGTGGCACGCCGGAGATCGGAACAGCGCGGGGCCGGACACCAACCTCGCCATCAAGTCGGCCAAGTTCCGCTTCCGTGGGGTGTCGGCGCACGCGGGGGCCGCTCCCCACCGTGCGCGCTCGGCGCTGGACGGAGTCGAGGCGATGAACGTGATGGCGAACATGCTTCGAGAGCATGTGCCGCAGGAGACGCGCATCCACTACGTGATCACGAACGGCGGATCGGCCCCGAACGTCGTGCCGGATTTCGCCGAGGTCTACTACTATGTGCGAAACCCCAGTCCCGCGCTCGTAGCCGAGGTCTTCGACCGTATCGTACAGGCGTCTGAAGGCGCGGCCTTGGGCACGGGCACGGAGGTCGAGCACGAGCTCATGGGCGGTTCGTACAACAGGCTGCCGAATGTCGCTCTGGCGCAGGTGATGCACGCCAATCTCGAGGCGGTCGGTGGCGTGTTCTACGACGCCGTGGAGCAGGCCTTCGCCCAGGGCATTCATGCGACCCTGGGCGACGCGGCCCGACCGCTCGGTAGCCAGGAGCGAATCGAGCCTTTCGAGATGCGTCAGTCCTACTCCTCGTCGGACAACGGTGACGTAAGCTGGGTCGCCCCGATGGCCCACATGCGGGCTGCGACGTGGGTGCCCGGGACCTCGTCCCACTCTTGGCAGGCGGTGGCGGCCGGTGGGATGAGCATCGGCACCAAGGGGATGGTCGTCGCAGCGAAGACGCTGGCTCGGACGGTCGTGGACATCCTGAGCGATCCCGACATCGTGCGCCGCGCCCGGACCGAGTTCGACGAGCGCAGGGGGCCCGACTTCCAGTATCGGGCGCTCCTCGGCGATCGCGATCCGCCACTCGACTACCGCAATCTGGCCGGATCCGGAGGATGACGGGCTCGATGGCCCACCTCTCGATCCGAGGCGAGAACGTCGCGCGAGCCCTCCGCGGCTCGGCGCCTCTGATCGCCATGGGGTTCCTGGGAGGATGCGCAGTCGCCGCGGCAGCACAACAGGAGTCGGAGAACGTGCCCGAATCACCCAATCCGATCGTGCAACTGCTCGAAGCCGGCAATCCGGTCTTCGGGATCTTCTCAGGCGATCACACCCGAGAGCAGGGGGTCGTGAGGGGACGGAACCGGGAGGTCGACTTCGTCTTCTATTCGCTGGAGTCCGGCCCGTTCGACATCCCGGCCATGAAGGTCTACATGGAGGGCTTGGAGGCGGCGTCCGGAAGCACCGGGCCCCACCCCGTAGCCCTGCGAATCCCTCCGATTCGCGATGGGCACGAGCTGGCCCGTGACCGTGTGCGGCAGGGTCTGGAGGCCGGGGTCGCCGCCGTGGTCTTTCCGCACGTCGAGACCGCCGAGGAGGCTGCGCTTGCCGTGGACGCGCTGGGTGCCGATCAGTGGCCCGGAGATGCCGGTGGATCGCTCGTGAGCATTCTGCTCATCGAGGACCAGATCGGTGTGGCGAACGCACGCGAGATCGTCGGCACCCCGGGCGTGGGCGTCGTCTTTCCCGGTCCCGGTGATCTGCGCCGCGCCTACGAGAGCGACATGGATGCGGTCGAGGAGGCCATTCAGACGGTGCTCGCAGCGTGCAAGGAGCACGACGTGCCGTGCGGCATCACGGCGGACGCGGACGACATCGCCGTCAGGCTCGAGCAGGGGTTCCGCGTGTTCATCGTGCAGGAGCCCGAGGTGCTGACGGTCGGCAGGGCTGCCTCGGGTCGGGGCGGATGATCGAAGCGGCGGGAACGCCTAGCCGCCGAAGAGCATCCCCACGAGCAGGTTCAGCACGCTCAGCCAGATCCCTCCCCAGATGGCCGATCCGAGCCCTTCGACTTCGAAGCCGTCCACGAACGCCGCAGCGAGCTGGAGCATGAGGGCATTCACGATGAAGACGAACAGACCGAGCGTCAGGATCGTGATCGGGAAGGTCACGGCAAGGAGCAGCGGTTTGACGAATCCGTTCGCCAGACCGAGGCAGACGGCACCCCACAGGGCCGCTTTGCCGTCACGGATCTCGATCCCCGAGACCATGTGGCTCACGACCATCAGAAGGCCTGCGGTCACCAGAATGTGTATGGCTATTTGAAGCACGTCTCTGCCCTCGCGATCGGTTGTGCGTTGTCCCCTGTCTAATACGACGCGAAAAGGGCCGATCGCGTTTCATGATCCGGGTCGCTGTGGAGGTCATGCCCGGCTAGAATGCGCCTCGCAAGAGGACCTTCAGGAGTAGAGGAATGAGACGACTTCGGCTTCTCATCGCCGTCGCGGTGGTCTCGGTACCCGCATCCGCCGACGCGCAGTCGCGCGAGCGCCGAACCTTCGAGGAACAGTACCGTGAGCCGCGTCCCATCGAGGCGTTGAGCTCCGTCTGGATCGAGGCGCTCACCTGGATGGAGGTACGTGACCTGCTTGCCGAGGGAACGAGGACGGTCATCGTCCCGACCGGCGGGATCGAGCAGAACGGTCCGTACGTCGCGACGGGCAAGCACAACTACATCATGCAGGCGGCCTGCGAAGCGATCGCGCGCGCGCTGGGAGACGCGCTCTGCGCGCCCGTCATCAAGCTCGTGCCCGAGGGCGACCTCGAAGAGCCGTCCGGACACATGCGCTATCCCGGGACCTTCAGCCTCCGGCCGTCCACCTTCGAGGCCGTGCTCGACGACGTCGGGACCAGCATGCGGGCGCATGGGTTCGAGCACATCGTCTACATCGGCGACAGCGGCTCGAACCAGGAAGGCATGCGAAACGTCGCGTCGCGGCTCAACGAGCGCTGGGGCCGGACTGTCGCCCACTACATCCCCGAGTTCTACGACATCGCGGGCATCGAGCGCCTCATGAGGGATGAGCTCGACGTCCATCCGGAGAGCGAGGGGTACCACGACTTCTACTGGATCACGGCGATGCTGGCGGCGGTGGATCCCGAGACCGTGCGGTTCGAGCAGCGAGTCGCCGCCGGCAGGGCCTCGATCGACGGCATTTCTCTCGAACCCATCGAGCGAACGATCGAGCACGGACGCCGGCTTCTGCAGTACCGGGTCGACTCGACCGTACCGGCGATCCGGGCGGCGATCGATCGATCGGGTGGCTAGGTCCGGCCGCTTGCGGGATTCGTCGCCTTCGAGGAAAGTTTGGGCTGAGGGCCCACCCAACGCGGGATTCGTCAGACCATGAGACGAGAGATTCGAAGCTACGATTACGTGAACCACCCCTACGATCGGGTGCGTGAGGCGCTGCACTCGGATCTGACCGGTGTCTTTCACGCCGCGACGAAGGCGGCGGCATCGAGAGCCGAATCGGTCGCGACGGAGCTGCGTGTGTCCGTGGGTGCGCTCGAGGTCGGTGCGGAGATCGCGGTCAGCGTCGGAGATGTCGAGGAGACGAGCGTCGAGCCCGGCTACAGCGCGATCATGCGGATACCGATCTCGTGGCAGGCGGCCGAGCGCCCGCAGCTCTTCCCGCTCATGAAGGCGGAGCTTTCGGTCTATCCGCTCACCTCGACCGAGACCCAGCTCGACTTCAAGGGAGAGTACGAGCCGCCGGGTGGCGTGCTGGGCGGGGCCGTCGATGCGGTCGTGGGCCACAGGATCGCCGAAGCTTCGGTCCATCGGCTCATCGCCGACGTGGCACACTATCTTCGGCGAAGCCTGGAGTAGCACTCCCGACTCCCAGGGGGGAGCCTAGTCGCCGCGGGACCGTTCGAAGGCGGTGATCTCGTCCTCCCATCGCAGCGTCAGGCCGATGTCGTCCCAGCCGTTGAGCAGGCATTCGCGGCGGAACGGATCGATCTCGAAGTCGACCAGCAGACCTTCGTCGTCCGAGACGGTCCGTGCTTCGAGGTCCACTGCCAGGCTGTAGCCGTCCGCCCTGCTCGCGCGCGCCATCAGCTCGGCGACCCGATCCGCCGGGAGTTCCACGGGAATCAGCCCGTTCTGGAAGCAATTGCTACGGAAGATGTCTGCGAAGCCGGGCGCGATGACCGCTCCGAAGCCCCAATCCTTGATCGACCAGGCCGCGTGCTCCCGCGAGGATCCGCAACCGAAGTTGGGTCCCGAAACGAGGACCCGAGCGCCCCGGTATGCGGGCTGGTCGAGCGGGAAGTCCTTCCTGGGGCTGCCGTTCTCGTCGAAACGCCAGTCGTAGAAGAGAAACTGGCCGTAGCCCGTTCGCTCGATACGCTTCAGGAACTGCTTCGGTATGATCTGGTCGGTGTCGATGTCTGCGCCCGGGATCGGAGCCACGATTCCCTCGACGCGCCGGACCTGCTCCATCAGGCTCCCCCCCAGTCGCGGACGTCCACGAAGTGGCCGGCAATCGCCGCCGCTGCCGCCATGGCCGGACTGACGAGGTGCGTTCGGCCGTCCCGACCCTGGCGACCCTCGTAGTTCCGGTTGGAGGTCGAGGCGCAACGCTCACCCGCCCCGAGCTGATCCCCGTTCATCGCCAGGCACATCGAGCAGCCCGACTCCCGCCACTCGAATCCGGCATCCTTGAACACGCGGTCGAGGCCTTCCTCCTCGGCACGTGCCTTGATCCAGGTCGAGCCCGGGACCACCATCGCGTTCACGTCGGGATGAACGCGCTTTCCTCGCGCGACCCTCGCGGCCTCTCGGAGATCGTCGAGTCGCGAGTTCGTGCAGGAGCCGATGAACACCCGGTCGAGTCGGATGTCGGTGATGGCGGTGCCGGGCTCGAGGCCCATGTACTCGAGCGCGCGCTCTGCGGACGCTCGCTCCTCGGCACGCTCCGGAGCAGGAAGGTCGGGCACCCGTCCCGTCACCCCCGTCACCATTCCGGGATTCGTGCCCCACGTCACGGCGGGCTCCAGGCTCGAAGCGTCGATCCGCACGGTACGGTCGAAGCGTGCTCCGGCATCCGTCACGAGCCGGCTCCAGCGCTCGACGGCCCGATCGAAGTCTTCCGACGCCGGTGCGTGCTCACGGCCACGGATGTAATCGAAGGTCACGTCATCGGGGGCGATCATGCCGGCGCGGGCTCCGCCCTCGATCGACATGTTGCAGACGGTCATCCGCTCCTCCATCGAGAGGCCCCGGATTGCCGGACCCGTGTACTCGATGACGTGTCCGCGGCCGCCGCTGACCCCGATCTGGCCGATGATCGAGAGGATCAGATCCTTGGCGGTCACGCCGGGAGGCAGCTCACCCTCGACCCGCACCTCCATCGTTTCGGGACGGGCCAGGACGAGGCACTGCGTGGCGAGAACGTGCTCGACCTCCGAGGTGCCGATTCCGATGGCGAAGGCGCCGAAGGCGCCGTGCGTCGAGGTATGGCTGTCTCCGCAGACGATCGTCATGCCGGGCTGCGTGAGGCCCAGCTCCGGGCCGATCACGTGCACGATCCCCTGGTGCAGGCTTCCCACGTCGTAGAGGGGAATCCCGAACTCTGCGACGTTTCTGCGCAGGGCCTCCATCTGGTTTCGTGCCACGTCGTCGAGAATCGGCAACGACCGGTCCGTCGTGGGGATGTTGTGGTCGACGGTCGCGACGCACCGATCGGGCCGTCGCACCGTGCGCCCGGCCAAACGCAGGCCCTCGAAGGCCTGGGGCGACGTCACCTCGTGGATGAGATGGAGATCGACGTAGAGAAGATCGTAGCCGTCGTCGCCCGGCCGAACGACGTGCTCGTCCCAGACCTTCTCGAAGAGCGTGCGGGGCGTCATCCGGCCTCCGGGATCCCGGGGGCCACCACTCCGGCGAGCGAGCGCTCGACCACGTCCGTGAACTCGGTGGTCGTGAGCGCGGAACCCCCCTCGGTCCGGAGGTCGGCGGTCCGATGACCGTTGCGAAGTGCCTCGTCGACAGCCGCCTCCACCGAGGCGGCATCGTGGTGGAGCCCGAAGGTGTGTCGCAGCATCATGGCGACAGAATCGATTGCCCCGATCGGGTTGGCGATGCCCTGTCCCGCGATGTCGGGGGCCGATCCGTGAACCGGCTCGTAAAGGTCGGTCCGGCCTCCGAGGCTCGCCGAGCCGAGGAGGCCGAGGGAGCCCCCGAGACCACCGCACTGATCGCTCAGAATGTCACCGAAGAGGTTGCCGGTCACGATCACGTCGAATTCGGACGGCTCGAGCACCAGCTCCATCGCCGCACGATCGACGTACATGTGATCCAATCGCACATTCGGAAAGTCGCCGGCGATCTCCGTCACCACCTGCCTCCACATCCGTGAGACCTCCAGCACGTTGGCCTTGTCGACGGAGGTGAGCCGTCCTCTGCGTCCCGCTGCGAGCTCGAACGCGAGTCGAGCCACGCGCTCGACCTCGGCCCTCGAGTAGGTCATGGTGTTCCAGGCGTGCTCTTCGTCCGCGCCTCGCGGCTCGCCGTAATAGATCCCGCCGCCCAACTCCCGGACGATCATGATGTCCGTCCCGCGGGCGACGCGCTCTTTGAGGGCCGAGAATTCCAGGAGCGCATCGGGTACGCGGGCCGGCCGAAGATTCGCGAAGCATCCCAGCTCCCGCCGAAGACGCAAGAGCCCCGCCTCCGGACGCTGAAGCGGAGGCGCACCCTCTGCCGCGGGATCTCCGATGGCCCCGAGCAGTACCGCGTCGGCCGCGAGACAGGCCTCGAGGGTGTCGGCGGGGAGCGGGTCTCCGTGCCGCTCGGTTGCCGCCCAGCCGATCGCGTGTTCCGCGAGAACGAGCTCGTGCGCCCCATTCCGCGCCACGGTGTGCAATATCCGAAGCGCCGCGTCGATCACCTCGGGACCGATCCCGTCTCCGGGAAGTACGGCAACGTGGAGCCGTGCCACGTCAGGCGTCCGGGGCGGAAACGGTGGCGTACGGGCTCGGAGACGGGGCCTCCGCGCCGGACCGGGCCTGCAGCTCCCGGGCATGGAACGCCTTGTCGAGGGCGTTGAGCAGCGCTCTGACGGCCGCGTCGACGACGTCCGTCGAGGCGGCCCGCCCGTGGAAGGACCGGCCGTCGATCTCGGCCTCGAGGTGCACCTCGCCGACCGCGTCGCTCCCGGCACCGGCCGATTGGATCGAGAAGTCTTCGAGCGTGCAGTCGAAGGGGATGAGCTGCCTGACCGCCTCGAAGGCGGCGGCGATGGGTCCGTCACCGTGACAGACGGCTTCGGTCGCCTCGCCGGAGCCCTGTCGAAGGCAGACCACCGCGCGGGAGGGACGGCGCCCGCAGACGACCTCCAGATGCTCCAGATGCACGGTCCGCGGGACGTCCTCCATCGTTCCCTGGTAGTAGATCGCCATCAGGTCCTCGTCGCGAATGACCTTCTTGCTGTCGGCGAGGAGGAGAAAGAGCCGGTAGGCCGCATCCAGCGCGTCCTCGTCCAGGGTGTAGCCCAACTCCTGGTAGCGCATCCCGAGGGCGTGACGGCCCGAGTGCTTTCCGAGGACGAGCCGTGTCTTGCGGGCTCCCACCGCCTCGGGCCGCATGATCTCGTAGGTCATCGGGCTCTTGAGCATTCCGTCCTGATGGATGCCTGCCTCGTGCGCGAAGGCGTTCTCGCCCACGATCGCCTTGTTCGGCTGGGGGCGGACACCGGTGATGTGCGACAGCAGCTCGCTCGCCGGACAGAGCCGCTCGGTGACGATTCCCGTCTCGAAGCCACCGAGATCCTTCCGAACCTTGAGCGCCATGACGATCTCCTCGAGCGACGCGTTTCCGGCACGCTCCCCGATTCCGTTGATCGTACACTCCACCTGGCGCGCCCCGAGCTGTATGGCGCGGAGCGAATTCGCGACGGCGAGTCCGAGGTCGTCGTGGCAATGGACGCTCACGACGACGTCGCGGATTCCCGGCACCTTCTCGTAGAGCGCGGCCATGATCCGATCGTAGTCGGCCGGGATCGCGTAGCCCACCGTATCGGGGACGTTGATGGTCGTCGCACCGGCCTCGATCGCGGCCGCGAAGATCCTGCAGAGGAAGTCGACGTCGGTGCGTGTGGCGTCTTCGGCGCTGAACTCCACATCGTCGACGTAGCGTTTGGCGCGAGAGACGGCCTCGACCGCCCGGTCGACGCATTCCTCGCGGGAGATCCGCAGCTTGTGCTCGAGGTGGATGTCCGACGTGGCGATGAAGGTGTGGATCCTGGGGCGCTCCGCGACCTCGACCGCTTCGGCGGCACGGTCGATGTCGACATCCGTGGTCCGGGCGAGGCCGGCGATGATCGGTCCCCGGATTTCGTAGGCGATCTTTCGGACCGCCTCGAAGTCCTGAGGCGAGGCGATCGGGAAGCCGGCCTCGATGACGTCGACTCCGGCCCGAGCGAGCTCCTCGGCGATCCTGAGCTTTTCTCCCGTATACATCGAGGCGCCCGGCGATTGCTCGCCGTCCCTCAGCGTCGTGTCGAAGACCAGGACGCGTTCCATGCGCTTGCTTCTCCCTTACCCCCAAGGGGGGGTGTTCAACAAAAAAGGCCCGCTCCGCGGGGAGCAGGCCAGGTCGCGAAGATCGACGCTTGTCGTCAGATCATGACCGAGCCGGCCCCCTCCCCAGGGGCTCGATAAGCCCGAGGAGCGAGAACGTCTGGAGGCGGTAGCCCCGAGGCCGGCTTGTGATCAACGATCCCTCGTTCGTTTCGAGTCGGTCCGACAAACGGCCACGACGTTAGGTCCGGTCCGCGGAAGGTGTCAAGGAGGTCGTAGCGGCCCCGGCGGCGCCCTCAGCAGCTGAGGCAGTTGTGGTTGTTCTCGGCACCCAAGCCCTCCAGAAGCGCGATCGTCTCGGGGAAGGGCTGGACACGCTGCTGGGGACCATTGGCCATGTCGACCGTGGTCTGTCCCCTTCGGCTGACGAAGGTCACGTCCGCCCCCTGCGAGACGAGGTACTCGATCAGCTCGTTGTCCCCACGGGCAGCCGCGTTGTGCACGGCGGAGTAGCCGTCGTGGTCTCGGACGTTGACGTCCGCTCCGAGCTCCTCGACCAGATACTTCACGGCCGGCAACCAGCCCTCGGGGGCGTGTCGATGGGAGTTCCCTGCACGCGCGGTTCCGTAACCGACTCCGGAGGCTGCGTGAATCGGGTAGACGGCCGGGCCGCCGATCGGTACCGGAGCGAGTCCCGACGGATCGTCCCCCTGTGTGCCCCGGCGCCGCGCGGGCGCCTTCTGGGTGGGGGTGCCCGGGTCCGCACCGTGCTCCACCAGGAGCCGCATCGCCGGGACGTCCGTCGCGTAGGCGGCCCGCCAGAAGGGCGTGGCTCCTCGGAAGTTCACGCCCAGCAGATCGAAGTTGTACGACGTGTACCAGATGTGCGTCTGCAGGCGCTGGTTGGGGTCCGCGCCGGCCGCGAGCAGCGCGGACATCATGCCGAGGTAGTCGGTCTCCTGCTGCTTGAACGCTGTCGGTTGGGGGTAGAGCGCCTTGGGCGCCCACCGATTGTTCAGCGTGGCGAAGAGCGGACCCGCCCCATCTTCACTGACGAAGTTGGGGTCGGCCCCCCGCTCCAGCAGGCGCAAGGCCAGATCGTAGTTGCCGTTGATCGTGGCGATCAGCAGGGCGGTGGAGCCGTCACCGAGGGTCTGCCGA
Source organism: Gemmatimonadota bacterium (assembly GCA_039587515.1). Taxonomy (GTDB): domain Bacteria; phylum Gemmatimonadota; class Gemmatimonadetes; order Longimicrobiales; family Gaopeijiaceae; genus JBDHII01. The sequence goes on from JBDHII010000022.1 coordinate 13,214, forward strand.
TCGATGGCTGCTCCGGACGCGAGCAGGAGCTCGAGGGCCTCGATACGTCCATCTCTCGCCGCGTAGTGAAGCGCGGTCAGACCACCCTGCTCCCCGACCAGGTCCGCAAACCCCAGTGGGCGCTCCGACGGCGTGCTCGGCGTCTCTCGGGCCTCGCGGCCCTCGCTTGACCCCGCGGGCGGCGATTCGTCCCGCCCTTGCAGCAGCGCGGCTGAAGCGTCTGCGAGGCTCTGACCCCGTTCCGTCACCGCCTCGGGCTGAGCCGCCACACCTTCATTGGCGGCCCGTCGGGCGGCCACGAGCCGGTTCCTCAGCTGCTCGGCCCGCCCGTCCTCCCGCGAGCGAGCGGCGTAGTCAACCATGCGTGTCGTCGCGTCGACCTCGGCCCCGGCCTCGATCAGCTGCTTCATGGCGGCGGTCGCGCCGACTGCCGCAGCGAACATGAGCGGGGTCCGCTCGCGCGTCCATTCACGGGTGTCGGGGTCGGCGCCTCCAGCCAGCAGCGCGGCGACCGACGGCTCGTCATCGGCCGTGGCCGAATAGTGCAGGGGGGCGATCCCCGTAGCGGTCGGTCTGTCGGGGGAGCTTCCTGCCGCCACGAGCGCCTCGACGACTTCGCTCCGCGCATTCTTCGCCGCGAGATGGAGTGGCGTGAACGCGCCGAGGCGCGTCGTCGGCTCGAGGCTGGCTCCCGCGGTCAGGAGGGCGCCCACCATCGCCGCGTCCCCATTCAGGGAAGCCCAGTGCAGCGCGGTCATCCCGTCACCCTGAGCGGCGTTGACGTCCGCCCCGCCTCTCAGCAGCGTCCGGACCTCTTCGACGTCGCCCCTCTGAGCCGCGTCGGCGACGGGTGACAACAGCTGGGCGAAACCGGGCCCGATGGCCATGAGCAGGGCTCCGATCGCGCTCGCCCGCAGCATCCCGTTCGTTCTCATCGGATTCCGGCCGTCAGACCTTGAACGAGAAGCTTCCCGTGCTGTCACCGAAGCTCTCCATGTCCTCCATGCCGAGCTGTTGCATCAGCCCGAGCATGACGTTGGCCATCGGCGTGCCGTCTTCCGTCCTGATGTGCACGCCGCCTTCGAGCTGGCCGTTCGCACCGCCGAGGAGGAAGAGCGGACAACGCTTGTGGTTGTGCAGGTTCGAGTCGCCCATCGGAGAGCCGTAGACGATGGCCGTCTTGTCCAACAGGCTCGCCTCTCCCTCCATGGTGCTCTGGAGCTTGTCGAGGAAGTAGGGAAGCATCCCGACGTGATACTCGTTGATCTTCGCGAAGTCCATGACCGCCTGCTCCTGGCCCCCATGGTGCGAGGCGGGGTGGAATGCCGCGTCGACGCCACTCTCGGGGTAGACGCGACCGGAACCGTCCCGTCCCATCTTGAACGAGAACACGCGCGTGATGTCCGATGCGAAGGCCAGGGCCTGCAAGTCGAACATGATCTCGACGTGCTCCCGGAAGGAATCCGGAACGCCGGCCGGAGCTTCGGGGATCGCGCGGGGCTCCCCACTCGTGTTGTAGGCCTCGACCTTCTGGATCCGGCGCTCGATCTCCCGGATGTTCTCCAGGTACTGGTCCAGCCGCCGCCGGTCGCTCACTCCGAGCTCACGCTTGAGCGCGGCCACCTCACCCACGATCCAATCCAGGATGCTGCGCTCGGTCCTGCGCCGCATGGCCCGCTGGCCCGGCGTGCCCCCGGCCCCGAAGAGCTGATCGAACGCGACACGCGGGTCCCGGATCATCGGGAGGGGCTCGGTCGGGGAGGCCCAGCTGATCGTGTCCGTGTAGACGCACGCATAGCCGTAGGCGCACCCGCCCGACTGGTCCACGTTCTCGATGCAGAGCTGCATCGAAGGGATCGGCGTGCCCTGACCGAACCGCTCTGCGTAGAGCTGGTCCATCGACGTGCCGACGTAGATGTCCGAGCCTTCGGTCTGCTTCGCGTGCGCCTGCGTCAGGAAGGTGGCGCTGGACCGGAAGTGGTCACCGCCGATCTCTCTCGCATCGAACGCCTCCGCCATCCGGACGTCCGTATTGGAGACGATCGTCAGCTGGTCGCGGTACCGCTCCAGCGGTTTGAGGCTGCTCGGCGACAGGTCGAAGCCCCGACCGGCCTCAGCGGGAGACCAGAGGTTGAGCGAGGCTCCGAGCTCGTTGGATCCGGCCGCCCCGTGTACCATCTCGATGCACACGAGACGGGTCGGATCGAGGTCCGACCCGGTTCCTGTGGAGGCCCAAAGACGACGCGAGGGCATCATCGCCTCCAGCAGCGGCAGCGACAGAGCCGTGCCGGTGCCACGAAGGAACGTGCGTCGCGAGAGGTGCTTCCCGGTCAGGATGATCATCGATCCAGTCTCCTTGGGTCGTTGCCCGAGGTGCGTCCGATACGTCCCGGCATCACCCGTCCTGCTCGTCCGTGCTTTCGACGACGCTCATCTGGAAGGCATCGCTCTGCACGACGCCCATGATGAACGAGGACATGCGGTTTTCGTTCTCCGCCGCCTGCCGGGTGATGGCCCGGACGGTGGGCATGTCGAAGTACTCGACCCGTCGACCGAGCGCGTAGGCCATGAGGTTCTCGGTGAATGTCCGGATGAATGCCTCGGGCCGCTTCAACAGCGCCGCGCGGAGGTCGTCCGGGCTTCCGATGGGTGTGCCGTCGAAGAGCTCACCGGTCGGATCCACCGGCATCCCGGCGTCTTTGATGCGCCAGACGCCCGTGACGTCGAAGTTCTCGAGCGCGAGACCGATCGGATCCATCATCCGGTGGCAGGAACGACAGGACGGGTTCGCGCGATGCTGCTCCATGCGCTCGCGCACTGTCAGCATCCGACCGTCCTCGACACCGTCCGTTTGCTCCAGGTCGGGAACGTTGGGCGGCGGGGGTGGGGGTGGCGTCCCGAGCAGCACCTCCATGACCCATTTGCCGCGCAGCACCGCGGAGGTGCGGTTCGCGTGAGAGGTCATGGCGAGGATGCTTCCGTGTCCCAGCAGGCCTCGGCGGAATGCGTCCGTGTAGCCGACGCGCCGGAAGTGATCACCGACGACGCCCGGGATGCCGTAGTGCGCGGCGAGCCGCTCGTTCACGAACGTGTAGTCGGCGGTGATGAGCTCGAGCAGGCTGCGGTCCTCACGCACCAGATGGTTGAACAGCTCTTCCGTCTCGCGATCCATCGCGACCGCGAGCGTCTGGTCGTAGTACGGGTAGAGCTGGGCGTCCGGATGCAGCTTCTCCAGGTCCTGGAGTCGCAGCCACTGAGACGCGAAGCGGGTGCCGAGCGCTTCCGCCCGGGGGTCCGCCAGCATGCGGGAGACCTGCGCCTGCAGCACGTCCGGGTCCGACAGCTTCCCGTCGGCGGCGATCTCTCGAAGCTCGGCGTCGGGCGCGGAGGCCCAAAGAAAGAAGGAGAGCCGCGAGGCGAGATCCAGGTCGCCGATCCGGTATATCGTGCCTGCCGGAGCGTCGGCGGGGACCTCCTCGAGGCGGAAGACGAAGTGAGGACTCGCCAGGATGGCCTGCAAGCTCGTTCGGATACCGACCTCGAACCCGCCGTCCCCGGCTCCGACCTCGAAGAAACGCATCAGGTCCTCGAGCTCACCGGGCTCGAGGGGCCGCCGGTAGGCCTGCGTGGCGATCCCGGAGACGATCTCCTCCGCGCACGGCCGCTCCTCTTCGGACGAGGTCGGTCGGCAGGAGAAGACGCGCTGACGGGAGGGCGTCTCCGACACGCCCGTGACATCGAACGGCCCCACGATCGAGAGATCGCGGAGGTGAGGCACGGTCGTGACGCCGTAGGCGCTCCCGATCTGCGTGTCCGCGAGCGTGTGGTCGACGGGTGTGATGAGGTCGTCGACCGGGCCTTCGAAACGCTGGATGAACGCGGCGGTCACCCTCTGGGGGCCGGCGCGGATATGGATCGGCTCGGTCTCGACCCGCATTCCGGCGGGGTCCGACTCCGACATCCATCGGTCGATGTCGAGCAGCGTGACCCGTTCGCCGTTGATCGAGATCTCGAGTTGCTCGTCGAGGCTCGTCATCCCGAAGAGGAACCCGGTCGGACCCGGGTGCAGCTCGAGTCGGAAGACGTAATCGCCGTCGGCCGGAAAGACGTGGACGACGGAGACGCCGCCACGAGTCCCGAAGGGGGCACCCTCCGCGCGCTCGAGCTGCGAGGCGGTGCGGGGCACCTTGTAGGTCGTCGAACTGGCCGTCGCCGTCGGGTCACCCACGGCGATCAGGCTCACGTGGCCCGCAGCCCGGAGGTAGCCCTCCATCAGCGTGGCGGACATGTTCTGCACGTCCGCGATGTTGTCGAAGTTGTTGCTGAGTGTTTCGGTCGGCAGGAACGCGTCGACATCCACGCTCAGCCCCAGCAGGTCCTCGACCGATCGGGCGTACTCGGCGCGGTTGAGTCGCTGGAAGCTCCGTCTGCCGGGGTTCGGGTTGGCGGCCGCGATCTCGTCGAGCCGCGTCTCCAGCTCGATGGCGACTCCCGTCAGCGTCGCGTCTTCGGGTCGGTCCACGCCGGCGGGCGGCATCATCCCCGCCCGGAGCTTGCGGATGACCTTCTCGGCCAACTCCGGGTTCTGCTCCGGTACGGCCGCGTCGAAGTGCTGGAGCGACATGTTGCCGCGGAGGCGCTCGTCGTTGTGGCAACGAACGCAGTACTCCTCGATCACGGCGCTCGCCGTGGTATCGGCCGTCAGGCGAGGGGCGGGTGTCGACGTGGGACGCATGACTTCGTGCGACCCGGCAGACAGACCGAGGATGACCAAGCCCGCAACGGCGGGTGCGAGTTCTTTCATGCTGGCCCTCGGGTTACGACACCGGGAGCACCGCGCCCCGGATACAATCCGCACAGAATACGCCTGACGAGACCGATTTGGCCAGCTTCCCGGCCACCCGGACCGGGCCCGATCCGCTTCCCGGTGGCTTCTGCCGGGTCTCGAACTCCCCGGACTCCCGTGTGGACATCTCGGCCGCTCCGCCCCCCCGGCGTAGCCGCACCGGACACGTTAGGTTGCGCGTCGACGCCGTGAGCAGAGGACCACGACAACGGACCGGCTCGATGACCGAAAGCGCCCCTGACCAGCTTCGACTCCGAAACCTGTTCCTCGTCGTGACGGTGCTGGCCGTCACGGTCCTTTTCCTGTGGATGATTCGATCGTTCGTGGTCACCCTGGTATTTGCAGGGATCTTCAGCGCGATGAGCTATCCTCTCTACGAGAGGCTGTTGAGGCTTCTGAGGAATCGCGCGACGCTGGCCTCGGTCTCGACGCTGATGGTCGTCGTGATGATCGTGGTCATTCCGACACTCGGATTCCTCGGAATCGTGGTCTCCCAAGCGGTCGACGTTTCCCAGGCGGCGGGTCCCTGGATCCAGAACCACGCCAATTCGTGGCCGGAGCTTCAGGAACGGCTGCGAACCACCCCGCTGGTGGGCACCCTGGTTCCCGAGCAAGAGCAGATCGTCGAGTCACTCTCGGGCGCCGTCACGTGGATCGGAAGTTTCCTGATCGACAACGTCGCCTCGGCCACCCGGGGCACCGCCGTCTTCTTCCTTCAGCTCTTCGTCATGCTCTATGCCATGTTTTTCTTCCTGATCGACGGGACGAAGCTCATGGAGCGCATCCTCTTCCTGACGCCGCTGACGTCGGACGACGAAGATCGACTCCTGGAGCGGTTCGTCTCGGTGACGCGGGCCACGCTCAAGGGGTCGCTGGTCGTCGGGTTGATCCAGGGGGGGCTGGCAGGTGCGGGCTTCTGGGTCTTCGGGATCGGGAGCGCGGCGTTTTGGGGCACGGTGATGGGTGTGCTCTCGGTCATCCCGGCGGTCGGCGCCGGACTGGTCTGGGCGCCTGCCGTGGTCTTCCTCATGATCGGGGGCCGCATCGGGGCCGCGCTCGGCCTGCTGATCTGGTGCGGCGCGGTCGTCGGGACAGTCGACAACTTCCTGCGTCCGAGGCTCATCGGCCGGGACACCAAAATGTCGGACCTGCTGATTCTCCTCAGCACCTTCGGCGGGCTCTCCCTCTTCGGGATGGTCGGATTCCTGCTCGGGCCGATCATCGCCGCCCTCTTCGTCACACTGTGGGACCTGGCCGGTGAGGCTTTCGCCGACATGCTTCCACCGACGGACGGCGGGGCGGAGCGGGCCGGTTAGCCGGCTCGGAGGCTACGGGGCGCGGTAGACCACCCGGCCGCCCACGATGGTCGCGAGGATCTCCCCTTCGAGGATGGCTCCCGGGTCCTCGGTCTCGAGCACGAATGGATCGATGCTCATGACCGTGAGGTCTGCCCACCGACCGGGCTCGAGGACTCCCGTCCGGTCCTCCACGAAGGCGGCGTGGGCTGCCCAGGTGGAGTAGGCCCGGACGGTTTCCTCGGCGCTCAGGGCCTGATCGCGATACCAACCGCCCGAGGGCTCGAGGCTCTTGTCCCGTCTCGTCACCGCGGCGTGCATGCCGTAGAAGACGTTCCAGTCCGAACCCGGCAGGTCGGAGTTGAAGACCAGGCCCCCACCGATCCGACGCATCGTACGCCATGCATAGGCGCCCCGGATCCGGTCCGGTCCCACCCTCTGCTCCGCCCACGGCATGTCCTCGACCGCGTGGGGCGGCTCCATCGAGGCGATGAGGTCCAGGCTCTCGAACCGGGCGAAGTCGTCGGGATGCACGACCTGGGCATGCTCGATGCGGTTCCGGTTCGATCGGGCGCCCGGGGCCGTGGCGTAGACCGACTCCACGAAATCGAGCGTTTCACGATTCCCGGCGTCTCCGATGGCGTGGACGGCGACCTGGAAGCCGGCCTCCATCATGCGCCCGACCCAGTCCGCGTCGAAGCCGTAGCCCTCGCCGCTCAGTCCCCTGTGCCCGGGCGTGTCGGCGTAGTCCTCGATCAGGCGGGCGCCCCGCGATCCCAAGGCACCGTCGTAGTACGCCTTCACCGACCGGGTCCGAAAGAGGGACGCCTCGTCCCTCTCCGGCCCGCGCTCCACCCATTCCGCCAGCAGCGCGGTGTCCCTCGCGGAGAGCATGGCGTAGACCCGAAGAGCCAGCCGCCCGTCGTCTTCGAGCGCCTGGAGGGCAGCCATCGAGGCGCTGGGGGTACCGGCCTCGTGGACGCCCACGTAGCCTGAACGCGCCATCTCGGCCAGCCCCGCCACGATCTGGTCCTGCAGCTCCTGCGGGGAGGGGGGAGGGATCGTCGAGTCCAGCAGCTGTACGGCCCGGTTCAGGAGGATGCCGGTGGGATTGCCCCTGGCGTCCTTCCTGATCTCGCCACCCGTGGGCGCTTCGGTCGCGGCCGTGATTCCGGCGCGCTCGAAGGCCAGCCGGTTCCCCCATCCCGCGAATCCGTGCAGGCTCCGCATGTACACGGGGTGGTTGGGAATCCGCTCGGACAGGAGCTCCATGTCGGGGTAGCGATCGGCCCAGGCACCCTCGTCCCAGCCGGCACCGACGACCCACGTTCCTTCGGGAACCTGGGCGGCACGGGCGGCGGCGAGCTCGACCGCCTCCTCCTCGGTCTCCACACCTACGAGGTCCACGCGGGCCAGCATGGCTCCGAGCTCGACTACGTGCGTGTGCGAGTCCACCATCCCCGGGAGCACCGTGGCGCCGTCCAGGTCCATGACCTCCGTTCCCGCTCCGCGGTACCGCTCCGCCTCCTCTGCGCTTCCGACGAACACGATCTCGTCACCGCGGATCGCCACGGCCTCCGCATCCGGATGCCAGCCATCGGCCATCGAATAGGGTGCGTCGAGAGCGGGAGCGCCATCGAGTCCCGGCTCACTCCAGGAGAGCGTGTAGACCCTCGCATTCGTGAGCAGAAGATCCGCGGGCTGGGGCCCACATGCGGCCAATCCGGCCGCGAGGAGGGTCAGGGTGGCGGTTGGACGCGACGTCACGGGATCACTCCGTCGGGTGGGAAGCGAGGCTCGAGTGGACCGCCAAGCTTCCGACGCAGGATTCGGTTGGCAAGCGCGCAGCGGCCTGACCACGGGCGCGCCACCCGGTATATTGTCGTCCCGATCCGAGTTCCCCCGAGAGTCGCGCAGCTCATGTCCTCGACTATTCCGGTCTTCGACGGCCACAACGACACCCTCACCAGGATTCGGAAGCCCGGAGAGGAGCGGAGCTTTCTCGAGCGTAGCGATCGAGGGCACGTGGACCTCCCGCGTGCTCGCGAGGGCGGCCTGTGCGGGGGCTTCTTCGCCATCTTCACGGCCTCGCCGGGCTACGTGCGCACCGCCAAGCCCCTCTTCGACGCCGAGGGCAAGGAGGTCCCCGGCGGTGTCGCCTACGATCTGCCGCCTCGGCTCCAGCGTCGAAGGGCCCTGACCTTTACGCTCTCGATCATGTCCGACCTCTTCCGCATCGAGGCCGAAAGCGAGGGGGAGGTCAAGGTCGTACGCACGGCCGAGGAGGTGCGGGATTGCAGGGAGGAGGGTCGGCTCTCCGCGGTCCTTCACATCGAGGGGATCGAGGCGATCGACAGGCGGCTCGAGGCCCTCGACGTCTTCTACGAGGCTGGGCTCCGCTCGCTGGGACCCGTCTGGAGCCGTCCGAACGCCTTCGCACACGGTGTGCCCTTCGACTTCCCGCGCGGGCCGGATACCGGGCCGGGACTCACCGCGGCCGGACGTCGCCTCGTCGAGGCGTGCAACCGGCTCGGGATCCTCCTCGACAATTCGCACCTGAACGAGCAGGGCTTCTGGGACATCGCGAGGCTCTCCGATGCGCCTCTCGTGGCTACCCACTCCGCCGCCCATGCCCTCTGCCCCTCACCGCGCAACCTGACCGACGCGCAGCTCGATGCCATCGCGTCGAGCCGGGGAATCGTGGGCGTGAACTTCCACGTGGGCTTCCTGCGCGCCGACGGCGACGGATCGGGGCGTGAGCCCACGCCCATGACCGAGATCGTCCGCCATGCCCGGTACATCGCGGACCGAATCGGCGTGGAGCACGTGGGTCTCGGCTCGGACTTCGACGGTGCGCACATGCCGGAGGATCTCGGAGACGCGACCGGACTGCCACGCCTTCTGGATGCTTTCCGGGAGGCCGGATTCGACGAGTCCGAGATTCGGCAGATCGCCTACGGGAACTGGGATCGCGTGCTGGCCGACACGTGGAAGGCATGATTCACCCGCGAGACGCCACGACGCGTCCGTCGGAGTCACGACGCACGGCGCGGGCCCGTCCGTGAAGGGCATCGTCTCGTCCGGGCACGTTCGGGTTTCGGATGCCGCCGCCGAGATCCTGAGGGCCGGAGGAAACGCGTTCGACGCGGCCGTGGGAGCGGGCTTCGCGAGCACGGTCGCGGAGACGTTCCTGACGAGCCTCGGTGGAGGTGGGTTCATGCTCGCCCACACCGCCGAGGGAGAGGACATCCTCTTCGATTTCTTCACCGATACGCCCGGTCTCTCGAACGGCAAGAGGCGTCCCGCCGACCCCGACTCGTATCACTTCTATCCCGCCGTCGTGACCTTCATCAAGGAGCCGCAGACCTTCATCATCGGTCGCGGCTCCGTGGCGGTCCCCGGAATCCTCAAGGGCCTGCTGCACGTGCACGAAAAGCTGGGCCGACTGCCTCTCGCCGAGGTCGTGCAGCCGGCGGTGACGCTCGCCCGCGACGGGGTCGTGCTCACGGAGTTCCAGGCGGGAGTGAACGAGCTGCTCTCCCCCATCCTGAGCGAGTCGCCGACGGCGATCGAGCACTTCGGCAAGGAGGGCGGGGGCTGGTTGGGGGCGGGCGAGGTGCACGAGAATCCCGAGATGGCGGCCTTCCTCGAAGATCTGCCTCGGCATTCGGAGGGATTCTACGAGGGGGATTGGGCCGATGTGATCGCCCGAGACATGGAGCAGGGGGGCGGGATTCTGACGAGGGAGGACCTCAAGAGCTACCGCGTGATCGAACGCAAGCCGCTGAGCCTCGAATATCGGGGCCTGAAGGTGGTGTCGAATCCTCCCCCCTCGCTGGGAGGCCCGCTCGTCGCCCTCGCGCTCTCCCTGCAACGCGAGATCGAGCTCTCCGACGGGGGTTGGGGCTCACCGCGCCACCTGAGAACGCTCGCTGCCGTGCTGAGTCAGGTCGACCGGATCCGTGCCAGGGGCGGACCGTTGCCGCTCGTCGGCACGGGTGGAGACGACGAGGCACGGCAGACGGTCCGAAAGGCCATCGGCGGGACGACACACCTCAACGTCTCCGACTCCGAGGGGAACGTGGTGGCCTTCTCCGCCTCGAACGGACAGGGGTCGGCGTACTATGTGCCGGGAACGGGAATCCAGCTCAACAACATGATGGGGGAGGAGGACCTCCATCCGGGTGGATTCCACCGCGGTGAGGCCGGCCATCGGATCGCCTCCATGATGTCGCCCTCGCTCATCCTGGACGACGAGGGCGTGATCGCGGCTCTGGGCACGGGCGGGTCCAAGCGAATCCGCACCGCGGTTCAGCAGGTCATCATGAACCTGGTGGACTTCGGCCTGCATGCGGACGAGGCCGTCAACTGCTCGCGTGTCCACTTCGACGAGGGGGTCTTCCACATCGAGCCCGGGTATCCCGACGAGTCGGTCGCTTCCGTTTCGGCCGATTGGAAGACGAAGATCTGGTCGGCGAAGAACCTCTACTTCGGGGGCGTGCACGTGGTGCTTCCGAGGGCGGGTGAGGGTGCGGGAGACCGGCGCCGCGACGGACACCATCTGGTGGTGGAGTAGGGGGCCTCCAGCCTTCGGCGAGGGCGTCGAGCCCACCCGCGATCCGCGTTATCTTCAGCCGTTCCGAAACCTCGATCCGGATCACCCGGGTCGTCACAACCTCCGGACACCAACTCATGAAGATCGGACTCGTGGGCTTCGCCGGCTCCGGCAAGACCACTGTTTTCAATACGATGACCGGGCTCGACGTGCCGGTCGGATACGGCGGTGAGGTGCGGATGGGCACGGTCCGTGTGCCCGACGAGCGCATCGACCGGCTCTCGGAGATCTTTTCGCCGAAGAAGACGACCTACGCCGAGATGAGCTTCTGCGACATCCCGGGTGAGCACGGAGCCGAGAAGAAGGGGCTGTCGCCCCGCGGGCTCCAGCAGATCCGCGACCAGGAGGCACTCTGCCTGGTGCTGAGGGATTTCGACAATCCAGCACTGGAAGGGGTGCCCGACCCGCTGGGCGACCTGGAGGCGTTTCATGCCGAGTGTGTCTTCGCCGACCTCGAGATCGTCGAAAAGCGTCTCGACCGCGCACGGAGGGAGAGCGCCGACGCCAGGGAGATCGCGGCCTTCGAGAGGATGCTGGCCACGCTCGAGGAGGAGCGCCCGCTGCGCTCGATTCCGCCGGAGGATCTGGACCGCAACCTGCTGAAGGGATACGGGCTGCTCACGGATCGACCACTCCTGGTGGCGCTGAACACCCGCGAAGAGAGTGCGGGGGCGCCTCTTCCCGAAGCCATCGCGAGCCGGCTCGACGAGATCCACGCCGCGGGCCTCTCGCTGTCCGCCAGCGTCGAAGCGGACATCGCCGCGATGGACGCCGAGGACCAGGCCGAGTTCCTCGCGGATCTGGGACTGGAGTCCTCGGCCCTGGATCGCTTCATCCGTGCCGCCTACGGACTTCTGGACCTGATCTCCTTCTTCACGGTCGGCGAAGACGAGGTCCGGGCGTGGACCATCCGCAGGGGTACGGAGGCCCGTCGGGCCGCGGGTCGTATCCACTCGGATCTCGAGCGGGGGTTCATCCGGGCCGAGGTCACGCCCTACTCGGTCTTCTTGGAGCACGGCTCGGAAGCCGCCGTGAAGGAAGCGGGCAAGCTACAGGTCGAGGGGAAGGACTACGTCGTCCAGGACGGCGACATCATGCACGTCCGGTTCAACGTCTGAGGGCCGTTCTGCGGGTGGAAGGTCGTTGCGGCCCGGTCGCCTCAGTCGGCCTTGGGTTTCCGCCGCATGGCCCCGCGCGTGCAGGCTTCCCCGAGCTCGAGGGGGTCCTCGAACGACTCCGGTGATCCGCCCGCTTCGGCCCAGCGCCTGACCCTGTCGGCGTCGTATTCGGTTCCGAGATCGCTCAGCGACTCGGCTGCCACGCCGAGAAAATCCGTGTCCCGAGTCACGGAAGCCATCAAGAGGATCTGGTCCGCCGCCGCCTCGTCCCGTCCTGCCTTCTGAGCGGCCCGAACGTAATCCCGTAGGTGCTCGACGGCGCTGTGCCCGTGCTGCAGTCCGAGGTCGATCCACGTCAGCGTGCAATGGGTCCGAACCGCCTCGGGGTGCATCCGGATGATCTTCTTCGCGATGCCTCGGGCGGCGTCCGGCTGTCCATCCTGCAGGAAGGTGTCCACAGCCCGCCCATACAGGTCGAGAGCCCGCTCCCGGCTCCCGGACCTGTGGCTCAAATCTCCGGCCCGGTTCAGCGTCGTCGCCTTGAAAGCGAGCGGCGCCCCTTCCGCCTTCGCCTCGAGATCCGACACCTGTTGCTCCCAGCCGACGCTGTTCTTCTTGCCACGGGAGTTGGCGTCGGGGTGCAACCAGCGAGAGAGAAGGCTCATCGAAGCGGATTCGGGGGTTGGGCAAGGAAGTCTGTTGGAAGTTAATCTGTGAGGCGGGCCGGGGTCGAGCACAAATCGGCACCGGTGACCTATACTTGGCCGCGTTCCCCGCAATCCTCCGTCGGTGAGTCCTTTCTGAGAATCTCCTCGTTCGCGCTCGTTGCGCTCACTCTCTCGGGTTTCCCCCGGATGGGTTGGAGCCAGACTCCGCCCCACCTGATTCCGGACGACGTCCGAAGGTACAGCGCCTATCGTGCGGACGGTGTTCGCGTGGACGGTGTCCTGGACGATGCCGCCTGGACCGAGGCTTCCAGAACGGAGCCTTTCGTGGACATTCGCAGCGTCGACCATCCGGCGCCGGCCTGGGAGACGTGGGCTCGGATCGCGTGGGACTCGGATTACCTGTACGTGGCGGCCCGGCTGATCGAGCCGCATCTCTGGGCGACGCTCACCGAGCGGGACGCGATCATCTATCGCGATCACGATTTCGAGGTCTTCCTGGATCCCGACGGAGACGGCCTCGCCTACTACGAGATCGAGATCAACGCCTTCGGGACCATCTTCGATCTGTTCCTCGACAGGCCGTACCGGGAGGGTGGCAGGGCCCATATCCCCTGGGACCTTCCCGGGATGCGATCGGCCGTGAACCTCGAAGGCACCCTGAACGACCCTTCGGACCAGGATGTGGCATGGACCTTGGAGATGGCGATTCCGTGGCGTGAGCTCGCGCCCCCCGGCGCCCCCCGTTCCGCGGCCCCGCCGCAGGACGGTGACGTCTGGCGCGTGAACTTCTCGCGCGTGCAGTGGCCGTTGGAGATCCGCGGCGACGGCTATGTGAAGGCTCGGGAGCCTTCCCAGGAGGATCCGCACCCCGAGGACAACTGGGTCTGGTCCCCGCAAGGGGAGATCAACATGCACATCCCCGAGCGCTGGGGGGCCGTGACGTTCGTGGACGGCTCGCCGGGAGGAAGATGATGAGACGCAGGCATTTCCTCGGTACCCTGGGGAAGGGTGCCGTCGGTGCGGGACTGCTGCCCGCGAGCGCTCTGCAGGGGTGTGTGGCCCGACCCGATGCCGTGTCGGCGACCGGAGAGGACACGGCGGCGGGGGCCGACTTCACGGCTTGGACGTGGGTGCACGGCGGGGGCGATCGGTCGGCCGAGGAGTGGCGCGCGCGCTTTCGGGCGCTGAGCGATGCGGGATTCCACGCGGTGCTCGTCTCGGGAGGCGATACGGGCATGCTCTCGGACATCGCGCGCTCCGTGGGACTCCAGTTCCATCGCTGGATCTGGATCATGAACCGAAACGGTGATGCCTGGGCACAGGAGAACCACCCGGAGTGGTTCACGGTGAACCGCAATGGGGAGTCCACGCTCGAACACCCGCCTTACGTCGGCTATTACCGCTGGGTATGCCCGACACGAGAGCCCGTGCGTGAGTACCTCGCCTCGATGGTGGGGGAGATCGCGGCCGACGAGCGGATCGACGGCGTGCACCTCGACTACATCCGGCACTCGGACGTGATCCTTCCGATCGGACTGTGGGAGCGGTACGACCTGGTTCAGGACCGCGAGTACCCAGAGTTCGACTACTGCTACTGCGAGGTCTGCCGGGCCGCCTTCCTCGACGGGCACGGCGTGGATCCGATGGAGCTGGAAGATCCGGCTGCCGACGAGGCGTGGGTGCGCTTCCGTTGGGACAGCGTGACCGGCGCGGTCTCCCGCATGGCGGAGGCCGTGCACGAGCACGGCAAGCCCATCAGCGCTGCGGTGTTTCCGACGCCCACGATCGCTCGGCGGCTGGTCCGTCAGGCATGGGACGAATGGCCGGTCGACATGCTCTTCCCGATGCTCTACCACTCGTTCTACCTGGAGGACATCCCCTGGATCGGTGCGGGCGTACGCGAGGGCCTCGCCGCGCTCGAGGGGTCGGGCACCGAGCTCCGGGCGGGTCTGTATCTCCCGTCGCTCGGGCCCGACGAGCTCGCCGAGGCCGTTCGCCTCTCCCGCGAGGCGGGTTCAGCGGGATTCTCCACCTTCGAGATGAACGGCCTCACCGACGAGCACCTCGCGGCGCTGAGGGGCGTCCTGGGGACCTAGCGACCTCCGTTGCCGATGGGTGTGCCGGGGGGAGCCGGGAGCGCCTCGCTGCGCTGGCCACCTTCGTAGCGCCGTTCGAGGAAACGTTCGATGTCCGCGGCGACGAGCTGGCCGTGCGCGGCGCCGGCCGTGCTACGGAACGCACGACCCGAGAGCCGGTTCCCGACCTGGCTCAGCCCCCACTCCGCCGCCGCCCGCGCCTCGACCGTCGCGTCGTCGTCCGCCGCGAGCGCGATGAGCGCGTCCACGAGCGCACGCTGCGCCACGCGTCGCAAGGGCTCGTCGCCGGCCTGATCCCAGGTGCCTTCCACGAGACGGCTCACGACCTCCTCGGCCGACGGCAAGGACGCGTCACGCGCGCTGAAGGCGACGACCCGTGCCATCCGCTGAGGGTGTAGGATCCCCTCCAGCACCAACTCCGCCAGCGTCCGTGCGATTCCGATCTGGTCGAATGCAGGCCCTGCGGCAGTCTCGAAATCACGTCGCGTGTTCTGATGACCGAAGGGGCGGGGAGCGAGCAGGCGCAGCACGGCTTCCGGCACGCCCAGCTCCTCCGGGGAGAGTGTCTCGACGAGCAGGTCGAGTGCCCGACGCTGTCGGTCACCGTCGATGATCTCCGTCACCGGGGCCGGATCACCGCGGACGCCGTAGCGGAAATCCATTCCCCCGATCGTCTTGATCACCGCGCCGACCTGGAAGCGATGGTGCAGGTAGACCGGCACGAAGCGCTCTCCGAGCCGCCACATCGGATCGCCTTCTGCGATGGCTTCCTCACCGAAACGGTCGATGAGGACCCTTCGGACCGCCATGACGCGCTCGTATTCGTCGAGTACGTCGGATCCGTTGATCCAGGTGGTGGCATCGGGATAAGAGCCGGCAGCATCCTCGTCGGAGTTCGTGATGAATTTCAGGCCGCGCGCCATCCCGTCTTCAACGATCGCCTTCAGCCCCGCCGCCTCTCGGCCGGCAGGGAACTCCGTGTACGCCCAGCGGATCGCCAGGGTGTCGTAGGCGCCGGGGCCGGGGCGATAGGCGTCGGCCATTCGGATCTCGTCCCCTTCCAGCTCGATGAGCGGGGCCGGGTAGTCCATCACCGAAGCGCGTCCATAGCTCGCCGCGATGAAGTTGTGCGCGAGTCCGAGCGTATGCCCGATCTCGTGCGCGGAGTGCTGGCGTCGCCTGGCCATCGCAAACTCTTCTGCGGTGACGTCGGGAGCGAGCGAGGTCATCCAGTCGAGGCCCCCGCCCGAGCCGAGGAAGACCTCCGGCCGCGCGCCGATCGTCCACGCGGCGCCCGACTCGAATCCTTCAGGCTGGCTCGTCGCCGGAAGTGCCCCGGCGTAGAGGTTGTAGTCCGCAAGCGACCGATGCGAATCCATCCGGACGGCGGCCTTGATGATCTCTCCCGTACGGGGGTCCACGAAGGACGGGCCGATCGAGGACCCGGCCTCGGTGCGATGCACCCATTGCATCACGTGATAGCGGGCGTCGAGCGGGTCCATCTCCGGCGGCATGTCCTCGATTCGGAACGCACCGATGTAGCCGGCCGCCTCGAAGACCTTGTTCCACCACTCCCCGCCCTCCTTGAAAGCGGTGCGATAGGGCTCCGGCACCGCACGATCGAGGTAGTAGACGATCGGCTCCACGGGCTCGCTCATCGCTGCGTCCGGGTTGCGCTTCTTCAGCCGGTGCCGCATCGCGTAGCGGGTCACATAGTCCTCGTCGAAGGACTTGCCGAAGTCGAAGAAGCCGACGGCGAAGAGGCCGATACGCGGATCGAAGCCCCTGGGCTCGAATGCGTCGTCGGGAAGCCGCACGAACGAGTGGTGCTCCCGAAGCGTGAGGGAGCGGGCATCCGGGGCGTGTTGTCGAAGCTGGCCGCCGGGCGTGGTCCCGGAGAAGGTCAGCGCCGACTCGACCTCCGTGTTCTCGGGAAAGGCCTTGGTCGCCGCGAGGTGGATCCTGCTTCGATCGGCATCGACCTCGAACTCGCCCTCGCCGGCGGTTTGCAGGCGCTGAGCGACCGCCATGACGTCCTCCAAGAAGAAGGGCGTCGCGTCCACGAGTACCCGGTCGTCGTCGGTCGCGACGATCTCCCAACTCGCCAGGGTCGATGTCGGGAAGGATTCGTCGACGGAGCGGGCGAGGGCGGTGTCGGGGTTGACCTGGGCGCGGAAGCCGGGGTTCTGCAGCACGAAATGCACTTTCGGACCCACCCGCTCGAATCGGGCGATGTGCTCGGCACCGATCATTCCCCGATCCAGTCCGAGGCGGTTCGAGCCGATGCCGGTCGCGAGCGACTGCAGGTAGAGGAAGTCCTCGTCCAGCCGGGCGATCTCGAAGAGGATGCGTCCCTTCTCGGCGTCCCAGTAGAACGGGATGAAGCCGTCGTGCCGATCCATCCCTTCGGCGTACGCCGCGATGGACTCCTGACCGTACACCGGCATCGGAAGGGCGGTGGCCACGAGCGAGAACAGGCCCACGGTGCGGAGATGGCGCCAGGCGAACATTCGACTCCTCCTGCGATCGAAGACTGATCAGAAGGCGAAGCTCGGTCACGGCCTCAATGGCCGCAACGCCTCGGGACTCAGTCGGCCTGCGCGCGGTCCAGGATCGCTTGCGCAGCCAGTCGCCCCGAGACGAGCGCACCCTGAGTCGAGGCCTGGGTGCGGTGGTCTCCCGTGATGTACGTGCCGTCCGCCAACAGGTGATCTCTCTGGGGCGGATCGAGTACGGAAGGGGGCTGCGAGGGGAGCGCCCGCTCGATGCGGTAGGTGCGGAGATGGCGCCATTCGTCGACCTGCGTCCCGTACCACTCGCGCATCTCGTCCAGGACCAGGTTGATGAGCTCGTTCTCGGACGAGGTCGACACTCCGGTGGTCGACACCGAGACGAGAGACCGTCCCGTGGGGGCGTATCCCGGTGCGACGTCGCTGGGCACACAGAGATTGTTGACGATCCCCCCGGTGTCACCGCCGAGAACGAGGATCGGCTCTCCCACCGGAGACTTCGGCGCCTCGAAGTACAGGTTGGCGGTCGCGTTCCAGGGTCGGTCCTTCACGTGCTTGGAGAGCTTCGCCGCCTGGGAGATGCCCGTCGCGATCACGACCGCACCGGCCTCGAGCACTTCCCCCTCTTCGGTGCGGACCCGGTCCGGCTCGACCGTCGTCACGAAGGCCCCGGTGCGCACGGACCCTGCGGGCAGTCCGGCCGCGAGCTGTTCCGGAATCCGCTGCATGCCCAGGTTCGGGACCGCAGCGTCCCCCTCGGCGAACATCTTGAAGACGAAGGCCAACATACGGGCAGAGGTGTCGAGCGAGGGCTCCAGGAAGATCCCGCCGAGGAAGGGTCGGAAGAACCGGTCGATCATCGTGTCGGAGAAGCCCTGGTCGCGCAGCTCGTCCAACGCCTTGCGGTCGGGCTCCGCGAAGATCTCCTCCATGCTCATCCCGGCCAGGCGCTGCCGATACTTCAGCACGCGAAGCTTGTCGCCGAACGATCCGATCGGACTGAACGCGCCCGTCATGGCCATGAGGGGCTGCCGGATCGGATCCATCGCCCGATGGAACCTGCCGCCGGAGCGGATCAGTGAGCCGGGCTCGAATGTTCGAAGGTCGAGCGCCTCGTAGTCCAGGACGGCTCGCGCCTCCGGATAGGCGGTGAGCAGCACCTGGAACCCTCGATCGAGCAGAAAACCGTCGACGTCGTCCGTGCGGATGCGGCCCCCCACCTCGTCCTCGCCCTCGAGGACGAGCGGGCGGCGTCCCGCGGCGTGGAGGTGCCTCGCACAGGCGAGCCCGGCGATTCCGCCACCTACGATGATCACGTCGTGTTTGCTCATCGAAATCCTGATCCATATGAAGCTCGGGCATCATGTCGAAACCGACCCCGAATTGTCGAGTCCGTCAGTCCGGTGTCACGTCCTCCGTGACGAGCCTGAAGACGCCCGTCCGCCGCTTCTCCTCGAGGATGCGCTCGACCTCGCGGTGCCCGGCGAGGAGGTTGTCCATCTGCTCCGAAAGGTCCTTGGCGGACGCGAGCTCGACGGTGAGGCTCTCCACCGTTCCGCTGCCCGCGTGCATGTAGAGTAAGCCGAGGCGCAGCGATTCGAGCGCTGCCACCGCCTTGCGGAGCTTCGCCTGTGCTTCGTCACGCGTGAACTCGACGTCGGCACGCACACGGGCCCGCTCCGCGGCCGACGGGCGGCTCGGATCGTCGTCTCCGATCTCGGCCAGGATCGCCTCCATTTCGGCGACCTGTTTGCGCATGGCCTGCGCGTCTTCCTCGAGGGACCGTACCGTCTCGGGCAGGCCCGCGAGGGTCTTCCGCGTCTCCTTGGGGAGCTCCTCGAAGAGGCGGTCGGCTTCGAGACCGAGGATGACCTCGGTCGGGCGGTGGACGCCGGCCTCCAGTGCCGGCGCGACCCGCTTGAGCCCCAGGCCCCCCAGCTTGAAAAGCCCGCCGCCCAGCTTTCCCTTCCAGAACCTGAGGAGGCGCTCTCCCATCACGTCGCCTCGCCGCCGTGCGCGGAGCTCCTGGAGGAGAAGCGCCAAGATGCCGGTATCGAAGATTCCGATGCCGGCCGTGAACAAGCTGCCGACGCCCGTTATCAAGCCGCTGACCACCAGAGCGCCCCCGACCGAGAATCCCGTGACCTTGATCGCCCTCGCGACCCGGTCGATCCACTTCACGCGCTCCCCGACCTGGAAACGGTACTCCTCCTCCCGCCGCTCGATGTCCCGCTCGAAGGCCACTGTGCCGTCCGCCCGCGTGAACCCGGAGGAGAGGAGCCGCCGGACGGCCCGTGCGAGTGTCAGTACCGGGATCCCGAGGAGCACGGCGATCGCACCGACCAGCGCCATTGTCGATCCGAAGGAAGCGCCCACGGAGGCGACGGCCAGTGCAAGGGGTATCAGCAAAGCCAGCCCGAAACCGCACCAGGCCAGGGTGTTCTCCCACTCCCGACTCTGCTTGATGAACACGCGCAGGGGGACGGGCACTTCCTTGTCCGTCTCGAGCTCCGATCGCAGGGCGTCGGCCAGGGCCTGTCCTCCGCTGAAGCGCTGTTCGGGGTCCTTGCGAAGGCATCGATCCAGGGCGGCCGCCACGGCGGGTGGAGCGTGGGGCGCGACCGAGGCGAGCGTCGGCGGAGGTTCGCCGACGTGCTGCACCAGGATGGCCGAGGCGGAGTCTCCCGAGAACGGCACTTTGCCCGAGAGGGCGTAGAAGCCGACGCAGCCCAAGCTGTAGAGGTCGCTCCGGGCCTCGACGTTACTGCCTTTGGCCTGCTCGGGGCTCATGAACTCCGCCGTCCCGATCACGGTGCCTGCCGAGGCTCCGCCTCCATCTTCCCCGACGATCGCGATTCCGAAGTCGGTCACGAGCGAGCGGCCCGTGCTCTTGTCGAGCAGGATGTTGTCGGGCTTCACGTCGCGGTGGACCACACCCTGAAGGTGGGCGTGCGCCAAAGCCCAGGATACCTCGCGAAGGAGTCGGACAGCCTCGGAGTTCGAGAGCGGGCCGCGCTGGCGCAGACGGTCGCCGAGCGTGCCGCCGTCCACGAATGCCATCGCGAAGAAGACGAAGTCGCCCACCTCGTCGACGGCGTAGATCTGAACGATGTTGGGGTGCGAGAGCTTGGCTGCCGTCCGCGCTTCTCTGAGGAAACGTTCCTTGACGCCCTCCTTCGCGGCCATCTCCGGAGGCAGGAGCTTCAGGGCCACGAGGCGGTCGAGCGCGACTTCGTGCGCCAGGAAGACGATGCCCATCCCACCCCGCCCCAGCTCCCGCTGTATGGAGTAGCGGCCCGCCAGCGCGGCCTGGAAGGAGAGCAGCTCGGCGGAAGGGGAGGGGATGAGGTCCGACATCGAGCGTATCTCCGAGAGCGAGGAATCCGCGCGATGCAGTCTACCCCCAGGTGTAAGCCCTCGCCATCGACGAGCGGCCGTCCGGCGGTGAACTGCCCGGGTATCAGGGAAGGCCAGGGGCCCCACCCGGCTACTGCCGAGGGGGGCCCCTGGAGAGGCGCTTCCCGTCAGATGATCAGTGCGAACCCGCTCCGTCCCGCATGAGCTGGACGGCCTGGGCCGTCGTCCAGACGGTGTTGGCCATGAAACGGAAGTTTGCCGTGGCGGCCTCATAACCGTTCAAGCCTGGAAGCTTTGCGGCAGCGGTGGCGTCCTTGACCACGGCGACCTCGAAACCCTGCTCGAGAAGCTCACGCATGTGCGCTTCGGTGCACAGATTCGCCGACATTCCGGCAAGGATCACCTTGTCGATGCCTCTCTTGCGCAACTGAAGCACGAGGTCGTTCGTCTCTGGACCATAAACCTTGTGAGGGCTGGTCACGACGGTCTTCCCGTCATTGATGAAGGGCTTGTATTGCTCCAACCAGTCGGCTCCCGACCCTTCGAATCCCTCGAGGCTGAGCGGATTCACGCGGTCGAACATGCCGATGTTGTGCATCAGCACCTCGAGTGCCCCGCCGAACTGCCAGCCGTGATCGGACGGATAGTAGTAATGAGGCGAGATGAAGACCGGTACGTCCGACGCCTTCGCGGCCTCGAAGAGCATACCGATGTGCTCGACAGTGCCGTTCTCGGTGACGCTTTCTCCGACCACACCCCAGGTGACACCGTCGGGGCTCAGGAAATCGTTCTGAGGATCGGTCACCACGAGGGCGGTCCTTCCCTCGGCGATCTCCATCCCCGGATCGGGTAACTGGGCGGTGATCGACGCGGGGAAGGCGCTTACGAGCAGCATCGCGACACCTGTGAGAGAGAGTGTGCGAGTCGGCATGCTACCTCCTTGTCGGTGGGGGACCGTCCTCCACCGGTTTGAGAGAGACCGATTGGGCCGCGGTGCGCGACAGGCGCAACTCCGGTGCAGCCGACCGATCACGGGTGCTGAAGGAATCCGTCGAATGCCGTGCAGGTTCCCGTCTCCGTGAAGGCATCGTGGCCGGCCGGGGGAGCACGGTCGCGCGACCCACCTTTCGGCCACATATTCGCCCCTCGTCGGGACGTACTCAGCCGGGAGAGACCGAAGTGACGAAAGGCAACAGCACCCGCCGGGAATTCGTGGCGGGTGCCGGAAAGCTGGCGATGGGCGCGATGATCGTGCCGAGGCACGTGCTGGGCGGAATCGGTGTGCAGGCCCCGAGCGATACGCTCAACCTCGCGATCGTCGGAGCCGGCGGAATGGGTGCCGAGAATGCGCAGCGCCTCGGCAGCGAGAACATCGTCGCCGTCTGCGACATCGACTTCGAGCTCGTGTTCCGAAGAGCGGAGGA
The DNA here is from genome assembly GCA_039587515.1 of Gemmatimonadota bacterium. Taxonomy (GTDB): domain Bacteria; phylum Gemmatimonadota; class Gemmatimonadetes; order Longimicrobiales; family Gaopeijiaceae; genus JBDHII01. Next base: position 35,143 of record JBDHII010000022.1, read on the forward strand.
GCGTACGAAGGACGGTGAGGGCAATCCGCGCGAAGAGGGAGTCCGCTGGCAGGAGCAGCTGTCTTCGGCCACTCAGTACAGCGACTACCGCGTCATGCTCGAGCGCGAGCGGGACATCGACGCCGTCGTCGTCGCCACGCCGGACCACCTTCACGCGGCCATCGCGAAGGCCGCCATGGAGGAAGGCAAGCACGTCTATGTCCAGAAGCCGCTGACTTGGTCCGTGCACGAGGCTCGCATGCTGCGTGATCTCGCCCGTGAGACGGGCCTCGTCACGCAGATGGGGAACCAGGGGCACTCCAGTGACGACGGTCGTCTCGTGCTGGAGTGGGTCCAGGCGGGGGTCATCGGGCCCGTTCGGGAGGTTCACATCTGGACCAATCGGCCCATCTGGAAGCAGGGGCTGCCCGCGCCGCGCAGGCCGGACGAGATGCCCGACGACGGGAGCTGGTGGCCGGGCTCCGTCAATGCCCGCATCGCCCACGCGATCGCGGGTGACTACGAGAAGCCGAGCCACATCGACTGGGACCTGTACCTGGGCCCGATCGGAGACGAAGTCCCGTACCACCCCGTCTACCACCCCTTCCACTGGCGGGGCTGGGTGCCTTTCGGCGTCGGCGCGCTCGGTGACATGGGGGCGCACCTGATGGACCATCCGTACTGGGCGCTCGGGCTCGAGTATCCCACGAGCATCGAGGCGACCTCCAGCCCGTGGGGCGGCCCGGCCGACGACCCCGCGCAGTATCCCTCCGCGATGGTGGCGCACTACGAGTTCCCGCGGCGTGGTCTTCAGCCGCCGGTCAGCCTCCACTGGTACGACGGTGGCCTGATGCCCGAGCGACCGGTGCACCTTCCGGACGACGTGGCGCTGGACCGGACGGGGGGCGCGATTCTCGTCGGGGAACGCGGCATCGTCATGCACGAGACGTACGGCCGGAACCCTCGGATCTTCCCGGAGTCGCTGCGGGAAGAAGCCGAAGCGGTGCCGCAGACGTACGCCCGGATCGAAGAGAGCCACGAGATGAACTGGGCACTGGCCTGCAAGGGCGAGGCGACGGCGAGCTGCCCCTTCGAGTATGCCGGTCCGCTCACCGAGGTGATGCTCCTCGGGATCGTGGCGCTTCGGGCCGGTCAGGGCCGCAAGATCCTCTACGACGGCGAGACCGGCCGCGTCACGAACGCAGAGGACGCCAACCAGTATCTGACGCGCGAATACCGTGCGGGATGGGGGATGACCGGATGAAGCCTGTGCTTCGCTGCATGCCGGTGGTCGCGTTCGGGCTGCTCCTCGGCTTCTCGGGGCCCGTTCTCGCGCAGGACGCCGTGAACCGACTGTCCGATGCGGAGCGGGAGGCGGGCTGGCGCCTCCTCTTCGACGGGGAGACGACGGAGGGCTGGCGCGGGTTCCGCCGTGCGACCATCCCGGATGGATGGCAGGTCGTGGACGGGACGCTGTCCCGGGTCGGGCCGGGTGGCGACATCGTCACCGAAGACGAGTTCGGCGATTTCGAGCTGCACGTCGAGTGGCGGGTGGAGGACGGGGGCAACAGCGGAATCTTCTACCGAGCGAGCGAGGAGGCCGGCCGGATCTTCCACAGCGCTCCGGAGATGCAGGTGCTCGACGACGAGCGACACGTCGACGGAGGCTCGCCCCTCACTTCGGCCGGAGCCAACTACGCGCTGCATCCCGCCCCACGAGGCGTGGTTCGCCCCGCGGGTGAGTGGAACGAGGCGCGGGTGCGCATACAGGGCCGCCACGTGGAGCACTGGCTCAATGGGCAGAAGATCGTGGAGTACGAGCTGAGAAGTCCCGAATGGGCCGAGCTCGTCGCGAACAGCAAGTTCGCCGAGTGGCCCCTGTACGGGATGGCCGAGACCGGACACATCGGGCTGCAGGATCACGGCGATCCCGTGTACTTCAGAAACATCAAGATCCGCGAGATCAAGTAGGAGACCGATGAGCGAACCCTGCCGCGACGCAACGGGAAGGATGGGATGACGCAGACGCCACAGGACCAGGAGTACGACGTCATCGTCGTCGGATCGGGTGCAGCAGGGGGGATGTGTGCCTTCATCCTCGCCGTCAACGGTGCCCGCGTGCTGATGCTGGAGGCCGGACGAGACTACGATCCGGTCTCCGAGACGCCGATGTTCGACCTGCCCATGGAGGCTCCGTTGCGGGGCGGCGGAACGCCCGAGAAGCCCTTCGGCTTCTACGACGCGACCGTGGACGGCGGATGGCAGGTCCCGGGCGAGCCCTACTCGAGCGTGGACGATGCCAACTTCCTCTGGTGGCGTGCCCGGATGCTCGGGGGCCGCACGAACCATTGGGGTCGGATCTCGCTGCGGATGGGTCCCTACGACTTCAAGCCGCGCTCCCGGGACGGCCTCGGGTTCGACTGGCCCATGACGTATGAGGACCTGGAGCCCTGGTACGACAAGACGGAGGCCCTCATCGGTGTGTACGGCTCCAACGAGGGGCTCGAGAACACACCCAACTCGTCACCGGGCGTGCTTCTGCCGCCGCCGGCGCCGCGTGCGCACGAGCTGCTCGCACAGAAGGCCTGCCGTGACCTGGACATTCCTGTCATTCCGGCCCACCTCGCGATCCTGAGCGAGCGCCAGGACCACGAGCGGTGGCCGGCGGAGCTCTTCCCGAACAATCCGCTCGCTCAGCGCGTGACCCGGGAGTCCATGCAGTCGCGCGCCGCCTGCTTCTGGGCCACGCCCTGCGGCCGGGGATGCTCGATCAAGGCGAACTTCCAGTCCACCACTGTGGTCATCCCTCCGGCCCTCGCGACCGGCAATCTCGAGATTCGCACGGACGCCATGGTCCGTGAGGTCACGGTCGATGCACAGGGCCGGGCCACGGGCGTCCACTACATCGACAAGAACACGCGGCTCGACGAGCACGCCCGCGCTCGGGTCGTGATCCTGGCGGCCTCCGCATGCGAGTCCGCGCGGATCATGCTCAACTCCAAGTCCAATGTGCATCCCGACGGGATCGGCAACGGAAGCGGGCTCGTGGGCAAGTACCTGATGGACACGGTCGGGGCCGGCGTCGGGGGGCAGTTCCCGGCCATGGAGAACATGCCGCGCCACAACCAGGACGGCTCGTCGGGCATGCACCTCTACATGCCGTGGTGGCTTTATCAGGAGCAGGCTCGGGGACGACTCGACTTCGCCCGTGGCTACCACGTCGAGTTCGGCGGTGGACGCGGGATGCCCGGCGCCGGAGCCTTCGGCGGGCTCGAGCAGTTCACGGGAGGCTCGTACGGTCGCGCCTTCAAGGAGGACTGCCGGAGGTACTACGGGTCGTTCCTGTGGTTCGACGGGCGGGGGGAGATGATCCCCAACGAGGACTGCTATTGCGAGATCGATCCGGACGGGGTGGACCAGTGGGGCATTCCCACGCTGCGCTTCCACTGGAAGTGGTCGGATCACGAGCTCAACCAGGCGCGTCACATGCAGCACACCTTCGCGGAGATCATCGAAGCCATGGGTGGCAACGTGACGAGCGCCGTGCAGGACGACGGCGCGGACGCGATCGCTGCTCCGGGCCAGATCATTCACGAGGTCGGGGGTGCCATCATGGGCGACGACCCGTCGCGGTCGGTGCTCAACCAGTACTGTCAGTCCTGGGAGGTCGACAACCTCTTCGTGACCGACGGCGCCTGCTTCGTTTCCAATGCCGACAAGAACCCGACGCTCAGCATCATGGCCATCGCGTGGCGAGCGTCGGAGTACCTCGTGGAAGAGATGAGCAGGGGGAGCCTCTGATGACCGAGCCCAAGAACAGCGGCACCAAGAGAGCGCTCCCGGTCCTGGGAGAGATGGACCGACGTGAGGCGCTCAAAGTCATGGCGATCGCCGCCGCGACACCGGCCCTCGCCTCGTGCGAGCCGGCAGCGGAGACGGGTCCCGGCACCGTCGCCCCTCGGAGCAATCCGATGGCGCGCGGCACCGCGTTCGATCCCGACCTGATCGCGCCGGTGGTCCCGTGGGAGCCTGTCCTGACCGAGGACGAGCTCGAGACGCTCGCGTCGCTCTGCGACGTCATCATCCCCGCGGACGAGGTCTCTCCCTCGGCGAGCAGTCTCGGTGCGCACCGCTTCATCGACGAGTGGGTGAGCGCGCCGTATGACGGAATGCGGCAAGACCGCGTGCTGGTCAGGGGCGGGATCGTTTGGATCGACCGGGAGGCCTCGACACGGTTCGGGGAGGGCCTTCGGTTCCGGGATCTCACCGACGAGCAGAAGACCGCCATCTGTGACGACATCTGTTACGGACCGGAGGCGGCGGCCGAGCACAAGGTGGCTTCGCGCTTCTTCGACAAGGTGCGCGACCTCACGGCCACTGCCTTCTACACGACCCCCGAGGGCATGGAGGACATCGGCTACGTGGGCAACGTGCCCTTGCCGCGTTGGGATCCACCGCCACCCGAGGTGCTCCGGCACCTCGGGCTCGAATAACCCATCCAGAGGACGAAGATGACAGCCGAATCCGGAGTGAATCCCCGCAGACTCTTCGTAGGAAGCTGCATGGCGCTGATCGCGACGTCGGTCGCCTTCGCCACCGTCGGTGCGATCATGCTCGCACTCAAGAGAGACTTCATCCTCACCAACCAGGAGGTGGGCTGGATCGGCGGGGCGGCTCTTTGGGGCTTCGCCGTCTCTCAGCTCGTCTTTGCGCCCCTCTGTGACACCCTGGGCATGCGATTCCTCCTGAGGATGGCGTGGCTGGGGCACCTGGCGGGGACGCTGATCATGATGTTCGCCCCGGGATTCTGGATGCTGTTCGGCGGGGCGCTCGTGATCGCGATGGCCAACGGGTTGGTCGAGGCGGCGTGCAACCCGCTCGTCGCCACGCTCTATCCCGAGAACAAGACGGTCAAGCTGAACCAGTTCCACGTCTGGTTCCCGGGCGGAATCGTGCTCGGAGGGCTCGCTGCATTCGGGCTCGACGCCATCGGGATCTCCGCATGGCAGCTGAAGCTCGTTCTGATTCTCGTGCCGACGGCGATCTACGGCGTCATGCTCCTGGGTCAGCCCTTCCCGAAGACGGAGGGCGTCCAGGCCGGCGTGAGTCTGGGTGAGATGTTCAAGGCCGCCTTCGCGACGCCGCTCATGTGGGTGATGCTGATCGCGATGGCGATGACGGCCTCGGTCGAGCTCGGCCCGAATCGGTGGGTTCCGGCCGTGCTCGAAGCGGGAGGGATGGCCGGGATCCTCGTCCTCGTCTGGATCAACGGCATCATGGCCGTGCTCCGCTACCGGGCCGGCGTGGTGGTCGAGCAGCTCTCGAACACGGGAATTCTCCTGGCCTCGGCCGTCCTGTCGGGGATCGGCCTGCTCGCGCTCAGCTACGTGAGCACCGGTGTGGCGACCTTCGCGGCGGCGACGATCTTCGCGGTCGGCGTGTGCTACTTCTGGCCGACGATGCTCGGCACGGTATCCGAGCGGATTCCGAAGAGTGGCGCTTTGGGCCTCGGTTTGATGGGCACGGTGGGCATGGCGACCGTCGGGCTCGTCACCTCGCCGCAGATGGGCAGCATCGCCGATCGCTACGCGCACGATCGGATCCCCGTGGCCGAGACCGTCACCCTGCTGCAGTCCGCCGCCTCGTCATTCGCCGCGAGCCCCAACGACGACGCGCTCGCGGCCGGCGAGGCCGCTCAGGGCGTCCTTCAGAGCTACGACCGAGATGGTGCGCTACCGTCACCGGCGACGGCCAACGCGCTCCGGGCGCTCATCGCCTCCGATGCAGACGCCGGCCTCGTGGGTGAGGCACAGGGCCTGCTCGGACCTGCGGACAACTACGGAGGCCGCATCTCCTTCCGCTACGTGGTCCCGCTCTGCGGCATCCTGCTCCTGATCTTCGGCGTCATGTACGCGCGTGACCGAGCGTCGGGAGGGTACCGGATCGAGCGCCTGGAGGTTTCGGCGTGAGGATCCGGTACGGGATGGTCGGCGGTGGCCCCGGCGCCTTCATCGGCGCGGTCCACCGGATGGCGGCCGCGCTGGACGGCGAGTACGAGCTCGTGGCAGGCGCATTCTCCGCGGATCCCGAAAAATCGCGCCAGACCGGGGACGAGCTCGGGCTCGATCCGTCACGTGTCTACGGCTCCTACGCGGAGATGGCCGGCGGGGAGGCGGCCCTTCCGGAAGGAGAGCGCATCGACGTGGTCGTCATCGTGACGCCCAACCACGTGCACCATCCGGTGGCCAAGGCCTTCCTGGAGGAGGGCTTCCACGTCATCTGCGACAAGCCGCTGACGAACACCCTCGAGGAGGCGGAGGAGCTGTGCCGGCTCGCCGCCGAACGGGATCTGTTGTTCGCGGTCACCCACAACTACACCGGCTACCCGATGGTGAAGGAGGCGCGTGAGCGGGTTCGGCGCGGCGACCTCGGTGCGGTGCGGAAGATCGTCGTGGAGTATTCGCAGGGCTGGCTGTCGACGCTGCTCGAAGCCGAGGGCCAGAAGCAGGCCGCCTGGCGGACCGATCCAGCTCGAGCCGGGGCTTCGTCTGCCCTCGGCGACATCGGCTCACACGCACACAACATCGTGGGCTACGTCACCGGCCTCGAAATCGATCGGCTCTTCGCCGATCTGGGGACGATGGTGGAGGGACGTCGGCTCGAGGACGATGCCACGGTCGTCATCCACTACGAGGGCGGCGCACGAGGCATCCTTTTCGCCTCGCAGATCTCCACCGGCGAGCGCAACCACTTGCGACTCCGGGTCTACGGCAGCGAGGGTGGACTGGACTGGCTGCAGGAACGACCCGACCGCCTGCGGCTCACCCTCCCGGACGGATCGGAGAGGATCCTGCACGACGGTAGCCCCGACCTCTCGGAGCGCGCCACGGCGCACACGCGACTTCCCGGAGGACATCCCGAGGGTTTCCTGGAGGCATTCGCGAATCTCTATCGGAACGTGGCGCGCACGCTTCGTGCGCGGGCGGAGGGCGGCGTCGGTGGCGAGTTCGACGACGACTTCCCGACGGTCCAGGACGGCGCCCGGGGCGTCTACTTCATTCTGACGGCAGTCGAGAGCGGCAAGACCGGCAGCTGGATGTCGGGCCGCTACGAGCCACCTTCCTGAAACGGGTTTGGACGACCGATGACTCGACCGACGACGCTCTTCACAGGCCAGTGGGCCGACATGACGCTCGAGGTGCTCGCGGGCAAGGCCGCCGAGTGGGGCTACGACGGTCTCGAGCTCGCCTGCTGGGGCGATCACTTCGACGTGGTGAAGGCGGCGGCGGATCCCGCCTACTGCGAGCAGCAGCGGGCGATCCTGGAAGCGCACGGACTCGGGGTCTGGGCGATCAGCAATCACCTCGTCGGGCAGGCCGTATGTGACCGGATCGACGAGCGACATCAGACGATCCTGCCGGCGCACGTCTGGGGCGACGGTGACCCCGAGGGCGTTCGCGGGCGGGCTGCCGAGGAGATGCAGCGGACGGCACAGGCTGCTGCCAACCTCGGGGTCGAGGTCGTCAACGGCTTTACCGGCAGCTCGATCTGGCCGCTGCTCTACTCTTTCCCCCCGGTCAGCCCGGAATCGATCGAGGCCGGCTTCCAGGACTTCGCCGACCGTTGGAATCCGATCCTCGACGTCTTCGACGCAGCGGGTGTGAAGTTCGCCCTCGAGGTGCATCCGACGGAGATCGCGTTCGACATCGTCACGGCCCGCAGGGCTCTGGCCGCGGTAGACCACCGCGAGGCCTTCGGCTTCAACTACGATCCGAGCCACCTGTGCTACCAAGGCGTCGACTGTGTCGAGTTCATCCATGCGTTCGGCGATCGGATCTACCACGCCCACATGAAGGACGTGTGGTGGTCGGAGGTTCCGAAGGCTTCCGGGGTCTTCGGCGGACACCTCGAGTTCGGCGATCGTGATCGCTACTGGGACTTCCGGTCACTCGGGCGGGGCCACGTGCCCTTCGAGGACGTCATCCGTGCGATGAACCGGATCGGATACGAGGGGCCACTCTCGGTGGAGTGGGAGGATTCCGGGATGGACCGGGAGCACGGCGCCGAAGAGGCCTGTGAATTCGTGCATGCTTTGGACTTCCCGGCCTCCGAAGCGGCCTTCGACGCCGCATTCGGGAGCGACGACTAGCCTCTCAGCCCTTTCCTGCCGACGGCCCACGCGCCGCGCAGGTTGAGCTCCTCGACGACGAGGAAGACGGGCAGCGTCTCGATGACGTGCTGGACGAACTCGTTGTTCTTGAAGGCGGCCAGGAACGGTCCCCTCACGATGAAATCCTGATTGCGCTGGGTCGAGGTACCGGCCAGGAACAGCCCGCCGGTGCTCAGGAAAGCGAGCGCCAACAGCTGACTGAATCCGCCGGCGAGGGCATAGAAGGCGTCGAGGGCGGCCGCAGCCCGCTCGTTGCCGGCGAGGGCCAGGTCGGCCACGGTGCCGGCGTCGACGAGGCTGGGCTCGGTCCCGGATATGGCCAGGTGGTAGAGCCGCTCCAGACCCCGGCCCGAGACACAGTCCTCCCAGGTCGGTGGGCGACCGAGCGCCGTATGCAGCCGATCCAGCCACGCCATCTCCCGCTTCGTCTCGCCGGTCGCGAGCGCGTGCTGCGTCTCGCTCGGGACGACGTGCCACTCACCGCCCCCCAGATCCACGATGCCGACCGAGCCGAGGCCCGTTCCGGGCATGACGAGCGCCCGGTTACCCGTGGGGGGGATCCACCGCTCCGAGAGGGGCACGATGGCGCCGGAGTCCTCTGCCCGATGGTCGAGTAGGGCGATCAGCCCATGGCCGGCCGCCTCCAGGTCGTTCAGCATCCGGACCCGCTCGAAGCCGAGCGCCATCAGGTCCTCGCGGGTCACGTCCCGATCACCGCCCCAATTGGTCATGGTGAACACGCCATCGGGGGAGGGCGCGCCCGCGAAGCCACCGACGAGGGTCGCGCGGCCGTTCCGGCCCAGCTCGCCGAGGACCTCTTGCAGGAGAAGTCGCAGCGCGTGGGCGGAGTCGACCGGCTGGCGGACCTTGATCAGCTCGGCTTCGAAGGGACGGTCTGCCGGCCCGAAGGCGATGCGGGTATTGGTTGCGCCGACATCGATGGCGATGAGCGTTTCGGGCATCAGTGGCCCTGCACGATGGTGTTGCGGAGTACGCCCACGCCCTCGACCTCGACCTCGACGACGTCGCCGGAGCTCATGGCCCGGGTCGAGCCCGGCGTGCCCGTGAAGATCAGGTCACCCGGCTCCAGCGTGACATAACGGCTCACGTAGCTGACGATGTAAGAGATGTCGAAGAGGAGGTCGGCGCTGCGCTCCGACTGGCGAACCTCTCCATTGAGTCGGGTCTGCACGAGCAGGTCGTCGTAGTCGAGCCCCACCGCGATCGTCGGACCGACGGGGCCGAAGGTGTCCGAGGCTTTCGCCCTGAACCACTGCAGGTCGGCCGACTGCCAGTCGCGCTCGCTGACGTCGTTCCCCGCAGTGACCCCGAATACGTAATCGAGCGCTTCCTCGCGCGTGACCTTGCTGGCCCGCTTTCCGATGACGAGAACGAGCTCTCCCTCGTAGTGGAGGTTTCCGGCGTCGGGCGGCATGACGATGTCCTCGCCGTGCGCGATCAAGCTGGTGGGAAACTTGGCGAAGAGTCCCGGATACTCGGCGGGCGTGCGGTCGCCCAGATGGCTTTGGTAGTTCAGACCGACGGCGATCACCTTCGACGGGACCGTGGGCGTGAGCAGACGCACGTCGGACATGTCCCGGTAGGTGTCGGTCAGCGCATGGTCACCGAAGAGGTCACCGTCGATCTCGCGGATCCGTTCTCCCTCCAGAACCCCGTACGAGACCCGACCCTCGTAGGTGTAGCGCAGGAAATTGGCTCTGTGCTCCTGAGCGAGCGCGCTTTGCCCGCCCGTCATGAGGAGCATCCCGACCAGGGCCGAGCACAGCGTCGATTTCGTCATTTCCTTCGCCTCCAGTGATGGGTGCCGGCGAGGATGATATCGCGACGAGGTCGGTCCCTCCAGTCACCTTCCTCCGCGGCTCGGCTTCGGTGGCGGGATTCGAAGCCGTCCACCAACTTGGTGGCCTTCGATTATCCGGGAGAGAACGCTGATGGATCGTCGCACGCTCTTGCGTGTCCTCGGTGGCGCGACCGTGTCGATTGCCGGTCTGCCGCCGCAGGAGCTGACCGCCTTGGTGAAGGCCACCGGGCGTCGTGTGCCGCAGGCGCCGTTCTTCACCGATGTCCAGCGTGAAGCCGTGCGGGCGGTTGCCGATCTCATCATCCCCGCGACGGACACGCCGGGCGCCGTGGAAGCCGGCGTCGTCCAATACATCGAGATGATCGTCGCCGAGTGGATGACGTCCGAAGAGCGCGAGCGCTTCATGCGCGGCCTGGCTCATCTGGACGAACACACCCAGGCACTGGCGGCTGTTCGGTTCGCTCACGCCGAGGTGTCGCTCCAGGTCGCGATCCTCGAGGGGCTCGAGGCGGAGGGCCGGGCCCTCGGGGGCGCGTCTACGGAGTTCCCCGAGATGTACGGGGAGGAGGAGGATGCGGTATCCATGCCCTTCTTCCACTCGATCCGCGCGCTGGTGCTGCACGGCTATTACACCTCCGAGATCGGGATGAAGGAGGAGCTGCTCTTCCGTGAGATTCCCGGTCGGTACGACGGGTGTGTCGACGTCTCGGAGGTCACGCGTCCCGCACCGGAGAGCGAGTGATGGGGCGGACAGAGACATACGACGCGATCGTCGTCGGCTCGGGAATCAGCGGCAGCTGGGCGGCGAAGGAGCTCACGGAGCGCGGGCTTCGCACACTCGTGCTGGAGGCAGGCGGACCCGTCGGGCCGGCGGACTACGTCATGACCACCTATCCGTGGAACCTCCGCCACCGAGGGCGCCGCGACCGGGCTCGACAGTCGAAGGAGCGTTACGTCCAGAGACACTGTTACGCGTGCGACGCGTGGAGCGAGAAGTTCTTCATCCGCGACGACGAGAACCCCTACACGACCGCCCGTGGAACCGACTTCAAGTGGATCCGGGCCCGGCAGGTCGGTGGTCGCTCCCTGTTGTGGGCGCGGCACGTGTACCGCTGGAGCGACCTCGACTTCGAGGCGAACGCGAGGGATGGGCACGGGGTGGACTGGCCGATCCGGTATGCCGACATCGCGCCCTGGTACAGCCACGTGGAGCGGTTCATCGGAGTGACCGGACAGGCCGAGGGCCTGGCGCACCTGCCCGATGCCGAGTTCCTGCCGCCCATGCCGCTGAATTGCGTAGAGAGCGGCTTCCGAGAAGGTCTCACCGACGCCTATGGTGGAGACCGCCTGCTGACGATCGGTCGCTGCGCGGTGCTCACGGTTCCGCACAACGGACGCGCCGCGTGCCACTACTGTGGAACGTGTGAGCGCGGCTGCACGACGCATTCGTACTTCAGCGCTCAGGCGGCCACGCTTCCCGCTGCCGCCGCGACGGGACGGATGACGCTCCGACCGTGGAGCGTCGTGCACTCCGTCATCTACAATCCGGCGACCGGGCGCGCAGACGGCGTCAGGGTCATCGATGCGGACACCCACGACGCGCTCGAGTTCAGGGCCCGTGTGGTCTTTCTCTGTGCCTCGGCGCTCGAGTCTACGCGCATTCTGCTGAACTCCCGGACGAACCGTTGGCCCGACGGTCTCGCGAATTCCTCGGGAGAGCTCGGGCGCAACCTCATGGACCACACGATGGGTGGCGGCGCCGACGGCACGATCGGGGGCTACGACGACAAGTGGGAGTACGGTCGCCGGCCGCACGGGATCTACCTCCCCCGCTTCCGCAACGTGAAGGACCAGCATCCGGACTTCCTGCGCGGCTACGCGTATCAGGGCGGTGCGTCCCGAAGCGGCTGGGAGCGGGGCAACGCGATGGCGGGCTTCGGCGCGGCGTACAAGCACGCGCTGCGGCGCCCGGGACCCTGGGAGTTCCACCTCTACGGGTTCGGAGAATGTCTGCCCAGCCCGTCCAATTACGTCGAGCTCGACCCCGAGACCGTGGACAAGTGGGGCATCCCGGTCGTTCGCGTGCACTGCCAGTGGGGTGAGAACGAGCGGAGAGCGCTGGAGGACATGACCGTCCAGGCCGCCGAGATGCTCGAAGCGATCGGCGCGACGGACATCGTGCCCTTCACCGAGGACAACCCGCCTGGCCTCACGATTCACGAGATGGGCACGGCACGCATGGGGCGCGATCCCGGCTCTTCGGTCCTGAACGGCTGGAACCAGAGCTGGGACGTACCGAACCTCTTCGTCACCGATGGGGCTTGCATGACGTCGAGCGCCAACCAGAATCCGAGTATCACGTACATGGCCTTGACCGCGAGAGCGGCCAATCACGCGGTCGACCTGATCGACCGAGGAGAGCTTTGATGGTCACGCGTCGAGAAGCACTGCGTCAGATGGGGATCGTGGCCGCCGGTGCGGCGGGCGCCGGAGCGTTGGGTTGCAGCAATGCCGAATCCGGCACGCCCGACCTCCGTGAGGTGCCCGCCCAGCGGCTCGGAACCCTCGGTGTCCAGCTCTACACGGTCCGGTCCGAGATGACCCAGAGTGTGGAGGCGACGCTCGCCAGGGTGGCCGAGATCGGGTACGGCGAGGTCGAGTTCGCCGGGTATTTCGGCCACTCCCCCACGGAGATCCGTGCGATGCTGGATGCGAACGGTCTCGTCGCGCCTGCCGCCCATATCGGCGCCAACGTGCTGGGCGATCAATGGGCGGGCGTCCTCGAGTCTGCCAATACGATCGGACACACGCACATGGTCGTGCCGTCGCTTCCGATGGACATGCGCTCGTCGCTCGACGCGTGGCGGCGGACTGCCGAGCTCTTCAACGTCGCCGCGGAGCAGGCCCGGGCCGCGGGCATTCAGTTCGCCTACCACAACCACGCCTTCGAGTTCGAGGAGATGGACGGTCGGGTCCAGTTCGACGTCTTCTGCGAAGAGACCGATCCCGACCTCGTACAGATCGAGCTCGACCTGTTCTGGATCACGCACGGCGGGAGCGATCCGATCGCCTTCTTCGACCGGTGGCCCGGCCGCGTGCCGCTGGTGCACGTGAAGGGACGCTCGGCGGACGGCGAGATGGTCGACGTGGGTGCGGGCGCCATGGACTGGGCCGGGATCTTCGCGCATCGCGATCACGCCGGCATCCGACACTACTTCGTCGAGCACGACCAGCCGGGCGAGGACCCCTTCGCGTCGATCCAGGCCAGCTACACGTACTTGCGGGCGCTGGAGCTCTAGGAGCCTGCCGCCCGCGTGATGTCGCGGATGATCTTTCGGTGGTGATGGTCGTGGATCACCGCGAAGCGAAGCCATTGGGCGGCGTTCAGGTCGCCGAACGCGAAGTGGTGGCTCGTGTATGGCGCCGCTCCGATCCGGGGAAGCGAATCCTCGAGGGCCACGAGGCGCTCTCTGAGCTCCTGGAACCGCAGAACCAGATCTTCGGCCGTCTCTCCGTGCGGGAGCGTTCGCTCCGGCGCCCGCCCCTTGCCGCGCGGGAATCCGCCCAACAGCAGAACCACCCGACCCAGCAGGCTCGGTCCGCCGCCGGTTTCGAGCTCCGGGTACCCGTCGCGAACACGCTCGACGAAGGTCAGGGTTCGGTGATCGGCGATCGAGAGATGCTCGAGATGGTCCTTGACGCTCCAGCGAGAGATCTCCGGAGCCGAGGCCTGGTGGGTATCGGGGTCGGACAGCTGCCGGATCGAGACGTCCAGACTCTCGAGCAGCTGGGCATGGGTCCGCACCAGCTTCGCGCTCGCCTTCATCGGACGTCCCGGGCGGCACCCACGCGAGAAGACCGACCTCGGCGAACGCTTGTCGCCAGTTAATTGTCTGTTTCATGGGAGGACAAGCTGGCCGCGGCCAGGGGAGGACGGCAACCGTTCCTCGATTGACACCCGAGGTCCCGCGCCGGACTTTCTCCGCCCTCCAGACGACTCGAGACCCCAGGGATGACCGATGCCCGGATCGTACGCTTCCAGACTCGCATGCCTTTTCCTCGTCCTCGCCGCAATCGCGCCGTCGCTGCTCGTCGCGCAGGAGGTGACGGAGACCCCGGTCAATCAGTCCGACGACCCACTCCTGAGCCCCTTCGTGTGGCGCTACGTTCTTCGTGGGTTTCGCGACGGCGGGGCTCTGGAAGACGACCAACAACGGCGTGACTTTCCGCGACGTTTTCGCGACCTACGAAACCTCGTCGATCGGCGACGTGGCGATCGCGCCGTCGGACCCGAGCATCGTCTGGGTCGGCACCGGCGAGGTCAACAACCGCCAGTCCTCTTCTTTCGGAGCGGGCATCTACAAGAGCGTCGACGGTGGTGAGTCGTTCGTCCGGATGGGCCTCGCGAACGCGCAGTCGATCGCGCGTGTCGTCGTTCATCCCTCGGACCCGGACGTGGTGTGGGCTGCGGTGAACGGACACCTCTTCGGCCCGAACGAAGAGCGCGGGGTCTACAAGACGACCGATGGAGGGGAGACCGGGGAGAAGGTGCTCTACGTGGACGAGAACACCGGTGCGACCGATCTCGTGATCCATCCGACCGATCCGAACGTGCTCTTCGCGGCCACCTATCAGCGCCGCCGCACGGCCTGCTGCTTCGTCGGCGGAGGACCCGGGAGCGGGATCTGGCGCTCGTCGGACGGCGGGGACACCTGGATGCGGCTCGAGGGCAACGGGCTCCCGCGCGGAACGATGGGACGCATCGCGCTCGCCATGACGCCCGCAGACCCGAACGTCGTCTACGCGCAGATCGAGGTGGCCGCCGATCGAGAGACGCCCCTCACCGACAGCGAGCGGGCGGAGTGGGAGGCCTTGGACGACGATGACGAGCTCCCCCCCGATCCCCAGTGGTCGGGTGTGTGGCGCTCGACGGACGGCGGGGACACCTGGGAGTTCCGGAGTAACGAGAACGGTCGGCCGATGTACTTCAGCCAGATCCGCGTCGATCCGAACGATCCCGAGACCGTCTACGTCGTGGACCAGCGGGTCCACAAATCGACCGACGGGGGGCGCACCTTCGAAAGGCTCGACGGTTACGGGCACGTCGACCAGCATGCATTGTGGATCAACCCGGACGACTCCGATCACATCCTGATCGGGAACGACGGGTCCGTGGACCGCAGCTACGACCAGGGAGAGACCTGGGAGTCGCTCCGTGGCTGGGACGTGGCGCAGCCCTATCACGCCTCCGCCGACATGCGCAGGCCCTACTTCGTCTGCACGGGGCTCCAGGACAACGGCAGCTGGTGCGGGCCGAGCTCGGTGCGCAGCGGCCCGATCCTGCCGGAGGATTGGTACCGGGTCGGCGGGGGCGACGGCTTCTACACGGCGGTCGATCCCACCAATTACGAGATCGTCTACTCGGAGTCCCAGAACGGCAACCTGGGTCGCTACGACCTCTCGACCGGCGAGCGCGTCAGCATCCGACCCCGGGGCGCCTCCCAGCGTTTCGGCTCGGTCAACATCGTTCCCGCGCCTCCTGAGGGGACCGAGATCCGTTTCAACTGGAACACGCCGTTGGTGCTTTCCCCGCACAATCCGGAAGTTGTCTACGCGGGCGGTAACTACTTCTTCCGCTCGATGAACCGAGGCGACACCTGGACGATGAGCGAGGACCTGACGAAGAACGTCGACCGCGACCAAGTGGAGGTCATGGGCGTCCGGAACGACGTCCCTCGGTGCAGCCAGCTCGACCGCGGGCAGGAGTGCAACCCCTCGAGGAACGACGGGGTGAGCCGCTACAGCACGATCGTGACGATTGCGGAGTCTCCGATCGTGCCCGGGCTGCTGTGGGTCGGGACCGACGACGGTAACGTCCAGCTCAGCCGCGACGGCGGCGCGAGCTGGACCGAGGTGGGCCGGAATGTGCCGGGTGGGACCCGGCAGTATTACGTCTCGCGTGTCGAGGCCTCGCACCACGACCCGGCTACGGCGTTCGTCTCGATCGACGGTCACCGGGGCGACGACCTCGCTCCGTACGTCTTCGTGACGCACGACTACGGCGAGACGTGGCAGGACATCAGCGCGAACCTGCCCGAGTACGGGAACGTGAATACCGTTCGCCAGGATCCGCGGAACGCGGACCTGCTCTACGCCGGAACCGAGTTCGGCTTCTTCGTCTCGATGGACGGCGGCCTGGTCTGGCATCGCTTGATGAGCGGACTCGGGACCACCCGTATCGACGACGTCTTCGTGCATCCGCGTGAGAACGATCTCGTGCTGGCCACGCACGGGCGGGGGGTCCAGATCATGGACGACATCACGCCGCTACAGGGCATGACGTCGGATGTGCTGGCGTCCGATGCCCACCTCTTCACTCCACGCGAGGCGGTGCGTTGGCTGCAGGACACGCGCAGGTCGCGGTCGGTGACGGGCGATCGAGCGTGGCGTGGAGAGAACGCTCCGCCGGGAACCGCCATCGATTTCTACCTCCGTGACGCCGAGGACGACGTCGAGATCACGATCACGGCTCTGGCGACGGGCGAGGTCTTCCGCAACATCGAAGTCGAGGGGGTGGCGGGGCTCAACCGCGTCCAGTGGGATCTGCGCGGCAACCCGCGCCAGGGTGGTGCTCGGCAGGGCTTCGGGGGCTTCGGGCAGGGCAACCGGGGGCCGCTCGCGGATCCGGGGCTCTATCGGGTGACGTTGTCGGTCGACGGGGAGGAGCACAGCGAGACGGTGACCGTGCTCGAGGACGTCTGGCTGAGCCAGCGTTAGCCGGCGAAGCCTCCTACTCGAGCATCTGCGCCGGCCCCTCGTCCGGCGCAGGCCGGACCTCGGGACGGTTGTTGATCGTGCGTGCGCACGTGTTCCAGCGCAGGATCGCGTCGTCGTTGCCGGGAGGGCTGACCTCCTCGGCATCGTCGTAGTGGTCCATCGCTCTGCGTAACCAGTCGAAGGCGATGTGGCCCGATCCCGCGCCCCCCATGCGGAGCGCGGCCACGCCACGTCGCTCGCAGATGATGCCGGTGTAGTAGTGGCGCAGGAACTCGCTATCCAGCTGCGATACGAGCTCCATCGGCTCTTTGACCGAGATGTTTCCGAAGACGTACTGATCCGAGAGCGCCAGGATCAGCGTGATGATCGTGTTCTGGTTGCTCGGATCTACGGCCAGGATGTCCCGGCAGATGCTCTCCGCGAGTCTGGGCTCGTTGAGGAGCCGGTAGCGGACCGCTTTCTTCTGGGCGGTTCCGACGGCATCGGGGTGAAGCGTCTTCAGACTGAACATCGGCATTCTGTGCTCCCCGCTTCAGCTAGGTCTTCGTCGGGTTCTTCTTCAGGAGCTGCACCAGCTTCGTCACGGGATCGTAGGCCCGGTCCACGACGCGCTCCTTCAGCGGGATGATGGCGTTGTCCGTGATGGTGATGTGTTCGGGGCAGACCTTGGTACAGCACTTGGTGATGTTGCAGTAGCCGATGCCGTGGTCCGTCCTGAGCGCATCCAGCCGATCCTCCGTGTCCAGAGGATGCATCTCGAGATTTGCCGCATACGTGAGGAATCTGGGGCCGATGAACTCGTCGTGCATCTGATGGTCGCGCAGCACGTGGCACACGTTTTGGCAAAGGAAGCACTCGATGCACTTCCTGAACTCCATCGGACGGTCGACGTCGTACTGCGCCATGTTCCAGGATCCGTCCTCGTTGTCGGGATCCCTCGGCTTGAATCCCGCGATCGACTTCTTCACCTCGTAGTTCCAGGACACGTCCGTGACGAGGTCCTTGATCAGCGGGAAGGCGCGCATCGGCTCGACGGTGACGGGCTTGTCGGCAGGCAGGTCGTCGAGCCTGGTCATGCACATGAGCTTGGGCATCCCGTTGATCTCGGCGGAGCAGGATCCGCAGCGACCCGCCTTGCAGTTCCAGCGAATGGCGAGATCGTGGGCGTGGTCCGCCTGGATTCTTCGCACGGCGTCGAGCACCACGAACCCGGGCATGACATCGACCTCGAAGGTCTCGAAGGCTCCCTCGTCACCGGCACCCCGCCAGACCTTGAACGCGCGCGTGTCGGCCATCAACCCTGCTCCTCGATGATGTCTCGGAGTTCCTGGCTCATCTGCGGGATCGGCTCCCGGGTCACCTCGAGCTCGCCATCCGGAGCCCTACGGAGCACGATGTTGTAGGTCCCGGCTTCGGGGTCCTTGTCGGCGTAGTCGACCCGCGAGTGGGCACCGCGGCTCTCGCGTCGCTCCTTCGCGGCCACGACCACCGCCTCGGCGACGGTGAAGATGTTCTTGAGGTCCAGCGCCGTGTGCCAGCCCGGGTTGAACTCGCGGTTGCCGGCCATGCCGATCTGCTCCGCTTCGGCCCTGAGCGCGCGCAGGTCGTCTCTCGCTTCACCGAGGAGCTCCTCGGTACGAATGATTCCCGCCTTCTCCTGCATCAGCTCCTGCACGGCCTGCATGTAGCGGTAGGGGCCTTTGCCCTCCGTCCCGGAGCTGCGCTCGAGGGGTGCGAGCGCCTCTCGGGCGGCGGCTTCGACCTGACCCTCGTCGACCGTGGGCGCACCGTGCTCCCGGGCGTAGCCGGCCGCGTGCTCTCCGGCTCGCTTGCCGAAGACGAGCAGGTCCGACAGCGAATTGCCGCCGAGCCGGTTGGCTCCGTGCAGGCCGGCCGCACACTCACCGGCGGCGAAGAGGCCGGGGACGGTCGACATCTGAGAGTCCGCGTCGACCCGGATTCCACCCATGACGTAGTGCGTCGTGGGGCCGACCTCCATCGGCTCCTTCGTGATGTCGATGCCCGCGAGCTCCTTGAACTGGTGGTACATCCCGGGGAGCTTGCGACGGATGTGCTCGGGGGCGTTGTCGATCTTTTCTTCGATCCAGGCGATGTCGAGGAAGACTCCGCCGTGCGGGCTTCCCCGGCCCTCCCTCACCTCTCGCGTGATGCAGCGAGCCACGTGATCGCGAGTCAGGAGCTCCGGAGGGCGTCGCGCGTCACGATCCCCGATGACGTAGCGCCATCCCTCTTCGGGGTTGTCGGCCGTCTGGTCCTTGTAGAGGTCGGGGATGTCGTCGAACATGAATCGACGACCCTCGCTGTTCTTCAGGATGCCGCCCTCGCCGCGTACGCCCTCGGTTACGAGGATCCCCCGGACGCTCGGCGGCCACACCATGCCGGTCGGGTGGAACTGGACGAACTCCATGTCGATCAGGTCCGCCCCGGCATGGAAGGCGAGGGCGTGGCCGTCACCCGTGTATTCCCAGCTGTTGCTCGTGATCAGGAAGGCCCGTCCGATGCCCCCGGTCGCCATCACGACCGCGCCGGCCTTGAAGACCTTGAAGCGGCCGCGCTCGCGATCGTATCCGAAAGCCCCGGCGATCCGGTCACCGTCCTTCAGGAGCGCCGTGATCGTCCACTCCATGTGGACGTCGATGCCCTGGTGAATCCCGTGATCCTGTAGGGTGCGGATCATCTCGAGCCCGGTGCGATCCCCCACGTGGGCGAGCCGGGGATAGGCGTGCCCACCGAAGTTGCGCTGAAGGATCTTGCCCTCGGCGGTCCGATCGAGCAGCGCACCCCAGGCTTCCAGCTCGCGTACGCGCTCGGGTGCCTCCTTCGCGTGCAGCTCCGCCATCCGCCAGTTGTTGAGGTAGGCCCCGCCCCGCATGGTGTCGGCGAAATGCACCTGCCAGTTGTCCCGCTCGTCGACGTTGGCGAGCGCCGCGGCCATGCCCCCCTCGGCCATCACCGTGTGGGCCTTCCCGAGAAGGGACTTGCAGACGAGCCCGACGGAGACGCCTTCGGCGGCCGCGGCGATGGCTGCACGGAGACCCGCGCCGCCTGCACCGATGACCAGGACGTCGTGCTCGACGGTCTGGTAGTCGGCCATCAGAGGATCCTCCAGTCGACCCAGACGCCCATGGCACACATCCGTACATAGAGATCGGTGAACCCGACCCAGAACAGGCTGAGCCAGGCGAAGAGCATGTGCCGCTTGTTGAGGCAGGTGACGCAGTCGTAGGCGGTCTTTCGGGCCGGCTTACCCACGAGCGTGTTCAGGCGCCCACCTACGAGGTGCCTGAGCGAGTGGCACCCGAGCGTGTAGCTGCCCAGCAGCACCACGTTGATCAGCAACACGACCGATCCGACGCCCAGCCCCAGCTCCTCCGCCCCCGTTGCAGAATTCTCGAACCAGAGGCCCTTCCAGAAGTCGTAGGAGAGGATGAGGATGAAGATCAGCGCAAAGTACAGGAAGAAGCGGTGGACGTTCTGCATGATCAGCGGGAAGTGCCGTTCGCCCAGGTACGTCTTCCTGGGCTCGCCGACGGCGCACGAAGGCGGGTCCGCCCAGAACGCCTTGTAGTACGCGCCCCTGTAGTAGTAGCACGTCAGGCGGAAGCCGCCGGGTGCCCAGAGGATCAGGAACGCCGGGGACCACGGCAGCCAGCTGAACCACCACGAGGGCTTGGGTCCGAGCAGCGCATGGTGCGAGTCTCCGAAGAGCTCGGGCGAGTAGAAGGGCGAGAGGTAGTTGCCGTAGGCGTAGAACTCGCCCTGAAAAGCGGCCCAGGTGGAGTAGACGATGAAGGCGCTCAGTCCGAGAAAGACCGCGGCCGGTTGAAGCCACCACGCGTCGGGCCGCATGGTCTGACCGAAGCTTCGGCGCACGGGTAGAGCTTTCGCGGAAGGGGCCATTGCTTGCTCCTGTCGTGACCCGCTCCGGGCCACGTGTGCATGAATCGACAAGGCCCCGGGACACTCCACGGCAAGGTCGGGGCGCCGACAGAATAGGAAGGGTGCGAAGGGTCTGCAAACGTCTGTGACCGCTTGCGGAGCCCGATGTCGGCCCGGCAGGTTGCGGTCCGCTCTCGGTGCCGTCGATATCTCGGCAGTGAACTTCGGAGGACACGCATGACTCGCTCGTACTTTCCCGTCGCCGTCCTCGTGGCTGCGCTATGGCTCGCGGCCCCGCCGATCCTTGCTCAGGACTACGACGTACTCTTCCGCAACGCCCACGTTCTCGACGGAACCGGAAACCCGTCCATCGTCGCAGACGTGGCCGTGTCGGGTGATCGCATCACGGCGGTGGGAGATCTCGGCGACGCGACGGCCGCCAGGGTGATCGACGCGACCGGGCTCCACCTGGTGCCCG
Source organism: Gemmatimonadota bacterium (assembly GCA_039587515.1). Classification (GTDB taxonomy): domain Bacteria; phylum Gemmatimonadota; class Gemmatimonadetes; order Longimicrobiales; family Gaopeijiaceae; genus JBDHII01. The sequence continues at coordinate 56,269 of JBDHII010000022.1, forward strand.
GCTTCATCGACATGCACTCGCACGCCGACGGCTCCTTCGCCTCGGACGATCGAGCCGCCCGGGAGGCGCACAATCTCGTCTTCCAGGGAATCACGACGGTGGTCTTCGGTCCGGACGGAAGAAACCCCACCTGGCCGATCACCGACGAGATCGCGGCATACCGCTCCACGGGCGTGGCCATGAACGTGATTCCCATGGTCGGGCACGGCACGGTGCGCGGGCTCGTCATGGGGGACGACTACGAGAGACCGGCGACCGAACCCGAGATCGCGCGGATGCGGGAGCTGGTACGGCTCGGGATGGAGCAGGGCGCCTGGGGGATGGGCGCCGGTCCCGAGTATCGGCCGGGACGTTTCAGCACGACCGAGGAGCTCGTCGCTCTGGCAAAGGTCGTGGGCGAGTTCGACGGCTTTTACTACGCACACCAGCGGAGCCAGTCGCCGCTGCCCCGCTGGCAGACGCCGAGCATCCTGGAAGCGGGGTGGCGGCTCACGGCCACGGACGGCATGAAGGAGACGATCCGGATCGGCCGGGAGGCGGGTATCCGGGTCGTAGGGAGCCACATCAAGTCGAAGGGGCCCTCCACGTGGGGGCATTCTTCGGTCGACATCCTCCTCGTCGAGCAGGCGCGGTCGGGCGGGGTGGAGGTCTACCTGGATCAGTACCCGTACGAGACGTTCGGCGGCGGACCGACCGCCGTGCTCCCGCAGTGGGCGTATGCACCCCCCGGGACCGATCGGAGCGGTGGGCTCGACGACCCCGCGTGGCGGGACCCCTCCCTGTACGTCCGCTACAAGGACAATCTGCGCGCCCACATGGCCGACCCGGCGATGCGGGAGCTGCTCTCCGAAGACGTGGACTTCATCCTCGATCTGCAGGGCGGCGCGGACCGCCACGTGATCATCGCCGCGCCGGGTGATCCCTCGCTCGTCGGAAGAACGCTGACCGAGGTAGCGGCGGAACAGGGCAGGACGGCCCTGGAGCAGCTGGTGGAGTTCGCGCTCGAGAGCGAGCCGGCCATGCGCTCGGGCGTGATGTTCCGCCCCGTCGCCGGACACGTGTTCGACGTCGAGAACTACATGCGCCAGGAGTTCACGGCCACGTCCACCGACGGGGGCGTGTCGCTTCGCGTCAGGCCGGGCCAACATCCCCGTTACTTCGGTTCCTACCCGAGGAAGATCTCACACTACGTGAAGGAGCGCGGCGTGATCTCGCTGCCCTTCGCGATCCGGTCGTCGACCGGTCTTCCCGCGCAGATCGTCGGGCTGGAGGACCGTGGACTCGTCCGGCCGGGCTTCATGGCCGACCTGGTCGTCTTCGACTACGAGACGATCGACGGGCGCGCGACCATCCTGGAGCCCGGACTCTACCCGGAGGGAATGGTGCACGTGATGGTGAACGGCGTCTTCACGCTCGAGGACGGGGCGCTCACGCGCGAGCTCCCGGGAAGGGTGCTCGAGCGCCACTAGGACACCTTCCCGGCCGCGCCGCGAGCCGGCGCAGGCCCTCGGGATGGCTACGACATCTCGAGGGCCGTCTACGTACGATGTCGTATCCAGCCATGGACTTGTTCGTGGCATCCTCCAACGGAGGGCGGAAACACGCCCTGCGTAACCACCAAGGAGGATATCATGAAGTCCCTCGTATCAGCGCTCCTGATCGTCTCTCTGGCGGTCAGCGCAACGGCATGTGATCGGAGCTCGCCCTCGGACATCGACGATGACGAGATCCAGGACGAGCAGGAGGATCCCACGGTGGCGCGGGCCATTACGGTCATGTCGCGCAACCTCTTTCTGGGAGCCGACCTGGACCCGATCATGCATGCGGGTAGCGCGCAAGACATTCCCGAGCTGGTCGGCCAGGCCTGGAACCGGATCCGGCTCAACGACTTCCCGGCGCGCGCCGACGCGATCGCGCGGGAGATCCAGAGCGTGCAGCCCGACATCATCGGCCTGCAGGAGGTGGCGAAGTTCCGCGTTCAGACGCCCGGTGACTTCCTGGAGGGCAACCGGCGATCCGCTACGACCGTCGAGTACGATTACCTGATGCTCCTGTTGGATGCCCTCTCGCGCCGTGGGCTCCAGTACACGATCGCTTCCGTCGTGGAGAACACGGACATCGAGCTGCCTGCGGTGACCGGCGCCGGACTGATCGATCTGCGGTGGACGGACCACGACGTGATCCTCGTCCGGAGCGGAATTCAGATCCACGATGAGAGCTCGAACAACTTCGCGATGAACGTGTCGATCCCGGTGGCCGGGGCCATTCCGGTCACGATTCGTCGCGGCTGGAACCGCGTGGACATCACGCTCGACGACCAGCGTTACCAGATCGTCAATGCCCATCTCGAGACCGACGAGACGGGGCCGACGATCCAGGAAGCCCAGGCGAGCGAGCTGATCGGGATGCTCCAGAACAACGGCGTGCCCACGGTGCTCGTGGGCGACCTCAACGCGTTGCCCGATGCGGCCAGCACGGCCACCTACCCGATCCTGCTCAACGCAGGATTCGAAGACGCCCAGACGAGCGCGATGGCTCGTGGGTTCCTCCCGGGATACACCTGCTGCTTCGCCGGCGACCTCAGGGCCGGAACGCTCTTCGAGCGGATCGACTACATCATGGCCCGGGGTACGGCCAGCCTGGACGTGACCTTCGTGAACTTCGCGATCACGGGTGACCTGGAGGGTGACGAGACCGTGACCGGCCTCAAGCCCTCCGACCATGTCGGTGTCTTCGCACGCATCGAGTTTGTCGGGCCGTAGTCCCCGAGACGCACCTTTCGCCGGGCCGTTTCGGCCGGGCCTCCGCAGAGGCCCGGCCGATCGCTCGTTCCCGACTCAGTGCCGCGGGATTCGGTCTCCGTTCCTGGCCAGCCAGGCCTCGAAGTCCTGCAACTCGGGGTTGAGTCGCCGGGCCGCCTCGATGTCCCGGTTGGCGAGGAACGCGTCCTGAAAGTCGTGATAGACCTGGAACATGTTGCCGAGGTCGTCGGCCCCGGGGAAGTCGAAGCTGCGGTACACGTCGAACGGAATCGGATGGTACTTCACTTCCTCACCCAGCGTCGCCGAGAGCGCGGCTGCCATCTGGGCTCCGGTCAGGAACTCGCCGGCGATACCGATCGTCTCGCCGACCAGCGCCGGACCTTCGCGGAAGATGCCGTAGGCGCACTTCCCGATGTCGTCGGCGGCGATCCCGGCGAGCTTCGCGTCCCCCATCGGCACCGGCAGGAAGAGGGCACCGTCCTCGCCCCGCTGCGGCTCCGAGCCGAAGTGGACGAAATTGTCCCAGTAGAAGCTGGTGGCGAGAAACGTGGTCGGAACCCCGGATTGCCTGAAGAAGTCGTCCGCCTCGCCCTTGGCATCGAAGTGCGGGACCTTGTAGCTGCCCTGGAGCGTCGGCATCCGGTCGTCCTCGAGCGGCACCCACTGCCGGGTGTCCTCGAGGGTGGACCAGACGACGTGCTGCACGCCCTCGGCGGCGGCCGCGTTGGCCATGGCCCGGGCCTGAGCCTTTTCCTGCTCCGGTGAGAAGTGCTCCCAGAAGAAGGTGACACAGAACGCGCCGTAGGCGCCCTCGAACGCCTTCCTGAGGCTCGCCTCGTCGTTCACGTCGGCAGCCACGACCTCCGCACCCATGTCCCTCAGCGCTCGGGCCTTCTCGGACTCGGGGTCGCGTGTCAGGGCTCGGACGGCAAAGGCCCCTTCCGGATCCTCGAGAATGGCACGCACCAGGCCACCACCCTGGGCGCCGGTGGCTCCGACTACCGCAATGGTCCGCTTATCGTTCATGGTATGTCCTTTAAGTTTGAAGTATTGACGGAGTATAGTAACACTTTCGGGCCGCAGGGGGTTCCCTTCGGTTGCAGCCCTTGTCAGTCGGTGCTCCCGGCCCCACTCATGTGGGTCGTTTCGAGTCCCCGACCAGACGAGGTTCCCGTGATCGAGCCCCATGCCAGCCCCTATCGTGTCGACGACCCGGAGAGCTTTCGGGTCGCGGAATGGCCTACGGCCCCACCGACGGGCGCTCCCGACGACCCGAAGGACCGGCTCGAGGACCTGGTGGAGGAACTGGACGATCTGCAGCGGCTGCTCTATGCCGACAACCGATACTCTCTTCTGCTTGTCTTTCAGGCGATGGATGCGGCAGGAAAGGACAGCACCATCCGGGCCGTGCTCAGCGGCGCCAACCCGGCCGGGTTTCAGGTTCATTCCTTCAAGCAGCCGTCCAGCGAGGAAATCGATCACGACTTCCTCTGGCGCTCGGCCCGTCGTCTTCCGGAGCGGGGCCGGATCGGGGTCTTCAACCGGAGCTACTACGAGGACGTGCTCGTCGTCCGCGTCCATCCGGACTATCTCGATGGGCAGGCGCTTCCGCCGTCCGTCGAGCGCGACACCATCTGGGAGGATCGCTACCGCTCGATCCGTGATCACGAGCGGCATCTCGCGGAGAATGGAACGGTCGTCCTGAAGTTCTGGCTCAACGTCTCCAGGGACGAGCAGTGCCGACGGTTCATCTCGCGGATCGACGACGATTCGAAGAACTGGAAGTTCTCGGCGGGCGACTTGAGGGAGCGCGCGCTGTGGGACGACTACATGGACGCGTACGAGCACGCGATCCGCGCGACCTCGCGTCCGTGGGCCCCCTGGTACGCCATTCCGGCGGACAGCAAGCCGCAAATGCGGCTCGCGGTGGCGGAGATCGTCGTGGGTACCCTCGAGAGCCTCGGCCTGGAGTACCCGAAGGTGGATGCCGATCAGCAGAGCCGCCTCGGAAGCTTCAGGGAGCAGCTCTCGGCGGAGCTCGAGACCTAGCGGTCGACCCCGAGCGCCCCGCTCAGCTGCCGGGTGTCGTCTCGTCCTCTGCCGTACGCGGTGCGATCCCGATGCCGGTCGCTCCGAGCGCGAGGGCGAAGAGGAAGCCGGTGTAGTTCATCACGGCCCAGGGCACGTATTCGAGCGTGGCTACACCGAGCGTCCCTGCCATGAACGCGCCCGCAGCGCTCCAAGGGACCAGGGGCACCACGACCGTCCCGGAGTCCTCCAGCGTCCGCGAGAGGTTCTTCGCCGCCAGCTTCGCTCTCCGGAAGGCGCCCTGGAAGAGCTCACCGGGGACGATGATCGAGAGGTAGGAGGAGCCCGTCACGAAGGCGGTCAGGATGCCTGCACCCACGGTCGAGGCGACGAGGCCGAAGGTGTTTTTCACGACACCGAGCAGCGCCTCCAGAATCCGGTCCAGAAGGCCACAGCGCCGCATGATGCCCGCGAAGGTGAAAGCACAGAAGACGAGCAGGACGGTTTGCATCATGCCCACGAGCCCGTCGGTCTCCAGGAGCGCATCGAGGCTCGCGTCCCCCGTGGCCGGGGATTCGCCCACGACGGTGACCGAGAGCAGCTCCGCCGGCGCACGTTGCTGAAAGACCACGGCCAGGGCGATCGCGAGCAACGTCGAGAGCATCAGCCCGGGCAGGATGGGGGCTTTCCGTGCGGCGAGCGTGATCATCAACACCGGCGGCAGAAGCAGCCACACCGAGAAGTGGTAGACGCCTCGCAGGGCGTCCTGGATCGCGCCCACGTCCGCGGTGGGCGTCGGGTCGGAGCCGAGACCGACGACGGCGTACACCAGAAGGCCGAGCATCCAGGCGGGGGCGGTCGTCCACAGCAGCCATTTGATGTGGTCGATCAGATTCGACCTCGCGATCATCGGAGCGAGGTTGGTCGTGTCGGAGAAGGGACTGAGCTTGTCACCGAAATAGGCACCCGAGACGATCGCTCCTGCAGACGCGCCGAGCGGCACACCCAGGCCCTCCGCTACGCCCATCAGCGCGACTCCGACCGTGCCGACCGTGCCCCAGGAGGTGCCCGTGAAGAGGGATACGAGCGAGCAGATCACGCACGCGGTGAGCAGGAAGAAGCGCGCCGACATGAGCTCGAGCCCGTAGACGGTCAGCATCGGAATCACTCCGGCCGACATCCAGCTCGCGATCAGCGCCCCGATCATGATGAGGATCAGGATCGCAGGCATGCCCGCCGAGAGCGATTCGATGATCCCCGCTTCCATGTCCTTCCAACCGAAGCCGAGGCGATAGCTCGTCAGCCCCGCGACGACGGTGCCGCCGAGCAGCATCGCCTCGGCCCGGATTCCCATCCACGCGGTTCCGAAGCCCAAGAAGAGCACCAGCGCGATGAGCGGGATCATCGCCTCGGTGAGCGTGGGGAAGCGGGGGCGTTGGGGTCTCATGGGCTCACCCGCGCTCGACCTGTCGCAGATAACGGCGGGCGAGCTGCGCGATACGGTCTTCACCGTCGGTTTCGGCACGCTCGAGAAGCGCACGGATGTGCGGCACGAGGGCGGGCTCGCCCCAGCGATAGCCGGTGGCGATCTCCGCGCTGCGGGAGTCACCGCGGTTGGCACCCTCGATCAGGGCCCAAGCGGCGGCCTCGTCGTAGCCGGGCGAGTCCGGATCCGGCAAATCGAAGCTGGGCTCCGGCTCGAAGTCGTCTTCCTTCACGAACGCTCTGGACATCCCGAAGGGTACCGGCCGGCTCGGGGGTACAGCAATTGCAGCCGGCTCGGGGACGGGATAACCTCCGGGGGCCCAGACCCCTGTGCGATCCTCCCTGGCGGACGAATGCTCCCTTCGAAGGGCAACAAGGCCAGTCTCCCCACGCTCCTCGCGGTCGTCTTCGTCGATCTCCTCGGCTTCAGCCTGATCCTACCGCTCCTGCCGTTCTACGCGGAGACCTTCGGCGCGAGCCCGACCGAAGTGGGCCTCCTCGTCGCGTCCTACGCGGCGATGCAGCTCGTCGGGGCTCCACTGCTCGGGGGGCTCTCGGACCGGTTCGGACGTCGGCCGGTGCTGATCACCAGCATCATCGGCACTTCCGTCGGCTTCGTGATCTTCGGGCTCGCGAACACGCTCTGGCTCCTGTTCGCGTCTCGGATGCTGGACGGGCTCACGGGCGGCAACATCAGCGTGGCCCAGGCGTACGTGGCCGACGTCAGCACGGCCGAGAACCGGGCCCGGAATTTCGGGCTCATCGGGGCGGCGTTCGGCCTCGGGTTCGTAATCGGGCCCGCGTTCGGGGGGTTCCTGAGTCGATGGGGCTTTGCGGTACCGGCGTTCATCGCCGCGGGGATGGCCGGTGTGAACGCGGTCGCGGTCTACCTTTTCCTTCCGGAGTCGCACACCGAAGAGCGCCGGGCCGCCCGCCGGACGATACCCGGGAAGAAGTCGGGGCTGGGGCATCTCTTCGCGGGTGGCCGAGCCGGCGGGATCATGTGGATCCGGTTCTGGTTCGCGATGGCGTTCGTGACTTTCCAGACGATCTTCGCGCTCTTCGCCCAGTACAGGCTCGAGCTCGATGCCGAGGCGACGGGCTACATCCTCGGTTACGTCGGCGTGCTGATCGTCATCGTCCAGGGGGGGATCGTGGGCCCGGTGTCGAGAAGGATCAGCGAGAACCGCGTGGTGCCCGTGTGCATCGTGCTGATGGCGGGGGGCCTGGCCTGGTGGGCGTTCGTCCCGAGCGTGCCGATGCTGCTCCTGGCGCTACCCCCCATCGCGCTCGCGGGCGGGATCTTCAACTCGATGTCCAACAGTGCGCTCGCGCAGGCCGTCCCGTCCCACGAGGTCGGCAGCACCCTCGGTTTGGGCGCCTCGTTGGAAAGCCTGACCCGCGCGCTCGCACCGTCCGTCGGGGGGCTGCTCCTGGGTGAAGTCGGGACTTGGGCCCCGGGAATCTTCGGCACTGCCATCCTGGTCTGCCTGCTGCCCTTCGCGCTCTTCGCGCTTCGCCGTCCGGGCGCGGAGCCTTGACGCTCTAGCGCGGCAGCTTGATCTGCGGCTTCTCCGGGAACGGACGGTAGAGCACGATCGTCCGTCCGATCGTCTGGGGGACGTGCACGTTTTCCATGGCCGCCACAATCGCGTCAGCCGTCGGACGCGCCTTTGTCGGGGCGCCCTGGAGCACCTTCACCTTGATGAGCTCCCGGGTGTTGAAGGCCTCCTCGACCGACGCGAGGAGGGCCTCGCTGACTCCGTCCGTACCGACGAAGACCACCGGCTTGAGGTGGTGGGCCTCGGCCCGGAGAACGGCGCGTTGCTTCGAGTTCAGCTCTGCCATGGTCCTGCGAGGTCGAAGGGAAGACCGTTCGAGATCTCGGGCGTGCGGGAGTGCAAGATGGGCACCAGCGATCGACTCAGCCAGGCCCGTGTCTTGACCCGAGCGTCCACTCGGATGATCACTATGGCTCGTCGAGAGTCGCTCGAGCCGAGCACAGGAGATCAAATGCGTTTCGTAGCCGCCGCACTCTTCGTCTTGAGTTTCGTCCTCGCCCTTCCGCTGCAGGGACAGATCGTCACGGATCGCCCCAGCTTCGTCGAGTCGAGCCTGACCGTGCCGGAGCGGTCCGTTCAGGGCGAGGTGGGTTTCGCGTACTCCGACCTGGGGTCCGACGCATCGACCTGGTCCACCCCTGCGCTTCTTCGCCTTTGGCTCGCTTCGGGTGCGGAGCTTCGGATCGCGACCGGAGGGCTTTCGAGCTTCTCCGGCGGAGACGAGACGGAGACCGACCTCGGCAACGTCCTCCTGGGAACCAAGATCCATCTGGCGGACGGAGTGGGCGGGGGCCCCTCGACCGCGCTGCTGATCCACATCGATCTGCCGATCGGGTCACGCAGGTTTCGGGGGGCGGGTTTCAGTCCTTCGGTCTCGGGGGTGGGCGAATGGGGCCTCAGCGAGACGCTGACGCTGGGTGTGATGCCGGGCTTCGCCTACAACCGGACGAGCGGGGACGACTACCTTTCGGCCTTCCTCGGTCTCGTCGTGGGTAACGCCTTTACGGACCGGATCGGCGGTTACGCCGAAATCGGGTTCGCGCAGCTGGCCGCCGAGGAAGACGGTGGAAACGTCGGGAGCTTCAATCTCGGAGCCACCTTGCTCACCGCGGCGCAAGACTCCCAGGTCGATTTCCAGGTATCCCTGCCGGTGACGGACGGCGCTCCGGACTTCGCCTTCACCGTAGGGTTTTCCCTGCTGCGCACCCGCTGAGGCGGGGCCCGAACGGGCCGCTCTTCCGTGGGTGCCTCACCCGGCCGATCGCGACCGTATGATCGCGCCTCGCAACCGAAACGCTCTTGGAGCCGATTCCGATGAACCCCTTCACGAAGCTGTCCCTCGCCGTCTCGACCGCGCTCGTTCTCCTTCCCGCGGGCCTCGATGCACAGGAGGCCCGGCGCCGCTGGGATCGACTGGCGGAGATTCGAAGGGAGAAGTTCGACCTCGTGCTCCCCGAGGTGATGCGGGAGAACGGGATCGACATGTGGATCACCGTTCGCAAGGAGGGCCTCGACGATCCGCTCACCGTGGACTTCGGCGCTGGTTACGTGAATCCGATCGGGTATTACGTCTTCACCGACCGGGGCGGTGACCGGATCGAGCGCGTCGCGCTCGGCGTGAGCGGATACCTGCTGGAGGAGAGCGGCGCGTACGACCTCGTGACCTCCGACTTCGACCTGCGTGCCTTCGTGATGGAGCGGGACCCGGAGCGGATCGGCTTGAACATGTCCGAGACCATCGGCGCCGCGGACGGGCTCTCCCACACGAGCTACGGGCACCTCGTCGAGACGCTCGGAGAGCCGTACGCCTCGCGCCTGGTCTCGGCCGAGAAGCTCGTCTCGGACTTCCGCTCCCGGAGGGTCGCTTCAGAGATCGCCGGATTCGGCGCGGCCGGAGAGCTCTCTCGCACGATCGCCGAGCGGGCGCTCTCGAACGAGGTCGTCACGCCGGGCGAGACTCGGCTGGAGGACGTCGCGTGGTGGATGATGGACCGCCTGTTGGAGGGCGGATACGGCTCGTCCTTCGGCTTTCCTTCCGTCTACATCACGGGCCCCGAAGGGATCGAGGCTTCCTCGAACGACCGGATCATCCAGGGTGGAGACCTCATGATGATCGACTGGGGGGTGTGTCACCTGAACTTCTGCACGGACCTGAAGCGTGTGGCGTACGTTCTCCGCGAGGGCGAGACGGAAGCGCAGCCGTCGATCCAGCACGCCTTCGACCGGGCCATGGCGGCACGCGCCGTCTCGCGGCGGGCCATTCGCCCATGGGTCACGGCCCAGGAGAACATGGAGCTGGTGCGGGTGGCGCTGGTGGAGGCGGGCTTCACGCCGATCCACTTCAATCAGCCGACCGACGGCCCGACCACGGACGTCACCTACGAGGGGCACCACTCCGTCGGGAACCTCGGCCACGGCATCGGCCCCTCGATCGCCTTCTGGAATCCGCTGCGGGTCACCTTCGAAGTGCGCCCCTCGAACATCCTGTCCGTCGAGCTGTTCGCCTACACGGCGATCCCGGAGTGGGGTGGGGCGAAGGCGCGCATACCGCTCGAGGACGACGCCATCATGACGGAGCGCGGCCTGGAGTGGCTCTATCCCGCGAACAGCCGGCTGCTGCTGATCCGCTGATGCGTCACCTCGACCAGGGTGGGGCCACGCCGTTCATCCGGGCGTATGCGATGGACTGACCCAGGTGCTCGTTCATGTGGGCCACGAGCTGCAGAAGCACCGCCCAGCGGTCGACGTCACGTCCGTAGAGCATCGTCCCTCCGGCGAGATCCTCCGACGACATCCAGTCCACCGACTCCCGGACATGCGCGATCGAGCGCGCGAGCAGCTCGAGTGTCTGGGGCTTGTCCCGAATCTCTTCCATCGTGGCCATTTCCACGTCGGAAGGGGCGGGGACCGCGAGGTTGTCTTCTAGATACATGAAGTTGTAGCGCGCGATGTGCATGAAGACCCGACCGACCTCCATCACCCCTTCTTCCGGAGCCCACGTGTAGAGCTCCTGGGGCATCGCCTCGGCGAGCATGGCCACCTTGCGCGTGGACGCGTCGAAGTGGCGCATGATCTCTTCCCGGAAGTCTCCGGCGTCCTGCGCGAGGGCCAGCGAGGGGGCGAGAGAGAGAAGGGCGGCGGTGGTCAGGGCTGAGCGGAACATTCGCGATCGTCTCCGAGGGAGTGAGGGGTGGGGACAAGCTAGCACGCGGCCCCGGGATGCGTCATCCGGGTTGCCGCCCGGCGCGCGGCTGCGGCACCTTGGGGCGTGGACATCATTCTGTACTCCATCCCGTTCTTCTTCCTGCTCATCGGGCTCGAGCTCGTCGTCCAGTGGCGGACCGGACGGGGCCTCCACCGTCTCTACGATTCGGTGGCGGACCTCTCGTGCGGAGTTCTCAGCCAGCTGAGCGGCATCTTCACCAAGCTTCTGACCGTCGCGATCTACATCTGGGTCGGGAACCGTTTCGCGCTCCAGGTCTGGCTGCCGGAGGTGCCGAGCTGGCCCGAAGGCGCCTTCGTGACGGCATGGGGCGGGTGGCTCGGATTCCAGGTGCGGCTGCCCGAGCTCGTGAGCTGGGCGACCGTCTTCGTGCTCGTGGACCTGGCGTACTACTGGAGCCACCGCCTCAGCCACGAGGTGAACGTGCTCTGGGCCGGCCATGTCGTGCACCACTCCAGTGAGGAGTACAACCTGGCCGTGGCGCTTCGTCAGAGCTCGCTGCACGGGCTCTTCACCTGGATCTTCTACCTGCCGCTGGCCCTGGTCGGGGTACCCTGGCTGATGTTCGCGGCGTGCTACTCGGTGAACCTCGTCTACCAGTTCTGGATCCACACGCGAGCAGTGGGCCGAATGGGGCGCTGGACCGAGCTGGTCATGAACACACCCTCGCACCACCGGGTGCATCACGGTGTGAACCCGAAATACCAGGACCGCAACTACGCCGGTGTCTTCATCGTCTGGGATCGGGCCTTCGGCAGCTTTCAGCCCGAGGAAGAGGAGCCCGTCTACGGGATCACCCACCCGCTCAGGAGCTGGAATCCGCTCTGGGCCAACGTGCACGTGTTCTGGCAGATCCTGCGCGATGCGCTCGCGGCTGGGACGTGGCGTGAGCGCTGGATGTATGTGTTCGGTCCACCGGGCTGGCGTCCGGAGTCGGCGGGAGGGCCGATTCGGCCTCCCGAGGTGAGCCGCGAGACCTTCGAGCGTTGGGACACGCCGGTGCCCGGCTCGCTGGCCGCCTACGGCTTCGTGCAGTTCCTCGTCGCGCTGGCCGGCGCGGTGCTCCTGCTGGTGCAGGCCGGCTCGATGCCTTTGGCGCACCTCGGGGCAGGGGCCTTTTACGTGACCGTCGCGCTGGCGGGGATCGCCGGGGTCTTCGAAGCAGCGCGCTGGGCGGGGCCGATCGAGCTCGCGAGGCTTCTCGTGCTCGGCGGTGTCGCACTGACCTTGGGGTTGATGGGTGACCTGGCTCCGTCCGTCGCCGCGGCGGCGGCTCTCTTTTGCGTCGATGGCCCGCCGACCCTGGCGGCGCCGACGGGTGCTCTCTAGGATTGCGGGAGTGACACCTCTTATAGGAGTTCGTGATGCACACGTTGAAGAATCTTGCAGCGCTTTTCGGGATGCTCGGTCTGGTCGTTTTCGCCCCTCCCGCCGCTGCCCAGGACCTGGACTCCTGCGACGGCTTCA
>JBDHII010000143.1:0-3597 GCA_039587515.1 Gemmatimonadota bacterium
GCAGGGCGTTCACGAGGTGATAGCTCCAGGGGGACAACCCGGTCCACGCGTAGTTGAGGGCGTAGGTGACAGTCGTAAGCGGCCGGTAGAGCCGGTTGTCGAGACCGCCTCCTTCCCATTCACCGTGGCGAAAGATGTCGGGGATGTTGGCCAACGAGCGGATATCCACGTTCCGTTCAATGACGATACCGTCGTCGAAGACGAAACCGTGTCCCAACGTTGGGAGATAAAGTGCGACGGAGACAGCGACCACCAGCGCATACCAGGCACGTGGTGGTAAGAGCGCCGAGCCCTCTCGGTAACGTGCTTGGATTGGGCTCATGGGCGGCCAGGGAGGTGGTTGGCGAGTCAGGAATCCTGAGTGGCCTGCTCGAATCCACGAACGGACCGATCGGCTCGACGCAGACCCGGGACGACCGTAGTCGGAATCTAGGATATGCGTAGGGGCCGAGCGAGGCGGGACAAGACCGGTGTTCCCTCTGATATGCTCGGGGATGAGCTCACCGAGTAGCGCCGCGCCCGGGTCCCGACGCCTTGTGAGCCGTGGTCCAGCAGTCAAGCTTGTAGGCATGCCGACACCCGGATGCCTGATCGCCGCGCTCCTCACGTCCCTTGCCGTACTACCGGCCGTTAAGGGACAGGAAAGGGGGAGAGGGCTCGACGCGACCCTCGTTCTCGAGGTCCCGGTCGAAGGAGACACGACCGTCTTCCTGCAGCGCCCGGTCGGCGCGACGAGATTCGACAACGGCGTCCTCGCCGTCGCGGACGGGATGGCTCCGAGCGTCCACTTCTTCGACGGAGACGGGCGCTTCATGAAGTCTGCGGGCCGCGCGGGCGAGGGCCCGGGAGAGTACTCGACTCCGGGGTGGCTGGGACGGTGTGCAGCGGACGCGGCCACGGTGTGGGATTTCAGCCTCCTCCGCCTCACGACGGTGGACGAAACGGGGGCGATCCGGGATCAGGACGATCTTCGCAACGTCGTCGACCTGCCCCGTCCACCGTCTCGGATGGCCTGCTCGAGAACCGGTGGGCTCATGGCCCTGTTGAGGCTGAGCGGGGAGCGTGTCGAGGGTGACGACGAGGTCGGCGTGCTCACGGCCCCCGACCGCGTGAGGACGCTCGCCTCATCGATCCCGGGGTCCGCGTGATCGAATGGCTCGACGAGGAGAGGATCTACCGCCCGGTCTCTCCGACCACGTACTTCACGGCTTCGGATTCGCTCGTCTTCCTCGCGCACAGTGGCACGCCCTCGGTCGAGGTCCGGGACCTGGACGGTTCGCTTCGGGGCGAGTGGCCCCTGGAGCTGGAGCGACGGCCGCCGACCGACGTGCACGTGCGCAGGGACGCGGAGACGCTCACGGCGTTCATTCCGAGCGCGGCTTCGCAGGCGCAGCTCGTCGATCGATACATGGGGCTCCCGCGGCCCGAGTTCGTGCCGCTCCTCAGCGGGCTCCACGTCGACGAGCGCGGACGGGTGTGGGTCGTCACCTCCTACCCCGGCGATTCGACCACGACGCTTCAGGCGTACGACGCCCGCGGTTCGCGGCTGATGCAGGTCGTGATCCCGGCGGGCATCGACGTCTGGGAGGTGCGTGCCGGGCACGTGGTCGGTGGCCGGGAGGACCCTTCGACCTTCGAGCCCAGGGTGCTGGTCTTCGCCTTCGAGCCGGGCGGCTGAGGGCTCCTCCGCCCTTGGCGACGTCGAGGCAGGCACGGTAGCATTGGGCTGCCGGGTTTCGGGGGATTCGACCGCGAACCCCGTCCGTCCATGAGGGAGTTACGAATGCGTCTGACCTTGCGAGCTGCCCGGGTTACGGCGTCGATCGGACTCGTGATGGGGCTCTCGTCGTCTTTGCTCTCTGCGCAGGTTCGTGCCAGTGAGCGGGGAACCGTGACGCAGACGATCTCCGGAACCGAGATCGAGATCGACTACTCGCGCCCTTCCCTGCGAGAGCGTGGCGACCTTTTCGGGGGGCAGATCTTCTGGGGCGAGGTGTGGACGCCCGGAGCGAACCTCGCGACCACCCTGCGCGTCTCCAAGGCGGTCACGCTCAACGGGGTGGAGCTTCCGGCAGGGAAGTACTCGCTGTGGATCGAGGTGCTGGAGTCGGAGCCATGGACGCTCGTCGTGCATGAGGACACGCTTCGCAGCCACGGGAATCATCCGCTCGTCGAGGAGGGCCTGATCGCCGTGCAGGTCGAGCGCTCCGAGTCCCCTCGCTTCATCGAGACCCTCTCCTTCGACATCCAGGACATCCGACCCACGAGCGCGACCCTCGAGATGACATGGGGGAATACGCTGGTGTCCGTCGACCTGGGCATCGACCTGGGATTCGAGATCGCGGTTACTCCGGAGGCGGCCGCCGCACTGAGCGGCGACTGGCAATACGACGACTCGGCGGACGTGCCCGACGAGGAGACGATCGAGGGCTGGCTGTCCAATCCGGACGTGCCGGCGGAAACCGTGCGCTGGACGAGGGCGTTCTTCACGGCGCTCCGAGAGCTGGAACGGCCCAGAACGATCCGATTCGAGCACGACTCGGAAACCGGATACCTCAGCCTCGAAGACCCACTCGAAGCGGAGATGATGGCGTCCGTCATGGAAGACGGGTCGGCTCCCGCGTTCACTTCGGTCCTCATTCCCCGAGGGGAGGGGATGTATATGCTCGCGAGCCTCATGAGCGGCGAGCTGGCGTCCTACAATCCCGAGTTCGCGCGAATGATCGAGTTCGATTTCGACGGGGAGGGGCGCGCGGTGTCCTTCGTCGTCCGGGGTTGGGACGACGAGGTCGTGGCCACGGGAGTTCGCGGGCGCTGATGCGCGTGGTGCCCGCGCTCCTCCTTGCCGCGATCCAGGCGCCGGACACGGTCGGCGCCGTTGAGGTCCCCGACGAGGCGCCCCCGCTCATGGGGATCGAGGCGCAGATCATCTTCTACGCGTTTCTCGTCGTCATTCTGATCGTGCCGTGGCTTCTGGCACGGGAGTCGGCCCGAGCCGATCGTCGGTCGGACCCCTCCACCGACGACGGCTCGGCGCTGCCGGTCCTGACGTCGGAGCGCGAGCGGCGTCTGTGGCTCTGGGCGCTGGCGGTGATCGTGGCGATCTATGCCACGCTGAGCCCGGCGCAGGAGCTCGCGGCGTGGCTCCGGGCGCGGAACCTGCTCGGGGTCTCCACCGGGGCGTTCCTGGTGCTGGTCGCGGCGGTGATCGCCGTTCGGTGGTGGAGGACCAGCCCGGGGCGTCGGGAGATCGGGGCCGCGCTCGGCGTCCTGGCCGTCTACGTCGTGACGGTGATCCGGCTGCCCGTTCCGGAGGCGCGCTCGCACCTGTTCGAATACGGGCTCCTGGCGATGCTCGTGTACCATGCCCTGATCGAGCGTCGTCGCAACGGTCGTCGCGTGCCCGTCCCGCCCGTGACGGCGTTTGCGGCGACCGCGCTGCTCGGGTGGATCGACGAGGGGATTCAGGTGTTCCTCCCCAACCGCGTCTACGACCTCGTGGACGTCGGCCTGAACGCCGCGTTCGCGCTGATGGCGATCGTCGCGACGCTCGTCGTGACGTGGGCGCGTAGGTTGGATCTGCTGAAGCGACTGGGC
>JBDHII010000144.1:0-3413 GCA_039587515.1 Gemmatimonadota bacterium
GAGCCGGTCTCGAGGTCGAAGTAGACGAGCTCGCACTCGCTCTCCCAGTTCGGATCGAGGTGATTCGCGGCCCAGATTAGGCCGGCGTGCTTAATCAGCTCCTTCCCCTTCATGTTGCGAGGTTTGCAGATGTAATCGTCGCCCATTTTCCGAAGGATCTCGAGGATGTCCGGGGGGCTCTTCTCGGGTGTTTTTGGCATGTTTTCTCCGTGTTTCGAGGGGCTCACCGCTTGCCATTCCACAAGCCGGACAACGGATCGATCCCTCGTAAATCGCTTCGCATTCAAGACAAGCTCGGCGCATGTTTTCTCCGTTGACGTGTCGAGCCTATATCGGAATAAAGGCAAGCAAAAAAAGAGCACTTGACGCGCCAACTCGCCCGCGGTATCGGTTGAGCCAATAAAGGGGCTTAACGATGACCTTCGGCGAATACCTCCGCGAGGAGAGAAAAAAGCGCAATTGGACGCAAACCGACTTGGCCGAGAGAACGGCCGGCGCGGTGTCTCAGGCAAGCCTTAGCACCTACGAAAGCGGCAAAGCTCGCCCCGCGCATGCGGCGCTTGTGGCGCTCCTCGAGGCGCTCGAGGTGGTCGGAGTCGATCGGGCGGTGGCTCTTCATATATGGGCGGCACCGCTAAAGGGGGAGAAGAGGGGGCGGAATGTTGCACAATGAGATTCGGTGTGACAACTGCGGCAAGGTAGAGCCAGTCGATGGCGTTGTACGCGGACGGCATAAAGCGCGATTGCGACTCAAGGCGCTTGGCTGGCATGTAGGGCTAAAGGGCGGAAAAGACCTATGTCCAACTTGCAGTCAATCGCATGGAGGGTGCTCTTATGAATGAGGACTTCGGGCCAGTCGTGATCGGCATCGATCCGGGGAAATCGGGCGCGGTGGTAGCGCTGGACATGCAACGCCGGCCGGTGCAAACCTGGATCACAAAAGACGCCTTCACCGTCGCAGCGGGCAAGAGTCGCCGCGAATACGCCGAGGGCCTAATGCAACAAGCGATCGAGGAGCTCCACGGCCGGCGCGGAATCGCCCTTGCTATCCTCGAGAAACAGCAGGCTATGCCGGGGCAAGGGGTCTCGAGCACCTTCCAAACAGGGCTCGGCTTCGGGCTTTGGCGAGGCATCCTCGCAGGCATCCCGACGAAGATCGTCCACCCGAGGACGTGGCAAAAGGAGATCTGCCGAGACCTACCAGGCGACACGAAGCGCCGCGCGATGCTCGCATGCTTTCACATGCTCCCCGATCTCGACCTCACACCGGGGCGCCGTAAGAAACCTTTCGATGGTATCGCCGATGCGGGGTGCATGGCGCTTTTCGGACTAAAAGAGATCGGCCGCTAACAATTCACAGATGAGGACTAAACATGCCAAACAAGATCGAGATCGATCCGAGGAAGACCGACTTCCTCGGCCATTTTCACCCCGAGGACCGTCAAACGGTGATCGAGTGGACCTTTCGACGGTTCAAGACCACCGCGAAGACACCCACCGCCGAGCAGCTCTTCGAGGCGCTTCGGAAGGAGCTGCACAAGCACAGCGTCAAGGATGTCTATCCCTTCCTCCGAGAGCGCCTGCTCTTCATGTTCGAAGCACGGCCTCAGGTGATCCGAGGGTGGGCGGAGTGGTGCCTTGAGTGGCACGCCCTACCAGCGGAGGAGAAGCAAGCCGCTAAGAGCCGATTCAAGCGAGGGCGCGATCTATGGGTGCGACGATGACCGGGCCAGCGGTGGCCGAGTTTATCGAAGCGATCTGGGGCAACGGAGACGCGCTGATCGAGCTCCGGTGCTTCTCCGATGGCGGCGAGAAGAAGAAGCCTCTCCAATACTGGTATACGCCGGAGGAGCTTGCTCGAAAGGTCGAGCCGATCGCGGAGTGGGCGATGCGCCAGAGGATCGGGGTCTTCGCCGGTGTCCTACCGCGGAAGCGGGTAGGAGGCAGCACCTCGGCCGATACGGTGCCGGCTCGGGTCGTGTGGGCTGACGTCGATTTCAAGGATTACAAGGGCGGAGAGAGCGAAGCCAGAGAGCGCCTCGATGCGTTCCACAAGCCGAGCGCGATCGTTAGGTCTGGGAACGGTCTGCACGCCTATTGGCTCCTCAACACCGAGCGAGAGCCCGAGCTCCTCTCGACGGGGTGCCGCATGATCGCGGGGCATCTCGGCGCCGATATGGCATCGACGGACCCGGCGCGGGTGCTCAGACTACCGGGCACCTACAACGCGAAGAAGCCGGAGCCAAAGGCGGTGGAGGTCGAGTATGTCGATCGGGCGGTGGTCTACCAATTGAGCGCACTTGTCGAGGGGCTACCCGAGCCGAGAAAGCGGATCACCATCGAGGACTACCACACGCCGATCGACTACAAGCCCGAGTTATCGGCCGAGCTTCAAGACCTCCTCTTCGGGGATGAGCGCTTGAAGGGCCTGCTTCGGAACGAAGGCAAGCCGCACGAGGGCCCCGACGGCCAACCCCTCGACACCTCGACGGCCGGCTATGACTGGAGTCTCCTCCGCGAGCTCGTCTGGCACAACGTCACCGACGAGACCGAGCTCGCCTCCGCTCTCGCCCATAAGATCGCACTCGATGAGCGCCGAGAGGGGAAGAAGAGCAGCCGGGATCGGCGCTACGTCGTGAGGACTGTGCACAGGCTATTAGCCAGCGAGCCGCCGAGGATGGGCATGCAGAGGCTCGAGGACAGCTCCGACGGCGAGAACAAGGGGCAGGGCAAGCGCAAAGGGCCACCGCCGAAGGAGCAGAAGGGCAAGATAAAGAAGAGGGCGCGACCTCGGTCAGGATGCGAGCCGACCGTGTGGGACATGCTCGAGCTTGGCCAGATCCGACCGCTCAACAATACCGGGAACATCGTTACGGTTTTGCGTAACGATACGAGGCTCAAGGGTCGGCTATGGTGGGACATGTTTCGAGACCGAGCGTGCATCGACGACAAGCGCCTCGATGACATCGTACTAACAGAGCTCGGTCTTTGGCTCGAGACCTTCTACGGGATCATCAACACGCCCCGGTCAAGGCTCCGCGAGTGCGTCGATATGGTCGCCTTTGAAAACCGGCGGCACGTCGTGAGGGACTACCTCGAGGGCCTCGTGTGGGACGGCGAGCCGAGGCTCGACGGGTGGCTTCGAGACTACCTCGGAGGGCACCTCGACCACGAGGGAGGAGACGACGAAGACCTCGCCGACGAGCTCCTCGAGGCGATGGGGCGGAAGTTCCTCGTGTCGTGTGTCGCTCGAGCATTCGAGCCATCTCCGCACGAAGGACAAATACCAGGTGTTAGCAGGCGCTTGGATCTTCGAGATCGCCGAGCTCGACAGCTTCCGAAGGGCAGACCAGCAAGCGATCAAGGCGTTTGTTTCGAGTTCCTCGGATACCTTTCGGCCTACTGGTAAAATG
>JBDHII010000071.1:0-11702 GCA_039587515.1 Gemmatimonadota bacterium
CCTACATGATCGGCCGGATCAGGTCCTCGAAGGCGGCCACGTCCTCGGCGATCAGTTCCTCTAGGCGTCGGATCTGCTCGCTCAAGCGCATCGAGAGATCCTCGAACAACATCAGATCCCGTTGTGTCGGACGGGCATCGGCGGTCTCGAGGTGCTCCATGAGCTTGGCGAACTTGTCGTTGATGCGGACGGGCCAGTTGATCAGCTCCTGTTTGGCCCGGTGCTCTTCCGAGGCGCGGAACTGTCGCAGCTGATCCTCGATCGTCCAGAGCTCGCGATCCAGCGCGACTCCTGCCTCTCGGATGCGACGGCCCAGCGAAGAGGTCGTTCCTGCACGCTCGATCGCATTCTCGATCCGTCCGCGAATCCGGTGAATCCGGTCCACCGTCCGATGCGTGGTGCTGATTCTGTCCCGCATGGCCACCAGCAACGCGAACTGCTCGTCGAAGTCGGCCTGCGTGCTGAGCACGCGCGGATCCGGCACGATGTCGAACGGCTGCGATCGCGTCGCACCGTCGACCGTGAGCCGGACCTCGTAGCGCCCGGGAGGCGCGAGCGGGCCGAGCGGGTCACGATGGCGAATGAGGCTCCGTGGCACCCAGTCCACCGCCTCGGGATAGCGCATGTCCCAGACGAAGGTGTTCCCGCCAGCATTCACCGAGACTCCCGGCTCGACGAGCTCGGACGGGTCCACCAGGTCGGGCCCGGGTCGGGGTAGCGATCCCCGGCTGGAGAACGTGCGAATCTCCTCTCCGGCCGCATCGTGGATGGAGAGCACGACCTCACCCACGTCGGAGGAGGGCAGGGAGTAGCGGATGAGCACGCCGCTGGGCGGGTTGCTCCCCACCGTGGTGGGTGTGTACTGCGCGGGTCGTGTCGCCGAGCGGATGTTCTCGCGGAAGCGCACCGTCGGACGCGGGGCGAAGAGTCGGGGCTCTGCCGACCCGGGGTCCTCGTGCAGCGCTCGGAGCGGCGTGACGTCGTCCAGGATCCAGAAGGAGCGGCCGTGGGTTGCCGCGACGAGATCGCCCTCCTTGAGCTTCAGGTCCCGCACGGGGGTGACCGGAAGGTCGAGGCGGATCGATTGCCAGGTCATGCCGTCGTCGAAAGAGACGTAGACCCCGCTCCATTCGGCCGCTGCGTAGAGGAGCCCACGTCGCTCGGGATCCTCCCGCACGACCCACACGAAGTCGTCCTCCGGGAACCCATCGTGGATCGGCGTCCAGGTCTCGCCGTAGTCGGTGGTCTTGAAGACGAGCGGGTGGTCTTCGCCCATCATGTGGCGGTTCGCCACGACGTAGGCCGCCGCCGGGTCGTGGGACGAGGGTTCGACGGTCGAGATCCAGGTGTCGGCCACGATGCCCTCGGGCGTGACCTCGGACCAGCTTTGCCCGCCGTCCGCGGTGACGTGCACGACGCCGTCGTTCGACCCGGTCCAGAGCACGCCCTGCCGGACCGACGATTCCGCGAGCGAGGTGATGGCCGAGTACCACTCGATCCCGACGTTCTCACGCGTGAGCGACCAGTAGGGCGCGCGGTCGGAAGGGGGCGTCGTCTCGAACTTGCTGCGCTCCGGAGCGCTCAGGTCCGGGCTGATGTCCTCCCACGACTGACCCTGGTCGGTGGAGCGATGCACGACCTGTGAGGCCGTGTAGAGCACATTCGGGTCGTGCGGCGAGAGGATGACCTTGAAGTCCCAGACCCAACGGTAGCGGAGCACGTCCTCCCCGTGGCCGTAGTAGTTCTCCGGCCAGGGCGAGATCCAGCGGCGTTGTCCGGTCGTGTGATCGAGACGCGAGACCCAGTGGTGGTCGCCGCCGTAGCTGATCTCCGGGTTGTTCGGATCGACGGCGATGCCGCCGTTCTCCCCTCCGCCCGTGACCTTCCACTCCGCCGACCAGATGAACCCGTGGTCGGATCGGCTCGGGACGCAGATGCTCGAATTGTCCTGCTGAGGCGCGCAGGCGTTGAACGGAAAGTCGTCGTCGACGCTCGCGTTGTAGAGCATGGACGTGGGCTGGTTCTCCACCGAAGACCACGTCCGTCCGCCGTTGAGCGTGACGGTCGCGCCACCGTCATTGCCGTTGATCATGCGGCTCGGATTCAGCGGATCGATCCAGAGTGCGTGGGCGTCGCCGTGCGGCAGCCCGATGCGGCGGAAGCTCTCCCCCCCGTCACTCGACTTCCAGAGCGAGGTGTTCATCGTGTACACGACGTCCGGGTCGGTCGGGTCGGCAACGACGTGGGTGTAGTACCAGGGCCGCTGGAAGAAGTTGGGGTCGTCCTTCACGCGCTCCCACGTCTCGCCACCGTCCTCCGACCGGTACAGGCCGTTGCCGCTGCAGTAGTAATCGCGGCAGGGCTCCCAGCCCTCCTGGCCCGGTGCGTCGGCCCGGTACAGGCCCGATGTCCCATCGCCCTCGGCGGTCATGATCGCCCAGATCCGATCGGGGCTCGACTGCGAGATGTCGAGGGTGATCTTGCCCTTCACACCCGCCGGAAGCCCCGGGTTGGCGGTGATGTTCTCCCAGGTGTCGCCCCCGTCCGTAGTCTTCCAGATCCCGTTGTCGGGACCGGCATCACGGATCGTCCAGGGGTAGCGGCGTCCGTTCCAGGAGGAGGCGTACAGGACCTCCGGCCGACTCCAGTCCAACGCCAGGTCGATCACGCCGTACTCGTCACCGATGAAGAGCACGCGCTCCCACGTCTCACCGCCGTCGGTCGAGCGGAAGACGCCCCGCTCTTCACTCGGGCTGAAACCATGGCCGAGGGCGGCCACATAGACGTGGTCGGGGTCGTCCGGGTGAATCTCGATGCGGCTGATGTTTCGCGTCTCCCTCAGGCCGATGTGGCGCCACGTACGGCCGCCGTCGTCGGAGCGGTACACGCCGTCGCCCCTGGAGATGTTCGTGCGCAGGCTGATATCGCCTGTGCCCGCGTAGATCACGTCGGGGTCGGACCGGCTCATGGCCACGGCCGAGATCGTGGTCGTGTTGAAGTAGCCGTCGGAGATGTTGTGCCAGGTGATCCCGGCGTCGTCGGTCCGCCAGAGTCCTCCTCCGTTCGTCACACCCATGACGAAAACGGCCGTCTGGGTGGGGTGACCCAAGACGGCGAGCGACTTGCCGCCGCGGAAGGGTCCGATGAGCCGCCACTCGAGCGCGTTGAAGACGGCCGGGTCGGGGCTCCGGTCCTGGGCGGCGCCCGGCGACAGGCTGCCGGCGAGGGCGAGCGGGAGAAGGGCGAGTAGAGAAGTCACTCGGGTCGTGAGGCGCTTGACCATGGTATTGCTCCGGTCGCTGGAGACGTGGCCGATTCCAACCTCGGACCGCAGCGTCGACTTCGCCAGACACGGTACGCTCGCACGGTCTGTCGGTGGTGCTGTCAGGCTTCTAGAGTTCGGGGATGCCTTCGCGCACCTCCGCGCGGAGAACGGGACGACATCCATCGGACCTGTCGAATGATGAAGATGACGAAGCAGTTTCTCTTGCTCTTCCTCGCGCTCGCGGCGACCCCGCTGCAGGGACAGGAAGGGGCGGACGACGCCTACACGTCGGGGACTTTCCGGGGCCTGAGCCTCAGGGAGATCGGCCCCGCGCTCACCTCCGGCCGGATCGCGGACTTCGCCGTCAACGAGGAGGATCCATCGGAGTACTATGTCGCCGTCGCCTCCGGAGGGGTTTGGAAGACGGTCAACTCCGGGACCACGTACGAGCCCATCTTCGACAGCCAGGGCTCCTACTCGATCGGCGTGGTCACGCTCGATCCGTCGAACCCCCACATCGTCTGGGTGGGCACCGGTGAGAACAACGGTCAGCGCTCGATCGCCTACGGGGACGGCGTCTACAAGTCGGTGGACGGCGGAAGGAGCTGGGACAAAGTCGGCCTCGAGAGCTCCGAGCACATCGGGGCGATCGTCGTCCACCCCGACGACGGGAACGTGGTGTACGTGGCGGCTCACGGTCCGCTCTGGAGCGCGGGCGGCGACCGGGGTCTCTATCGGACGACGGACGGCGGTGGGAGCTGGGAGAAGATCCTCGAGATCTCCGAGCACACGGGTCTGGACCAGGTCGTGATGGATCCCCGTGATCCGGACGTCCTGTATGCGAGCTCGTGGCAGCGACGACGCCACGTGTGGACGTACATCGGGGGCGGGCCCGAATCGGCCCTCTACAAGTCGACGGACGGCGGGGACAGCTGGGAGAAGATCACGAGCGGGCTTCCGAGCGCGGACAAGGGCCGCCTCGGGCTCTGCATCTCGCCCGTCGATCCGGATTACCTGTACGCGATCGTCGAAGCCGCCAACGGGGAGGGCGGCTTCTTCCGTTCGACCAACCGCGGTGGGTCGTTCCAGAAGATGAGCTCCTACAACACGAGCTCGAACTACTACCAGGAGATCATCTGCGACCGTTTCGACCGGGACCGCGTCGTCGCGATGGACACGTGGGCGATGGTCACGAACGACGGAGGAGCCAGCTGGGAGCGCTTCGGCGAGCACCACAAGCACGTGGACAACCACGCGCTCTGGCAGGATCCGAACGATCCCGACCACTACCTGAACGGCAACGACGGCGGGATCTACGAGAGCTGGGATGGGGCGCGGACCTGGCAGTTCAAGCCCAACCTGCCCGTCACGCAGTTCTATAAGGTCGCCACCGACAACGACGCACCCTTCTACAACGTGTACGGGGGTACGCAGGACAACTTCTCGCTCGGGGGGCCCTCGAGAACGATCAACCAGCACGGAATCGTCAACTCGGACTGGTACATCACACACGGAGGGGACGGCTTCGAGAGCCAGATCGATCCCACCAACCCGGACATCGTCTACGCTCAGTCCCAGCACGGCGTGTTGGTACGATTCGATCGGCGGAGCGGCGAAGAGGTCCTCATTCAGCCCATGCCCGAGGAGGGCGGGATCGCGCAGCGCTGGAACTGGGACGCGCCGCTCCTGATCAGCCCGCACTCGCCCACGCGCCTCTACTTCGCGTCGCAGCAGGTCTTCCGCAGCGACGACCGGGGCGACTCCTGGACGCCGATCTCGGGTGACCTCAGCCGGCAGATCGACAGAAACACGCTGCCCGTCATGGGTCGTGTGTGGGGCATGGACGCCGTCGCGAAGAACGGCTCGACCACCATTTACGGGAACATCGTCGCGCTGACCGAGTCGGCGCTCGCTCCGGGCCTGCTCTGGGCGGGCACCGACGACGGGCTCGTTCACGTGACCGAGGACGACGGTGCCACGTGGCGGCGGATCGAGAGCTTCCCCGGCGTGCCCGAGCGGACCTACGTGAACATGCTGATCGCCTCGAGCCACGACCGGAACACGGTCTACGCGGCCTTCAACAACCACAAGAACGGAGACTTCCAGCCCTACGTGCTGAAGAGCACCGATCTGGGGCGCAGCTGGACGTCCATCGGCTCCGATCTTCCCGAGCGCGGCTCCGTCTACAGCCTCGCCGAAGATCATGCCGATCCGAACCTGCTCTTCGCAGGTACCGAATTCGGGGTGTACTTCAGCCGAGACGGCGGGGCCCAGTGGGTCGAGCTGGCCGGAGGGCTTCCGACGATCGCCGTGCGCGATCTGGACATCCAACGCCGCGAGAACGACCTGGTCCTGGCGACCTTCGGTCGCGGCTTTTGGGTCCTCGACGACTATACACCGCTCCGCTCCGCGACACCGGCCGTGATGGCGAGCGAGGCGCACATCTTCCCGATCAAGGATGCCGTCGCCTACCTGGAGGCCACGCCCCTCGGCCTGCGGGACAAGTCCTTCCAGGGGGAGAGCTACTACACGGCCGAGAATCCCGAGGTAGGGGCGACCTTCACGTACTACCTGAAGGACGCCATTCAGACGCGGCGCGAGCGGCGACGCGAGGCGGAGAAGGAAGCCTTCGAGGCGGGTGAGCCGATCGCCTACCCGTCCTTCGAAGAGATGCGTGCCGAGGACGAAGAGCAGGACCCGCATCTGCTCTTCACGGTCACGGACACCGACGGCAACGTCGTCCGGCGGCTCGAGGCGCCCCCTCGCGCGGGCGTCCAGCGCATCACCTGGGACTTCCGCTACCCGCCCACGACGCCGATCGACCTCAGCCCTCCGGGCCCGCCCAATCCGTTCGGGGGCCAGGCTGTCGGACCCATGGTCGCGCCCGGCACGTACCGCGTGGCGATGTCCAAGGTGGTGGACGGCATACCCGAGCAGCTCGTGGCCCCGGTCGACTTCCAGGTCGTCCCGCTCGACAACGCCGTGCTGGCTGCGGAGGACAAGGTCGCGCTGCTCCAGTTCCAGAGGCGGGCGGGGGCGCTCCTGCGCGACGTCATGGCCACCTCGAGCCACCTCGGCGAGATCGCGAACCGGCTTCGCTTCGTAAAGGAGGGGATCATGCTCACGCCGAGCCTGCCCGAGTCGGCGATCGCCGAGGCCCGGGCCCTCGAGGCTCGGTTGGCCGAGGCACGACGACTCCTGCAGGGCGACGGAAGCGTTTCACGTCGCGCGTTCGAGACGCTGCCCTCGATCACGACACGGATCGGGCGGGTGGTCGGCAGCTCGTACGGGGCGACCGCGGCGCCCGGTCCGGCGCATCGGCAGCAGGTGCGGATCGCCCGTCAGGACTTCATGGCGATGCAGGGGACGGTGGATGCGCTCGAGCGCGACCTCACGGCCTTCGAGGATCGCATGGAGGCGCTCGGAGCGCCTCACACGCCCGGCCGGAGGCGGGGCGGCGACTGATCCGCTTCGCGCTGTGAGATGCAGAGAGGCCGGGGCCCTGGTGGGCCCCGGCCTCTCGCACATGCGTGTGCTCTGCCTGGGCTACATTCCGCCCATCGACAGATCGCGGCGCGCACGGACTACCCAGGTGTCCATGCTGCGGTAGGTGGCGGCGAACTGCTGCGCCACCTCCTGCAGCTCATCGCCGTACCTCGCCTCGAGCGCCTCGTTGAACGCCTCGTTCGGATCGCCCATCTCCGCCCAGTTGCGGTAGAAGAACGCGGCCATGACCGACGGACCGCCCTCCATTCCCGAAGCGACGCTCTCGAAGGTGTAATACATGGGCAGGTCGTTCTCCTCGATGACCTCGAGGTAGTGGTCGACTGCCGCGTTGAAGTCCTGCCCGGGCCTGAGATTCCAGGTCACGACCTGGATGATGTTGATCTCGCTGAAGTCCGCGGGCATCCGAGTCCTCGCGGTGTCGGCGACCACGATCTGGTGCTCTACCGACTCGATCATGGGTCCGAAGGACGCGGCCACCCGCATGCCGCCCTCGGGACCGAAACCGGCGTCATACGCGTCGAAGTCCGCCCACGAATGACCTGACGAGCGGATGGCGTAGGTTCCCACCCGCGACCCCGTTTCGACGGAGTAGACGTTCCATTGCCAGGGATCACCGGCCTCGGTGCGCCACTGCATATGGTCCCTGAGCGCCGCCTCGAAACCCTGACCCACATCGGCCGCGGGCGTGACGATCCAGACGTCTGCGACGTTGTTCTGGGCCTGGGCGTCGGGAGCGCAAAGCAGCAGTCCGAAGGCTGCGATTGCCACGGCGAGACTTCCCATCTTCCTCATACCTCTCTCCTCCATCGGGCGACCTTTCCGGTCGCGTACATGCCTCGTGGCGGGAGAGGCGCAACCTATCCGCAGGTTCGGGGTCGCGCTAGAAAACGACGAAGCGACCCACGACGGCCTGCCCGGGCCGGACCCCCTCGACGTTCTCACCATCCTGAACGACGAAGACGCCGTTGACGAGGACGTGCGCGATCCCTTCCGAGTACGAGAGGTCGTCCTCGAAGGTCGCGGTATCGATGATCCGGTCGGGGTCGAAGACCGTGATGTCGGCGTCGCTCCCGATCTGGATGCGGCCTTTGCGACGCATCTGGGGCGACATGGCCTCCAGCCGGCGTGCGGGCATGATCGTGATCTTCCGCAGCCCGTCCATGAGCGACAGTATCCCCTCGTCGCGCACGTAGCGTCCAAGGAAGCGCGAGAAGGTGCCCGCGCTTCTCGGGTGGGCGCCGGGTGCGTACGGCATCCCGTCCGACGCGACCATGACGATTGGCGAGGCCATCGCCATCGCGATCCACTCCGGCTGCATCATGTGGATGATCACGATCCCGCCCTCTTCCCTGTACTTGTGGAAGGTCTCCTCGGTCAGGCGCTCACCGGTATCCTGCCACTGCAGATCCCCGTACGAGATCCGCAGGCGCTCCTGCCAGCCCGGGTCGAAGATGGCGGATTGCAGGCTCGTAGACGCCGCGGTATAGGGGTAGGCCTCGGTCGTCAGGTCGGCTCCCGCGGCCTGCGCTCCCGCAATCAGATCGAGCGTGGTGGGGATGTTCCAGAGGCTCGAGCTGTTCATGTGTACGATGTGCAGCGGGGCTCCGGTCGCGACTCCGTTGGCGATCACCTCCTGGAACGCTGCGATGCTCATGTCACGCACGTGCGTGAAGATCGGCACTCCTTCCTCGCCGGCCATCTCGAAGACACGGTAGATCTCGTCGTGTGTGGCGCCGGGGAAGTACTGGTGCGACATGCCGATGCCCAGCGCGCCCGCCGAGAGTCCCTGCCGCAGGCGCGCGTGCAGGTCGGGGTAGAGCGAGGGATCGAGGGCCTCGTAGCGCCCGGCGCCGGTGGCCTCGCCCAGCTCCTGACGGTCTTCGGGCGTGATCGATCCTCCCCTCCCGAGGATGTCTCCGGCTCGCGCTACCGCGTCTCGGTGCTGCGGCATCACCCAGGTCCGGGCCGCCATGTGCGACGCCGTCGCGCCGTAGTTGATCAGCGCGTCCCCGGCCCGCGTCCCCAGGTATGCCGCCACGTCGGGCATGCCGCCCTCGAGCTCGAGCGCGGTCGTGATCCCGTCGCGGGCGTGGAACTCGTTCGCGCGGTTGTCCTGCCCGTGCGCGTGGAGATCGATGAAGCCGGGTGCGACGACCCGTCCCGAGACGTCGATCACGCGGTCGCCTTCGAGCGCCTCCTCGGAGATCGCCACGATCGTCTGACCGCGGATGCCCACGTTCCGGATC
Source organism: Gemmatimonadota bacterium (assembly GCA_039587515.1). GTDB lineage: Bacteria > Gemmatimonadota > Gemmatimonadetes > Longimicrobiales > Gaopeijiaceae > JBDHII01. The sequence continues at coordinate 9,019 of JBDHII010000071.1, forward strand.
GCATCGAGCCCCGTCTCGGGGTCCATGACCCGTCCTCCGCTCAGCACGACGTCGTAGCGCTCCTGGGCGACGAGGTGCGAGGTCGTGAGGAGCCCGAGACCGATGGTGAGGAGCACGGTGTGCGTCAGTCGGGAAAGGGTCGGAAGCTTCATGTGGTGGTGTCTCGTCTGAAGGAGGTCGCTCCGAGCGGCTGAATCGAAGGCCGGCGCCTCGAAGGTGCAACCGGGTCGGTCGTCTGGCGTGTGAGCCGCACGCTCCGAAGATTGAAGCCCTGTCCCACATCCGAGGAGGTCGAGATGGGCGAGGTTTCGCGTGGTGAGTTCCTGGGGATCGGGGCGATGCTCGCCGCCGGCTTCGGCGTCGGTGGATGGGAGCTGAGCGCCTCCGAGCGAAGGGCGACGACGGCTCTCGGCCCGCGTCAGGTCGCCGGCGGGTCGGCCCCGGACCTCGTCGTGCTGAATGGCCGTGTCTACACGGTGGACGACGCCATGCCACGCGCAGAGGCCTTCGCGGTCAAGGACGGGCGTTTCGTCGCCGTCGGAGGCAGTGACGACATCCGGAATCTGGTCGCGCAGGGCACCGAGGTGATCGATGCGGGCGGGATGACGGTCACGCCCGGGTTCATCGATGCCCATATGCACCCGGCGTCGGGAGGCATCCGGGAGCTGACGCAGGTGAACCTCGACGTCCGCTCGATGACCGAGATCGGTGAGCGGCTTCGTGCCGCCGCGGCCGGGAAGCCGGCCGGTGAATGGATCGTGGCCTTCAAGTACGACGACACGAAGGTCGGGGACGGTCGACGGATCACGCGTACGGACCTCGATCGCTGGCTTCCCGACCACCCCGTGCGGGTGGCCCACCGGGGCGGTCACATCTACTGGTACAACAGCAGAGCCTTCGAGCTCGCGGGTGTGACGGCCGAGACCCGCTCACCCCCGGGGGGCCACATCTATCTGGACGACGGCGAGTTGAACGGGCTGGTGGCCGAACGTGCCAACGACCTCTTCCGCGGCCTGACCCCGTCCGGCTCCACGCGAGAGCAGCGTCAGGCGGGCGTGAAGCTCATCTCCGAGATGGTCACCCAAGCGGGGCTCACCACCGTACACGACGCCGGATGCGATACGGAGTCCGCCGTCGCCTACCAGGACGCCTACCAGGCCGGCGAGCTTCGCTGCCGTGTCTACATGATGGCCCGCGGGGGCATCTTCGGTGGTCTCAAGACCGCAGGCATCCGCACCGGCTTCGGTGATGCCTGGGTGCGGGTGGGGGGCGTGAAGTTCGGAGCCGACGGGTCGGCGTCGGGCCGCACGATGGCGATGAGCACCGCCTACGAGGGCCGTCCCGACGATTTCGGGATCCTGACGATGACGCAGGAGGAGATCCACGAGGTGGTCGAGGACGCGCACCGCCACGACTTCCAGGTGGGGATCCACGCCAATGGTGACGTGGCGATCGACATGGTCCTCAATGCGTACGAGAGGGTCCAGAGGCTCTGGCCGCGGCCGGATCCCCGTCATCGGCTCGAGCACTGCTCCCTCGTGAATCCGGAGCTGCTGCGGCGGATCAAGGAGAGCGGATCGATTCCTACGCCCTTCTGGACCTATGCGCACTACCACGGCAACAAGTGGGGCGAGTACGGCGAGGAGAAGATGCGCTGGATGTTCGCGCACCGGTCCTTCCTCGACTACGGCATCCCGGTGCCGGGGGCGTCCGACTACGTTCCGGGCCCCTATGAGCCGATGATGGCTCTGCAGAGCATGGTCACGCGCAGGGACATGGCGGGACGCGTCTGGGGACCGAATCAGGCCGTGACGGTCGACGAAGCGCTCCGCATCGGCACGCTGCACGGCGCGCACGCCAGCTTCGAGGAAGACCTCAAGGGCTCGGTCACGCCGGGCAAGCTGGCCGACTTCGTGATGCTCGGCAGCGACCCGCACGACGTCGACCCGGAGGGGATCAAGGAGATCGAGATCGTCCGGACCGTCGTGGGCGGCAGGACGATGTACCTGTCCTGAGAGGTCGCTGGCTCACCCCAGTGGCGGTCGCCTCGTGTGCCAGTCGGTCGCCGACTGATACGCGTGCGCCACCGCGAGGATCTTGTCGTCTGCAAAGAGGTCCCCGACGATCGTGGTGGTGATCGGCTGCTCGTGGGCATACTCGTCGTCGGGGTTGGAATCACCGAACCCGTACGGCAGGACGACGGCCGGATGCCCCGTGTCGTTGGTCAATCGCACCTGCCCCGATCCGCTCACGAACATGTCGAAGCCTTCCATCGCTTCGGCCGTCCTCTGCATGAGAATCCGTCGACGGCGCTGCGACTGGATGTAGTCCATGGCCAGGATGTCACGTCCACGCCGGAAGCGATTCATCCGCCGCTGCTCGGCCTCGGTGAGGCCCTCGGGCATCGGTGGGAGCTCGCCGCCCGGAGCCACGTGGTCGTCGAAGGCGGCGGCGGACTCCGCGCCCAACGAATCGATCCGAACGTCGGGCATCTCCGGCATCGGCGAGGGGTCGGCGCCCAGCTCGCGCAGGGCCTCGACGAAGGCTTCGGGAGCGCTTTCGTCGTAGCCGATCCGGAGAGCCGAGAGATCCGCGTCGGAATCGAAGCGGAAGGGAGCCGGGATCGTCGAGGGGTCCTTTTCGTCCGAGCCGTGGATCGCGTTGAAGACCAGCGCACAATCCAT
>JBDHII010000072.1:0-17067 GCA_039587515.1 Gemmatimonadota bacterium
TGAGGCCGTTCGGATGACCACGTTGTTCCAATTGAAATAAGGGGTCTGCGAGGTCGGCATGTAGATGGCCTCGTCCACCGAGCCTCCGAGGCCGTCCGCTCGGACATCGCCGATCACCCCGACGATCTCCACCGTTTCGGTGTCCCGCCACGTGTAGGAGACCTGCTTGCCGATCGGGTCCTCGCCCGGCCAGTGCAGCTCGGCGAGGGCCTGGTTCACGATCGCCACCCGAGCGGTTTCTTCGCGGTCCCGGGTGTCGAAAGCACGGCCACGCACGAGCTCGATCCCCATCGACTGGAAGTAGTCGCCCGTCACGTTCAGGATGTCCGCCGCCCGCGTGTCCTCCGGATCGGGCTGTGGCCGGTCCGCAGGCCAATAGGAAGTGCCGGCACGGACGCCATTGAAGGGAAGCCAGCTGATTCCCCCCGCCGCGAGCACGCCGGGCGTCGCCTCCAGGCGCTCCTGGAGATCGCGGTGGAATTGCATGCGAGGCTCCGGCGTGCCGTACTTTTCTCCATTGAGGATGATCCGAGCCGTGATCACGTTCTCCGGCTCGAGTCCCGAATCGACCTCCACGAGCTTGGAGAAGCTTCGGGCCAGGAGCGTCGCACCGACCAAGAGGACCAGCGAGACCGCCACCTCCGCCACGACCAGCGCGTTGCGGGCCCGCCCGCTCTTTCGGCTCGGTCCTCGTGCTTCGCCCGAGAGGGCCGCAGCCGGCGCGACGCGGGAAGCCTGGACGGCGGGCAGGACTCCGAACAATACGGCGGTGACGATGGTGGCCAGCAGCGCGAACGCGACGACCCAGAGGTCGAATCCCACGGCCTCGGCCCGCGGCAGACCGAAGGCTGCGGGCATCGCGCCGACGATGGCCATCGAGCCGTAATGAGCGAGCACGAGGCCGAGAAAGGCGCCGATTCCGGCCAGGGCGGCGGCCTCGACCAGCAGCTGCCGTCCGAGCGTCCCGCTGCTCGCGCCCATCGACGTGCGCACCGCCATCTCCTGCTGACGTCCCGTGCCGCGGGCCAGGAGCAGGTTCGCCACATTGGCGCAGGCGATCAGGAGGAGCAGCCCGACCGCACCCAGCAGGATCATCATGAGCGACCGCACGTCCCCCACGACCTCTTCCTTGAGCGAGATCACGTTCACGGACCAGCCAGCGTTGAACCCGGGGTCCTCTTCCTGAAGCTGCGCGGCGATGGCGAGCATCTCGGCCCGGGCCTGCGCGAGCGTCACCCCGTCGTTCATCCGCCCGATGACCTGAAGCCAGCGGCCGGAGTTCGTCCGATCGGCGCCCTCGATCGCGTTGAAGAAGTAGAGGTCGGCGTCCTCCGACCAGACGAGGTATTCGTCCGGGAGCACGCCGACGATCTCGCCGGTGCGTCCGTTCAGGCGCGCGGTCCGCCCGACCACGGTCGGGTCCGAGCCGTATTCCTGCCGCCAGAACCCGTTCGTCAGCACGAACTGGTTCCCGGCGGCCTCGGCGTTGAAGAAGCCGCCGACCGCCGGCTCCACGCCCAGCACGTCGAAGAAGTGAGCCTCGGCCCCGACCGCCTGGATCTCGACCGGACCGTCGGCCGCGTCGAGCACGCCTGGGAAGGACATGGAGACCGCCGCCACCGACTCGAACGACGCGGCCCGGTCTCTCCAATCCCGCACGTTCCCGGGGTTGGCGACGTTCTTGTCGTTGCCCGACTCGAGCCGGTGCTCCCAGATCGCGACCAGCTCACCGGAGTCCGGGTAGGGCAGGGGCTTCAGCACCACCGCGTTGACGACCGAGAAGATCGCCACGTTCGCACCGATGCCGATGGCGATCGTGAGGATCGCAACGAGCGCGAAGCCCGGGTTCTTCCACGTTCTGCGGAACGCGTATCTGAGGTCGTATGCCAGCCGCTCCATCATCCCCACCCCGTTCTCGTCGCTTCTCTTCGTGAGAGCGGCCGCCCCGAAGCGCGCCGCCAGCTTGATCGATTCCCACGTGTACCAGAGGTCGTAGCGCCGTCCGGGCGAGCGCTGCCGGAGCTCGTCGTGCTCCTGGTCCAGGTCGCCTTTGATGCTTCGCCCTCGGACGCCGGCCGGGAGGGTGCCCTTCAGCAGCCATTCGGCCAGACGCGGCCGAGTGCGCCCGGCGCTTCGGCGATTCCGGCCGTTCACGCTTCCTCCAGCATGTCCTCGAGGCCCCGCCAGAGGCTCTTCCAGGCCCGTCCGGTCACCCGGAGCGTCTCGAGCCCGCTATCCGTCACTCGGAACCGACGGAGAGGCGCGGTCCGCCTCGAGTCGTCGGGCGTAGCCTCCTCCCAGACGACGTACCCCTTCTGCTCCAGCCGCTCCAGCGTCGTGTAGAAGGCGCTGCGGGAGACGCTGCGACCCGCGCTCCGCTCGATCTCCCGCCGTACCTCCAACCCGAATGCGTCTTCGGCTTGCTGCAGAATCGCCAGCAGCACCATCTGCTCGAACTCGCCGAGGAATCCGTTTCCCATGGGCCTCTCGCTCTTGGTGTCTACATTGTAGACGACTGTGTCTACAACTATGACGTTGGCCGATCTGAAAAAGTTGCAGGCGCCTGGAGCGGGGTCGGGGAAGGTCTTATCGTTGTTCGCGTCGCTGGCGTAGCTCAACTGGTAGAGCAGCTGCCTTGTAAGCAGCAGGTTGGGGGTTCGAGTCCCTTCGCCAGCTTGAGGGAAGCGGAAGCCCTGTAAGGTCTTATGGCCTTGCGGGGCTTCTTGCGGTCTGGTGAAGTGGTCTCGTCAGCGATCGCCGGATCAGGAATTTCCCGACTATCGAGCAACCGGGATTGCTCGGCATCTTAGGATCGGCCCGCCATAGCCGAGCCGGAGCAGGACGATGTCGGAAATCGAGGGACAGCTCGAGCGCCTGACCACGGCGTTAGCTGATCGGTACCGCATCGAGGGCGAACTCGGTCAAGGTGGGATGGCCACGGTCTACTTGGCCGACGACCTGAGGCACGAGCGCAAAGTCGCGGTGAAGGTGCTCAGGCCGGATCTGGCTGCGGTGGTGGGTGCTGAGCGGTTCTTGGCCGAGATCAAGACCACTGCCGGTCTGCAGCACCCGCACATCCTCCCGCTCTTCGATTCCGGGGACGCCGATGGCCTGCTCTTCTACGTGATGCCCTACGTAGAGGGGGAGAGCCTGCGGGACCGCCTCGACCGCGAGCACCAGCTGCCGGTCGACGAGGCGGTGCAGATCGCGACGAACGTGGCTGAGGCGCTCGACTACGCTCACGCTCACGGCGTGGTACACCGAGACATCAAGCCGGAGAACATCCTGCTCCAGTCGGGTAAGCCGGTTGTCGCGGACTTCGGGATCGCCCTGGCAGTGAGCGCGGGCGGAGGAAGCCGACTGACTGAGACCGGGCTGAGCCTTGGGACACCGCACTACATGAGCCTGGAGCAGGCGACGGGCGATGCGCACGTCGGGCCGGCCACGGACCTCTATGCACTGGGGTGCGTCCTGTACGAGATGCTGGTGGGCGATCCGCCCTACACGGGCAGCACTCCACAGATGATTCTGGGCCGGATCATCAGTGGCGGACCCGCCTCTGCGACCGAGATGCGTTCATCCGTGCCCGCGAACGTGGACGCAGCGATCCGCAAGGGACTCGAGAAGCTCCCGGCTGATCGCTTCACGGGTGCGCACGACTTCGCCCAGGCGCTCGCGAACGAGGGCTTTCGCCACGGCGAGTTCGCGGAGGCCGGGAAGGCAGCGGAAAAGGGACGGTGGAGCCCGCTCACGACCGGCCTCGCGGTGACCGCAGGCGTCTTCGCCACCATCACGCTGCTCTTGGGCATGTCAGTCCTCTCCTCCGAAGAACCGGCACCGGTCGGACGATACTCCCTCGCTATCCCCGAGGGGTGGGCCCCTACTTCCAGCTTCAGTGTGGCTCCCGACGGCTCGGCCATCGTCTATCGCGCCGTAGTCGACGGCACCGAGCAGGTCTACGTACGGCGCTTGGACAATCTCGTGCCGACCCCGGTGCCTGGCTCCGGGGAGGGGGTCTGGCCGACGATGTCTCCGACTGGAAGCGAGGTCGCCTTCGTCACGGCAGGGCAGCTCAGGGTTGCGCGCGTATCGGGAGGGACGGTGCGCACACTCACCAGTGAGGTGGAGTGCTGCTCGACTTGGGGCGCCGACGGATTCATCTACTTCACGGCCCCCGGGGGGGACATCGCCCGTGTGCGTCCGGAGGGAGGACCCGTCGAGCCGGTGACCGAGATCGATCGGGAACAGTCGGGTTCCCTGATCCGCCATGCGTTCATGCGGGTGCGGTCGGCGGGTGACGTGGCGGTATACACGGCGCACGGGATACCGAGCCGGATCGAGGCCCTGCGCCTCGACGACGGTCAGCGCAGGACCCTGACCGAGGGTGTGGACGCGTATCCGCTGCCGCCCGGCGCTCTGACATATGTGACGGGCGACGGGCGTCTGATGGTCGCGCCGTTCGACGCCGAAGCGCTCGAGCTGACGGGGGATGCTGTCCAGATCGCCGACGGCCTCGCCGTCGGTCGGGACGGAGAGACGACGCTCTTCGGGGTGGGCCGGTCGGGCACGATGGCGTACCGGACGTTGGTACAGGTCGAGGAGCTGGTGGAACTCGTGTGGATGACGCGCTCGGGCGAGATCGCGCCCGTCGATCCGGGTTGGGTCTTCGATCCGTCGTCTCGACAGGCCCAGCGGGCCTGGTCGCTGTCGCCCGACGGCACGCGGATCGCGGTGAGGATCGTCACCGACCTCGGCTCCGATATCTGGATCAAGCAGCTTCCAGCCGGCCCGCTCTCGCGACTCACCTTCCACGAAGCCACCGACGCATACCCTCGTTGGACGCCCGATGGCGAGTCGGTCACCTTCTTGTCCCAGCGTGGTGGAGTGAATGCGCTGTGGGTCCGGCGTGCGGACGGGACTGGAGACGCCCAGCGGGTCGAGTATCCACCGCTGGATGGAGACCTTGCCGCGGGCAATTGGGCTCCCGGTAACGATTGGATGTTGGCGGTGGTGAGGAGGCGAGGGTCGGTTACCGGCATGGGGTGGGAAATTTGGGGGGTGCGTCCCGGTGTGGACAGCGTTGCCACACCGCTCGTCGTCTCGGAGTTTGGAGCCACTTCACCCGCCGTCTCCCCGGACGGGCGGTGGCTGGCCTACCATTCCAATGAGACGGGTCGTCGCGAGGTGTTTGTTCGGCCGTTCCCGGACACTGGGGGCCGGCAGGTGCAGGTCTCGGTCAACGGGGGCCGCGCCCCGGTGTGGGCTCACAACGGTACGGAGCTCTTCTACGTAACGGACGGCGGTGGCACGTCCGGCGCTCGGGAGCTGATGGTAGCCGAGATCCGGCCAGGGCCGATGTTCACCGTCGTGGACCGGCGTGTCTTGCTGAGCATCCCGCAGGGCATCTACTTCGCCAACAACACCACTTCCTACGGCATCACGCCGGACGACCAGCGCTTCCTCATGGCCCGCGTCGTCGCATCGGGCGCCCAGACCGGCAACGAGCGAGGAGATCAAGCAGCTACTGGGAAACTGAGCCGTTCCGACCGTGTCCCGATCGTGTCTCTGAAAGCGGCGAATCCGATCCCGATCAGGCCGAAGCCGCCGCCCGAGCCAGCTCGCCAACGGCGTCGAGCCCTTCGATCTCCCAACAGAGCGCCATGACGTCTTCGATCTGGGACGTCGGCAGGGCCGTCTGTGCCTGATCGGCGAACTTCTGCTCGAGGTGCTCCTTGGTCAGCGGCCGCTGCACGCTGCCGATCGCGTGCTCGACGTGGATCGAATGCTCGGTCCCGTCCTTGAGCCTGATGGTGACGAACGCCTCTTCCTCGCTCACACGCTCGTCCACGGTCGCCTCGACCCGGTCGCGCAGGGCGACGACCTCGGGAATCCGCACCGCCTCGTCGGTGAACTGGTTCGGTCCGGCGACACCCGTCACGATCGCCGCGGCGCTGATGTAGAAGATGCTGAACTTGGCTTCGAGCCCGGTCTGTGGTGTCGTCTTGCCGGTCAGCTTGATGACGAGCGGATTCACGCGCAGGGACACCCGCTCGATCTGGTCGGCCGTCAGCCCGTGCTCGTTGCGCAGCTGGATGCAGCCGTCGATGATCGGGTGCGTGACGATGCCGCATGAGAACGGCTTGTACGTGTTCTTGTCCGTCTCCCATCGCGTTCCGAGCTCGTCGGTGATCTGCGAAAAGTCCTGTTCGTCGGAATAGGTGAAGGCGAATCCCTCCGGCGCTTCCAGCACGCCGGGCGAGCTCGTGTAGTTCTTCGCGGCCAGCAGGGCCGCCTTCAGTCCGTTCTGGCCGGCGCTGCCCACGTGAAACGCCTTGCACATGGTGCCGAACATCTCCTTGAGGCCGGCAGACTGCGTGGCGGCGATCCCCATCGCCCAGATCGTCTGCTGTTCGTCGAGGCCCATGAGCTTGGCGCAGGCGACCGCCGATCCGAACACGCCGGCCGTGCCCGTGATGTGGAATCCGCGCTCGTAGTGTGACGGGTAGACCGCGAGCCCGATGCGGCACTCGGCCTCGACGCCGAGCACGAACGCGTGCATGAACGCTTCGCCGCTCGCATCGTGCTTCTCGGCGAGCGCGAGGAGACCCGAGGCCACGGGTCCGGCGGGGTGGATGATCGTGTCGAGGTGCGTGTCGTCGTAGTCGAGCACGTGCGACGTGATGCCGTTCAGCATCGCCGCATGCATGATGTCGAGCCGCTCGTCGCGACCGAGCACGGTCGCCTCCGGCCTGCCGGAGAACTCGGCGAGCGCGGCCATCGCACGGTCGGTCGTCTCGTGCCTCGCGCCACCCAGGCAGCATCCCACCCAGTTGAAGACCGAGCGGACCGCTTCGTATCGCGTCCGCTCGGGAACGTCACGCCATTCCGACTGGACCAGCCAGCTGGCGAGCTGCCGGGTGACGTCCGGCGGGGTCGACGACTGTGAAATCGTGGTCGCCGCCTTCGCGACCATGGGGCTCGCGGGTATCGCGGTGCTGCCGAGGGCGATGCCGGAAGTCTTGATGAATCTCCGGCGTGACACGGGGTCGGTCATGTCTGCTCCAGGATGATCAGCGGTTGGGGACGACGGGCAAGACGACGTGAGACGCGCGCTCCACGTCGTGAAACACGGTGTTGTCGGCTTTGATGCTGCGGCGGTTCAGCCCCAGCGGCTCACCCGTATTGGGATTGACGTCGAAGCGTGGGAAGTTGCTGCTCGAGATGTCGATGCGAATCCGATGACCCTTCTTGAACACATTGGCGGTCGGAAACGCCGAGATCTCGATCTCGTAGACCTCACCCGGCGTCATCAGCTCCTGGCGGTCCGCTCGGTCTCGGTAGCGCGTGCGAAGGATGCCGTCGGTGATGTTCATGTCGAAGCCGGTCGGGAAATCCGCCGACGGCGGATAGACGTCGACCAGCTTGGCGGTGAAATCGGTGTCGACTTCGGTCGACGAGACGAAGAGGCGAACGGTGATCGGGCCGACGACCGTAACGTCGGCCTCGAGCGGTGGCGTCTGGAACACCAGCACGTCCTGGCGGGACTCGAGCGGCAGGTAGGGCTTGGTCGCGCCGAAGACCTCGTCGGTCTCGCGCTGGTCGTAGGCGCCCGGCTCGAACACCGGGCTCGTGCTCGAGAATGAGCCGCCGATCGTCTGCACGGGATCGTCGGGATCGAAGGTGTAGGTCGTCGACGATGCCTCGACCTCCGGCGGTGCCGGGAGCAGCGCGCCGCCCGCTTGCAGGTAGTAGGGGGTGGATTCGGTGCCGCCGAGCGGCCAGCTGTCCGACTCTTGCCAGTAGCCTCCGTGGAACAGGCGTCCGTTCTCGTCTCTGTGGCCGTCGCCGGTGCCCATGACGAAGACCATCACCGGTGCGGTCGGTTCCGCGGCGGCGTCCTTCAGGTAGCGATCGAACCAGCGCAAGTGGAACCGGTCGTGAAAATCACGGATCGCCGCATCGGCGCCGAACTCGACATCGCCCGAGAAGCTGCGCGTGTTGCCGCCGTGCGTCCACGGCCCCATCAGGAGGTGCACATCCGAATCGAGGCGCCGCGACAGAGCGTCGAAGTTCTGCACGGTGCCGCCGGCATAGGAGTCGTACCAGCCGGAGACGAGCAGCATCGGGATGTCGGCGGTCTGGTCGTAGTACTCGACCCAGTTCACGTCGAGATGCTTCCAGTAGTCGTCGTAGTCGCCGTGGGTCATCATCTCCAGGATGTAGTCCTCGAAGTCCGGCGAGACGGACAGGGGGTTCAGCCCCTTCCGGATCGGCATCACCGTCAGCCAGTGCTCGATCGAGTCGATGTCCAGCATCGCCTTGACGACGGGATCGTCGGATTCGGCCGCGAGCTGCCCGAATGCCCAGGTCAGCTGCTGGATCTCGAAGGCGCCGTGGTTGCGGACCTTGTGATCCCAGCCGTTGGACATGCCGCCCATGTTGACGACGATCGTCTGGAGTGCGGGCGGGCGGAGCTTGGCCGCGTTGGCCTGCACGTGCGCGCCATAGGACGTGCCCCACATGCCGACCTCACCGTTTCCGTAGGGCAGCTCGGCGAGATGGCCGATCGTCTCGAATCCGTCCTGACCCTCACCGATGTATTTCGTGAAATCACCTTCCGAGGCGTACCGCCCGCGGTGATCCTGGAGGACGACCACATAGCCGTTTCTCGCGAAGAACTCCGCAGCCTCGACGAGACGCCGGTTGGTCTTGTCGTACGGCGTGCGCTGCAAGAGGATCGGCAGCCGGTCCTCGACCACCGCACCGGATCGGGTCGGCCTGTAGATGTCCGTCGCGAGTCCGACGCCGTCACTCATTCGCAGCATCAGGTTCGACTCGAACTTCTGAACCCCGAACGGAAACTCCTCTTGGGCGGGCAGCGCCGGCACGACGAGCAGCCAGAGGAGAATGCCGATCGCGGACCGCATGATTCCCAAGGGGTCGCTCCCGGTTGCAGGGCCAATCGGTTGGCTATGGTGCGTGTTTTTCGGCCGGCAGGCCAGTGTCGTTGCCCGGTCATGAGCTTCCTGGCCCGACCGGCGACGAAGCCTCATCTTCCGTCATGGCCGACGACGTCGTTGCTCGACTGAACGCTGCCCTGCGGGACCACTACCTCATCGAGGACAAGATCGGTGAGGGAGGGATGGCGACGGTCTACCTGGCCGAGGATCTGAAGCACGAGCGGAAGGTCGCGCTCAAGGTACTGAAGCCCGATCTCGCCGCCGTCCTCGGGGCCGAGCGTTTTCTCGCCGAGATCCGGGTCACCGCCAACCTCCAGCACCCCCACATCCTCCCGCTCTTCGACTCCGGCGCCGCGGATGGCTTCGTCTACTTCGTCATGCCCTTCGTGGACGGCGAGTCGCTCCGTGAACGGCTCGATCGCGAGAAGCGGCTTCCGGTCGACGAGGCCGTCGAGATCACGAAGCTCATCGCCTCGGGCCTCGCCGCCGCACATCGGGAGGGTGTCATCCATCGGGACATCAAGCCCGAAAACGTGCTTCTCCGCGACGGCCAACCCATCCTGACGGACTTCGGAATCGCGTTGGCCGTGACGGCTGCAGGCCAATCGCGGCTGACCGAGACCGGGTTGTCGCTGGGCACGACCGAATACATGAGTCCGGAGCAGGCGACGGCCGATCACGAGCTCGACGCCCGAACCGACATCTACTCACTCGCGTGTGTCCTGTACGAGCTGCTCACCGGTGAGCCGCCCATCACGGGGAGAAGCTCGCAGGCCATCGTCGCGAAGCTGCTCACCGAGAAGCCGGTCCGGCCGCGCACGCTGCGCGACACGATCCCGGAGGCTGTCGAAGCTGCCCTCATGAGGGCGCTGGAGAAGACTCCGGCCGACCGTTTCAAGACGGTCGACGAGTTCGTCGCGGCGCTCTCGGGAGGCGCCCCCGCACTCGCGGCGGGGACGGCCGGGACGGGAGCCGGTGCTCGCCGGCAGTGGGTCGTGCCGGTGGCGGCGATGGGCGGCATCGCCGCGGCCCTCGTGGTCTGGCAAGTTGCCGGCAGCGGCCCGGACGTGCCGTCTTTGGCGCGGGCGACCCACAGCCAGCTGACCACGGAACCCGGTGTGGAGTGGTTCCCGAGTCTTTCTCCGGACGGGGAGTGGGTCGTCTACGCGGGTCAGGGCACGGGCAACTGGGACATCTACCTCCGGAGCGTGGGCGGCCAGAACCCGATCAATCTCACCGAGAGCTCGCTGGAGGACGACGATCAGCCCGCGTTCTCGCCGGACGGTCAGCGGATCGCCTTCCGGTCGGAGCGAGGCGGCGGTGGCATCTTCGTCATGGGACGGACCGGAGAGGCGGCTCGGCGCGTGACGCGACAGGGCTACAAGCCGACGTGGTCGCCGGACGGCACCCAGCTCGCGTATGCGACCGAAAGCGTCGAGATGAACCCGCAGAACGCGGACGGTCGGAGCGAGCTTTGGATCGTCGGGGTCGACAGCGGCGAGGAGCGGCGGATGGACGTTCCGGACGCCGCGTTGCCGAGCTGGTCGCCGAACGGGCATCGGATCGCCTATACGGGCCGGATCGCCAACCGCGGGATCTGGACTGTGCCGGCCGAAGGCGGAGAGCCCGTCCTCGTCGTGGGGCGCGTCTCGGCCGACTCTGCCGTCACGGACTGGAATCCTGCGTGGTCGCCGGACGGCTCGCATATCTATTTCGCGAGCGATCGGAGCGGCAGCATGAATCTGTGGCGCATCCGGATCGACGAGCGGAGTGGGGAGACGCGTGGGGAGCCCGAGCCGATTACGACGCCCGCGGTCTCTCTCGCCCACATCTCCCTCTCCGGGGACGGACGGCGGATCGCCTACAGCTCGGCACTGGTCACGTCGAACATCCAGGGCCTCGGGTTCGACCCGGAGACGTTGTCCGTCGTCGGCGAGCCCAGGTGGGTCACCACGGGATCACGCCGTTGGTCCTCTCCCGATCCGTCGCCGGACGGCGAGTGGATCGTCTTCTATTCGCTGGTCGTTCCCGAGGGTGACGTGCACGTGATTCGCTCGGACGGTACCGAGCTGAGGCGGGTGACGGGGGACGAGGCGATCGATCGCGTGCCGAGGTGGTCCCCGGACGGAGAGTGGCTGGCCTTCTTTTCGAACCGGAGCGCGCCGGTGGAGATCTGGAAGGTTCGGCCGGACGGGAGCGAGCTCACGCAGCTCACGACACGCTCCGGGGCGGTCCCGGTCTGGTCCCCCGACGGGTCACGGATGCTGGCGACGACGCGCGGCGACGGGCCGAGCTACCGGTTCGTCTTCGATCCCGACGGTCCGATGGTGTCGGAAGGGACCGACCGACTTCCCGATCCCCCCGTCGGGTCGTTCACGCCGAACTCCTGGTCGCCGGACGGGGAATTCCTCGCCGGCGACGACGTACGGAAGGACGAGGGCATCATCCTGCAGTCCGTCCGCACCGGCGAGTTCGAACGGCTCACCGACTTCGGGCAGTGGCCCGTCTGGCTCCCGGACGGAAGACATCTGATGTTCGTGTCCGGAGGCAGAGCGTTCTACGTCGTCGATCGCATCACGAAGGAGGTCCGTGAGGTCTTCCGCGTCGACTGGGACGTCATCGGGCCTCCGGGCCTCACGGCCGACGCGACCATGATGTACTTCTCCCGACGCGTCGATCAGGCCGACCTCAGGCTGGTGACCTTGCAGTGACTGTGGGGTCGGAAGCGGTCGGTGCCTAGCTTGGGGGACTCGAGGCGAAGTCCTCCCTGAGCGCGTCCGGGTCCCAGCCCGCGTCACGGTCCAGATCGGTGTCTTCCAGATCGGCTCCGAGCAGGGTCTCCAGGTCCTCGATCCGCTGCCTGGCGGCCGAGATGTAGGCCGACTGCTCCGCCTCCTTCATCGTGGCAAGGTATTGCAGCGACTCCTCGTCGTGTCGCAGGAACTTCTGCGTGGCCCGCTCCGCGTGATAGGCGCGGAAGCCGAGACACCGCATGACGTCGGCGCCGAGCCGGAGGGAGGCGTCCAGCGCCTCACGGTATACGAAGTCGACGCCGACCTCGTAGAGGTCGTAGCTGTCCCGCCACTCGAACGCACGCGCATAGACCGTCAGGTGAGGGAAGTGCTTCTTGGCCGTCTTGGCCACGTCGAGCGTGGTCTTCGGATCGTTCAGGGCGATTACGATGAGCCGGGCTTCACCGGCGCCCGCCGTCTCCAGGAGATCCAGCCGGGTCGCATCCCCGTAGTAGACCTTGAGGCCGAGTCGCCTGAGCAGCTCGACCTGGTCGGAGTCCACGTCCAGGACGGTCGTGCCGATCCCCTGCGCCTTGAGGAGCCTTCCCACGGTCGATCCGAAGCTCCCGAAGCCGGCGATCAGCACGGGATTGCGCTCCTCGATCGCATCGGGCTTCCGCTCCTCGGATCGCCGGGTTCCGACGCGGGGCTGGAGCACGCGCTCGTTGAACACCAGCAGGAGGGGCGTCACGGCCATGGAGAGCGCCACGGATGCGACGAGTGGATCCGTGAGCGCGGCCTCGAGCACGCCTTCCTGTCTCGCGAAGGAAAGGAGCACGAAGGAGAACTCGCCGACCTGGGGCAATGCGAAGGCGAAGAGGAACGCCTGATCGGTGCCGAGCTTGAAGAGCCGCGCGAGGGCGATCAGGACCGTGAACTTGAGCAGGATCATCCCCGCGGTGAGTCCCGCGATCATGCCGGGCTCACTGCCGATGAGACCGAAGTCGATCGATGCCCCCACGGAGATGAAGAAGAGCCCGAGCAGAAGCCCCTTGAACGGCTCGATGTCGGCCTCGAGCTCGTGTCGATACTCGCTGTTGGCGAGAACGACGCCGGCGAGGAAGGTCCCGAGCGCAGGACTCAGGCCGACACGGGTCATGAGCAGCGCGATGCCGATGACGAGGAGAAGAGAGGCCGCCGTAAAGACCTCACGCATGCGAACCTGGCCCAGAATCCTGAACACGGGACGGAGCAGGTATCGGCCTCCGATGATGATCGCGGTCACCGCTCCCAGCACGGCGAGGGCACGCGCCCAACCCGGCAGCGTCGAGATCCACGCCTCGGCAACGTGATGGTCTCCGCCGCTCAGCTGCACGTGCGCCGTCGCCAGAAGCGGCATCAGGGCCAGCATCGGGATCACCGCGACGTCCTGGAAGAGGAGCACCGAGAACGCCGACTGTCCGCCCTCCGTCTTGAGCAGCCCCTTCTCGGCGAGCGTCTGAAGCACGATCGCCGTGGAGGAGAGCGCGACGATCATCCCGATGGCGAGTGAAGCCTGCCACGGGATGCCGAGCGACAGGGAGATGCCCGTCACGAGCCCGGTCGTGATGCCGACCTGCAGACCACCCAGACCGAGAATCGGGGCGCGAAGGCGCCACAGCAGTGAGGGCTCGAGCTCGAGACCGATCACGAAGAGCATCATGACCACGCCGAACTCGGCGAAGTGCATCACGTCCTCGCCCTCCGCTCCGACGAGCCCCAGCACGAAGGG
Organism: Gemmatimonadota bacterium; assembly: GCA_039587515.1. Classification (GTDB taxonomy): domain Bacteria; phylum Gemmatimonadota; class Gemmatimonadetes; order Longimicrobiales; family Gaopeijiaceae; genus JBDHII01. Next base: position 13,464 of record JBDHII010000072.1, read on the forward strand.
CCCGATGACGATTCCGGCGAGGAGGTAGCCGAGCACGGAGCCCAGGCCGACGCGCTTGGCGATGGGGACTGCGACGACGGCTGCGGTCAGGTAGACGAAGGCCTGCAGGAAGAAGGTCTCGGTGCTCATGCGTCGACTCCCGTGAGCCGGGAGACGAAGCCGTTGATCGTGATCGCGCTTTCGAGCCCGACCCGTGCCTCCTCGTCGGGCTCGCCGGCGAGCAGCGCCTCGATGAAGGCCCCGTATCGCGCCGCCTGTCCGGCGATGCCCGCCTCGTCGAGCTGGTGCGTGCCGAAGACCACGAAGGGCGGCAGGAACCGCATGCGGCACAGCCGGGCCGTCTGCTCCACGGGAGCGAGCAGCTGGCGGACCGTGAAGCGATTGTATCCGACGGAGCAGTAGGCGGGCTCACCTCCGCCCGCGCTGATGATCGAGACGAAGGTCTTTCCGGCCAGTGCGTTCCCCTCCGACCCATACGCCCACCCGTGCTCGAGCACGAGGTCCTGCCACTGCTTCAGGATCGGGGGCGTGCTGTACCAGTAGAACGGGTGCTGGAAGACGATCACGTCGTGATCGACGAGCAGCTCCTGCTCGCGCTTCACGTCGATGTCCAGCCTCGGGTATTCCTCGTACAGGTCGTGGAAGGTCAGGTCCGGGGAGTCCGGGAGTCGGCGCAGGAGCCTCCGGTGGACCCGGGAGTGCTCGAGCAGCGGGTGTGCGAAGAGGATGAGTACGCGGGCCATGGGTCGGTCCAGGGGCGTTTGCCAGCTTTGGGAGACACGTCGGGGCGGTCCAGACGCCAAGTCCTTCCCCGCAGGTCATTCGGAGTTCCTCCGTTGGCGAAGTCGAAAGGCAGTGGAAGTACGCCACACCCTTGCGTCACCGCGCCCGGGGAAGCGTTCTTCAAGGCCTATGTCACGCACCGACAATCCGCTTCTGGCGGGTACCCTCCCGATTCCGTTCGATCGGATCCGCGCAGAGCACGTACGCTCCGGCGTGCGGGCGATTCTCGCCTCGGCAAACGCCGAGATCGATACGCTGGCGGCGGACAAGTTCGAGCCGACGTACGCGAGCACGATCGAGCGACTCGACGACATCACGGAGCGTGTGAAGGAGCGTACCGCTCCGGTATCGCACCTTCTCTCCGTTGCCGAGACGCCCGAGCTTCGGGAGGCCTATAACGAGATCCTGCCCGAGATCACGGGCTTCTGGACCCGGCTCACGCTTCATGAGGGGCTTTGGGAGCGGCTCAAGGCCTTCGAGCAGACGGACGAATCGGTGGCGCTGGCGGGTCTTCGCGCCCGCCACCGCGATACGCTCATGCGTGACTTCCGAAGGGCGGGTGCCGATCTCCCCCCGCAGAGGAAGGCACGGCTCGAGGATCTCAAGGTCGAGCTCTCTCAGCTTCAGCAGAAGTTCAGCGAGAACGTGCTCGACGCGACCAACGCCTACCGGCTCGTGGTCGAAGACGAGTCACGCCTTGGGGGAATCCCGTCGATCGACCTCGAACAGGCCCGCCGCAAGGCGGAAGCAGCCGGGCTCGGCGGATGGCTGTTCACGCTCGACTACCCGTCATTCGAGCCGGTCATCAAGTACGCTCGGGATCGACAGCTCCGGCACGACATCTACACGGCCTATGTCGGACGCTGCAGGGAGGGGAAGTTCTCGAACGCAGAGAACATTCGCCGGATTCTCGAGCTGCGCCGGGAGCTGGCGCAGCTGTTGGGCTACGCGCACTTCCCGGACTATCGGCTCGAGGACCACATGGCGAAGGACGGGGCGACGGCCTTCGCCTTCGTGCAGGAGCTCACAGGCCGGACTGCACCTTATTGGAGACGGGACTGGGAGGAGCTCGTCTCGCACGGTACTTCCCTGGGGCTCGCGCCGCTCGAGCCGTGGGACGTTGCCTACACAGCGGAGGACCTGCGTCGCACCCGGTACGAGATCGACGACGAGGTGGTTCGGCCCTACTTCCCGATGGAGCGGGTGATCGGGGGTCTCTTCGACTTGGCCGAGCGCGTCTTCGGTCTCATGGTGCGGGAGCGGGAGATCTCGGAGAGGTGGCACGAAGACGTCCGATACTACGATCTGATCGACGACGACGGGACGCATCTCGGGTCCTTCTACGCGGACTGGCATCCGAGGCCGGAAAAGCGTCAGGGAGCCTGGATGAACCACTTCGTGACCGGCGGCCCGAGTGGAGGTGGCTTCCGTCCTCACGTCGGTGTGATCGCCGGCAACCTGACGCCGCCCAAGGGCGAGCGACCCTCGCTTCTCACACACCGCGAGGTCGAGACGGTCTTCCACGAGTTCGGGCATCTGCTCCATCACCTGACGTCACGGGTGCCGATCGCACCCATGGCGGGCATCAACGTCGCGTGGGACTTCGTCGAGCTGCCCTCCCAGATCATGGAGAACTGGACCTGGGAGAAGGATGCGCTTCCGCTCTTCAGCGCGCACTACGAGACCGGTGAGCCGCTTCCGGACGAGATCTACGAGAGGATGATCCAGGCTCGGCGCTTCATGGGAGGGTGGGCCCAGATGAGACAGCTCTCCTTCGGATTCACGGACCTCAAGCTGCACCTCTCGTACACGCCCGAAGCCGACGGGGACGTCCTCGACTACGTTCAGGGACTTCTGGTCGACTACGTCCCGAACGAGCGCTTCGCGCGCCACCACAGCACCACGTCCTTCACCCATCTCTTCGCCGGTGGGTATGCGGCGGCCTACTACTCCTATCTGTGGTCCGAAGTCCTCGAGGCCGATGCCTTCAGCCGTTTCCGCGAGGAAGGCATCTTCAATCGCGCGGTCGGCCGAGCCTACATGGACGCGATCCTCACGCAGGGCGACTCGGACGAGCCGGAAGAGCTCTTCAGGCGCTTCATGGGACGTGAACCCGACCTCCAGGCCCTGCTGGATCGGAACCTCGGCCCCACGCCGGGGCCGGTCGCCTCCTGACTCCCGTTTCCCGGTGTGGAAAATCCCCTAAACCACCCCCCCGTCCGGGGTTGATGACGATTATCGACCTTGTTAGCTTACCAAGCTCGCCCCCAAATGGCCGCCTTGTAGAGGCGGCCTCGTGTTTGGGGGTGCGCGCGTAGGGGGAGGGGCCGCTGCCTCGATCCCGTTCCGGTGGGGTACCGAAGCGGTCAAACGGGGCAGACTGTAAATCTGCTGGCACAGCCTTCGGAGGTTCGAATCCTCCCCCCACCACTGGCCGGTCCACGGGTGAGCTCCGAGGTCGGCCTGACCCGAGCATGAGTCATGCGGGAGTAGCTCAGTTGGCTAGAGCATCAGCCTTCCAAGCTGAGGGTCGCGGGTTCGAGTCCCGTCTCCCGCTCTGGACGGCCGGGCCGCTCCGGTAGCTCAGGGGTAGAGCGCTTCCTTGGTAAGGAAGAGGTCCCGGGTTCAATCCCCGGCCGGAGCTCTGAAGGACGAAGAGGGATGACCGAGGCTTTCTGACTGAACCGTCTGGCCGACGAGGAAAGAAATGGGCAAGGAGAAGTTCGAGCGTACGAAGCCGCACGTGAACGTGGGAACGATCGGGCACGTGGACCACGGGAAGACGACGTTGACGGCAGCGATCACGTACACGCAGGCGAAG
>JBDHII010000145.1:0-3234 GCA_039587515.1 Gemmatimonadota bacterium
AAGATCCTCACGGGCGACGCCACGCGCCCGACCGAGTACCGCAAGGCGATCCCGGCCAACGTCGAAGCGGCCGTGATGAAGGCGATCGAGAAGCTGCCGGCCGACCGCTTCGCATCGATCCGCGAGTTCGAGCGGGCGCTCAAGGACCCGGGCTTCCGGTGGGGGGAGCCCGCCGTAATGGCGGCCGAAGCCGCGGCCGCGAGCAGCAAGTGGAAGACGATCGCCCTGGCGATGACGGCCGCCTCGGTGGTGCTTGTAGGGGCGTTGGGGTGGAGCCTCACCTCCGGGTCTCGGGACGCCGAGGTGCGGAGGCAGCGGATTCAACCGTGCCATGGCCGTGGTCGACAGTGCCGGGGCCGGCCTCGGCCTCAAGGAGCGGGATCAAGCAGCGTCCGTCCCTCTCTCGGGAGCGGAAGGGGGTTTCTCGCCGACGTTCTCACCGGACGGAGCGTGGATCGCCTTCTTCGCGGATCGTGCGCTCAAGAAGGTGCCGCGCAGGGGTGGCGCAGCAATCACCTTGGCCGATTCCACAGCGATCGGCAACCAGTCGGCCGCGTGGCTCGAGGACGGCACCCTCGTCTTCAACGGGGCGGGCTGGAGTCTGGCGAGCGTGAGCGAAGACGGCGGCGAGGTCGACGTCTTCTTGAGACCCCAAGAGGCCGGCGGGTTCGTCACCCGTATCACCCCACTGCCCGAAGGTCGGGGCGTGCTCTACCTCAGCTGCAACAATCAGTGCCCCGACCACAACATCCATGTCTTCGACCGCGAGACCCGCGAACAGCGGCTCCTTATCGAGGACGCGGTGAGCGCCTGGTACGCACCCACGGGACATCTCCTCTACGCGCGCCAGGACGGCGGCGTCTTCGCCGCGCCCTTCGACCTCGGATCGCTACAGACGACCGGGCCCGGCGTCCCCGTGCTGGAGGGTGTGCGAGCCCTCCCCTGGTACGCCGCGATGCAGCTGGCTGGAGACGGCACGCTCGTCTACCTGGCCGGAGAGAACCCCGAATTCGTCGGCGGTTTCGCCAAGATCGTCCGAGTCGACCGAGATGGCACAGCCACGCCGGTCGACGAGGACTGGGCCACAGACACCTACACGCTCGCGCTTTCTCCGGACGGTCGGCTCCTGGCCTTCAATCGGCGGGGTGAGGACGGTACGAGCGTTTGGGTCAAAGAGCTTCCCGACGGCCCCGAGACACGACTCTCGGAGGATGCGATCCAAAACCGGCGACCGCTGTGGTCCCCGGATGGACGCCAGGTGATCTGGCAGACCGCGCTCCAGGCAGCAGGAGACCAGGCGCTCATGCAGCGTCGCTTCGATGCAGGCACACCTGTCGAGGTCTTCCTGCAGAAGGACGAGGCGGTCCATCAAGCCACGTGGTCCCGGGACGGTCGTTGGCTCGTCTACCGTCAGGGAGCCCAGGACTCCCAAGGCGGTGAAGCCGATCTCTACTACCGGGAGATCGGCAGCGACGCCACGGACCAAGCGCTCCTGACCAGTCCCGAGTTCGACGAATGGGCTCCGGCGCTGTCGCCCGACGCCCAGTGGCTCGCGTATCTGTCGGATCAGTCCGGCATCCCCGAGGTCTACGTCCGGCCCTTCCCGAACGTCGAGGACCGTTTGATCAAGATCTCGGACGGCGGCGGCTACGAGCCGGCGTGGGCCCACAGCGGCCGGGAGCTCTTCTATAGAGACGGCGACGGCATGCTCGTGGCTGCGGCGCTCGAAACGGAACCGGGATTTCGTGTGCTCAGCCGTGACCCACTCTTTCAGGTCGTCGGCAGCTACCGCTCGGCAGCGTCGGAGAGGCGGTACGACGTCGCGTTGGACGACCAGAGCTTCCTGATGATCGCGCCGGTTTCTCTCGGGACGACGGAGGCCGCGGCCTCCCACGTCATCCTCGTCGAGAACTGGTTCGAGGAGCTGAAGGAGATCCTGCGGGACTAGCCTTCTCCCCGCATCAGCCCGTAGATCCGCACCGACTCAACATCCAACTCGTCGCGCGCGAGCCCGAGCACGTAGTCCTCGCCGATCTCGTAGACCGTGTCGAGCACCTCTGGGAAGGTGACCTGCCCCATCAACACGCCGTCCGGGCCGAACACCTCCCACCGCTGGGTCTCGTCCCCGGGCAACCGGTAGACCTCGACCCACAGCAGCCCTCGCGCGTCGTGCACGATGTCGCCGTGCGCGGGAAAACGATCGGGTATCGGGATCTCCGCGAGAATCCGCTCGAGCTCGCGAAGGGCGTTCTCGTCCGTCTGCTCCTCCACGCGACGCTCCTTCTCGCCCTCGATGTGGTGCGCCTCCACGGCCGGAGCCAGCCCGGCCCGGCGGATCACCATGCGCAGGGAGCCGTCCGACTCACGGAGCTGGATGTCGAAGGTCTCGTTGTCCGCGTAGAGGAAACGATCGCCGGCGGCCAGACGATAGCTTTGACGACCGAAGACCGGATCCCAAAAGGAGAGCCCGCCCCCTTCCAGCGGCACGAAGTAGGTCTCGTCCAGCATGTACGGTCCCAGCTGGGCCAGCAGCGTCCCGTCCGTTCCGAAATGGTAGAGGTCCGTCATGAAGCGCTGCAGCCCCGACGGCAACTCACCGCCCGTGTTCACGAAGTTCTGCCCCAGCTGGGACCCGTCGGCGTAGAAGCCGACGACGCTGGAGAACTGCACCTCCGCGGTTCGCTCGCGGTCGATGGTGCGTAGGTAGGAACTTCGCTGGTCGTAGACGAGCAGGGTGTCTCCAGGCAGGCGATACATGATCCAGATGCCGACGAACTCACCCGGCCCCTCCCCCTCCGCACCCGAAGCGCTCAGAAAGCCGCCATCCGCGCTGAAGAACCTGAGTTCGTGCGTACCCCCGTTCGCGACCACGATGCGGCCGTCGGAGAGACGGGCTGCACCCCGCACCCCGAAAAGCTGCTCCTCTTCGGATGCAGCTGCACCCCCGATCGAAACGAGCGGGGCGTCCCCGACCACCCAGGGCAACGCCTCGGACTCCATCGGGTTCGTGACGATGCGCACTCCCGCGCTGTCGGCGACGACGACCTCGGAAACAGGCGCCCCAGCCTCGCTGCACGCAGCAAAGGCCACCGCACCGACCACGACTGCAACGTTGATCGCTCTCTTCACGGTCTCACCTCCCGTCCCTTGGACTCCCGAACCCGTCCAAGCGTTCCAAGGTCCTGTGACCTCAGCGTCTCGATGGCCAGACCGAGGTCGAGCTTTCCTGCAAGC
>JBDHII010000073.1:0-12135 GCA_039587515.1 Gemmatimonadota bacterium
TGGCGGGGCGGGCGGGCGAGGACCCCACGGAGCCACCGCGCTCGCGCGATTACCTCGAGCCCCCGGCCGAGCTCTCCGAAGTCTCCCGGAGGATGGCGGAGGCCGCCCGGAAGAGGGGGCTTCGACCGTTCAGGCTGCCCCTCGCCATCAACTACTCCGGCAGCGGCGAACGGCGGGCCTGCATCGGCTGCGCGACCTGCGATACCTTCGCCTGCGCCATCGGCGCCAAGAACGACATCGACATACAGATCCTGCCGAATCTGGTCGCACGCGGAATGGAGCTCCGTGCCCGCACCGTGGCCGCGGGAGTCCTGGTCGACGGGGATCGCGCCGTCGGTGTCGAGTGCCTGGACCGAGGGTCTGGAGAACGCCGAACCGTCACCGCCGATGCGGTGATCGTGGCAGGCGGGGCGCTGGGCACGGCCCAGCTCCTCCCTCCTGGCATCCGGGCTGGAGGCCCTGAACCCCGCCGGCGACTGTGTCGGTCGCTATCTGACCCGTCACTGCAGTGGCATCGTCTTCGGGACGTACGGGTGGCTGCCCCGGTACGAGGGGCGCTACCACAAACAAATCGGCATCAACGACTTCTACCACGGCGACCCGGACGGAAGCGGGCCTCCCGGTCCGCTCGGCAACATCCAGCAGACCCAGACACCCGACCTGGGCACCGTGCGGGGCGAGATCAGCGCCCTCGCCACGGCACTCGTCGCTCCGGTCGTCCGTCGGATCACCGGTCTGCTCGTCCTGGCCGAGGACCGACCCCGCCGCGAGAACCGGGTCAGCCTGGAACCGGACCGGGTCGACGAGCTCGGGCTGCCCCGCCTCTCACTCCACCACCGCTACGACGACCGCGACGTCGAAGCGCGCCGGACCCTCGCACGCGGCGCCCGCACGATTCACCGGGCGGCCGGATCCCTGGCCTCCTACTTCCACCGCATCGATACTTTCTCACATGCGCTCGGTACGGTTCGCATGGGCAACGACCCCGCGACCGCCCCGCTCGATCCGGCCGGGCGCTTCCGCGGTGTGCGTGGCCTGTACGTCTCGGACGGTAGCGCCCTCCCCACCTCGGCGGGCGTGAATCCGAGCCTGACGATCGCCGCGAACGCGCTTCGCATCGGCCGAGCAGTGGAGGAGGACCTGCGGATGGCTGGAAAAGCCTGATGGACTCGAGCCGCGAGCCGCTCGGGATGGCGGTGCTGGGCTGCGGCCGTGCCGCAGCCTCCCACGCCAAAGTCGTCCGGCGGGTCGCTCCGACCGTCGCGCTGCATTTCGCCAGCCGAGACCCGGAACGGGCTTCCCGTTTCGCACGTGAGCACGTCGGAAGAGGCGCGTTCGGGTCTTACGAGGCTGCCATCGAGAGCGACGCCGTGCGCCTGGTTCTGATCACGACACCCCCCGACTCGCATCTCGAGCTGACGTTGGCCGCGCTCGCCGCCGGGAAGTCGGTGGTGGTCGAGAAGCCGGCGTTCCTCCAGCCGGAGGATTTCGAGGCTGTTCGAAACGCCGCGGACGGCGGGGCTCGCGTATTCGTGGCCGAGAACTACTTCTACAAGCCGCTTCGTAGGCGGCTTTCAGAGCTCATCGCCCGGGGTACGATCGGTGAGCCGCTCCTCCTGAACCTCAACGCGGTGAAGCGCCAACGCCCCGAGGGATGGCGCGCGGATCCGGGGCAGTCCGGTGGCGGGGGGCTCTTCGAGGGCGGAATCCACTGGGTCAACCTGGTCTCCAACCTCGGGATGGAGCCCGTTCGCGTGACGGGGCGCCGGGCCGGGAGGGGCGGGTCGGCGGAGGAGAGCCTCGTCCTGGTCGCCGAGTACGACAACGGGGCGGTCGGAACGCTGCAGTTCAGCTGGGAGGTGCCGTCGCCCCTCCAGGGAGTGCGGCTCTCGACGCTCTACGGGCGTGAGGGCTCCGCCTGGTTCGAGTCCAATGGTATCTTCCTGCTCGCACGCGGTAGGCGGACGCGCTTCTCGTTGCCCGGCTTCCGGGACATCGGGGGCTTCCGGGGCATGTGGACGGACTTCCTGGAGGCGCTCCGCACGGGCCGCGAACCCGAGATGACACTCGACCTCGCAGAGCGGGACGTCCGGATCGTACGGGACGTCTACCGCTCTCTCGACGATAGACGATGACCGAAGCTTTGGCGGCCCTCCTCACGGGCCTGGCCGCGGGACTGCACTGCGCCACGTGGGGCATGTACAAGGACGCGCCGCACGAGGGGTTCACCTGGAGCACCTACGTGCGCAGTCCGATTCTCGCCGCGCTCATCGGGCTGGCCCTCGGGCTGGGCACCTCTCTCGATGCCACGACCGCCGCCGGGCTCGTCGTGCTCTTCGCCGTGACCTACGGCCTCGAGCGGGCGACGCTCGAGGTGTACAAGACCTTCATCCGGGTGGAGGACCAGTCCAAGTACACGATCCCGATGCAGTTCTCGGTGCGGGGCAAGGTGGTGGAGAGCCCGGCGCTGCGCCTGGGCGCCGGAGCCGCTTACCTGGGAGGCGGTCTTCTCGTGCTCTTCGGCATCCATCGGCTGGAGATGGCCCAGCTCTCCGTGTCGCCCTGGCTGATCGTCTTCGTGATCGCATCCGCGGGCGGATGGATCTCGGCGTTCGGGGGTGCCTGGAAGGACGCTCCGATCGAGGGCTTTCACACCTTCAAGTTCTTCCGAAGCCCGGGAATGGCGTTCGGGTACGGTGTGCTCGTGAGCGCTCTGACGACCAGTTACGTCTTCGTGTTTCTGGGCTCCATCGGATTCACCGTCGCGACCATCGAGACCTACAAGACCTTCTTCTTCCCCGACCGACCACGTGGCAAGTTCCAGGGCAAGGAACCCGAGTTTCCGGAATATCTGGAGCGGCGGAAGCGTTTCGTGCCCCTCTACGTGCTGGTCTGGCTGAGCCTTCTCACGGCGATCGTCCTGGCCTTCGTTCAGCCCAGAGACGGACTGCTCTTCTAGCCGATCGGCCCGGAGCCCCGTAATCCGATGTCCGCAAAACCGGAACCGCCCATTCCGGGACAGTGTTCTAAAGCGCATCGGACCGCGCCTGCACGACTTCGAGTCAGGAGCACGATCATCGACACGCTGAAGGCCTTTCGAGCACAACCCCGGACAGGGCGCCGTACGGCCGTCCTCGCCGGTGTCTGTGCCGTGCTCGTCGGAGCATCCCGCGGCGACGCGCCGGACCGGCCGGTGGCGGACACCTCGAAGGCGGACCCGTCTCCACAGGGCGCGATCTGTCACGTAGACGGCGCCGCCCAGATCGAGGCGGCGTGGGGACGGTGGGTCGGCATCCTGGAGGCGGACAACGGTCAGGCCGAGGCGCAGGCAGAGGGGCTCATCCCGGAAATCTTCGTGCTCGACGGGATGTCCGAACGGATCCTCGACGAACGCTGGGCCTGGTTGAACGACCACGAGCGCACGGTGTTTCGGACCGCGTTGACCCGCGAGCTGCGTAACATCCTTCTGCCGTACTTCCAGGGCTCCCCGATGCGCTATCTGCGCCCCGCGGACGAGGAATGGGTTCTCCAGGACGGGTTCGTCACGGCCCGCTATTGGCTCATGGGGGTCGACGGGAACGAGTGGTTCACGTTTCGTCTGGCCGCCCACGAGGATGGCGGCTGCGGCGTCCTGGACGTGCGGAAGGGGAGCCGGAGCCTCCTGGACACGATCGAGAGGCGTGTCGACTCCGCACTCGAAAAGTTCTCGTTCAGCTACATGATCGCGGAGCTGGGAGGCTATGATCGGGTCGTGCTCGAGGACTTCGAGGACGACGAGGTGGGGACGCTTCCGCGTGGCTGGTCCTGGAAAGGCAAGGACGACGACAAGCACAAGCCCTACCGGGTGCAGCTCGAGGACGGCAACAAGTACCTCGAGGCGACGGACGAGGGGCAGTCGGTCATCATGGGTCGGGACACGCCGTGGAACGTGGACGAATTTCCCTACGTGTCCTTCCGGGTGCGCGTGAACGTGATCCCGGAGGACGCCGACGAGCGGGACGACTGGAAGGTCGACAGCGCCGCCGGCCTCTACTTCACCCTCAACTCCCGGCTCTTCGGACAGATCCCGCAGTCCTTGAAGTACGTGTGGAGCTCCACGCTGCCGGTCGGAACGGCCGTCCGAAGGGAGGGGATCGGCAAGCCCTGGCAGATCGTCTTCGGGACCGGCACGGAGGGGATCGGGGAGTGGCATACCTTCGTGTTCGACGCGCGCCAGGCATTCCGACAGACGTTCGGCAGCAACCCGCCGACCAAGTCGATCGGCTTCGGGATCCTGTCGGACGCCAACTCGATGAAGTCCCAGGCCTACGCGGACTACGACGACATCGTCGCCCTGAGGGAGGCTCCGCCCGGAGTCACGTCCGGCGTGCTCGACATCGTCGATCCGATCACCCGATGAGCATCGTGCTCCGATCGCGCCTCGTATCCGTCGCGCTCGCCGTCCTGTGCGGTGGGGCGAGCCTCGAAGGGCAGGTGGACACGCTCGTCGTCGGCCTCCAGGACGCGGAGCGCATCGCGCTCGAGCACAGCCCGCTCCTGGAGTCGGCGATCGCTTCGGTGGAGCTGGCGCGCGCCCAGGAGGACCTCGCCAGCGGCGCGCGCTTCCTGCCCGAGCTCAGGCTGCGCAACGTCTGGGGACCGGCTCCCAAGGCCCGGGGCGAGTTCACCGAGTTCGGGGTGCTGGTCTCTCCCGACACGGCCACCACCGGCTTCGGAGACCTGACCTGGTTCACCCAGGTGGACGTCAACCTCGTGCAGCCGATCTACACCTTCGGCAAGCTCGGCTCGCGAATCGAGGCGGCCCGCTTCCAGGTGGACGCCAACCGCGCCGAGCTCGAACGCACGAGAGCAGACCTCTTGAAGCAGGTTCGCCAGCTCTACTGGGGAATCGTGCTCAGCAACGAGCTCGTGGACGTCTCTTCCTCCGTCCGCGAGCGGGTGGACGAGGCCGAGACCCGCCTCATGGAGCTTTACGACGAGGGCGAGGCGAGCCAGAACGACCTGTTCAAGTTCGAGCTCTTCAAGTACGAGGTGACGAGCCAGAGCCGAGAGGTCGAGACGGGCCGGACCAAGGCCGTAGCGGCGATGCGCGCACTTCTCGGCCTCGGAGAGGACGTCGTACTGGAGGTCGCCACCGGATCCCTGGAAGAGCTCGATGTGGAAGTGGGCGAGCTGGCCGACTATCTCGACGCTGCGCGTGGAAGCCGGCCCGAGATCACCCGACTCGAGGCGGGCCTGAACGCGCGCCGGGCTCTCGTGCGAGGCCTCGAAGCCGATCGGAAGCCGACGCTGTACGCGGCGGGGCAATTCAGCCTGAACCGCTCCCCCGGACGGTTCGACCCGAGCAATCCCTGGGTCCGAAACCCGACGAACTTCACCCGTCCGGCGATGCTCCTGGGAATCGACTGGAACCTGAACTTCTGGCAGAGCGGAGACCGGACCGAGGTCGAGCGGTTCGAGCTCGCGAGACTCGAGGCTCAGGCACGGCCATTGCGTCTCATGATCGATCAGCAGGTGCGCGAAGCCTACCTGGAGTTGGTACGCGCCGAAGAGGACGTGGAGGACGGGCGATCGGCCCTCAGAGCAAGTGAGAACCTGCTGCGGGCCGAGCTTCAGACGTTCGACCTGGGAATCGGGAACATCGACGACGTCATCGACGCCTTCAAATCGAACGTGGGGATGAGCGTGACCCAGCTTCGCAATCTGGCGCGGTACAACACGAAGCTCGCAGAGCTGAGTCAGTCGGTCGGGCGCGACCTGCAGAACTGAGCGAGTGGCATGGTCCGGAGTGATCGAAGAATACCGATGAAGAACACGGCATGGGTGCTGCTCGCCGCAACGGCGATCGGTGCGTGGATCGGAACACCTGCGACGCTCTCCGCACAGTCGGATCCGACGGAGGTCGTTCGGACACGGAACGAGGCCGTGACCGAGGCGCTCGATGCGGCGGGGGATTCGATCTCGGACGAGGTCCGTGAGGAGCTCAAGGACGTCATCAACGGTCTCATCGACTTCCAGGAGCTTTCTCGGAGGGCGCTTCGGAGATATTGGGACGAACGCACCGCCGAGGAGAAGGTCCAGTTCGTGGAAACTTTCCGCGAATTGGTGCGGAGCTCCTCCGTCCAGAAGCTCGAGGTGTACCAGGCCGACAGCATCACCTACGAGCCTGCGGAGGTCGAAGGGAACGAAAGCCGCGTGCTGACCTTCGCTCACGAGGGCAAGCGCGAGGTGGAGGTCGTCTACCTCATGCACCTCGTGGACGGCGAGTGGAAGGCCTACGACGTGATCATCGACGGCTCGAGCACGCTGAGGACCTACCAGGACTCCTTCAGGCGTGAGATCCGCGCCACCTCCTACGAGGAGATGTACGCGCGGATGGTCGAGCGACTCGAGCAGGAGCGCGACAAGGGGTGACGGAGACACCCGAGCACTCCTGTCGCTGGGTCCCGCGCAGCTACGGCCCCGTCCTGGGCCTGTGCATCGCAGCGACCCTCGTCGGTGGTTTTCTCACCTCGAAGCTGAGCCTCGAGAGCGACCTCGCTACGCTCCTCCCGGACAACTTCGCGAGCGTCCAGGCGCTCGACGCGATGGAGGCCGAGGTGGGCGGGGCCGTGAGCAAGCTCCGCGTCGTATTGGCCGGAAGCGACTTCGACGCCCTGCTGCGGCTCGCCACCGACCTCAAGCCGAAGCTCGAGGAGAGCGAATACGTCCTCTACGCGCAGTTCGAGAACGAGACCGAGTTCTACCAGAAGAACGCGCTGCTCTTCCTCACGTCGGACGAGCTGGACGAGCTGTACGACGTGATCCTGGACGCGATCGACGCCGAGAAGCAGGCGTTCAACCCGTTCATGGTGGACGACCTTTTCGGGCCCCCGCCCGCGGAAGAGTCCGAGGAGGGCGAAGAGGACGAGCTCGCGGCGTGGGAGGCGAAGTACAGCGAGTACGAGCCGAAGCCGTACTTCACCAACCCCGACAGCACCGTGCTCGTCGTGGAGGTCGCCGCGGCCGGAGAGAGCGTCGATCTCGACTACAGCGTGGAGATGCTCGCCGAGGTCCGCGGCATCGTCGAGTCGGTCGACCCCGCCGGCTACGCCGCGGACATCGAGGTCGTCTACGGCGGCAACATCAAGAACCGCATCGACGAGTTCGAGACGCTCAAATCCGACATCTTCGGTACGGCCGTCTACGGCTTCACCGGCGTTCTGCTGCTCCTCTTCCTGTACTTCCGGAGCGTGATGCCGCCGATCCTGATCGCCGTCACCCTCGCGGCGTCGATCGCGTGGACGTTCGGGGTCACCTACCTGGCGATCGGCCAGCTCAACACGATCACCGGATTCCTCTTCGTCGTCCTCTTTGGACTGGGCATCGACTACGGGATCCACGCCTTCGCCCGGTACAGGGAGACCCGCCAGGCCGGTGGTGACCAGGCACACGCGCTCCACAACATGGTCTGTGAGACCGGAAGGGCGCTCGCGACCACGACCTTCACGACCGCGGCGGCCTTCTTCTCGCTGATGCTGATGGATTTCAAGGGCTTTTCCGAGCTCGGGTTCATCACCGGCATCGGACTCGTCTTCGCCCTCCTTGCCACGATCTTCCTGCTCCCCGGGCTGATCGTCACCGCCGAACGGTTCGGGCTCCTGAAGATCGGGCGCGTCGAGGGCAAGACGCTCTCCTTCGAGCCCCGCCCGCTCGCATCGGCGCGCCCGCTGCTGATCGCCGGTGGACTCGTCACGATCCTCGCGATCGTGGGATTCTCACGGGTCGAGTTCGAATACGACTTCACCGACCTGCGTATCATCACGCCGGAGCGGCAGCGGGTCGGAGAGCTCACGAGAGGGGTCTTCGACCGCTCCGAGTCTCCCGCCCTCGTCCTGGCGTCCTCGCCCGAAGAGGCCGTCGCGGTCGAGGTGCTCGTCGAGACGCGGATGCAGAGCGACACGGTGACACCGACGGTCGATCAGGTGCGTTCGATCTACTCTCTCGTGCCCGAGGACCAGGGCCCGCGACTCGAGCGGATCGGCTGGATCCGGGAGATGATCGAGGAAGAGGAGGCGGAGGACATTCTCACGGGAGACGACCTCGAGCGACTCCAGCGGCTACAGGGCTACCTGGCCGTCGACGAGCCGATCGAGTTCTCGGACGTGCCTGAAAACGAGCTGCGGCCCTTCCTCACGAAGGACGGCGAAGTGGGGAGCTTCGTCTTCATCTACCCGTCCGTCGCGCTTCGGGACGGTCGCAACAGCATTCGGTTCGCCGAGGACATCGGCACGCTCACGCTGGATACGGGCCACGTGCTTCACGCGGCGAGCCCCAACCTGATCATCGCCGACCTCCTCCAGATGGTGATCCGCGAGGGCAAGATCGCGGTCGCGCTGTCCTTGCTCGTCGTCTTCGTCATCGTGCTCGTCGACGTCCGCTCGGTGACCGAGGCGCTGATGGTCCTGAGCCCGTTGGTACTGGGGATCACCTGGATGGGCGGCGTCATGGTGCTGATGGGCATGAAGCTCAACCTCTTCAACATGGTCGTGCTGCCGAGCATCGTCGGGATCGGCGTCGACACGGGCGTCCACATCCGGCACCGCTATCGGAGGGAAGGACGAGGCTCGCTCCACCTGGTGCTGAAGCGGACCGGTCCGGCCGTGACGATGGCCACCGTCACGACGATCGTCGGCTACACGGGGTTGATCATGGCCAGCCATCCCGGCCTGGAGTCGATCGGAAAGCTGGCAGTGGTCGGGCTCGGTGCGACGCTGCTCAGCGCGCTCCTCGTCCTTCCCGCGCTCTTCGAGGTGGCCGACGCGAAGCGAGCCGCCACGGAGACGGCCGCGACCGGCGACTGATTCGCGGCGGAGCGGGTTATATTTCCCGCGAATTTCCTTCTGGCTCGATCCCGACCGAACCCCGTGAGTGATACGCCCAAGCCCGTAACGAAAGCCCTCGTGCTTGCAGCGGGTCTCGGATCTCGCCTCGGTGGCGAGGTCCCGAAGCCGCTCTTCCGGGTGTTGGGCCTGCCGCTCCTGGCGCGGACGCTCTACACGCTCCAGCGCGGCGGAGTTACGGACGCGTACGTGGTGATCGGTCACGAGGCCGATCGAATCCGTTCCGAGATGGAGCGCTGGCAGCGCCCCGACCTGCGCGTGCACTGGGTGTTCAACCCGGACTGGAAGGAGCCGAACGGCATCTCCGTCCTGGCCGCCGAGAGCGAGCTCGACGAGCCGTTCTTCTTGACGATGACCGACCACCTCTTCCGGCCTGAAGCGGTTCGGGCACTGGCCCAGCGGGGGGCGCCCGAAGGGATCGACCTCGCCGTCGACTACGACGTCGACTCCGTCCTCGACCTCGAGGATGCGACCAAGGTGATGGTCCGTGACGGGCGGATCGTGCGGATCGGCAAGGAGCTGGACGACTTCGATGCGATCGACACCGGTGTCTTCCTGGCGACGCCGGCCCTCTTCGGCGCAATCCGGGAGGCGAGCGCGGACGGACAGTCGAGTCTGTCTGCAGGAGTGCAGCGGCTCGCGCTCACGGGGAAGGCACGGGTCACGGACGTCGGAGAGCACCTCTGGCAGGACGTGGACACGCCCGAGGACCTCGCAGCGGCAGAACGGAAGCTCCTGGCAGCCCTCACGAAGCCGTCGGACGGATGGGTCTCGAGACACCTGAACCGGCCGGTCTCCAAGCGGATCAGCCGCCTGCTCGTCGACACCCCCGTCACGCCGAACCAGATCAGCGTCGCCGCGATGCTGATCACCTTCGTCGGAGCCGCCTTCGCCGTTCTCGGTGGCTACCTGAACTTTCTCGTGGCCGGCGCGCTCTTCCACTTCGCTTCGATCGTGGACGGAACCGACGGCGAGGTCGCGAAGCTCAAGTTCCTCGAAAGCCGGCGTGGAGAGTGGATCGACACCGTCTGCGACAACGTCTCCTACCTCGTCTTCATCCTTGCCGTCGTGGTGGGCGTCTACCGCTCCGACGTGCCGGACTTCTACGTCTACGCCGGCGTTGTGGGCCTGCTCGCCGGGGCTGCGAGCATCGTGAATCTCACCTCGTACGTGGCCCGAGAGCGCGCCTCGGGAAGCTTCCTCTCCGTTCGATACGGATACCAGGACGGCACGGACTGGGTGAGTCGGGTCCTGCAGGCCGTCCACTTCGCGGGCAAGCGGGACTTCTTCGCCTTCTTCGCCTTCGTCCTCGCGGTCTTCGGTCAGTTGCCGCTGGCGCTGCCGATCCTGGGCGTCGGCGCGACGCTGCTTCTCTTCCCGGCAACGCTCAAGGCCAACCTCTCTTCCTACCTGCGTCGCCGTCGTCAGGCGTCGGATCTGTCTTCCTCCGGGGCTTGAGATCCTCGCCCCGGATGCGCGTTGCGTCCGAGGGGGTGAGCACCCGAGAATGAGTCGGGCGGACCCCTCGTCCGCATCCACCTTTCTCCAGGGGGGTTTCCGATGGCCGATACGCCCATCCGTGAGGAGGGACGGAAGGGTCTCACTCGTCGGGACTTCGTGAAGGCGGGTGGCGGCGCGCTGGCCGCCGGCGTGGTCCTCGGGCCGGACGCCGCTCCCGAGAAGCTCGCCGTCGAGCGGCCGATCCGCCGGTCACCCGAAGCATCCGCGCCCGCCGCACCCATGCGGCTCGCCATGGTCGGCACCGGGATCCGCGGAATCGGCATGTGGGGCCGTGGGCTCGTGACCGGCTACGCGGACCACGTCGAATTCGTCGGGCTGTGCGACGTCAATCCCGGACGCCTGACCTTCGCGAAGGACTACATCGGCGTCGACTGCCCGACCTTCACCGACTTCGAACGGATGATGGTCGAGACCCGGCCCGACGCCCTCGTCGTCACCACCGTCGACAGCACGCATCACGAGTTCATCGTGCGCGGCATGGAGCTCGGGGCCGACATCATCACCGAGAAGCCGCTCACGACCGACGAGACGACCTGCCAGGCGATTCTGGACGCGCAGGAGCGAACGGGTCGCAAGGTCACCGTGACCTTCAACTACCGCTACTCGCCTCATCGGCAGCGCATCAAGCAGATGCTCATGGAGGGGCGGATCGGGAAGGTCACGTCGGTCGACTTCCACTGGTATCTCGACGTCTACCACGGGGCCGCCTACTTCCGGCGATGGCACGGCAAGGAGCGCTTCAGCGGCACGCTCTTCGTGCACAAGGCCACCCACCACTTCGACCTGCTGAACTGGTGGCTCGACTCCGAGCCGGAGGAGGTCTTCGCCCACGGTGCGCTCGAGCACTACGGGCGCAACAACGACTTCCGCCACACGAACTGCCGGGGCTGTCCCCACAGCGATCGCTGCGACTTCGCCTGGGACATCACCGAGAACGATCTCCTCATGCGGCTCTACGTCGACAACGAGCACCACGACGGATATCTGCGGGACGGGTGCGTCTGGAGCGAGGAGATCGACATCTACGACAAGATGGCCGCCCAGATCCGCTACGCGAACGGTGCATCCGTGAGCTATTCCTGCACCACCTACTCCCCCTACGAGGGCTACCGAATCGCCTTCAACGGGACGACAGGGCGGATCGAGGCGTGGATCAAGGAGCGCCAGCCATGGGAGGCCGAGGCGTACGACGAGATCCGCGTGACCGACAACTTCGGTGAGACCGAGCTGATCCGGGTCTCCAACACGGAAGGCGGCCACGGCGGAGGTGACGACAGGCTACGCGACCGGATCTTCATCGACCCCGACGCCCCCGACCCCTACCAGCAGGCCGCGGGCGTCAGAGACGGGGCGATGTCGATCCTTCTGGGCGTCGCGGCCCGCACGAGCGTGAAGACCGGCCAGCCGGTCAGGATCGGGTCACTGACCTCGTTGCAGCCGCAGGCGGTCCGGCCCCGCTAGCTCTCGCCGGAACGATCAGAAGCGCTGGAGGACCTCCTTCCCCTCCTGCCTCCGCTTCTCGCGATAGGCCGTGAGCGCCTGATTGCGCAGGTAGTAGTAGGCCGGTGATCCCTCGGCGGCGATCACGGGCCAGAAGTGTGGACCCCGGAATGGGCAGCTGCAGGAGCGTGCCGGTCACGAGATCGCCCCAGCCGCGGTCGTCGAAGAACTCGGTGCCGAATCCGTAGTGGAAGAGCTCGATCCGCTTCTCGTACTTGAGCGCCTCCCATAG